>NZ_JAPCIN010000044.1:0-2481 GCF_025910025.1 Priestia sp. JV24
TGTAGACGTCAAGTAGAATTTTACACTTTTTGCTTATTTACTTTTTACACTTCAGCTGAAAATACACTTTTTCGATGTTTCATTCGATAGCTATCTCCATCCATATGAATGACTTCTACACGATGAAGTAAACGATCTAAAATCGCAGTGGTAATTCCCTGATCTCCCATTAATTCACCCCACTGTTCAGGGCTTTTATTGGATGTAAGAATGATGGAACTTCGTTCATACAAATGATTAATTAAATGAAAAAACAAATTTGCTTCTCGCTGATCCATTGCCATATACATTAAATCATCAATAATGACCAGATCGGCGCCTCTTAATCGCTTTAGCTGCACTTTTGATTTATTTAGAAATTCTTCCGTTTTTAAAAGATGAATAAGCTCACCCATAGTTACGAAATAGACGTTGAAACCTCTGTGAATAGACTCAATTCCCAAACCGATTGCTAAAAATGTTTTACCAACGCCTGGCGGTCCCAATAAAATTAAATTATACTGCTGCTCAAGCCAGTTTAGCTCTGCGAGCTGGGTCAATTGGCGCCCCGTTAAAGCTGTTTGCTCTTCTAAATTAAATTCACTTAATGACTTCACGTAAGGGAAGTGCGCCCACTTCATTCTTCTTTCTAAACTCTTTACTTCACGTTTTCTCAGTTCATAACGTGTGATAGATTCAAGAAATTCTAAATACGTCCAAGAAGATTTTTCAGCCTCACGTAGGAGCTTTGGTAGCTCCTCAGCTGTTTCCGATAACCTTAATTGGCGAAAGTGCTCCTGCAAGTCATTTACAGTCTTATTCACTGTGGTTCACCCCCTAAAATACTTGTGTAAGTAGTAAGGGAGCGAGTTGTCACTATGATGTTGTCTTTACCTGAATGTTTTATAAAGGGAGGCTTCACCTTTTGGGTACATTCAGTTTGTAATGCATTTTGATGGTTTGCTATATCCCGAAAGTCATTGGCGCTGTAAAGTTTATCTATCATGCATTTAGTCAAAGTGGCTTCAATCCACATTGGATATTTCTCAATGACGTTTTGAATAATTATGAGCTGATCACGCCGATACCGTGGGTATCTTAAACAAATTTCATTTAAATAAGAAGTTGCACGTTCCTGATCTTCAAAATGTGAAACCAGTTGTTGCTTAAATTCTTCAATACCTTTTGAACGATCCCGGATATGATGTAGATGTTGAATAAGCTTTCCCTTTTCATTACTAATGCTATGTTCAGCAATTACTTCTCCCTCTAACTGTTTACGGATAATCAGCGTTGGCGGTTGGCTCGAAGTGACTTCAATAAAAACCTCATTATCAGAGGCTGCACTATACGTTCCGAGAGGAACGGAATAACGGTTTGATTTAAACCGTATTGTATTGTCCTTACTAATATTCCTTGTTATACTTGGGGTAATGACGCTTTCGTATGAGAGTGGTGAAGAGACGGGCTGTAAGTGTTGCTTTTCGACGGGGAACACTTCAGCTGGTCTTTTTTTCGTTGTCTGATGAACATGTTGATTTCCAGTGCGATGTAGCCACTGTAACGCACGGTTATTCCAATCTTCAATATTGCTAAATACTCGGCTGTCTGCGAAATTTCCCTTTATGTACTTTACAACGTTCTCAATCATTCCTTTTGATTCTGGGTCTGCCTTACGACATAAATGAACTTTAAACTTACGTTCATTTACATAGCTTTGAAACTCAGAAGTTAAAAGTAGCTGACCTGAATTTTCGCTTACTGTAATTAAACGATCCTGATCATACACAATTTCTTCTGTGCGTCCTCCGTAAAATTGAAATGCATTTTCATGACATCGTATGGCATCATTTGTCGTAAAAGGCCGGTCCTGCCACTCCATGTATTTGTATCGAGAGTGAGCTAAGACAAAAGCGATGAAATATAGTTTAATTTCATTCTTTTCAGTTGTCTTCTGTTTCGTTTCTCCCCAATCCACCTGGATTTGCTTACCCATAGGTTGTTCAGGGATTGCTTCATACTGCCGAATTATTACTTTTTTCTCAATCTGATAAATCTCCCGCATCTCTTTCACATATGCTCTTACTGTACTCTCGCCAACAACTAAATCGGGATAACGCTCTAAGAGCCAATCGTGGATTTGCGCTGCACTGAGATGAGGGTATTCTTCAAGCCAAGCGATAATCCAATCCCTGTAGGGATCCAATTTCTTACCTTTGCCTTGAAGCTGTTCCATGTATGCTTTTGTCTCTTCAAATGTCATTTTTAAATATTTATAAACGGTTGGTCTTGATACTTTGAGCTCCTGTGCAATTTGAGATACTTTAAACTTCCGTTGATGTAATTGTTGAATATTTAAATAAAGCATTAACTTCTCCTCCAAGACGCTGTCCCCCCAGTAAAATAACACCTTCTATTATTTTACTAGAGTTCTAGCTTATTGAAGCAAAAGTGTAAAATTACATTGAGCAAAAACTGTCAATTATATTCTAGCGTTTACAA
>NZ_JAPCIN010000045.1:0-22463 GCF_025910025.1 Priestia sp. JV24
TAATCATAAGTGGATAATTAAACGAACATCTATGTTTCCAGGAAACGCTCTCATCAAAAGATGGCTTAAAATGGGCTACATAGAGCAGGATATGCTTCGTGCGACAACAGAAGGAACCCCTCAAGGCGGGATTGTGTCTCCCCTCCTAGCTAATATCGCCTTATGCGGTATGGAAGAAGAAATTGGTATTGTCTATAAAAAGACTTATAAACCAAACGGAGGATATAAAATCGACCCAAAATGTAAGGTAGGACGTGTTCTCTACGCTGATGACTTCGTCATCGTAACGGAAACGAAGGAACAAGCTGAAAGTATGTATCAAAATCTAATTCCTTATTTACAAAAACGAGGAATTACACTCAGCGCCGATAAAACTAGGATTACACATATCGATAATGGGTTCGATTTTCTTGGCTTCTCGCTGCGTCAATACGAAACAGGACAAGGAAAGAAGTTATTCATTAAACCTAGCAAAAATAGTATTAAAAAAGCTAAAAACAAGATAAAAGATACGTTCACAAGGATGAGAGGACGACCAGTAAAAGAAATTATACGTGTCTTAAATCCTATTATTAGAGGTTACGGACAGTATTGGAAACATGTCGTTTCCAAAAAGATGTTTAGTTATATGGACCATTATGTTTTCTCTAAGTTAATCAAACATCTTAAACAATTACACCCAAAAAAGTCGTGGAAGTGGATTACTAAGCGTTATTTTAAGAAACCCAACCACGGTGGAAATGATAAATGGACTCTCACCTGTCCACTTACTAATATTCAATTGTTGAAGATGGCCTGGATTAAAATAGAACGACACATGATGGTAGCCTATAAGAACAGTCCAGATGATCCGAACCTAAAAGAGTATTGGGAAAAGCGAGACCGTAAGGTCTTCGATAGCGAAAATACGCTAGACAGAATGAAACTCGCAAGAAAACAAGGTTATCGTTGTACATTATGTAAACACACTCTACAAAATGGCGAAGAAGTTACAGTGCGAAACTTAGAAACTCCTATAGGTAAAGCTACTAAATTAGTACATGTACCATGTATTAAATAAAGAAGTTGTTTGGATAAAAAGAAGGCTTGAGCCGTATGACGGGAAATCTGTCACGTACGGTTCTTAGGGGGGGCGGGCGCTCGTGAGAGTGCCTGCCTACCCGACTAAACTCAAAAAGAAGAAGCCTGTATCTAAAAAGATACAGGCTTCTTCCCATACTGTTTAGGAATTTGTTCATTTGCCCTTGTGAGGCCCTTTCGTTACGTATATCGGTTCATAACCAAAGTGCCTTGTGTAAGGTACGAATATCTACTTTCAATTTGAGGTAATACGTTTGTTGAAGTCGCTGTTAATTCTTTCAAAACTAATCAGTCCCTTCATAAATTAAGTATTTACCTTTTCACAACAATCAATAATAATATTGGTGTTGTACTGTATGTGTACCACATGTTTTAAAGTTAAAACGTTAATCGTACAAATTCTTATAGATTTTTTCTTCTTAATGAAACGCCTCGTTTATATTAAAAGTCGAACAATAAAATAAAAAATCATCTAGAGTATAATTTAAAGAGTACAGATATTTAATGCTATGCCTATCTGTACACCTTTTAATAACCATTATAGTGTGAATAGAAGTTAATTATAGAAAATATATGGAAAGGAAGACAGCAGTGATAGGAATTGATTTCTGTATTGCCAATAATGAAAAAGAAGCAGCTGTTTCTATTAAGACTGTAAAGTTCGAGGAAAATATACAGGGTTACCTGTTAGAAAGGAAGTTGGGGGATTCATTCGAATTATTAACAGGATTAGATCAATATGGTGACAAGTTGTTTTCTGTACAAGAAATAAATCAATTAATAAAGATATGTGAAGTATTGCAGACTACCTGTCGACAACCACAGAAGATAGATCTAAAAGCGAGAACATTTGCTGAATCATTAAAGGGTCTTTGCTTAGAGGCACTGGAGCTAAATAAATTAGTATTTGCAGCTGGCGATTGATGTAGGATTAAAGTTGGAACCAACGTTGTAGTCCCATCGCTTCGATAATATGAATTAATAAATTCAAAGGGGAAAACATCTTGAAAAAAACATTTTTAAATAAAAATAACACACTTATCGGACTAGGATATGAATTTTTAGTGGTTTGTCCTCATTGTGCCTCTTGTGCAAAAGTCATAACTTTAGATGACCCGAGCCCCTATGTTGCTAACGTCAGAAGAAGGTTTGTTTGTACTGCTTGCGGAGCAACAAAAGACAAAGTTATAAAAGCAAATGGTTACGGAGAAGCTAGAGTCTCCTATGAACCTAAAGCTAATTATGAAGTAATTTTAACTGGGGACCCCTGTGACTGGTATTTTAAACTTCCACTCTACTTGCAAATTGAATGTGGTGGAAACGTCTTATGGGCATTAAACTTAGAACATTTAGGTTATATGGAAAGCTATATAGAAGCTGAAATTAGGGAATCACATCCCTATTATTTGAGTGTCGAGAGTCGACTGCCAAAGTGGATGAAGCTTGCTAAAAACAGGAATGAAGTATTAAGAGCTATTCAGAAACTAAAAGGGAGGTTAAATGAAAAGAACTAGTAAGTGCTACTTTTTTTGTCTCTATGATAAAGCAATAGAACCCTATATACGAATTGCCACAGGTGATTATGGAGAATTTGTATCAGGCGATATTTAGACTATAAAAGAATCCAGGACTTGAATGGTAGTTGTTATTATTTGTTGCATGATTTTAGCAGGATTTTTTATTTATGCAGGGAAGCGTTCATATAATGAAATTAGTTCGCCCCCTTACATATAGATGCTTGAAATCTTCTTTATTGCCCTTGAAAAACTATTTAAGGTTTCAACAGAAAAATTTATGCGTATCTCATTTAAGGTTGTAGGGAGTGCTTGGTCCCTCCTTTTCCTTTTAATATTAATTGCACACGCATATTAGAATAAAAAAAGAAGTTACCTAGGGGTGACTTCTTTTTCGTTTATAACTATTCATGCTGGTCTTGCTTCTCATTATGTTCTACTTTAAGAGCGTATTTCAATTTGAAAATTTTCTACTGCAGTATCTAACTCAATAATCAATTTAGATAAGTGGTCCGTATGACGTGTTAGCTCATTTGAAGATGCAGATTGCTCTTCAGCTATTGATGCTATTTCTTGAGCAGATGCCGTAGTTTGTTGAGAAACGGCACTTATTTCTTGAATCATCTGAATAACGACTTCTTTTTGTTGATTTATACTGTTAATGGATTCAGTTTCTCTAACAATAGAATCTACTGCCTTAGTTAAAGATTCAGTAATAAACGTCATAGATTCACTCACTGTTTTTACTGCCTGGCTTTGTTCAAAGTTAGTCTGAGTTGTTTCTGTCATCATATTAACAAGTGTGCTATTTTCTTTAAGTATACTATTTATAACTTCGTTAATGTCTTTAGTAGCTTGTTTAGAATCTTCAGCTAAACGTCTAACCTCTTGAGCTACTACGGCAAATCCTCTGCCATGCTCACCTGCTCTGGCAGCTTCTATGGAAGCATTTAAAGCTAATAAATTAGTTTGTTCGGCTATTTCAGAAATGCGATCAGTCACATTTGCAATAGTCTTTGATTTGTTATTTAAATTTGAAACCATTAGTGTAATATCTTTAAAATTCGAGTCTAATTTTTTATAAGAGGTTTTTAATCCCTCAACTTGTTCCTCACCTACTCGCACTTGATTGGAAGCCTCTTTCATTTCTTTTTCAACCGTATTAGATTGCTCTAATAATAAATCAATTTCAATACTTAACTTTTTAATAGTATGTAAACCATTTTCAATTTGATTTGATTGAGCTGATGCTCCCATTGCGATTTCCTCTATGGATTGGGAAACTTCAGCAATTGCGACGTTATTTTCTGAAGCAATTGTGCTAACGCCATTAGTGGTAGTTTCGACAGAGACAACATTGTTCTTCACTTTAGAAATTAATTGTCTCATGCCAGCAAGCATTTCGTTATAACTCTTCGCTAGATCTCCCAACTCGTCTCTTGATGAAATACTTAGTTCAGTAGTTAGATCTCCACTTGATGTCTTTTTTAAGACTTCTTGAATATTAAGTATAATCCTTTTTAGCATTCCAGAAAGGTAATAGGCACACAACGCCCCAATTATTAAACCGATAACTATTGAAATAATTCCAGTTTGTTTAATATCATTCATCTTAGAAGAAAAGATGTCTTTGGGTGTTAAAGAAATCACTTTCCAATTTAAATGAGGTATTGTTGTCACTTGTCCAGTATAACCCTTCTTATTTAATTCCACATCAAGAGAATGCACAGAATCATTCTTATAAATCTTTGATACCCAATCATATTGTGAATTAAAGTTTTCTCTGTGTGATATTAAATCACTAACGCCCTCTACAGTACCACTTTTTTCAGGGTTCATATTTTTCCCGTCAGAATTTTTTATAAAAGCACTAACCACAAATCCTTGTGAGTCTAAGATGACAAGATTATTTTCAGTATATTTTTCTATTTTGCTTCTAGAAACTCCAATTGTAGTTAAGTCTATGTCATAACCTAAGGCTCCTACCATTTTTCCACTTACGATGACCGGAGAAACGACGGAAGTCATAATTTTCCCAGAAATTTTATCTTTGTATACATCCATCCATGTTACTTTAGGTGCCTTTGTTAAAGTTTTGTATGTTCTAGTTTCATGTACATCCTGCTTAAAATCAGCATAAGGGGAAATATGAAGCTTTCCCGTCTTTCCATCCATATAGTAGGTTGAAATAATGGTAGAATCATTTTCCTTAACAGTTTGTAATAATTTGTCGATGCCAGTAACAGAATCTCTGGTATTTATTTCGTTAGATACTACTCCTGATAACTGTTTTAATGAATTTTCATAGCTTTTTAAATTTAAACTTATTTGTTCAGAAGCACTTTTTGCAGTAACCTTGTTCGAACTCAAATCATCTTTTTTTAAAACGTTACTTATACTTATCTGCATAAATATAACTGTTCCTATAAGTGCTACAAAGGTGGTTGTACAAATAAATAAAATCCATTTGGTTCGAATAGATAGCCTTCTATCATCTTTTTTTCTGAATGAAAATTTTTCTCTCATATAGATACCTTCTCTTTTTGAATTTAAATTTACTTTTTACAAATAAAAATTGAACTAAATTACTATCGGGTTATTTCTTTCTTTCTTAACAACGTTTCAATAAATTTTATTTTTCAGTTTATTTATACAAGCTGTCATTTGTTTCAAAGTAAATCTAACTGTACAGTTGGTAGAAGAGTATGAAAGTCTTTACGAAAAGGTGCAAGATATGAAAGGAAGCACAAGTTATTTTGAAATTTAAAGGGGTAATCACAAATAAATACTTATTTAGTCTTATGTCACCTTATTTTGTAATCAAAGAGTGAAAAAAGATTAAATTTAAACTAATGACGGTTTTTATAGATTTGAATTCATAGTATGAGAGACAAACCATGAAAAATTAAGTATTATTGAATAAATTTTCCAATACAGGGAAAAAGATTAAAGTGATCATTCAAAGGAGGTTTTCATTTTGGCAGAAAATAAAGACGTTAATGCTTCAAACGAGGATGATATAAAACGTGAAACGCTGACTACACGTCAGGGACATCCTGTAAGAGACAACCAAAATATTCGTACAATTGGTAATCGTGGGCCAGCTACACTTGAAAATTATCACTTTATCGAAAAGATTTCTCATTTTGACCGCGAAGAAGTTCCAGAACGAGTCGTCCACGCACGAGGATCTGGAGCCTTTGGCTACTTTGAAACATATGGAAAAGTGGGGGACGAACCAGTAGAGAAATATACTCGGGCAAAGGTATTTTCAGGTGCGGGCAAGAAAACACCATTGATGGTTCGTTTCTCCACAGTTGCCGGAGCAAAAGATTCTCCAGAAACAGCTCGAGATCCACGCGGATTTGCTGTGAAAATGTACACGGAAGAGGGGAATTGGGATTTAGTTGGGAATAACCTAAAGATTTTCTTTATCCGTGATGCAATGAAGTTTCCTGATATGATTCATGCGTTTAAAGCAGACCCAGCTTCGAACGTACCAAACCCTCAGAGAATGTTTGACTTTGTTTCCCGTACACCTGAGGCTACCCACATGATTACATTTTTATTCTCTCCATGGGGGATTCCAGCGACGTATCGTCACATGCAGGGGTCTGGTGTAAATACCTACAAATGGGTGAATGATAAGGGAGAGGCTGTACTAGTAAAGTATCATTGGGAACCTAAGCAGGGAATTCGGAACTTAACACAAGAAGAGGCAAATACGATACAAGCCAAAAACGTGGGACATGCAACGCAGGATTTATACGAAGCAATTGAGGGTGGAGATTATCCAGAATGGGAGCTCTTCGTACAAATTATGGAGGATGGTTATCATCCAGAGCTTGATTTTGATCCCTTAGATGATACGAAACTTTGGCCGGAAGATAAGTTTCCATGGTTGGCAGTGGGCCGTATGGTGCTAGATCGTAATCCAAAGGATTTCCATGCAGAAATCGAGCAAGCCGCCTTCGGTACAGGAGTTCTTGTGGATGGAATGGACTTCTCAGACGATAAAATGCTACAAGGACGTACCTTTTCTTATTCAGATACACAGCGCTACCGTGTAGGTGCCAACTATCTAAAATTACCTGTGAATGCACCGAAAGTGCCTATTCATACGAATCAGCAGCGCGGTCAAATGGATATTCGTGACCCAAAGGAATCTGGGGATAATCCACATATTAATTATGAGCCTTCAATGCTTGGTGGCTTTCAGGAAGAAAATAAGAAAGACCGTGTTCCACATCAACCAACGTATAATGCAGCCGCAATGAGTGCACCAATTGACCGTCCTAACGATTATGGGCAGGCAGGTCACACATACCGTAGTTTTGAAGATTGGGAGCGCGATGAATTGATTAAAAATCTATCGGATGCACTTGCTATTTGTGATAAACGGATCCAAGAAACGATGATTTCTCATTTTACACAAGCTGATGAAGAATATGGCCGACGTGTGAAGGAAGGTATTGAAAAGAAACTACACGAAATGCAGGATATGAAAAATACAAGTGAGGTACCTGGTCGTGAAATAGGTAAATCAAAGTATGGACAAGGTACATTAGCTGCAAATGAAGCAACAGAAGATGCTGTAAAGAAAAGTCACGAAGTCGATCCTTATTAAGTGAATTGCTCCATTTTAAAAATAGGGAACCGACGTATGGGTATAGTATAATCTTAAGGGAATACCTTGCCTAAAACCTCATGATTTAAAAGATACCTCTCCTAATTGACAGGAGAGATATCTTTTAAATCATTCTTTAGTTATTTGTCCAGACATCTTGAGCAATTTGAATTACGTGATTAATTTTATTCCATTGCTCTTCTTCTGTTAATTCGTTTCCTTCTTCTGTACTCGCAAAGCCACATTGAGGACTCAATGACAAGTTTTCTAGAGGAATATATTCACTTGCTTCTTGGATTCTTCGCTTAATGACCTTAGCATCTTCTAATGTAGGGAATTTAGATGTTACCAATCCTAATACAACGGTTTGATTGTTACGTGTAAAACTTTTTAATGGTTCAAAATCTCCTGAACGGTTATCATCATATTCAAGGAAAAGTCCATCTACATGTAAGTTAGCAAAGATAGCATCAGATATAGTATCGTAGCCACCACTTGTGATATACGTAGATCTAAAGTTTCCACGACAAATATGCATCGTAATGAGCATATCTTCAGGCTTTTTAGAAATAGCATCATTTAAGCAACTTACTCGAGTATCGATAATGTCTTTTACATCCATACCAAGCTTCTCAACAACCGCATTGATGCGTTCTTCAGAAACGAAATCAATCCAGGAAGTATCATCTAATTGCAGATAACGGCAGCCTGCGTCGTAAAAGGCCTGAATAGCTTTTTGATAAGCAGCCACAGTATCATGATAAAATTGATCTCTGCTTCCCTTGTAATATGTATCTTCTTGAATTCGAGTAAATAACATGTTGGGGCTTGGAATAGAGAATTTAGCAACTTGGCTTCCATCACCATACTGTTCGACAGCTTCTTTTAAGAACGTAAAGTGTTCCAGCATATAATGATGATTGAAGTCTACTTTACCTACTACCCTAATCGCCTTATTTTTTGTTTTTGCACCTTTGAATTGGCTGATATATTCTGTTTCAAACTCCTCTACGCCTTCTAAGCCTGATAAGAAGTCCAAATGCCACCATGAGCGTCTAAATTCACCATCAGTGATGGATTTAAGCCCTACCTCAATTTGTTTCTGGACAAGTTTTTCAATTTCTTTGTCCTCTACCGATTTTAAATCGGCCTTATTAATTTTCCCATTCGCATACGCTTCTCTTGCTTCTTTAAGGGGAGTCGTTCGTAAAAAGCTGCCTACGTGATCAGCTTTAAATGGAGCCTTCACTAATGTCTTCGTCATGGTTTTGTTTCCTTCTTTCTTTTCAAAATAAAAAACCTCTTCTTACAAATAAGAAGAGGTTAATAATCGTTATGGATTCTCTTCTTATCTTCAAGCAAATTGCTACTGGAATTGGCACAGTACTTTAACAGTCTGTTGCCGAGGCTTCCTAGGGCCAGTCCCTCCACCTCTCGAGATAAGAATATTCAATTTATTCAACTAGAACAAAGGTTACACTTGTTTTCTTAGATTGTCAACAAAAATTCGAAAAATCAGAAATAATACACCTCTTACCTCATTACTTCCTCATTACCTACTGCAGTAAGGGTTCTTTGTTATTTTTCGATTGGACAGGCAAGCTTACCGCAGTAGCTACATAGTATCTAAAGTATTGTAACTCCGTTATCTAATCAGTAGCTAGTTCAGTATCGATACCCCGTTAATACAAGCTTTATAACCCTGTTGAAGCCATTTGTGGAACCTGTAAGGGAGCTGAGCCGAAGAGGCGAAGGGGGCGACCGAATGCGTCGAGCTGAAAAAACAGGTACGTAAAAAGCAAAAAAATAAAAAGAGTGAAAGAAGGTATCAACATGAGAAAAACAAAAGGATTTACCTTTCCAAAAACCTTTCTCCCATCTCACAAAGCACCTCTTACGAGACCTCGTCCCTTCAGGGCTTATTCCTTTGTTCCTTTTAGTCCACTAGCCATGCTTGATTCCACTATTTTGACCATAGGAGGCATTGTCTTAGGGGTTGCTATCATCGAACGAATATTAGAGCGATGGGGTGTCATTGATCTCGTTGATCAGTTCTCAAAAGTAATGCGCTTTATCTTGCCTGTCACTTTCTATAGCGCCTTGATTTACTTTTTTGCGAGCTTTATGTTTTGAGGAGGAATGTTCATGTTTGAAAAACTCAAACTGCGTGGCCAATTGATAAAAGCGTTTCGTACGGCAGAGATTTACCGGATGGTGAAGCGAGGGGACCGCACCTCTTATCTGTTTCCAAAAATTCATCAAATCGATAACCATCATACGTACACTCGGTACACTTTTTCCTTACTAAATGGGATTGATCCTGAACTTTTAAATAAAAAAAGATGGGCATTACGACAAGTATTAGGCAGCAATATTGAAGTGAATGGCAGCTTAAAGAACTTTAGTATTACCGTTCATCACAAAAGCCTACCTAAGATGCTCAATTATAAGTATGAAGTCATTCATCCTCATATTGAGAAAATGGAGCTTCCGGTATGCATTGGCCAAGATATCTATGGAAACCCCGTTTCATGGGATTTTGCCGACTTAGAAACCTTATTAATATCTGGCGAAATTGGAGCTGGAAAGAGCAGCCTCATGCGGGTTATCCTCACAACATGGGTGAAGTATACCTCACCTGCTTATTTACGCTTAGTCTTAGTTGATCTCAAACGAGCCGATTTAGGGTTATTTCACGGAATTGAGCATGTGGATGCGCTTTGTTTCGAAGCAAAAGACATGCGAAAACCTTTTGCCTTGTTACGAGCTGAAATGTATCGACGAGGTGATTTACTTTTAGAGCATGGCGTCACACATATCAGCAGGCTTCCTTTTAAGCTCCCTCGTATCGTTGTGGTAATTGATGAAATGTCCATCGTGAAGAGAGAAACGGATCTTGTAGAGATGATTCAACAGTTTGCCAGCCAAGGTCGTGCACTAGGTGTCCACACGATTATTGCCATGCAGCGTCCGGATGCTGATTTATTAAACTCTGCGTTAAAAGCCAATTTAAGGGTGCGGATTTCTGGAAGGCAAGCCGATGCGACGAATGCGAAAGTAGCTGGAGTACTCGGAGCAGAAGAAATTGATGCAGCTGCCAGGGGTCGTATGAAAATTAAGATTGATGACGTGAAAGAGTTTCAAGCCTATTTTTTAGATGAAGAAGCTTGTAAGGAAATGCTTTCCCCTTATAAAACACGTGTGAAAGATCCTGAACCGCAACTAGAGGTTGTGTCACAGTCTATCTTTGGATTATTAGAGAAGGAGGAACAGCGATGAGTTTTCGACTATCTCAGCGTGATAAAGACATCATTGGGTTTATCGATCGGTTTCGGGCTGTGGATCGCGACTCATTAGTAGAACTCTTCTTTAAACAGCTGAAATCGCCTGTAAATGCGTGTAATAGTGTCATGGTGCGTTTGTATCGATTAGGACTCATTGAACGCACACAGCAGTATTCTCCCACGGTTTACTTGCCCGTAGACGCGAAGATTAAAAAGAACTCTCAAAAAATACTACATTTCCTTTCTATCTTGGAAATCTATAAACAAATGTGTACGTATGGTATGCCTAAACAGGTTATTATTGAAGATAAGCCCACTGGACGAAAGGGAGGCATTGAACCCGACCTCTTTTGTATTTTTAAAGGCTCTCCGTTTTGGTTTGAAATTCAACGGAATCAGTACTCAGAACAGAAAATGCAAGCGAAGATCAATCTATACGAGGAGTTTTTCTTTTCAGATGAGTGGAAAACGTTGCAGTGGCAGCCTGAAGATCGAGCAGCTATATTCCCCTCCGTCATCTTAATTACACCTGTTCGTTATGCTGTTAATTCCGACCACATCCGCATTATACAGGTAGCAAGTATTCATGAATTGATGGAGAAATACAAAGGTTCAGCTAAACAGCAAAGAGATGGAAGACCAAAACCATCGGTTTCTTCGGGTGGAATTAAAATTAACTTAACATAGGATACTAAGAAAATATGTCTTTTGATAAAAAAGAAAGCTACCCCATCGTTGCAGGACAGGTAGCTTTTGAGGGAATTCATAAACTAATTTATAAAAAGTCTGAATAATTTTACAATAATTTTATAAATAAATCAATATAAGATGATCTTGAAGACATATATATAACGTGCACTTTTTATACATCCTCCTCCCACTTGGGTATCGAGTAAACGCAGTCATATCAGGGATGTATAAAAAGCTGCATATATGTAAACTAGCTACTTGGTGTCTTGAAATAAAAAAGTCCCATTGATATTACTCAAATTATAGAAGGAGCTCCGTATATCATATACAGCCTGAAAGCAGAAAAAACAACTGGGTCCGTTCAGTTGTTTTTTCTGCTACATTTATTTGATTAAAGGATGGAAACTTTACAGCTTCTTGAGTAGTTTGTTCATAACATGTGAAATTATTCAATCTACTAGACACAACAAAAAATAGACAGAATATTTTAATTAATGAGTTTACTTTGTAACCGCTTTCATTTATAATAAGGGTAGGTTGGATGGCATGAGTGGCTGTCATAGTATTTAGCGTAGGCGGGGCTGATACGAGAGAACAGGGCATAAAAGAAATGTCCTTTTTTATTTTCATGAAAAAGGTAAAAATAACATTTGATAATTTAAGTCAGGAAATATAACAGAATGATGGTTTTTTTATTCTAATTATGTAAAATGAAGTTGTGTAGAATCTACATAAAAAAGAAAGGATTACCTTTGGGGATAAGGTAGTCCTTTTTTTATTGGTTCGAAAATTACACAAATATTTATATTTTCAAAATATTAAGTGATGACATTGATCATCATAGATAGTAAGATATAAGTGGTCAGCCTAACGGTGGGTTCACGTTTGATAACCCAAATCATGCTTATAGGAAAGAGCATTTCTCATTTGAGAGGAATGCTCTTTTCTCTGTATAAGAAAAAGCAGGCTTAAGCCTGCTTTTGTAGCCTTAGAGGCTATTTTATAGTTAAGAAGTACGTATTAGTTCTTGTGAGGATTCTTGATACAAATTCAGAAACTGTTGAACAGCTTCTGTCATACATGATGTATTCCACTTCTTTAAGATACTTCTTTTTTGATTCTTAATCGTGCACTCTTCTTTATGGAAAATGTCTTGTGTTGCTGAAATAGAATGACCATCAAGAGCAAAGACTTCTTGTTCTGCTTGAGTTATTTGATTCATAAATACTTTCTATTCCAGGGTTTTACATTCTTTTTCTGCACTCTTTAGCCCACCAATTAAATCAGACGCTACACTCAAGATATTTTTAATACCCATTAATAGTTTCTCAATAGTTTTTCGCTTTTATCCATAATAAGGCCATTCTACTTTTTGAGGGCAACCTATGTTATAATAAAAGTCCGTTACGTACTAAGTTTTGACATGGGGGTGCTTTCCTAGCCGGGAAAGTGCCCTTTTTCATTTTATTTTGTTTGGACTTGGATTGTTTATAATAATGTTTGATCAAGAATCTTGTATATAACAGGATTTTTTTGTTTGATAGTAAACCCATTTCATTGACTAAGAAATAGCTGAGAAATACACTCGTTGGATTTAATTTATCTAACGAATGCTTTTTCGTTGCAGCTATACTAGGATTCGATGAGTTTTTAACGACTTAAATGTTTATCATGAAGAAGGAGAGAATTGAATGGTTACAACAAAAACCCAAAAAAAGGTTGCAGTAAAAGATCTAGAAACTGATACAACAACTGTTGAACAGCTAGCGTATTATCGAATATTAGCCCCACTAAAAGTTAGATCATTCTTATCTCATCTTAGTTCAAGTGAAAAGAAATCTATTTCCTTTGATTTTAAAAAAATGAAAAATTGGGATTTAGATCCTTTACGTTACACATTTATAGAAGAGGTAGACAAACAGCAAACAGGCTCTACTGAAACATCTGAAAACAAAGAATCTACGCCTTACAAAGTAGATTTTGTTAACATGCAAAAGAAAGTTTTTAATTTATATGAAGGGATAATTCACATATATGGTATCCCAGACGACGGTATTAAGTTACCAGTGGAGGAAGTTAAAATAGATGAGTTGAAAATTGGAAAAAACGAAGTCGTTTATATGAACAATGAATCCACCCTTGTTACTTACCAAATCATTGAAACAGAGAAGGGATTCAAGGTCGTTATAGAAGATACTTTAACGTTGGATTTTGACAGGAGAAAGAAATCTGGTCTATTCCATCTAGAAAGAGTAAAAAGCCTTAGTTCCTATATGAAATGTTTACGATTAATAAACTATTACATACAGCGCAATAAGTTTCCTTTTCAATCTCTACAGTTATCTGGTGGGACATTAAATTTAAAGGGACATCTCCAACAAATTGAGGAAGAGATTGAATCCTACAAAGAACTGATAGATATTTGTACTCAAATTGGAATAAGTGAAAATTATATATTTGATGATAAGGAAGATTTCCCTTCCCTATTCAATGCTATAATCAATATCTTTAAAAATAAACAATATAGCTTACTAAATATTCATCAAGAAAAACTAGAAAAAACGGAGATAATCAATATTGAACTTTCCAAATATGTGAAACTAGCATTAGTATATGCAGATGGATGTTTCCTTAACCTTTATAGTGAAGAAGCGTTAAAAATAACGGGTAGATATTCGTCTATAACAGATGTAGCTAGTAATCACGGGCAGGATACTGTTGAACCTGTTATGTTATCTGATAATCGGGAAAATTATGACCAAAAAGTAAGCATTTTCGCTTCTCGAAAAATTGAAGAAATGGTGAAAGATACAAACTTTGATTTTGACATAGTAAAATTATCTTTTGCCGATGAACATCATGATATACAAGCTGACTTAACAATTACTAGTTCTTTAGAGTATATAGACTTTTATGATAAAACCCTCGATGGAAATTATTTAGAGCTTGCTCTTGATCTAAATCAACGATACTTAGCTAAGTATCCAAAAGATGAAATTGCAAAAGTTAATGTTTATCTTATTAAACTCAAGCAAGGCCATAAATTATCAGAAGATGAACAAAATGATCTTTATAACATACAAGTAAGAGCAGAAATGAATAACGAGCAAACAATATGTTTTGCATGTGAGGTTTTGTTGAAAAATAAGACAAAAGCGAAGAGAATATTTGCTACTCTTCCTGGTGAGGAAAAAGAAGAAATCATGGGATTTCCGATCTACCGTTTTTATCAAAATTTGGAGTAGTATGCTCATTTTCTTCTGTATATAGATTGCTAGTAAACTTTTATAAAGTTTTTTATCCTTAATGCAATAAATAAGCCCTATTTACCTATGATAGGGCTTATAAGTTAAAAAAGTCCTCTACTTTCGCCTTCGAGTCAAGTTTTTTTAAGATATTCATTACTTTTTTTATGGTTGAGCCAGATGGAATATAATCTGAGTCATTATAAATTTTACTAACTGTATGTCTATTTAAATTAGTTGCTTTAACTAATTTGGTTTGAGTATAGCCCTTGCCCATTAGGTATTTTCCTAACTTACTTTTTTTAGTGATTTTAGGCATACTAACACACTCCTTTTTATAAAGGATGGACGCATTCTAAAAAAACTATACATTTTTGTATAAAAAAACAGGCAAAAATCTTAATTTACAACATATAATAAACTATAAAATAAACAGTATATAAATATTGCTTATGCAGAGTTGGAATAATGTCGATATTTTGGTCATAATCATATAGCATGAATACAGTTAAGACCGCCTTATACACTGATACATATTGGGCGGTCTTTGTTATCAATATTCTTTGAAATTTGAATTCACGCCAAAAACCTTTTCTCTCTAAGAAAAGGTTTTTGGCGTGAATATTAGATAACGAGATACCACCACTATTCTAGCAAATTATTTTTCAAAAAAGGTTTTTAACCACTTATAAAAACTCCTCTTTTGTTGTTGTGCTTTTTTTAACGCTCGGATTTCACGAGCCATTGAGATTAATTGACGTTCGCGTTCCTCAAATTTTGTATCGATATAGCTTTGTATCTCTGTCATTTGCATCTCACGTGGTTCTAGGCTAAGAGTTTGCTTTTCAGTTGAAATGTTAGGTGGAGTGGCCGGTATTTGTAATAGGTTAAATTTTTTTGCAACGGTTATAACGGCTTTTTCTAAGGTCATTTCGGGATGAGCATAAATTCTTTTTAGTTCATGAAAGATGGTAACGTCGTCATTTGTATAAGCTAATGCTAATCTACCTTGTTTTTTAGTAAATTGCACACCAATTTTGGCAAAATGGAAGTTGTATTTTCGTATAGTTGATATGGGCAAACCAAGTATATCGGCTAATTCTTCGGTGGTATATGCTGCCTCTGCGGTTATAACTCTCAACATATGATCACCTCCTCTTATCAAGAGAACTATTCTAGGTATATACGTGAAAACCTTCAATTCATAAGAGGACGAGATATTATACGTGTAATGCTATGGTTACTATAGTAATCGGTATTTCCAATTGAGGGGATATTAGCATGTTTAGCTATTTAATAACGTCATAGATTAAATAATTACCCTTTTCCCTCATCGTGATGGTTTTTTCTTCTTTAGCGATGCATTTAGCCATATAAACATAAACTATTTAAAGAGATTAATCTAATAAATTATTAACTAGTGTTATCTTAATTTTAAAGTGTAATATCTACTGGATTTGCGTCAGTAATTTAGATATAACAAAGTTGTCACGATACTAGATGAGCTAATTGTGGTATTGATAAATGTTAGAATTTTATTTTTAGAGGATTAAATCTTTTGTTATATAAAATCTATTTTTTAATTCGTGTTTTATTTAGGGAATTGTCAATCTATAAACTCGTAAATAAAACAATAATGATTCATTTCCGGTTTTATTAAATTTAAAACATTTTAGAGGTATATTTGTAAAATAAATAAATTATCTTTTAAATTATTGGTTTTTATACGATGAAATTTTCAACAATTCTTCAACATATTCATTATAATTAAGCAATAAAATTCAGTTAATCATGAAAATAATCCTTAAATGATAATTAAAGCAATCATAAGTAAATTCCGATTTAGATATTTTTATGAAATTGATAAATAATTAAATAAAGATATTATTGTTTTTCTATTATCTATTAGTTGACAAAATAAAAAACCAGGAATGATTTTCCTAGTTTGAGAATAGCTTTTGCCATAATGTCTTCTTTTGATTTTGTTCTTTAATCAACTCTTTTTGAGTATGAGTAAATGCATTTAAAAGGTCTTCATCTCTTTGTTTTAATAACTCTTTTAGATTAGTATTTATTAGTTCTTCAAGATTCTGTTTGCTCTGATTTGAATCTTGTTCAGCTGAATTATCTTTTAGCGTTTCTTGAGTTTTTCTAATGCTTTCAAGAAGAACTTTATCGCGTCTTTTTAGGCTGTTTTCTATGTATGCTTCTAAGTCTTTATTTTCTGTTTTCACTTCAATCATTTGCTGCTTTGTTGCTGCAATTTCTTTATTTGCATTAGCTAACTCTTTTTGAGTAGAAATAAGTTCTTTTGTTAGAAGCTCCAATTTTTCTGAAAGAATCCTGTTAAATTCTATTTGTTGTTTCTGGCCTTCAACTAGGTGATCTATCTTCTTTTCTAAAATAGATCGTTCTTCGTGGTCATTAATAGTCATTTCTTCGCCATTACGCCATTGTTTCACTTGATCCCAGGACCAACCTTGCTCCTGAATTTTCTTCTTTATACTGTTAAGTGTCTCTAGGTTCTCTTTTGTAAACCTTCTATGACCTTTTCCATAATCAGTGCCTGTCCACTCTGTAATAATATTGAATTCTTCGCACCATTTACGAAGCAAATCTCCAGAGATACCCAGTATATTTACTACTTCTTTTGGTAAGTACAATTTTTCAGACATAACTACACCTCCATATGTCAGTTAATAATTAATATAATACAAGAATCATGCATTTGATTTCGAAGTGAAACGTACCATGGGATGATTAACGTAGATTCTAATAACATTATTCTTGTCTCATTATTGATTCTATATTAACTGCTAATTTCTCCTATGTAAATCTTAAAACAATAATAATATAATAACTAATCCCTGAATAAAATTATCGTTTTATCTTTTAATCAATGACTATTATTATTGATTAAAATGAAACGGAAACAACTTATTATTGATTTAATTATCGTTTTAGTTTACCTTGGGTTCAACTAAATTTGTATTTTAACTAAAAAAAGAAAGTTATTTTTTATTCAGAAACATGAATTTTCTCTTTAGTTAACCTCAAGTTTAACTAAAATCCGGTTGTCTGGACACATAAATGAAATAATAGGTCTAAAATAGTATTATTCAACTAATGATGTATCAAAAATAAAATGATTAAATTTAGCTGAGCTAAAAGGAAAGTTAAAGCGTTCTTTTAAATTTAATGACTTATAATAATATCATCAACAACTGAAGGTGAAATCATACAGTAGATGAGCTATATGTAGAAAATGGCTTTCAAGATAAATAGACAGCAAACAACTATGAAAGGGGGACACTTTATAGTTGTTTGCTGTCTATTAGAAATAACAAGCGATAATTAGATTAAAAAGCTTTATTCTTTAGATTCATAGACTACTGGAACTTTATTCATTTTAACTATTTTGGCCACAATATAACGACGATAGCCATCCTTTAAAACCTTCGATCCTTTCTCAATCGTTAACGGCTTGTCAAGGTGTCCTGTACGTTTCACAAATTCAATGACTTCTTCTGTTTTCACAGGGTTGGGACGTGTCTTTAAGAAGGCTTCAGGAACGATAATGTCCTCAAAGCTCACGACATCCTTTGTCCCTTTTGGCTGAATAGGTTGCTGCTTCTTTGGTTGTGCAGCCTTTTTCTCTTGAACAGGTGTTTCGTTCACTTCTGGCTGTACCGTTTTTGCTTCTTTTGCTACAGGCTCTTGTTTTTCTTCCTGCTTAGTAGCTGCAACCTCTTGCTGCGCCTTAGAAGCCTCTTGTTTCACTTCTTTTTTATCATTTGACTCATTGGCTTCTTTATCGTTTTTATTCGGGAGAACGGTAATCTGGAAGCAGATGATACCAATTTCCCCAGGGCACTCGTCAATGGGAATATCTAACGTTGGTTCCCCTTGAACTAAGATCTTTTCATGCATAATACTCTTTTTTGTTAGTCCGGTTTTATTAAAGGCTTTCTTCGCAACAAACACGGTATACGAAATAAACGTACTCTTCTTGAGTCCTTTAGGAGCAGCAGGTGAACCTTTTTCACGCATATCAAAGGCAACGTAGCGATCGTATTCTCGTAATGGTCCTGTCGCAGATCCTGTTATTGTCATTTTATGTGGCATCGTGATCTCCTCCTACATAGATTTATACATTGATTACTTAGAAGTATGTTCTAAATAACAATACTCTTATTAAACATTAGCTTCCAAGGGATTTCTTCACTGTTTGTTTACGAAACGATGTCCTGTAATTGGGCATGTTGTTGTAATAACGCTTGTTCCTGTGGTGTTAAGACTTGTCCTAGATCCTGCTTCAGTTGCGCTACTTCGAATGAACTGTATGTAGAACTGTGTTCCTGCAGCAAGGTTTCTTCTTCTGGTGTTAGTTTTTGCCCTAGATCTTGCTTTAATTGGATCTTTTCAAGCTGCTCATCTAGAGAAAGAGCTTTATCTTGTGTACGCTTTTTTTGCTCCTGTTCAGCTTTTAACCAATCAGGAACGATTTCCTTACGGATGATATGTTTAGGCTTAGGTAATGCTTTTGTTTGAGCTTCTGTATGTAGGTTTGACTCAGATGTTTGAGCTTCTGTATTTCCTTTTAGTAGATTGGTAAATTGATTGTAAGCAATTTGATAAACAAGACGGCACATTTCGTCCAGTGATAGGGGAGTACCCTTATGATTCGCCTCATGGACATATTTATCTAAGCCTACAATGGCTGTATAAGCGACTTCATGTATTTGTTCTTTCACAATCTTAATCTCTGTATCTCGTTTTACTGCTTTTGCCGCATTTCGAATACGCGCATAAAAATCTTTTAGTTGATGACCATATTTACTTGCATACACATTATTTACTTTCTTAGGCACACCTTTGATATAAGCAAATGACTGTGAAGCAGATATTAAATGATTATTTAAATGCTTTTTAGGTAAATCAAGGTTAATAAAGGGGGACGAGGTTTTTTCGTCCTCAAAGCTTGGTGTATCAACGTTTTCGGCACTTTCTGGACTTGTCACAGGAGTTGTCACAGGAGTTGTCATTTCTTCTTGTTGAAGCGTTTGAATACCTGTTGTATCGTGTGCAAAAAAGATTTCCTCACAAATTTGATCAAAATTGGTATGGCTTTTAAGGATAAACACATAGCTATCGGGATGAGCACCTGTCGTATCTTCTTTGATATAACGGGCCACAATCATAAACGGTGTTTCCTTTAACGATTTCACAAAGCGAGAAACGGTACTTTGGGATACATCAAACTTTTCCATAAGTGTTTTGGAGTGAATCGCTTGAATGCCTGTCGCAACAAGGTTATAAATCACGTAATCTAACAGTTCCATACGTTTTTTAGGGAATACTTTATGTAGGGCTTCTTGCTGTTGTTTAAAGTATGTACGAAGGGTTTCTAAAAACGCCTCTTTCTTTTTACGAAGGGTAGGCTTTTCTTTCCATAACCATTTGAATCGTCCGTTGAAGGTATTTACATCGGGTAAATAGCAAGTCAATATCTTTGTCATTTGTTCATCTTCTCCTTTTTGGAACACAAAAAAGACACTGTTTCCCTAAAGAAAGGAAAACAATGCCGTGATTTTGATGAACTAAGCCCTTGAAATAGATGTCAATTTCGTATAGAATAAAACCATAAGTTTTATTCTATACGAAACTAACTCTATTAACAAGAGACTTCGACAAGTGTTTTCCCTACCGTAACTAGGGGGAACGGTTTAAGAGTGTTGTCCGCACTTCTTAAACAGTTGAAGTCTTTTTTCTATCCGCACGTTTTTGTTAATCTAATTATAGCGTTAAGTAGTCTCATAATTCAATAAAAAATTAGCAAAATATATCAAAACAAGTATTTTTAGCTACGATCCGTTTGTTATTTCTTTAGGAGTCGACTTCATCATAGCTGAATTTGTGGAATCTGGGGAGGGGTATTTTTTTACCCCTCCCTAAATAGTTAAAAGTATGTTATAATGCTGCATTTTTAATAACTTTGAAGATTTATTGGTTTTTCCACTTTCAATGATAATCGCAAATGGTTCTTCTGGGTAGGGTGATTTTTTGTAGTCCTTTTTTGTAAAGAGGGTGAGAAAAAATCACCCTATTCAATATGCTCATAATATGGTATAGGTAACTTCTAACTATGAAGGCAGGGGAATGATTTTAGCCTTAAAGCTAGTATGGAAGATTATATAGAAGTTATAAGTTGGTCCTAAGTTAAACTCTTGTGTTGAGATTTAAAAATAGAGGGGTAAACGACTTGGAGTTAGTAAAAAGCAATGCGCTACTATATAGTTCATTTAATTTTACTATATCGTTTGTGATAGGGAAGCGTATATTCAGCTGTTTTCTCAAGATAGCTCTAGGAGGCTTATACGCTTCGTATAAGCCTCTTTAATGTCTTCTGAATAGTTTACCGATTTTTGTGTTTTTAGAAGCTCACAATGACTATTGAAAGTCTCAGCAATAAACTCTACGATTAATCTTCAAATAAATGGTCCATTTCTTCTGCTGCTTCCCGTTTTCTTTTTTCCCTGAACTGCATTTTTTCTTCTTGAATTTTGTGTAGCGCAACTCTTTTGGCCTTCTTGGTAGCTTCTGTTTCACCGAACTCTGTGGACTTAAACTTTTGAATATTTAATTGGTCGTATAAATTATTAACGAGTTCCATTAATACTCGAGTGTCTATTTGTGTGTTCTTTGTCGTTTCTTTTATCTCACTTAACTCATCGTCTAAGTACTGGTAAAATCCACTCGCTCTTTTCAGATAAGCATGACCTATTGCGTCAATTGTAGCAGCATCTAAAAATGTTTCATCAGGTTCATTATTTTTTAATCGTTCATATTTTCGAATGATATCTACAATGGCATCTCCTGGAAAACGATAGCCTCTTTCTTTCATATGTTTATGAAGATATTCATCAGCCTCTTCACTTAAAGAAATCATTCTTCTGTGTTTGCTTGCTGTCATTATTCTTCATCCTCCCCAAAGAGTTTATTGAATGTATGATCCATATTTGTCATCGCATCTGAGCATCTTTGCATGGTATCTATCGTTCGATCATACAAATCATTGATGGCTTGTTCTCTCTTTTCTACTTCTTCCATGATTGATAATGTTTCAATTTGTTCTTTCAAAAAAGCTTGTCGAGAAAGACCTTTTTCTTTGGCTAAACGATCTACTTTACCCACAGCAACCGGACATACATTTCTCACTTTAATCTCCATGTTTGTTCTCCTTTTCTGTGTTTTTATTACACCAACATAAAAAACGTAAAAAACATCTTGAAGAGCATAAGGGGTTTTTGCCCCCACAGGGTGTGTGGGGCTAGGCAGAGCCTAGCTTCACCGTGATACCACGAAAGTTGCTTAGGTGCACACCTTAAGGTTCCTTTCTGAGTATATAGTGTGGATATAAAGTCTCCTTTACAGGTGACTCATTGTGTATATTCTGATGATGTGAAGTCCCTCTGCAGGTCACGTCAGTTTATTGGGATTGAAGAAGTTTTCTTGATGATTCGTGATCTAAATGTTGAAATTTTTTAACAGCTTCTTTCATGGAGGATACACCTAATTTGCGTATAATCGTTTGTCTTTGTGATTTGATTGTGGCTTCTTCTTTAGACAGAATTAACTGCATTTCCCTTCCAGAATACCCATCTAAAGCGAGCTCAAAAACTTGTTGTTCAGCAAAGGTAAATTGATTGAGAAATACTTTTTCTTTCAGGATTTTGCATTCTTCTTCTACACGTTTTAGTCGAGCAACTTCATCAACTAAATCAGATGCCACACTCAAAACATGTTCAATGCCCATTAAAAGTTTTTCACTTTGATCCATGATAAGACCCTCCTGTTTTTTGAGGGCAACCCATGTTATAATAGAAGTCCTTACGAGTTCTACATGGGGTGCTTTCCTGGCAGGGAAAGTGCCCTTTTATTTTGTTTTTTTTCTTACTTCTTTGAATCTTTAAAGAGTTCTTTCTCCAAAAGTTGAACAAGAAATTCTTTTTTGCTCACACCT
>NZ_JAPCIN010000046.1:0-19569 GCF_025910025.1 Priestia sp. JV24
GATTTCTTCTGCCATATTCAAATATAATTCAGAATTAGTTTGCATAAGCGTACAGTTTCCTCCCTCATAATGATTAATTTTCTGCTTTTTACTAAAAAAAGGATCTTAACTTTCGAATGGCTTTTCGATGTGTATTGCAGACATTTTGAGTAGTTGAATTAGTTAATTTTGCAATTTCAGCATTCGTTAAATTTTCAACGTATATATATTCTAAAATGTTAAATTGATTTTTTGTAAGACTTTTAAGACCTCTAAGTAAATTTTGATTTTCAATAAGATTATCAAGGGACTCTCCTTCTTCAAGAGGAATTTGTGGTTGAGGATCTACTAAATAATCTTTTCTAGTTGATTCATGCTCATCTCCCAGGGGTTGATCTAGAGTTAATAAAAAACGAGTATTTAGTTTACGAATTCGTTTATCGTAATCGATCGAGAAGAATTTAATTAAACTGCTGTAGAATTTAATGTTTCTAACTTCTTGAAAGTGCTTCTTAAATGCTTGATCTACTTCTAATTGATTTTGTTTAGTTGGATATAGAATGTATTTAATGAGAGGTTCATAGTTTTTATCATCTTTGAGAAATCCTTTGATAATAGGTTTTTCCAGGGATTTTTCATGTTTCTCAAAAAATTGTTGAATTATTTGCTGCTTGTTCATTGCACACATTCCTTTCTAGAAGTTTTAGTAAAACTTACTTATAAAAAAGCTATACCTCACTAAGTGAAACCAACTATACCATTATAAACCATAATAAGAACAAATGTTCCTACTTTAATATTTTTTAATAATTCAGATTAATATACAGATATAAGATTCATATTGGAAAAACATTAGGTACTTGTTATTATTTTCTTTAATGCTTTGGTTGTAACCGTCATACTGACTGAATTTTTATGTATAATTTGGTAAGGTAGGAAAGGGGGGATATTATGAATAGTCAAATCCAAAAAGAGAAAAAAATGGGTAAACCTATTGTTTTGACGGTTTGCTTGATTGTAGCTACGATCATTGTCTTTCTAATCTCTCGAACATTCCCAAATATGGAGCTATGGATTAGTATTGTTTTATTGTCAATAATAGACATTGGATTTATAATCTCTTTAATTTTAGGAGTTCGTACTAAAAAAACGAGTGTAGTATGGTTTAGTATCTTAGCCAATGGTGTATTCTTTATTCTTTTAACCATTCTCATTTTCTTATTAGCAGTTGCAAATGGTATTTCAGAGCCTTAAAAAGTAAATTTAGTAAACAATAAGAAAAAGAAGGCCTTCTTATAAGAAGGCCTTCTTTTCCTTACTTAGTATTTAATTCATTACAAAGTAATGCTGTTACCTTATTTTCATTCTCATAAATTCTACAAAATGAGGAGATCCCCAAAGAGAATAGTTCTTTCAGTAAATAAGAATGTAGAGAATCAATTGCCCAAACAATAATAGGAAAAATGAATTGTTCAATACTGGAGGCTTTTATTTCCTTGCCATTCTCTTCTCTTAATTTTTCTTTAATTAAATAGATAGTTTCAGCAGGAAGTCCTTTTTGTTTAGCATAGATTTGATCAAATATTATTTTATTATCATTTATAGATAATGAATCTTTAATAAGTCTTAGCTTTAGTTGTGCATCCACATATAGCACCCTCTTCAGAAATAAATATCTCATTTATTTTAATTGAATAAATCCATTTCCCACTTGGTTTATAGAGAATTCTTCCAACTTAAGCGAGTGTATTAATAAATAGTCATATACATACATGGGGATTAAATGATGTTCAACTGACTCTAATGTTTTAATAATGAGGGCTGCCGCACCGGCTACAAATGGTGCTGCCATTGATGTACCAGTTAATTCTACATAATCACTGTTTAAATGAGTAGAAAGTACATTTTCTCCTGGACCAACAAAATCTAAGTTTACATTTGTATTAGAGAATTTAGAAGGTATCTGATTTTCTGAAATAGATCCAATTTGAATAACTTCTTTATAGAATCCAGGGTATGAAACTTCCACAGTGTCGCTGTTTCCATCTCCTTCATTTCCAGCTGCAGCTATTAATACAATTCCTTTTGAACGGGCATACTTTATTGCTCTGTGAAGTTCATCGCTTGTTTCTTTTCCACCCAACGATATATTCATTACACTAACTTTTTTACCTTTTGGCCCTATCCAATCAGCAGCATACTTAATTCCTTTAATTAAACTTTCAAAACTACCTCTACCTTTATGGTCAATTACCTTTAAAATTAGCAACTGACTCTTAGGAGCAACCCCCACAACCCCTTTTCCACTATCTGTAGCAGCAATAATTCCAGAAACGTGTGTACCGTGACCAAAATAATCTTTATACACTTCCGGATTACTATCATCGTCCTCTGTAAAATTATATCCACCAATAATATTATTTTTTAAATCTGGGTGGTCTACCTGAATTCCACTATCTAAGACTGCTATCACAATTCCCGACCCTTGATTAGTAGTATTCCATATCTCACGTGCTCTAATCTGATCCAAATTATCTGGAATGATACTAAGTGCCTTAAATCTGTCCAAAATTTTAATAGGTTTTAACACAAGTCCATCCTTAATCAAGCTCATCTCCTCCTTAATAAGTTAAATGTGGAAAGGAAGAAAATTATAATGAAAAAAACCGATATAATCGGCTTTTTTTCATTGGAATGTATTTTCAAATCTTTGTTCATTAAATCCAATAATCTCTTCTTTTTCTCCAGTTAAAGTGTTTTCGATTACAGTGAATGGAATCGCTGTAATTCCACGCTGTACAAGTTCGTCTGATACTTCTTTCTTTTCAGTATTTAAAGCCTCGAATGGGATATTATTCTTTGTAAACCAAGCTTTTAAATTTTTGCAATGCCCACAATAATCATTAAAATATAAAGTTACTTTTTTATTCATTTAATACACTCCCTTATTTGATTTCCATTAAATAAGTGGAAGAATATTAAGAATATAAACCTCTTATATGATGTTTCTTATAAAATAATTTAATTAACAGCTACGTTTTTTTTTAGGTCCGATAAAAACTTTTAATTACTCTCATTGATTTATTTTTTTTATTTTATTTCACTTATAAATACAGGTACTAGTCCTACTCAGATAAGACCTATTAATTAATGAGGTGAAAGATGTGAATACAATTGAAAATAAATTTAAAAGATACAATGAAATTAAAATGGATCTTTTAAAGATGGCCAAATGTCTTGACTACTGTGATGAATCGCAAAAAGAAATGTACCAAAACATTTGCGTTGAGTATTCTAAAGAATTAAAAGACATGAAAAAGTCATTAGAATTACTATATGATGTAAGCATTTGTAGATGTTGTTTTGAAGATAAATAATTATTGATAGTGTTCTTTTAGTAAGTAAAGATGCTTGAATACCTTCATTTCCCCTAAGTAGCAGGGGATTTTTTTATTCCTAAAAATATTTTCATTACATTGGTTTATATTTAGTTACTTTAATCACTTGTATAGGTGTAAGCAGAAAACATCATTTTGCTTAAATTAATCTTAAAAGGAGAAGATAATATGGTTATTAAAGGACGCGTAGCAAAAGCACCAGAAATTGAGGCACATTCATTAGATGTCTTAGAACAACCAGACGTAAAGAAGGCTATTGCTTATTTAGAAGGCAAAGTACAAATTAATGAGCAATATGAGTTTACTACGTTTAATAGTGAATATTACGATGAAGAGACAGGGGTGGTTGTTGAACAAACAACTACCTACGTAAAATTAAGTGAAGAAGCTCATCTTCGTGTCATTGCAACAAAAGCTAAAGATGGAAATGAGATTTTTAACGTAGCAGCGATTTACATTGGGGAAAAAAATGAGATCCCTCGAGTATTTACAGTAAGCTTTGAAAAAGGAGAAATCTTGTATGAAGTAGATCGAGCATATGATGCAGAAGAGTTTGAAATTCCACAAGAGGAATCTGATATTGAGCCTCATATTGCTTATCTTGATTGTGTATGGGGAGGCTCCTGTTGTACATTAAGTGGAAAAAAATATAAATGGTGTGGAGCTGGATGTGGATCGGGCACACCGATTAACTCTTTAGATACATGCTGCAAATGGCACGACAATTGTTATAAAACTAATACTAGTTATCCTGGTCGTTGCGGATGTGACCGTGTTTTAAATGCATGTGCTGATGGCACAGGTGTATCTGGAGCTGGTACGTTGATTGCTGCCTTTATTGCTAAAATGGCTTGGAAAGGCTGCTAAAATAAAAAATGAGAAGCACGCGATGTGCTTCTCATTTTTTGTTTTAAACCTTACCCGACTGCTCTTTTACTTCTCCGGCTCAGCTTCCTTACAAATTTCATAAATGGCTCTAACTAGCTACATAAAGCTTGTATTAATGCGGTAACGCTAACGAGGTAGATACTATTTAATAACCGAAGTAGATGTCATTTAGAAACTATGTAGGTACTACGGTAGAGCTGCACATGAATTTTTAATGTAACCATCTTTTTACCCCCACAATTCTGCTGCTTCTTCTACTCCTATAATTTCATTTAAATTACAAAAAGACCAATTAAATAGGTCTTTTAATATTAATCTTAGTAATCAGAAAAAATACAATTTTATCAATTTTTTTACATTATCATGTAGGATTTTGAATTTTTATGTCAAATATCTATAATTCGAGGCGTTCTTATACTACATAATCCAAGAAATATAGGTTTTTAGAAGGATAAGACGTCAAAAAAATATATTGGAGGTAATTTTATGAAAAAAGTATTGATTGGTGCTACTGTAGCTTTAAGTCTATTAGCTTCATCTACATCTGCATTTGCAGCAGAGAAAGCTTACTCTAGTAGTGGTAAAAGTTTCAATAAAAGTTGGGAAGCATACGGAAGTGGTACTAACTGGGTAATAGAATATGGATATAATACTGCAGCAATAAATGAGGATTACACTCATACTAAGCATAGCACTACAAGCCATACTGCGATTGTTAAAAATGCTAATGGGCAGTACTCTGATAATGATACAAAAGGAAACTGGGCGGGGATAGAGGTTACACATAGTGGATCTTCTATTGTTTACAAGATTGTTTATTAATAATATGGTAATATTTATAAGTAACAAGGAGTTTTTTGAAGCTTATAAAAAATAACGGGAAATAATATATTGATTTTTAATATTAAATAAAATCATAAAGTCAACAATGTATTACGGGGGGATTTTTTTGAAAACAATTAAGTATATCATTAGTTTGTGTATTATCTTTATCGGTATACTAATTATTGGAGAAAGTCATATCTTTCGTTTAAATAATTTTTATACTGATTTTGATAATACAACATTATATTTGCAAAAAGATACAAATGATGTAGAAATGGCTAATGACATACTTAATTCGGCAAAGAGCAATGATGTAGAGGTATTTACCTTTATAAAATCTCCCCGTAGTATTTTTCTTAACGAATATGTTATATATGGAACCTCAAATGTAAAGAGTTATATAAATAAGAATTTAGACATTTCGGAAAGGAAGTATACTAGTCTATTCTTAGGTGACGTTGATTTTAAGTTTAAGGATTTAAAGAGTATAACAAGTTTTAAAGACGTTCATAACTTCTACATTATCGGTAAGCCAAACAGCGTTCATCAATTCAAGATGGACCTAATTGATAAGTATGCAGGTAATCATCCTCAAAAAGGATTCATTAGTAACGAATTAAGAAACACGGCAATATGCATATGGTTACTTATCATAGGCGTTACTTTACTATTAACCTATTACGATACTATACTTCAAAAAAAAGAGAATCTTATTAGAGTAACTATGGGGGAAAGTATACATAAGATTATTTGGAAAAATATCTTGTTGGATTCATTATTTTATCTATCTACGTTTGGAGTAATACTTTACATATTATCAAAATATACTCATGTATTTTATCAGTTCAAAATCTCGCTTATTTTATTTTTCTTATTAATCATTTTAAATGCACTTATTTATTTCAACTTATATTTCTACAATTTAAAAGAAGCTTTTTCTAATACCAGCTCTTCAAAAAAATTATTATCACTGAATTATGGATTAAAGTTAATAACAATAATAATTACTGTTTTTATTATTTCTAGTAATATTTCGCTTATTCTTCAGGCTTATGATCTTTATAAACAAAAGCCTTTTTTTGAGAGCTATTCTAACTATAATTACACTCGGTTGGAATATAGACTTATAGAAAATAAAGATGGAACTATTACTGATAGTCAACAAGATGGAATTGTACAAGAGAAATTTTATAGACAATTCTTCAAAAAATTCAATGCGACTTTGTTGACAAATATATCCGATTTATTAGATACGAATGGTGTTTTAGCAAATAAAAATGCTTTTAAATATCTATCACACCAAATAAAAGAACTCAAAAGTTCAAATCTAGATAAAGACATATACTTTTTAATACCTAAAAAACTATCCAATAACATTGAAATAATTAGTCAACTAAAGAATGCAATAAATTTTTATGAAGGAGAAGGTTTCGCTTATAACTATGATGTAATTTATTATGAAGACAATATAAATATCATTAACATTGATGAGAATTATACATACGGAAGCCAATTGGTGGAGAACCCTGTTATTATTTATAACAATGTTAATAGGGATAAACTTAAGAGTCCAATTAGTAAAGATACTCAAAATGTAAACTATGTACACGACATTATGTACGATATATCAAATAAAGAATTTAATAACTTTATAAAACAAAACAATTTGCAGGGACAAATCGTAAGCAAAACTAACGTAATGGATAGTTACAACAAAAATTGGAATAATGCTAAACGTGTTCTATATATTAATTTGGTTTTCACTATCTTGGTCTTAATTTTAGAATTTATAGTTATCACGTCAATAATAAAGCTAGAATATGAAGTTAACTCAATAGAACTTTCCATAAAAAAAGTCCTTGGATACAGTATGATAGAAAAAAACAAAAAAATTATTTTGATCACATTCATAACTACCATAATAAGTATTATATCAACCCTTATTGCAGCCAGTATCTTACAATTAGATAAAACTTTTTACCTTGCTATTGGAGGTACAGTAATTCTAGTTTTAGAACTATTAGTTATTGCCTTCTATATATACAAAATCGAACGTAGTAAAATTCAAAAAATATTGAAAGGAGGAAACCTATGATTGAAATAAAAAATTTGGTTAAGAAATTTGATAATAAGGTTTTATTTTCAAACCTTAATTTAGTTATAAATGATGGAGATTTTGTTATATTTTCAGGTCCTAGTGGATGTGGTAAAACGACTTTACTCAATATGGTTGGGGCGATAGAGAAGTTAGATAAGGGAGAAATAATTGTTGATGGAGTAGATGTTACTCAAAAAAAAAATCACTTAAATTACTTTAGGACAAAAATAGGCTTTCTATTTCAAAATTTTGCTTTAGTTGATAATAAAACAGTTAAAGAAAATTTAAAACTAGTTCGTAAAAATGCCAAGACTGATTTGTCCATAGAAAAGGCCTTACAAATTGTAGGTCTAGAAGAAAAGTTAAACCAGAAGGTATATACTCTTTCCGGAGGAGAGCAACAAAGGGTTGCTTTGGCAAGACTAATGTTAAAAAAATGCGATATCATACTGGCTGATGAACCAACAGGTTCCCTCGATAAAAAGAATGCAGAAATTGTGCTAGATATTTTAAAAAAGCTTAACGAACAAGGGAAAACCATAATACTTGTTACTCATGATGAAGAAATAAAAAAACAAGGTAGTAGGTTGGTGGATTTATGAAAAAATTCAAAAAAAGATATTTTTTTCTGATTATCGTATTAATATTTGGCATTTGGAATTTAAGTTGGTACGCAATAACAACTATAAAATATAACAAGTATGTAGAAGCTATTCCTAAAAACAAATGGGGTCTACATTTTATAGAAAAAGATGATGGTTATATTTATAGCGTAAAAAAGCCTGGCTATTTAAGCTTTACAGGAAATCTAGCAGTTGCTAATAATGATAAGCAGGAAATGCTAATTGTTTGGCCTTTAATAACTGGAGGATATGAATACGGGTTTAGATTGCAGAAGGATGGCTTAGCATATGAAATTTACGTTGATGAAAATTTAAAACCTATTAGTAAAGATGCAACTAATCAAGTTTCTATTCAAAAAGTAGAGGAATATAAAGATGAATTAGAAGCCTTACGTTCTAAAGCCGATAAAATGTGGGATTTAAATTAATTCAATAATTTTTACATAATAATAATTCTTTGTCATTTATAAAATTAAGCTGCATTGATGTACCATATCTTTAAGCTAAAAGAAGAAATCACTGTCCCTTAATAGTAATTTCTTCTTTTTTATAATGTATATAATATTCATTTCTTGTTTACATAATAATGATTATGTTTAGCTTTGCTTCCCGCCATATCGTTAAGTAAGATCAAACATACTTTATTAAAAATAGTTATACCTTTTACACACTTTGTAGAAAAATCTCCTATTTGTCGTCAGGTAGAGTAAAGGATAAAACATTTATTATTTATGAAATACTTCTCTATTTACTCAATGCAAAATGGATTATAAGATTTTAGTAGTGATTGTTCTTAATCAATATACTTTCGATTTCATTAGTATCTTTTGAAATTATTACCTTATCATCAAAATCACTTAACATTTCTAATATTTCCGGCTTACTTTTATTTTCAAAATATGAATTCCACTCAAACATCTTTTTAAATATAAAAAAAGAGGGTTTATAGTTCGCTTTTTCAATACCAACCTTTTGTAAAAAGAATCTTTTTACTATCCGAATATTCCGTTTTGAATAACTTGTATCTAGAAAAATAATCAAATCTGCATTCTTAAAACTTTGAAAAACCCACTTATGATGAACCCCTTCTACAATCCAAGACTCGGAACTGATTATAGTGTTTAAATATTGATCTCTTTCCTCTTCACTTCTCCTAATATCTCCTGTTTTAGCTCTTTTCCAAACAACATTGTCTAGCTCATAAGATGGGATATTTAGTTGTGAAGACAATTTTTTTGCTAATGTTGTCTTTCCACTTCCGACGGAACCTATAATATGTATTTTATAGGAAGATTTAATTTTCAAAGATATCACCACTTAACAAATAGTTATAAAATAGAACTTCTTCATACAGCCGTTATATCCCTTTACAACACCTAAATTACAGTAGATAATACTGTATAACCTATACATTAGTAGTCAACATAAAACGGATTCTCGAAATATAAAAAAGGCTGCCATATATAGCATACCTTTTTGTCCTTGATGATCTTAATTTTTAGAGTATAACCATGGAATAGCCGGTGGAATCCCTGCCTCTGGTAATAGATAAATAAATACGAAAAATAGACATATAAGTACTCCAAACCCCGTCACCAATAGGGAGAGGGTAATTTTATCTCTTTTAATAAGTCCATATAATCCTAGTAGAGTACTTAGTATACCTAAAGACAACTCAAATAAAGCTGGTGGATATACAGAATAATGATTGATTATAGATGCTCTCCAGGAATCAAAAACTGTAATGAATAGGATAAAGACAATTTGTAATGCTAAACCTGTATATGGGACACGCATGATGCTTCTCCTTACTTGTTTTCCAAAATTATATACTATTTCCTTACTTTACATAAGGTCCATTATCGGAATTTATATAGATTAATTAGACTTTATAACCCTGGCATAAATACATGTATCTCTTAAAGTCGCTCCATCAGCAGATACCTTATCGTTCTCCAAAATCCCCTCCAGTTTAAACCCCAATTTTCCTGGAATAGCGCGACTTCTGGTATTCCTCGGGTCACATCTAATCTCCAGTCTTTTAGCTCCTAACTCTTCTAAAGCAAAGTTAACAATTCCCTCAACTGCTTCTTTCATATAGCCTTTCTTACTAAATCGAGAATTGATCCAATACCCAATCTCAAATTTTGGTACACTCCAATTGATACGATGTAAACCAGAAGATCCAATAAATTCCCCAGTTTCTCTTAAAAAGATATGAAGTCTTAAATCTTCTCTCTGTAAAAACTCTGTATATGATTTTCGGATGTTTATTTCTACCTCTTCCTCAGTCTGATCTTTTCGAGCAAAGGCCATCCAACGTCTTAGGTCTTCAATAGATTCATTTATAGCTTGAAATACCACTTGTCCATCACCTGGCATAGGCATACGTATAAAAAGCCTCTCAGTGTAAAACTCTGAAGGAAAATCTAATAACACTGGGTTCATATAAACACTCCCTAACATTTTTACCAATTGTTTTCTACAATCAGATATTAACTCCTAGTTACCATAATGTTCCTTATAGGAATTCATTAATTAATACCCTTGAAACAGCCTTTAAATCATTGTCTTCAAAAGATAACTTATAGATATCGGGCATCTGTAAGTTCTTCCAAAAATCAAAGTCATATCTTGTATTAAAATAATTCATGATAAGCACCATAATATTTCCATGTGTCCCGACTACGATATTTTTTCCTTTATACCTCTCTAAAATTTTAAAAATACATGCTATTCCTCTTTGCTGAGCTACCCTATTGGACTCTCCTCCTTTTAAACAAAAGTAGGGATCTTCCCAAACTTTTGTAATAGCCGTCTCAAAATCGTCTATCGGGTAGGAACAAAGTTTTCTTTCCCTTAGTTCAAATTCTATTTCAATTTCTAAATTAAAGTGATTAGCCACCCCTTCAATTGTTTGAAAAGCTCGTTTATATGGACTTGAAATAGCAATATGTATATCCTCATCTTTAAGTAGATTAGTAATATGTTTAGAATCTAAAAATCCTTTTTCGGATAAAGGTCTTCCCATTTCATCTGGTGTATAAATTGAATGAGCATGACGAACTAAATATAGGTTTGTCATATCCTTCTTCCCCCCTTAGCTTGTATATATTATACATCCTTAGTTAACATAATTGAGATTCGCGGAACACATGAAAAACGCCATCCCTTGGCGCTCAAGGGATGGCATTCCATCAAAATTTATCGTTTATGCATCTTTTTATACATCGTTGATTTAACAAGGTTTTGACGGTTTAACAAATAGCTCATACTGTATATAAACCTGTATAAATTAACCCTCTAAAGCCAAGTCTTTTTGGTGCTCACAAATCTCATTGAATAAGATTTCTGCGCCTAAAGGACTTAATACCAAACCATTGGCATACCTACGATTTTGGGGTGTAATATCTCCTGTAATAGCACATCTATAAAATTCTTCATATTTTTCAATTTTGATATGATCGTCTTCTAAAGAAATCTCTAAATGATCGGCTATGTCTATGTTAAGTATTTTTCGTAATTCAATCGGAATAACAACACGCCCTACCGCATCCAATTTTCTAACAATACCTGTTCATTTCATATTCTCCTCTTCTTGTTGCTATATATAAATCCAATAAGACACTTGTACACATATTAACTTTTATAATAAGCAAAAGCATGTTCTCATTAAATTCACCCATTGAATTTTGGATTTCATTTATCTCTGGTAATCTCATTTTTAAAACTCAAAGCAACAGTCATATATATTATTCAATACGTTCATATGTCCTTGTATCACCAAAGAAATTATCCCATATCAATTTTTATTGAAAGGTGTCCTCCTCCATTAATCCCTTAATAAATTGATTCATCGTTTCCATTACTTCTGTACATTTTTCTACCGTCTGAATGTTAAAGCGAACGGGATTCTCTAACTCTATTTCTCTATCTGTTTGTGCTTGAAATAAAGTGAGTATTTCAAGCTGACCTTTTAAAAATCCTTAACGGGACACCTTCTTTTTCCTATCCAATTCATCTACTTTTTTAAACGTAATTGGATCTACTTTTAGAATTTAAATTCCCATTTTACCTAACCTCTCTTTTCTAGTAGTTCTCTCTCCCCTAAAAGAAAGAAGAGCATAAGGGGTTTCTGCTATCACATAGGGTGATAGGCTAGGCAAAGCCTAGCGAAACCGTGATATCAAGAAAAAGCTCTTCATGTCCCTTTTGAGTCCCCTTTTCACTCTTTAACACCGTTTTTTTAGGCCGAATATTTACCTTTTAATTCCATTTATTCACCATAGTCCCTTTTGGGTCCCCCTTCATTCTTTCACTTCATGACCAAATCCTGTTTTTTTTCGTTCAAATTTTCCAGCTTTTCTTGCAAGCTTTTTTGTTTATCTCCGTAGAGCTGAATCGTTTCATCACTTGATCGAAGAACATTTTTTTCATGGCAATTTGAGACTTTGTATCAGCTTTTTTAGCTTTCACTTGGTACCTCATATCACGTTGCAACTCATTCATGCTATAGAGAGGAGAATTCCAAATCATCACCTTTATTGCTTGGATAATCAGATTTCCTATCGTAACAAACTTCTAACGAGTATTTACCAGATATGTTTTCTGTCCCTAATAGCTTTGTCTGAAATCTAATAAAAACCCACTCCAACCTCACACCGCATCTACGAAATACTGAGTACAAGCGTACCCTTTACGTCTGTATACATATTTTGAATATGGTAAAAGGTAAAGAATACAACGAAAGTGTCTTTCTATCCAAACGCCTACCAGTGGCTACAGAACAAACTTAATCGCCTATGTAACAGTAAACTAACTAGCCACCCTAAGTAGAGATAGTTAACATCTTATTTACAGGCTCGTTATCTCTTTATTTGATGGTTATTTGACAGATTAGTTTATCTACATATTTCCTGTATAGATAACACCCTCGGCCGCCACGATAAATATCTAATCCAAAATAGGAGTAAAAAAAGAATGTATCCAATAGGAACATGATTACTAACGTAATCAAAGTTACCTATAAGGAAAGTATCTTGAAAAATTCAGTAATTTTATTGCTTAATTTCATTATGCTCATCCATCCCTAGATCATTAAGGGATTTTCAATGGTTCTGGCTTAATACTTAACAAAAGTTTTATTACATAGACCTTTAAGGTGACATTTTTTAGAATAACCTCATCGTAAACCCTTATAAGTATTGGTATTAACCTAGCTCTTAAACTTCATGAAACCTACACCCATATATTTGACCATATATATCACAAAATATTCAATCATACATGGTATATATCTTTACTAATAATTTGATTGAATCGCAATAACAATTGCCTTTATTTCGTTATTTGTATACACTATCTTTGACTATTCTGTAAGGGGAATAGTTAACTTCGTGAGTGGAATCAAGAAGAGATTTTATATCTTTTCTTGATTCTTTTTTTTACAGAAATTAATCATCTGTCTTCATGAAAAGTTTGAACTGATTCAAACTAGAATTTAGATCAAAAACAGAATGGTTGTTATAGTGTTTGCGTTTTTGGCGTGCAGATTGCTCACGTTCAATTTCAGCTAATTTAGTCTCCACTAACTCTCGATCTACTACCCTAGCAGCCTTCAATTCGTCCTCTAATTCCATACCTACATGTGATAATGTAATGTCACCTAAACCTTCAATTTCTTCAACAAACTGTGTAATCTGATCAGAACGATAATTCGCAAATAAACCCTTCATCGTGCCGAAAAGATACTTCAAGAAACTTTCGTCTCCCTGGAAGTCTCCTGCAATCATCGAACCTTTGTTCTCAACAGTTAACCCAACAGCATCCACGGCTAAGCGTATATAGTCGTCAGTAGCTGCAATAGAATGATAGGTAATACCAAAGGCCTTGGAAGCAAGTTGAATCTTGCCCCAGGCACGGAAGATAAAACGCCCGTCTACAAAACCACGGTTGTAAAGAGCACTAACAAACGCAATAGGCACGTTCCCGGGGATAGGCGCAGGCTTAGAAAGAGTAGAAGACGTAGGTACCATAACAGGTGTTAACGTTTCTTTTGGAAGAGCTAAGCTAGAACCTGTAGAGAGAGATAGAGCCGTCCCCCCCACCACCGTATCTTTAATTGTATTTGAATTGAACCCATTAATTTTAGAAGTATGGTCATTCTCTTTTTTTGACGCTTCAGATTGCGTTCTACGAGCTTTTACTTCATCAATGATAGTTAACTCTGTTGAAGCACCTCTTCCTTTACCAGAGACCTTTTTCGAAAGGATTTCTTGTTCTTCTAATCTAGCAACCACTTTTTTAAACGTGGCGTAAGGGATTTTCTTCTTAGCATCCGCACTTGAAGTGATTTGATCCGCAATGTCGCGCTGTGAACCAGATACTTGTCCTCCTTGCGCACGGATAAATGCTAAGACATCCCCTTCCCACTCTTCGATATGACTGTATGTACGCTCTTCACGTGGTTTCGCTTCTTCCCAAATCACATAGCTAAATAACATGCCTGATAACTCGCGAATTTTTTTCGCAGCTGGAGCATGGAAACGACCATTATAAGCACTTTTAACTTTGCGTTTCACCTCAATTTGACGCATGTGAGGCGTGTTTTTTTGATTCCAGTTATGTAAGTATTGCTCTGCTTGTTTTTCACTATATCCAGCAGCCTTATAAGCAAGCGCAAGTGTATAGCAAGCCGTATCACGTTGACCTTTGTTTACACCTTCTAGGATCTTTTGAACAGCAGGATGTTTTAAAAGAGATTCATAGCCTCTGCAGAATCCTTTTTTGTATGTATGTACGTCTTGTTGATCTTGTTCTTGTACTAGTTGGAACCACTCGCATAGTTCGTCAAACGATACACGTTCTTGTGAATGAAAGACTGTATTTTCATCTGTTGGTAAACGGAATAAACGCTCAGGACCCACAGCATATACATCTCCGCGAATCATTTCAGCAATACATGTCTGAATACGGCTATAATGTGCATTTAGCTTATCTGAAGACCGTTTTGGCTGTTCTAAAAACCAATGAACATGAAACCCTTTTGATGGAGTCTGAACGATTAAAGAAGGCATTGGAAGCCCTGCTTGTGTAATGGACTCTTGCACATCTGGAAGAGTCATCCCCTCGTTCCCATCGTTTTTTGCATCAATATCAATCGACATCGCATTGATCCACCGTAGCGTACTTAAACGACGTAGATCATTCCGATAAAACGTATTTGGCGTAAAGTATGTATAGTCTTTGCTGACATTAAACAACGAGCCATATGTACGAACGGCTTTTGTTGTCTCTTTCGTAAAGTCTTTTGATACGAATACCCAGCCTAGCGTTTTGCTATAGCCTGTTTGTTGTTTTTCAGATTGTTTTTTAGACTTCTCCGTTAACTGATCTTTAAAAAGTTGTTTCGCTACACTCAACATCGTGCATTTCCTCCTTTGGAAATGCAAAAAGCGCTGTTTACCGTTGGTTAGGTAAACAGCGCTTTTGAAAGAGAAAGCGAAAACGACTAAAAGTCAGAAATTTTACACTTTTACACTTTTACACTTTCTTGCTTATCTGTTATTGAATATCAAAATGATATGTAGTAAAATCATGTTAAACTACTTTTTAAAAAAGTAGGATTATTTTGATATTTATATAATATAAGATAAGTAGAAAGCTCAAGCAGCCATGTTTACCGTAGGGCTATTACGGTGGACGATTTAAGAAGATTTCTCAGGTCTTCTTAAATCGCTTGGGCTTTTTGCTTTATCCGATCATTTTGTTTTGTTACATCTATCATACTCTATTTCAAAAAAATTTCAAGACGAACCATAAAAAGCCAACTATTTTCTCAGAAAATTAGTTTACAATATTTGTCAACAAATATTTTTTTCTAGTGCTTTAGTAACCACGAGCGCTTTTTTATATACTCTATTATAGAACATGCGTTCCTTAATTTCAATTTGAATTCTCAAAAAATACAGGAAACCCGAAAAATAAGATAGAATATTTAAAGATATAAAAAGGAGGATATCATATGCATAATGACACATCACAAGAAAAAGCCTACTGGTCTAAAGAAGCTGCTGCAATGCTAAATATAGCTACTCCTACCTTAAGAAAATATTGTAATCTTATGGAGTCTCATGGATATGTTTTTATTCGCAATGCTCATAATCAACGAGCATTTATTCAGCGTGATATCATTGTCATGAAAAACATTCAAGAATTATTTAGAACGAAAGATATCTCTGTAGAACAGGCTATTAAAACGGTTGTCAGCGAACTACCAACTAACCAATTAACCCCATCCGTTACAGTTCTGGAAAACGAAGATTTAGACTTAAAACAGGTCATGGCAGAAATAGACGAGATAAAACAGGACAATGAACAACTAAAAAACACTCTAGAAGAATTCAAAAAGTTGATGATCGATCAACAAGAACAAATTATCCAACAACAAAAATACATAGCTGCATCTATTGAGAAAAGAGATCATCATATCACACAGCTTTTACAACAGTCTATAGAGAAGAAAAAGGAGAAAAAAACCAACTGGCTACAACGAATAGCGCGCATATCACCCCGTGATACAGATTAAAACAAGGTATTTTTTTGACCTTTCATATATCACTAGTGATACTAGTTTAACTTGAGTTGAACATTTTTTGTTGTTTTTAATATGTTTTTAGAACATAATATAAAAACGCATACGATTTTATGTTATAAGTTCAACTCAAGTTAACTTACAGGTGTTACATGGTCTGCTTATTGAAAATATACACCGTTACAAGAAGTGTACAAACGCTAAAAAAAGGTTAATGGTATACTATATTCAAATACATATATTGAGAAGGGCGGGAAAAAGCAGTGGACAATAATACAATTTATGCATTTCATATCACAAAAAGAAAAGGCGATATTTTAAAACTCAATACATCAAAGCTTTATAGCTGGCATATCCCAAAGGAATTACGAGATAACCCGATTCAAAAAGGCGATATTGTTTTAGTAGATGCTGCAGGCGCTCAATCTAAAGTATTAGTAATGGATGTATTTAGAGAAGAATTCGAAGAGACTAATAGAAAATATAAAAAAGTAATAGCAGTAATTGAAAGGGCTCCAAAACAGCAGCCCGTTAATTAATAATGTTTTAATAGACTTGCCTTACATTAAAATTCTCCAAATATATATTCATATCCGCAACAAAGACCGCCCATTACTTATCATTGTATAAGGCGGTCTTAACTATATTCATGCTATATGATTATGACAAAAATATCGACATTATTCTAAGTTAGTCACTTTAAAAAGACTATCTACATATGTACGATAAATTGGATTATATTACATCGTTGGTCTATACGTACCTTTTGAGCTTTTCGACTTTTTATTTTCCTTCATACACGATTCTTTCTTTCAGAATGACCTCTAACAACCGTTTCCCCTCTGACGTTAAATAGACACCTTTTCGAGCTAATAAAGAGATAGCTAATTCTTTTGTCAATTCATTCACTCCATTCGTGATGTTTTTTAATGACGTCTTAATAAAGTATATAGCTTGTAGCTTGTACATTATGTCTAAAAGTTTAGACTCGAAGATTATAATTTTTGGAAGACTGGAAAGAATGAATGCTAATAAAGGAGGGTTTTTTATGCCTTGGTGGAAAAATCCGAAGCGTTCAAAATTTGGTAAATGGTTAGATCGGAATGGTGTGAATCAGAAAGACTTTGCAAAAGATAGTAATGTTTCTAGGGCTACAGTTTCAAAACTTTGTAATGATAAAAATTATGTACCAAGCGCAAATGTACTAAAAAAAGTTATGAAGTTAGCTCGTACAATAGATAAAAGTAAAAAAACAGATGATTTTTTTAATATTTAAAATTCACAATAATAAAAGTACCTAATATTGTTGATACTAAATTTTTTTTATGAATTATACAAAAGTTAAAACATATGAGGCAAAGAACTAACACTCTTTTACCTCTTTACATTGTTAATGAAGCAAGTAACTTTATGGATAAAGCTTAACCATGATATTTTATTTCTAATGTTCAAGCGACGTCAAAAAAGCCGTTAACTGGATAACGACTGAGACAGATTTCTTAAATTATCGGAATAATGATATGTTGACCAATTTGTAGCGTAGTTGGCTCAACTTCAGGATTTGCATATTGAAGTTGCCGAACCGTAATATTATATTTTTTTGCAATACTATAGAACGTATCATTAGCTTGAACCACATATGAAATGCTCTCTTTTGAAGGTAAATCTAAGCATTTAGCAATTCCACGTGCATGTGCCTCTCCTACTTCGTGGAGGAAACTTTCTTTCTTTAGCTTCTCAGCATCTGTAAGTGTATCAATAAACAGATTCTCTGTTAAAACAGCTGACATGGTCGTTTCACGAAGTACTGCATAATTAGCATTCTTTAGTCCACGATCTACTATAGCTCCATATTCTCTTATTGATTCTATAATTTCTGTATGAAGAGCTCTTTGTACAATTGTTGTTTGATTTAAACCAGGGGTTGGATAAGTATAAGTTTCAAAACCTGTACCTCCTCCGGCATTAACATGTATAGAAACAAAAATGTCTGCTCCCCAAGAATTTGCTCGTTTTGCACGCTCAGATAGCGAGACAAAAACATCTGTTAATCGCGTCAGTCCAACTTCAACATTTTGATAATTTTGTTCCAAATATGATTGAGTATACAGTACTAGCTGTAGTGTAACATCCTTTTCTCTTAAGTTATTTCCTACTGCACCTGAATCAAATCCTCCATGCCCTGCATCTAGCCATACTTTTTTCATGTGAATTTCTCCTTTCAAATATAATCTAGAAAGGTCACTGGATTATATTTTTTCAAAACCTAAAAATCCCCCAATTCCTACTGCGTATGCTTCACCTAATTCCTTTAAGAATCTTTCATCATTTAATAATTTAAAATCATCATTAATACACAAATGTTTGAAAAGTATGGTCGGCATAGATACTTTTTGTAACATTTCATGATTCGCTTTCCTTAAATGGCTACCTGCTATATTTAGTTGTTTCCTAGTTAATATTTTGTTAATTTCATTGTGCAAACACTGCTGAAGTTCTTGATTTATTTTGAGCGCTTCTAGACCAATAAAACTTTCAACTCCTACCCCATTACTTCGGTTTAGATGAATAGAAATAAACACATTAGCTTTGAAACGCTTAGCTATCTTAAGTCTCTCTTTTAATTTAACAGTTACATCATTTTCTCTAGTTAATCTCACTCTAATTGCATATTGTTGTCTTAAAAAATCCATTGCATAAAGAGCTATTTTTAGTGTAATATCTTTTTCTCTAAGTTTGCTTTTTATTGATGTATCACCATAATCTTCTCCACCATGACCTGGATCTAGAACAATTTTATACATGTAAATTACATCACCCTTTTAAAAGGATTTCTTTAATATTAAGGTGACAGCCGGATTTGAACCGGCGATCAGGGTTTTGCAGACCCGTGCCTTACCACTTGGCTATGCCACCATGCTATAAATAATTAAGTGTGATTAGATAGCAAAAATAAACCTTTATATTAAAAAAGTTGACCGTTTGGCAACTTTTTTAATAATAATCGTCATTTAATAAAACATCGAAGAAACCAGGAGTTTCATCAAATTTGTTACTAAATACTTTTTCGACAATTTTCAGGCGTATTTCTTGTGCTAAATCCTCTCGTTCTTCCGGTTTTGTTCTACTTGAATTTTTATAAATATGTCCTTCAAATTGATTAAT
>NZ_JAPCIN010000047.1:0-54471 GCF_025910025.1 Priestia sp. JV24
TTTTCCAGTAAATAACATTCGTTACTGGTCTAGTTTCGTGATGCTTTTTTTAAGTAAATTGCCCTTTGATAACTTTACGTTCTTTCATTTTTCAGTTGACATACTACCGCAGGTCTTACATAAATACTTTTTATCATTTACCGTTTGTTTTAAGCTTAATACTCTATTTTATAGTGACCATCCACTATATTACAACTAAATAGTTAATCCTCTTTACTTTAATCGACTATAGATAGCTGTTTATGTAGTGAAAAATAAAATTCTTTCTACTATTCTCCCGTAGACACCGCATTTTTTAGTTTCTGATATTCTCTCCACCGACGATAAAAAGTAGCTTCACTTATATTTGTGATTTTACAGATTTCCTTTACAGGCTTATTAGTGGTTTCATGTAGTTCGATAGCATGCCTTACTCCATCATGCTTTAACGTAAATTTCTGTTTCTTTCCTTTATATATACCTTTTCTTTTTGCAATGGCAATTCCAGCTTGTTGCTTTTCTTTAATCATTGTCCAATCAAGCTCACTAAATGCTGACATAACTGTTAAGATGAATTTTCCTGAAGGTGTTCGTGTATCGATACCTAAATTTAAAATCACTAAATGAATACCTCGTGCCTCTAATTCTTCAATAAGTTCCAATAATTGTTTCGTATTTCTTCCTAGACGATCCATTCTTGTCACCATCAACGTGTCACCTTTTACTAATTGATCAAGCAATTGTGTTAATTCTTCTTTTTGATGGTGAATACCAGATACTTTTTCTTGTACAATTCGATCGACGTTTGCCTCTCTCAATTGTTCAATCTGCGAATCTAAAAGTTGATCAAAGGCTGAAACACGTGCATACCCAAAAATCATAAAAAACCTCCTCAAAATCAATAATTAAAAGACAAGTCTATATGATAGTTAAATTATACAGTAAAATCAACCCTCTCCTCAACTATCATTTAGGCATACCCTATTGATTGGTTAATAACTAATTATCTCTTTATATTGAGGCACATTCTTATTTATACAAAATTATTGACGGTCTCGAGTACAATGAAATAAATGACTTCAAGATTTACTTTTAAAGCGTTAGGTTGTCTTTATATTTAATTTCGTTGTCACTCTAATTTATTCCTGTGCAAAAAAGAACCCTTAAAGTAGAACAGGGACTGACCGGTTCTACTAAGGATTCTTTTTCCGGAGTATGCAACTTGTTATACATTTTTAGTATACTAACGTCCTCTTCATAGGTGTATGAAAAATCCATGTATAAGAAGTGCACCCTTTATAATATGTTTGTATGGCAAAAAATAGTCTTTAGGAGAAAAACATGTTACGATTTACTTGCGGTTATACTTTGGTACTTTATAATTGTCAATCCTGATAAAAACTACCTCGCTTGCTGGAGCGTTCTATATCGAGGTAGTTTTTATTGTGTTATCCATTTCAATTATCTCTATATTTTTTAGTCTTCAAAATTTTCGTAGTGGCCCAAACTATAACTCCACCTACTAGTACACCTCCACTAAGAGCTAAAAGATGATAGATATAGTCCCCCCCAATACATACAAACTTCACCTCTACATTTTCAGTGGACTTAATTATATCTATCCTACTACTTTTCCAGTGAAATACTTGTAGTAATTTGGATAAGAAATAATAGTTAGTCATTTTTTCCTAAGGGTATATATAAAATATATTGTATTGTTATAAACTGCTTATGAGAAAAGAGGACTGGTTATGCTAGATGAATATGAAGTGCTCTTATTTACAAGGGAACTTTCAAATTTAACTAAAGACTATCCTACTTGTACAGATTCGTTAACGAAAGAAAGCATATATCAGCAAATCGAACTGTTACGTGAGGTTATTCGCTTACACTATCATAGTGAATTCAAATCACCTTTACAGTGATTGTTTATTTAATAACAGGATCTGCCATATATCGCTCTTTACTTAATTAGCCTAAGACTCTCTAATTCATTAGAGAGTCTTTTAGGCTAATCATGAATTGTATCTATAAGATGTATTATTGTTCTTTAAGATGAAGAATATAATCTTCTAAAACTTGCAATGAAAGGGATTCTTTGTAATCGAACTTGTTATCTTCATCTGCTATTTCATAATGAGACCAAGGAATGGCTTGATATACTTCATTTATGAAATCTTTAGATCCTGCTAGTACAATCTTAGCTGTACCAGGCTGGGTAACAGCGAGATAAGCTAGGCCACTTTTTTGACTAAGAGTTTGGAAAACTGTGTAGCTTTCTTCAGTTGCTAAGTCAGCCAACTTAGCAGGATAGTAGACAACATCATTACAGGGCGTAGGTAAAGCAACGAATTCTTTTGCGAGCGTAGATTGAGTTACACCTTTTGTTATAATTTTCATCACCTCTTCTATATTAGATTTAGCTTATGATTCTTTATACTATCATCTATTTAGTATTTGTAAAAATAGTATAGATACCATTCAATGCAATTATTACTCGTATAGTAGTGACTTCTACAGCCCCAGGCACCCGTCACAAAAACAATCATGTTTGTGATATTACATGGTAAAAACTTATTTAACAAGAAGATCCTTTACCATCAAGGTGAAGGCTCTTCTTATTATTTGCTCTAATAGATTCTTTTACTATCTTCATCTTTATATTAAATTAAGGTCTATGAAAATTGACGGTTTTCTCGTCATCTCCTGTGCGTTCAAACCATCCTCTAAAGGCCCAGTTATCATAGCCTCCATCACCTTCATTAATAAATGTTCCTTCTTCAAATATCCAGACTCCATACGTAATACCATCGTAATCTACGGTATCAAAGTATTGTACACCTTGTAATTGATCTGAATTATAACCTTGACTCAAATTCATCACCATTACATTATATTGCTGACCCGATTCAAAGAATGCTTTTTCCATCGCTCCCTTGACGAACCCACTTCGGTTATCAGCTGATTTTTTTGCGTCATCAATAGCCTGCCCAATCGCTACGGGATCAACGGTGACTTCTCCTCCAACCTCTGCTGCTTGTGCCGAACCAGTATCATCTCCTAAAGACGGTAGAGTTAGGGGTGTCGCTAACACAGCTAGCCTTAATGCAGAAGCCACAGCAGCTTGTTTCGCTTTTTTCATTCTATCTCCTCCTCATTTTTAGATGATCCTTAGAAAATTTACCCTATTCATCCAATGTTAAACAAAAAAATAAGGAAATGATAAGTAACGTACTGTACATGGTTCATATCAAAATAAATATTCATATAAATTTTGTTTACATAAAGTTATTTATGTATAGATCCACTTTCTACTATATCATTAAGTAATATCAAACGTACTCTATTAAAAATAGTTTTATTATTTATATACTTTGTAGAAAAACTTCTTATTTGTCGTCATCTAGAGTAAATGGTGAAACTTTAATTTTTATAATTGAGTTTATTCATTTGCTTTTTTATATAAAGTAAGTTAACTTTGTATTTTTTTATGGAATTCATCTTGTTAAAAATATATTAACATTGAATACTTATAGATTTTCTGTCGAATTATAGTTGATATGAAAATTTCTTAAAAGGAGAGTAGAAGATAGATTGGTATATGATAAGAAGCAAAATACGAGATTTTTCTACAGAGAATGTAATAGGTGTAACTTATTTTGAATAAAGGTATTAATCATTATATTTGCGCCTAGTATTGTCCTTATGTTAACTATAAATCAATATTGTGTAAATTTATAATTTATCCTTGGCGAAAACGCTTCCTGAATTATACAATAATCACAGGGGTGAATTTCTATTTTGTCGCCAAACCATTTGGAATCCTTTGCTCTTTGTAATGTTTTTAAGTCATCATGAGTAGTTAACCTATATTTAAGCGTTTTTTACTAGGATGATAAGATGAAAAAACATAGGAGGTTTAAGGATAGTTATGACAATTCGTAAAGATGACACAGAGGTTTTGTATATGAACAAACGCTTTAAAGTTATTCATGTTTATAATTCTGGTTATTGTGAAATTCGTAAAATTAGTAACTCTTATCAAGTAGAACTAGCTTTGTTAACTGATTTGGTTACCGTAAAATAAACATTTTTTATTATTTATAACCATACTTTCCGTAGAATTATGTAACCTCCACTGGTTTAGGTGGAGGTTTATTTAGAATACTATAGCAAAATTATCGATTGAAATTAGGAGTTAAGGAAATTTTTAATGCTTTTTCTAGGTGTTTTTTTTGCTTTTCCATTCGATGCTCTTCAGGCTTATAATCACCATGACATCGTATCTCCATGACCCAACCATCATTTTTAGAGGAAATTTTTATATCATCAACCACATTACGTTTAGTGATGTTTAAGCTCTGAGCTACTTTTAAGATAGAACCTAGTAAACACATCTTTTTTTGTTCTTCTTTTGTGTACCAATCTTTAAAAGGCTCTATATATTGGCGAAAGGTTCTCTTTCCTTTATACGAAGCTACAAGAGCGAGTTTCACACGCTCTCGATGAGATAAACCTAAAATTGATCGATTAGAAAGTAAATAGAAAGTATGATGGCTACTGGATTCTTCGTTCAAGTATTTTCCTAGGTGGAAAATACTTGCTGCTTGCTCTAACAACATTCTATCTTGTTTCGTTATGTACCCTTCCATCTTGTTTATTTTATTAACTTGTTCCACGATGACATTCGCTATTTTGAACATTTGTCTACTATTATCGATATTGATATGGAAATCATAAATAATTTCTTCAATACCTATGTCTACTAAGGATGTGGAGCTATCATCTTGTTTGTCGATTTTGTTGTATAGAATTCCTTCTCTTAACCCTTTTTTGCTTATGATAAATTGGGTCGCTTTAGATGAATTCAGTAATATATCAAATACTTCTATAGAGGGTAATATCGTGTCAGCACGCTCCTTAGACAGACCTTCTAACTTTTGCAATTCAGTCAATGTTAACGATTGAAGTTTTTCTTTTATTTCTTGAATAGTTAATACATTCATTTCATATTGATGGATACCGGATAGAGGATAATTAATTAAGTGTTGATGAAGTTGTGCAAGATTTCGTGCACTTCCTCCCATTCCAATAAGAGGGGCCGTTTTATTAAAAATCCATGGAAATCCTTCAAGTTGCGCTCGTACATATTGACGAAGTTGTTTTTTCTCCTCATCATTAGGAACCGAACCCTTCACAAAATCAAGTGTTAAAGACAAAGATCCAAATGGAAGGCTGCAATATTCAATTAGTTCACGATTGTGGAAATAGGTTATTTCTGTACTTCCTCCCCCCATGTCAACCGTGATTCCTTCTTTTATATCAGTAGAATGAGTAACAGCTGTATAACCATAAAAAGCTTCTTCATATTCGTTTAAAAGTGTGAGACTAAAGCCTGTCTTCTCTTGAACGATATGCAAGATCTCTTCCTTATTTTTTGCCTGACGAATGGTTGCAGTAGCTACGCAAGTTATATCTGTCACTTTATAATGATGAAGCAGTGACTGGAAACTATGAAGAGTGTCTATTAATAAAGAAATTCCTTCATCACTTACTATTTTTTCATCATTTAAATACGTTCGTAAACGCACACCCATTTTTATATTTTCTACCTCTTTGAAAGGTACCCCCTTCTGTGGCTGTACATATATAACTAGTCTTGTCGTATTAGAACCAATGTCGATAATTCCAACTTTTCTTTTCAATTTATCTATCACTCTTTTCATTAGAAGTTTATGTGTATCTTGCATGTGAAATGTGAATATTCTATTTGGTATAGTCTTTTAACTGAGAGTGATGAACCAGTTCCACTTTATAGTAACGTTCTTTTTGGGCATCTCTTACTTCCCAATAACCTGAAGAATATTTAAATAAAACAATGTATTCCGTTTCGTTATATAATACCCTCTCTCGTTTCATATAACCACTTCACCCCGCATTTTTTATTGTTATTAAGGATAATCAAAGACACCGTCTAATTGTTAAAATACACATATTATTAACATAAAATTTACAATAATACATGAACTGAACAATTGTTAACAGAAGTAACACTTATCCATTAATTGTAATTATAATTTACAAATTTACATTATCTTTACAAAAAAATCACTTTATATTCATATAATGGTGTTATTTTCTAAATATACACATAATGATACTTGGATAAGGGAGAGGTTTATATCATGGAAACATCAAGTACAGACAACAAATTAATGGATTTAGAGAGTCCTTCTTTTTATAATAACCGCGAACTAAGTTGGCTGGATTTTAATAAACGTGTATTAGAAGAAGCAATGGATGAGCGAAACGCTTTATTAGAACGATATAAATTTTTATCTATTTTCAGCTCGAATTTAGATGAGTTTTTTATGGTCCGTGTAGCTGGTTTACTGGATCAAGTAAAAGCTGGATTTAATCTACCTGAAAACAAGGCTGGGTTAACACCCAAAGAGCAACTAAATGCTATCTCTGAGATAACGCATACTCTTGTAGACAAGCAAGATGACGTATACATATATGAATTAGCCCCTATATTAGCGAAGGAACATGTGAAATTTGTATCAATTACAAAAATAACCTCTACAGCATTATCTTTTTTAGAAGCCTACTTTGATAAGCAGATTTTTCCTACTTTAACTCCTATGGCTATTGATGCCTACCGGCCTTTTCCTATGCTCTTAAATAAATCTTTGAATCTTGCCATTCGGATTGAAGAGAAGATGCAAGAGAGCACAGGCGATACAGCGTCTAAGATTGAAAAGTTAGCAATTGTACAAGTTCCTGCAGGACTAAATCGTTATATCGAGTTGCCTGGAGATGAGGGAACGAGAACCTTTGTTTTAATAGAACAAGTTATCACCCAATTTATTCACAAATTATTTAAAGGCTATCAGGTTAAATCTGTAACGCCTTTCCGTATTACGCGTAATGCAGACTTAACCATCCACGAAGATGAAGCAGAAGATCTTCTAAAAGAAATAGAAGAGGAACTAAAGAAACGTAAATGGGGAGCTGCTGTAAGATTAGAAGTACAAAAGCACTGCCACGATCAGCAAATGGTTAATTACTTAAAAGACGAACTAGAAATCCATGATAAAGATATTTATTACATTCAGGCACCTCTTGATTTGACGTTTCTTTTTTCATTCTATAAGTCTATTCAATCGACTCATGAACATTTAGTTGCCCCTTCATTTATCCCTCAACCCCCTCAAGACTTAGAAGGTGAGAAAGATATTTTTGAAAAAGTACTTAACGAAGATGTTTTACTTCATCATCCGTACGAGTCCTTTGAACCTGTCGTTAATTTTATTTCACAGGCTGCAGATGATCCAGACGTATTAGCTATCAAACAAACTCTTTACCGGGTAAGTGGAGATTCTCCTATTATTAAAAGTCTGGAACGAGCTGCAGAAAAGGGAAAACAGGTAACGGTTCTTGTAGAACTTAAGGCAAGGTTTGATGAAGAAAATAACGTACAATGGGCCAAGGAATTAGAAAAAGCAGGGTGCCATGTACTATATGGAATGACCGGTTTAAAAACGCATAGTAAAATCACCTTGGTTCTGCGCCAAAAAAAAGGGGTAATTCAACGATTTGTCCATCTAGGAACAGGTAATTACAATGATGCTACGGCAAGGGTTTACACAGATTTAGGTTTAATTACATCAGACGAACAGATAGGAATTGATGCAACCAACTTTTTTAATTACTTAAGTGGCTATACGGAGAAACCAGAGTATCATCATTTATCGGTTTCTCCATTTGACATAAGAGATACATTTTTAGACTTAATCAATGAAGAAATTGCTTATCATCATCAATATGGAAATGGTTATATTATTGCTAAAATGAATTCCCTAACAGATAAAAAAATTATCATAAAACTTTATGAGGCATCAAATGCAGGGGTGAAAGTTGATCTTATCATACGTGGAGTTTGTTGCTTACGTCCAGGAATCAAAGGGGTTAGTGAAAATATCAAAGTCCGAAGTATTGTAGGGACATTCTTAGAGCATACGCGAATCTACTGTTTTCACCATAACGGAGAACAAAAAGTATTTTTATCATCTGCGGATCTCATGACACGGAATATGGAAAATCGAGTAGAAATTCTCTTCCCTATTTTAAAAGATCATTTAAAGAAACGAATTTATACGTGGCTAGATCTCATGCTAAAAGATAATTCAAAGGCTCGTGAACAAGATTCACAGGGACAGTATCATTACGTGGAGCGAGGGGGTGAAACAGAGGTAGTTAACAGTCAAGAATTACTTTGTAAAATGGCTTATACAGCAAAGAACTCTAAGGAAATGAATAATCGATCAGTAAATGAATTTAAGCACAAGTTAGTTAAAATAGGTAGTGCCTCGTTAGGTAGCTTACGTAAATTAATGATTTTATAACTTTATAGCCCCTTTAGTCAAAAAAGGATTGCGATTCTCTAATCGTAATCCTTTTATTTTTTCTCCTTTTACACCCTACTAAAAATTCACATATATGTACAAATTATAAATTTGTATGACAAAAAGGCGAAAATATCTAGAAATATAATGTGAAATTGTATACAATATTGTAAAGAATGTGTAAATAACATGTAAATTTATTGTAAATTTGTACTTTCTAAGGGGATTGGTTATGAATTAATATAGAAAAGGTGTTATAAAATGGATGACTTTTTTAATGGAATTGAACTTTCGTTTCTTTTATTAATGGTACTTATTGTGTATATATTAGTTTGGCATCTCCCCCTTTATGGATCGCAAATCATGATGGTGTATTTTATAGCGATGTTTATATATACAGTCAGTAAGTTTCTTTTAAACCCCCAATTCAGGCAATTTCCTCTCATTAAAAGCTTGATTACCATTTTATTCGTTTTAATCTTTTCAGAATATCTTATAATCTATGATTATCATTCAATCCACATTTCTTTTCTCCGATCTCTCATTGAATACATAAGTAATTTAGATATGTATTTAATTTTCACCACTAAATAAGTTAGAGTAATTAATTCTTTCATATCATTAAGGATGCATAGTTGATTTAATTTATTGTTTATATGCATCTGCATAAGTATAGAGAATCCTAATTTTATAAAAAGCTAATAAAGGTAGAGGTGAGCATATGATTACTAAAGCTAATGAAAATGATTTAGAAGAGATTATAAGTAATGCTGTAGATGCGGTTCAAGAAGCGACTGCTTACACTTATAAACCTTTTCAGAGACAAGTAGAATACATCATTCGAACAACTTTAGATCGTGGGGGATATTACCTTATATTGAAAGAAAAGAGCTGTTTAAAAGGTTGGATATTAATAGATATCAGTAGGGATTACTTCAAAAAGCAAAATATTGGTTTTATTTATGAGGTATATGTTCTACCTAAGTATCGAGGAAAAGGTTATTCTAAAGAATTAATAAAAGCAGCCATAGATGAACTATCTATGCGAGGCTGTAATGAAGTCGAGAGAAATATTCGCAGCACAAACTTTTATAAAGAATTAGGGTTTGTACATCATCAGAGGTAAACAATTCTTTAATTATTTCTATAGTCAAATGAGGCTGTATTCTAAGGATGTATCACGAGATACATCCTTACTCAAACTAACTTTACAATGGATTAATGTTCCTTTAAACAAAAATTCACGTCTGATTGCTAACGTATTATATGTGTCTCATCTCATTTTAAAAATTCGGGAGGTTATTATGAATAAGCAAAAATCAGGCAATTGCTTTAAAGTCTTGAGTATTATGGCATTAGGTTCCTTTTTAGCTATATCTACTCCTGCGGATGCAGCTAAAAATAATAAAGAAAAAGCTGGTCAACCGTTCCAAAATAAAAAGTGGGAATACAATATAAAAGAAACACATAATATTGGAATCCTAAAAATGATTGGGGAGCAAAGGATCCCTTTTAAGAAAGAATTTCAAGGTACTGTTGTAGGAGGGCTATCAGGACTTTCCTATAACGCTAAGCAAGGTACATGGATGATGATAAGTGATGACAAATCGGATAACAGTCCTGCTCGTTTTTATACAGCTCAATTGAACTATGATAATAAGAATTTTAATTCGGTTACACTGACAGGAATGGACTTTTTAAAACAAGCCAATGGTACAAACTATCCTAATCAAACGCAATATGCCATAAAGGGAGGAGAAGTACCAGATTTTGAATCTATACGTCTAGATCCAAAAGACGGAAGTGTTTGGTATACAAGTGAGGGGAGCCGTTCTCTTGGGCTAAATCCTTTCATAAAGCATGCGAATGGGGAAGGGAAATATTTGGCTACTTTACCTTTAGCGAAACAATTTAACATGATACCAGAACACGAGATTGGACCACGTGATAATTTAACCTTTGAAGGAATGACCTTTGCAAACGACGGTAATTCCTTATGGGTTTCCATGGAAGCCCCTTTATATCAGGATGGGCCTGTACCTACAACAACTAATGGAGCGCTCTCACGAATTACACAATATGACCGTAAGGGAAAGCTATTAGCACAATATGCATATCCTATTGATGCCATCCCAGCGAAGCCTGGTCCTGGTAAGTATGCAGATAATGGAGTATCAGAAATTTTATCTGTAAACAAACACAAACTTCTAACTATTGAACGTTCTGGTGTACAAAGTGCGGATGGAACATTTAAAAATTATATTCGTATTTATGAATTAGATACGCGCGGGGCTAGTGACATTAGTAACATTCATTCATTACAAGGACAAAAATTTAAACCTGTGAAAAAGCGTCTTGTTCTGGATTTGACAACATTAGGTTTATCGGTACTGGACAATATTGAAGGGATATCTTGGGGACCAAAGCTCCCAAATGGACATGACAGTTTAGTTCTAGTTTCAGATGACAATTTCAATGGTAATCAAGTAACCCAATTCCTAGCATTTGAAGTATTGCCAAAATAGAGATTCTAGTGCAGAAAATACTCTCTAGAAACATAGGGTGTTAGTTTCATATGATAGATCTCACTAACTTCAAAGGGAGAGTTTCTCCCCCTGAGAACGAGGATGCTTCCTCTACGAAATCATACAATCTTTCTAACGAGAACTTAAAGGGTTTCTCATCAGTCTGAAAAGCAGGTTAATATTGGTTAACCTGTTTTTTTATTATTATTGATTATGACAATATATATGAGAATTACCTGATTGTTCTTCATGTTCTACTTTCTTTACTTTCACACAGGAAAAAGGAACATATTTTCTTTTATAAGTGAGAGTGAAGAGAAATGCGTAACAATAAGAAAAGAAGAAATGGAAACCCATTTCTTCTTTGTATACACATTTAGTTAGAAGAATCACATTATCGGTTACTATTGCCACCAAGCTGTTGTTCCGCCATTTGTACAAGGCGTTTTGTAATCTCTCCACCTACTGATCCATTTGCACGGGCAGTTGTATCAGGACCAAGATTGACACCAAACTCACTAGCGATTTCATATTTCATTTGGTCAATTGCTTGTTGAGCACCATATACTAACAGTTCATTTGTGTTGCTATTTTTATTGTTGGCCATTTTATGCAGCTCCTTTACATTTTATAAAGTTAAAATGTGTCAAAGAAGGGCTGTTTATTCATAAGATTAGAAATTACTTTTAAAAAGTAGTCTAGTTCATAAATTTTTATAGAAAGCACAAAAAACTACTATTTGCTCGTGAACTTCTTCTCAATCGTTTGACAAAAATTAATAATTGAAGCTTCAATTACAGGTGGCTTTTATTCTTTATGTTTTGTGTCTCTTTGTTTTATGGCATGCTCATGACGATAGTCAATACGTTCATCAATTTGATCCATTAACCTTTTGTCTTGTTGAATCTTGTTTTTATTTTCATTAATGAGATTTTGAAATGAGGGTTTTAGCTTTCGCATAAAGGCACTTCTCTCTTTTATATATTTGTTTGTAAGTCAGATGTAATTATAATGAATATATAAAATAAAGCAACATATGAGGTTTTGTGTAATGTCTCTCTTCTTTCTATCTACATATTCTTTTTACTCATTGCTTTTTCGACATTTTTTATACCTTCTCTTTTTTATAATATAAAGTGTACAGAAAGCATAAGAGAAGAGGAGGAACGCAAATGAACATATTAGCTGACGTAAAACCAAGAGAAGAAGAGACAATTTTAGGTGATGAAGAGATTGTTCAAGCGTTTCAACTGGGCGACGAGGTTGCTTTCAACTTACTAGTAAAGAAATATGAGTATTTAGTCTGTTCGAAGGTAAAAGTATACTTCCTATTAGGAGGAGATCGAGAGGATCTCTTACAGGAGGCAAAGTTAGGATTATATAAAGCTGCACGAGATTTTAGAATAGAAGGGAAGAGTTCATTTAGAGGCTTTGCGGATCTATGCATTACACGTCAGCTTATTACAGCTATAAAGGCAGGGAATCGTCAAAAACATTCGCCTTTAAATAATGCTCTTTCTTTAAACACATCTAGAAATTCAAAACGAGCAGAAGACGACATAACCCTTATGGAGATACTTCCTCATCCTTACGCAGTAAGTCCGGAAAAGGCGGCTGTAGAAAGCGAGAATAAAAAAGAGAGAGAATACATCCTGCAAGAAATGTTATCAGCCATCGAACAAGAAGTGTTTACCCTATATATGGAGGGTCTAACCTATATGCAAATCTCTAAAAACCTAGATATTCCTCAAAAAACAGTGGATAATGCACTTTGCCGAATTAAGAAAAAGATGAGGTATCAAATGAAATACCTTTATTTACAGGAATCATCCTGACAAACACGGAATAAAAGCATGAAGTTGCTACAAGTAATGATATCTAAAGGTGGAAAATACCTAGTACGTAGATATTTTTTTCTTTACGTGTTCTTTTTATTTATCATAAAGATACTATTGAGTAAGCTAACAGAAGGTTATGGGAATGAAAGAACAACAATGGAGTACAACGTTTAATTCCACCTTCCTAACAATGAAAGGTTAGAAGGGCAACCAATTGTTAAATAGGTTTTAGGAACAGTGGGTTTTCCTTCTTTAAATAGAGAATATATTAAGTGAAAAACCTGTAGAAAGAACAGCTTTTGTAGCAGTAAGTTCAGTAGAGCTAAAAGTTTATTATATTTAATTACTTATAATTATATCTAAAATGTTGATCTATCAAAAGGGAACAGGGAGCATGAATGATAGGAGGAATGGTTGATGATTATTGTTACAACTGAAAATGTCCCAAACTATAAAACAGTAGAAGTAAAGGGTCCTGTATTTGGATTAACTGTACGAGCAAGAGGAATTGGTAATGATATTCTTGCTGGATTAAAGGGACTCATTGGGGCGAAATTAGTCAATATACAGAAATGCTTGAGGACGCAAGGAAGCATGCGTTAGACCGTATGGTGAAAAATGCCCAAGTGATGGGTGCCAATGCAATAATTATGATGCGATTTGATTCTGGTGAAATTGGCAACAACATGAGTGAAATCGTGGCATACGGAACCGCAGTTATTGTAGAAGAGATGTAAAAATGATGAATTTAATCATTATTTATTATATAGTGATGAGTGTTGGTATTTTGATTTTAGCTATATTATCATGGCTTATTTGGGATAAACGCTTTCGAAACCGACATGGCCAGGATATACCGAATGGATTTATCCACACAGATGAAGTTACGGTTGATCCAACGACAAATAAAAAATTGCGCGTATACTACAATCGTCATACGGGAGAACGGTTTTATAAGGAAGAAAAATGAACTCTATTTCTACTTCACATAATGGATTTTCTAGAATGATCCAAAGGTTTTTGAGATAGCCTATGAGAGTGGGAAAACTAATGTTGTATGATTTTATCAGTTTCAGTATATTCACCTTCTTTGTTTTAAGTAACTTGCCTATTTAGAATAAAGATTTTATATGATGAGCAAACTACTCAAGATGCCTGAACGGCGTCTTCCACTGCAACCTTATGAAAAAGAAAGCTGTCCTCCCTGACAGCTTTCTTTTTTTTTGATTATTTAAGAATAAAATTCATTAGTTTAAGCAAACTACCCAAGACGCCGTGAGGCATCTACGAAAATCCTTTAGCAATAGAGCAGAAAAAACCTACCTCTTTGGATTGGGAAGAGATAGGTTTTTTTCTGTTTTCAGCCTGTATATAGTATACATAAGTAGTTAACATAATGTCTCTTTCCGGAACACACACCAAAAAAGAACCCTTGTCGCAGAACGGTTCCGCCGAGGGTTCTTTTTCCGAAGTATGCAGCTTTTTATACATCCTTGATAGACCAACGTTTTTTCAGTAAGCGATTAGTGAAAGAATGAATAAAAAGTGCACCTTTTATTCATATGCTATTCCTTATAAAAATAGTATTTTTTAGAATTTACGCTATGCTATATAGTGGAACAAATTTCATATTAAGTTTCCTTTGTAAGCTAACTCACCTGACGACCTGAGGTAACTTTTTAAATTTGGTTCTTTAAATATTTTTTGCTCCATTCTCCCATACTATGCAGGATAGGAATGAAACTTTGTCCTAACGATGTTAGCGAGTATTCTACTTTTGGAGGAACTTCTTTATATACTTCTCTGTGAACCATTTGATCTTCTTCCAGTTCTCTTAACTGACGTGTCAAAATCCCTTTTGAAATATCAGGTAGAAGTTTTTGAAGTTCATTAAACCTCCTAGTTTCTATGCTTAAATGCCATAGAAGAATGATCTTCCATTTTCCAGCAATAATTTCTTGTGTTTGTGTAACAGGACAAACTTCTTTATGCTGCTCTGGAGGTTCACCGATCCAATTTCTTGCCATAATAAATGCCTCTCTTTCTTAATGGTTCTATTTTTGTGACTATGTCATAAAAAAATGACTACTTTTAAAAAAACAGTTAAGACTATAGTATTATATTATCCCGTATAAATAAAATCTCTTTCAATAGACCTTATTTTATACATTAGTTGTAACCGAATTGGTTATAACGGAAAAATATAAAAATGGAGGAATTATTCATGAAAATGTTAGTAACAGGTGCAACAGGGAAATTAGGAACAAAAGTGGTAGACACTTTATTGAAAACTGTACCAGCGAACCAACTAGCTGTCAGCGTCCGAAATCCTGAGAAAGCTGAAGGACTTCAAGTTCAGGGAGTAGACGTTCGTCAAGGTGATTTTGATCGTCCAGAAACATTGGATGCTGCTTTTAAAGGCATCGATCGCTTATTACTCATTTCTGCGGATGGAGATAATGAAACAAGAATTCGTCAACACACCAATGCAGTAGCTGCCGCAGAGCGTGCTGGAGTTAAATTTATTGCTTATACTAGCATAGTAAACGCACAGGAAAGTAAAAACTTCCTTGCTCCAACGCATCAGGCAACTGAAGAAGCTATCTTGAAAACAGGTATTTCCTACTCCTTCTTACGTAACAACTGGTACTTGGAGAATGAAATTTCAAGCATTCAAGGTGTACTAGCAGGAGCCCCATGGGTAACTTCTGCAGGAAATGGCAAAGTAGGTTGGGCACTTCAACAAGATTATGCAGAGGCTGCTGCTACAGTACTGTCTGGAAATGGTCATGAAAATACAATCTATGAACTTTCAGGTAAGCTATTGAGTCAAGACGAACTTGCTTCTGCTCTTAGCAGTGTATTAAGGAAAGAAGTGTCTGTACAGCTGGTTGATGACGCTACTTATGCCGATATTATGAAAGGTGCTGGCGTACCTGATTTCCTTATTCCTATGCTTGTTGACATCCAGAAAGGGATTCGAGAAGGCACACTAGAAATCGAAAGCAACGATTTTGAAAAACTTCTTGGACGTCCAGCTACACCAATTAATGAGGGGTTAACTCAAATCTTTAAAGCTATTTCTTAAACAGCATAATCGAACTTAATTAAAAACCGACCTCTCAAAATGAAACAGAGGTCGGTTTTTAAATTCAAGAATTATTAAAAATATCAGAAGTCTATAGAAGAGAATCAACTATAAAACAATGCCCCACAAATTCGTTGTCCAATGAACATGTTAAGGACATGCAAATTATATGCTACTAAAAGCCCTCCAAATAAGGCTACTCAGCATTTAATTTCCTTTAAATTACATCACATTAACTAAAATTAATATAGGATTTTACATACTTTGAATGTATTATAAGCAATGTAATTAAATTATGCTAGTATCGACATTTATAAAAGCTCCTTTACTCATAAAAGTAAGGGAGTTTTTATGTGCCTAAATTTACTATATAGAGTCAATATTACGCAAAAAAATTTGCGCTAACCTGCCAAAAAAATAAAAAATAATAAATTTTTTGGCAGGTTTTACACTTAAATATTTCTAGTGAATAGAAATATTCATCATATATTTTTCTTGTTTTATTAATATTTATACCTTCTCTTTAACATAAAAATTTAGATTATCTTAAATTGGCATAATATTTGCATTAGAAGTAACAAACAGTGTTGTATACTTACATGTATACAACAAAAGTATTTTATTGTTTCAAAATATTTCCCAATTTTACTGAACAAGATAACATATTCAATTTAGATTACGTTATTTTGACTTAACTAACTATCTAATTACGAGTGGAGGAACAACAATGTATAACCAAATTAAAGACATGTCAATGGACGAGAGAATAGAAAATATCACAAAAGCTCTCATTCAGATTAAAAGCATTAATGGAACATCAGGAGAAGTGGAAGTAGCTACTTTTATTAAAGATACACTTTTAAGCTTTCCTTATTTTCAAAAGCATCCTTTCTATGTATGGGAACAAATAATTCCCAATGACCCACTTAATCGAAAAAATATCTTTTGTTTTATAAAAGGAAAAAGTGATATAAAAGAAACTATTCTCTATCATGCACACTTAGATACTGTAGGTATTGAAGACTTTGGACCTTTAAAAGACAATGCATTAGATTCAGATAAATTAGTAGACTATTTCTCCGCGTATACATTTAATAAAGAGGTGCAAGAAGACGCTCAGTCAGGTGAATGGATGTTTGGACGAGGATCCGTAGATATGCAAAGTGGTATCGCAGTACATATAGCAAACGTTTTACATTTTTCTGAACATCTGGATGAGTTACCTGGCAATATATTATTTATGGCTAATCCTGACGAAGAAAGCCAGCATGCCGGCATCCTATCTGCTATATCAGAATTAAAGCTTCTAAAAGAGGAGCAACATTTAAATTATGTAGCAGCAATTAACACAGATTTTATTACACCTTTATATGATGGAGACTCCACTCGCTATATTTATACAGGGGCCGCAGGGAAGCTTCTGCCTTGTTTTTATATTTATGGCCGCGAGGTACATGTAGGAGATACATTAGCAGGTATAGACCCAAATTTAATCGCCTCCGAATTGACGAGAAGAATTCATAATAATATTAGCTTAGCTGAAAATATTGACGGAGAATTAATTTTACCTCCATCTTGTTTGTATCAACGTGATAATAAAGAAGCTTACAATGTTCAGACAGCTGTGAGCAGTTATTTATATTTTAATTATTTTATTTATGAAAAAACAGCTAAAGAGGTAATGAATCAGCTAATTGATATTTCAGTAAGTGCTTGTAAGGATGTAGAAAAGAAACTTTCTAATTATTATGAAGAGTTTTTAAATCGCACAAGCTTACCTAGAAAGGAGTTGTCATGGAATATTGAAGTTATTAGTCTGGAAAATTACATGGAGGAGCTAGCACACAAAGGGATTGACCCTTCTAAATGTATAGCAGAAACCTTTCAACAATATAAACATCTTGAGTTACGAATGAGATGTTTTAAGGCTATAGAAGAATTACAAAAATTAGACCCTCAACAACGAGCAAGGGTAATTGTTTTTTATGCGCCACCTTACTTGCCTCATAATTATTTAAAAGAAGATAGTCTACGTGATCAAGAGTTATTAGGCGTAGTGAAACAGGCAGTAGAAGCAGTAGCAATGACAACGGGAGAGACCTTTTCGTTCAAGAAATTTTTCCCATACTTAGCCGATGGAAGCTTTTTATCACTACACGAGACTGATCAAGAAATAGAAGCTTTTACTCGTAATTTCCCTGGTTGGGATACTATTGGAACAATTCCTTTTCAGGAAATACGTGAGCTAAATATTCCTTCTATTAATATGGGTGTCTACGGAAAAGATGGACATAAATGGACAGAGCGAGTATATAAGCCTTATTCATTCAACGTTTTACCTATGCTTATTCAGCAAACCACTATTCATTTATTGAAAAGCTATTATTCAGCTTCAACAGATACACACTCTATGTGTTAAGAACTAAAAGTGAAATTAAGAATATATAAGGTTATTTTAATGTTATAGCTATTCTTGATTACGAAGGATTAAGACAAGGTGGGGAGTTTATGGGCACAGATAATAAACAGAATGAATTACAGCGTACCATGAAAAGTAGACATCTTTTTATGATTGCGTTGGGTGGGGTCATTGGAACAGGTCTATTTCTAGGTTCTGGTATTACAATTAGTCAGGCTGGACCAGTAGGTGCTATTTTAGCCTATTTACTTGGCGGTTTTTTAATGTATTTAGTTATGTTATGTATGGGAGAACTTGCAGTTGCCATGCCTGAATCTGGATCATTCCAATCCTACGCAACAAGGTACTTAGGCCCGTCTACAGGCTTTATGATTGGCTGGCTGTATTGGTTTAGTTGGGCTAATACCGTAGGTTTAGAGTTTACTTCTGCAGGACTTTTAATGCAAAGGTGGTTCCCTCATATTCCTATATGGGCGTGGTGTCTAATTTTCGGTGTCGTTACATTTTCAATAAATGCATTGTCCGCACGAAGCTATGCTGAAACAGAATTTTGGTTTTCAAGTATTAAAGTAACGGCAATTGTGTTGTTTATCGCAATAGGTGGAGCTGCTGTGTTTGGCTTAATTGATCTTCAAGGAAATCATCCAGCACCATTCTTTTCAAATTTCACGACAAGTGAAGGCTTGTTTCCAAACGGCATCCTCTCCGTTCTGTTTACTTTAGTATTGGTTAATTTTTCATTTCAAGGAACAGAGCTTGTAGGAATAGCTGCAGGAGAAAGTGAAAATCCTGGTGAAACCCTTCCGCGTTCCATTCGTAACGTTGTTTGGAGAACGTTATTTTTCTTTGTGTTAGCTATGTTTATACTAGTAGCTATTCTTCCTTATCAAACAGCTGGTGTTCTCGAAAGTCCTTTTGTATCTGTATTAGACAAAATCGGAATTCCTTACGCAGCAGATATTATGAACTTTGTTATTCTAACAGCTATCTTATCGGTTGCTAATTCAGGTTTATATGCTGCATCTAGGATGATGTGGTCACTTTCAAGAAGTGGTATGGGACCAGTACGCTTAACGAAGTTATCTAAAAATGGGGTTCCTATCAATGCATTATTAGCTACCATAGTAATTTCAGGTGGTTCATTAATTACGGGTGTAGTAGCTGCAGAAACCGTATATCTATGGCTTATTTCTATCTCTGGAATGGTCACGATTGTTGTATGGATGTCTATTTGTGCCTCTCAATTTTTCTTTCGAAGAAAATTTATTGCTCAGGGAGGCGACCTAAAAGAGTTAAAGTTTAAAACGCCCTTATATCCTATTGTTCCAATCTTAGGGTTTGGGATATATGGACTTATTTTAATTAGCTTAATCTTTATTCCTGACCAACGTATCGGTTTGTATTGTGGTATACCACTTATCGTGTTTTGTTATGTGTATTATCATCTTGTTGTAAAAAAGAACCTTAAGAACAAAACATTTAATAATAATATAATCGACAAAGCACAATGATACATGAAGAAGTAGTTTCCATTAATTGATTTAACAAGAAATTGAAAGAAATCATTGAGAGTATTTGAACGGAGAAAAAACTAAATTATTAAGGTGAATAAGCTTACATATGCTTGATTTATAAAGCATATGTAAGCTTATTACATTGAAAAAAAATAGCCAGAATACATTATAAATCTAAAAGGATTCGTCTTCCTTTTTCCAAGTGTTCTTCCATATAGTGAACAGCTGATTCCACATTACCTTTTTCTAATTCGGTCACGATTAAAAGGTGTTCTTCATAAGTTTGTAAAAGTCTATCTATTTTTTTAGTTAATACTTTTTGTCCATAAAAACTAAGTTTTGCTTCAATGCTTTTAAACATCTCGTACATTTCTTTGTTTTCTGCTAGTTCCATAATTTTAAGATGAAATTCTGTATCATATTTTAAGGATAAATAAATGTCTTGCTTTTGAATTTCTTCAAATTGAAGCGTTAATATATCTTGCAATGCCTGTATCTGATGCTGTTTGATAGCATGAGATAGTTTTCGTATTGCAAATGTCTCTAATACAGATCTAGCTTCGTAAATTTCATTTACTTGTTGTATAGAGATATCACAGATGTAGATTCCTTGTTTGGGATGAATTCGAACAATCCCCTCATGCTCAAATCTTTGAATGGCTGATCGAATAGGAGTTCGGCTCATTCCTAATTCTTCACTTAAATATCCTTCAGAAAGAAATTCTCCGGGGGATAGTTCGCCTCTTGTTAATAACTCTTTAATTTTATTATAAGCTTGATCTTTTAAAAATTCCTTTTTAGGTAGTGTTTTTTTCATTTTATCTATCCTTTAGGTTTTTAGTATTTAGACTCATTTAAAGTAGTTTCTATTTTAACATCTTAGGTTTTTATTTCAAAAAGAAATAATTTTCAGAATATATTGACTTTTAAATGGAATAATTGTTTAATTATGTTGTATACATGTTGTATACAACATAATTATAAAAATATTTATTATTAATTAAAGGAGCGAAAAGGCATGGTGAAAATTAATTCAGTAATACAAAGACCAAACCCGGAACTTTTAAAAAAATTGGGAGGCGTATCACCAAGCGATTATGGACATCGTTTAAATTTCCAGTTAATTCATTCCAGAAAAATTAAACCTCTTTTCCCATTTAAAGAAAATTTTGCAGGCCCAGCTATAACAGTTAGGATTCCACCAAATGATGGTTCATTAGTGTATAAGACCCTTGAACTTGTTATGCCTGGTGATGTAGTAGTAATTGACATGAATGAAGAAGAACGGTTTGCATGTTGGGGAGAAATTACAACAAGAGTTGCTATGGAAAAAGGAGCATTAGCTGTCATAATAAACGGGCCAGTTACAGACACAGATATAATTAAAGAACTAGGGTTTAAAGTATTCTCATATGCTATATCGCCTCTAACGACAAAAATGTACAATCTTGATGGTGATGTTAATGTACCAATATCAATTTCAGGCTGTATTATAAAACCTGGTGATATTGTTGTTGGGAGTATGGATGGCTTACTAGTAGTACCACAAGAAGATATTTCAACTTATTTAGAAATAGGTGAGGAGGAAGCAAAAGCTGATCAAGAACGACGCGATGATTTAAAAAGGTTAGGGGTAGAAACATATTTAGATCGCTTTAATCCTTTATGGAACGACATAGTGGAAAAAACTAAGTGAAAAATCCCACAAAAAGGCGTTATTAAACTATATTCTATACCTTTGAACAGTTTATCTATTTTCTATCCTACAAAGGAAGTGAATGAACAATGGAAAAGTTAAACGCTGAAAAACAAGGAAAGATAGATGTATCTTCACAAGTAACAGAAAAACGAATAGGTCTACGCTGGGGACTAGCCGTAATTTTCTTTATTGTAGGGTTAGTGGCTTATATGGACCGAGCTAACATTTCTGTAGTAGCGCAACCCATGATGGAAGATTTACATATGAATAAAGTCGAATTTGGTCTTCTATCATCTCTATTTTATTTAGGTTATTGTTTTGCTCAAATTCCCGGAGGAATTCTATCTGAAAGATTTGGGTCTAGAAAAATAATTACTCTTGCCGTTACATGGTGGTCTATATTTACTGCGATGACAGCCGCGGCAAGCTCTTACATTTTTTTATGTATTGTTAGATTCTTATTTGGGATGGGGGAAGGACCGATGTATCCGGGGAATGCAGTATTTAATTCATACTGGTTCCAAAAACATGAAAAAGGACGCGCGGCAAGTGCATTATTAGCCGGTTCTTTTTTTGGACCAATTATTGCACCCGGTATTTCGGTTGCAATAATGGCTGCTTTCGGGTGGCATGGAGTCTTTTATAGTTTTGCATTCATTGGTATTATCATCGCTGTTGCTTGGTATATTATAGGGCGAGATAAACCTGAACATCACCCATGGATTTCTGAAAAAGAAAAAATTCTTATTATAGAAAATCGTAGTGTGACCAGTGCTGAAAAAAGGTCTGCTCCATGGAAACAGTACTTAAGAAATATTCAATTCTGGGCAGTCGGAATACAATATCTTGTTGTTATTTACATGAATACATTTTTCTTAACCTGGTTACCTACGTATTTAATGGAGGCACGGAATTTTTCTTTGAAAGAAATGGGATTTGCAGCTAGTTTTCCGTGGATAGCCATTTGCTTCAGCGTTTTAGCTGGTGGGGCCATTTCAGATGTGATATTACAAAAAACAAACTCTCGTATGATGGCCCGTGGTACCTTGGCTATTCTAGGGTTCATCTTTTTTATAATAGGGCTATATTTCGCAGCTTACTCCACAAGTTCATGGTTAAACGTCCTATGGTTAACGGTAGCTCTTGGTGCGCTTGGTCTTCCTATCGTTGCTTCTTGGGCTATTGCTAATGATCTAGGTCAAGAATTTTCAGGTTCTGTAAGTGGTTGGATGAACTTGTGGGGAAGTATAGGAGGCGTCACATCTCCTATTCTTTGTGGATGGTTTGCACAAGAACTCGGTTGGAATACTACACTACTAATTAATATTATACCAATTGGACTTGCTATATTATTATGGTTCCTTATTAAACCAGACCGTCCATTGGTTTAATAAAATAAGGGATCGCAATTTAGATAATTTAATCTTTATAAAGGGGAAGTAAAAATGCAAAAATTGATAAATAGAGAGGTTTCAGCCATTCAGGTTCCCGGCATAAGAAAATTTTCTAATATGGTTGTCAATTATCCTAAAGCAATCAATCTTACTCTCGGTCAACCTGACTTTCCAACACCAGAACATATAAAAGAAGCTGCTATTTTAGCTATAAAAAGAAATCAAACTACTTATACACATAATGCTGGGCTATTATCTCTTCGAAAAGCAGCTAGTAATTTTGTTTATGAAAAATATAACCTCTTCTATAATCCAGAAGATGAAGTTATTGTTACTAATGGGGCTACTGAAGCAATTGATATTGCATTACGAACCATTTTGAAGAAAGGAGACGAGGTAATTCTTCCTGTACCTATCTATCCTGGATATGAACCTCTTATACAGCTATGTGGAGCTATTCCAGTTCATATTGATACTTCACAAAATGAATTTAAAATTAATGCAGAGATGATTGAACGAAAACTAACAAAGAAAACACGCTGTATTATTCTTTGTTCACCATCTAACCCAACTGGAAGCATGTTAAATAAAGAAGAGATAATTGAAATTGCTAAAATGTTGAGGGATAAAAATATTTTTGTTATATCCGATGAAATATACAGCGAGTTAGCATATGAACAAAAGCATTATTCAATTGCCTCTGTTCAAGAGATGAGGGATAAAACGATTGTTGTTAATGGACTCGCTAAATCTCATTCAATGACAGGGTGGAGAATTGGCTTTACATTTGCTCCTAGTTTTTTATCTAAAGAAATGCTTAAAGTCCACCTTTATAATTCAGTTTGTGCAACTACTATCAGTCAGTATGCTGCAATTGAGGCTTTAACACAAGGTATCAATGATCCAGCTCTAATGATGCGAGAATATAGGAAGAGAAGAGATTACGTATGCAAAAGACTTAATAGCATGGGGCTAGATGTAGTGAAACCAGAGGGAGCTTTTTATGTATTTCCTTCAATTAAAAATACAAAAATGTCATCATTTGATTTCTCACTAAAATTGCTTCGTGAAAAAAGTGTTGCGGTTGTACCAGGTGATGCATTCTCTAAATACGGGGAAGGGTTTATAAGAATATCCTATGCGGCCTCAATCGATTTAATAGAAGAGAGTTTAAATCGAATAGAACAGTTTCTTGATTTCACAGATAAAGAACGACGTATTAAAGCTAAAAATTAAATGTACTCTGAAATTTAGTCTGAATAATGTCTAATTTTGCTTCCAATAATCTTAAAGAACTGTTAAAATACAACTTGTATACAACCGTTTTGTTTTTATTCATTTTTTCGAAGGAAGAGCGATGTAATTTATTACTCTTCTTTTTTTATGATGCAAGATACTTTTTACTACCTAGATAAGTGCGGTTGATGTAATCAGGAAGAAGAAACGGTAAAACTCCCCTTAGATAAACAGATTTTTATTTTTTATCTGTCTACCTAACGGGGAGCATATCAGCCGAGGTAGCTTTTTATTTTGCTTACCTTTTGACTGGACAAATTATAATCTAATACTATATTTTAGATATGTACATGTATATATTTCACTTTTATCAACTATTAAAAGCAGCTATGATCAACCACACATGTAAGAAAAAGACCTTAAACTTTAAGGTCTTTTTCATTTTTAATAATTTGTTTGTCTAATGGCTTTGAAAAGCCCGTACTTTTGTCTTTATAGCCCCTATTAAGATAGAACTTATGAGCTATCTTTCTCTCATCTCTATTTCCACTGTTTAATATGATATAAGTTGCTTCTTGTCCTATCGCCCATTTTTCTGCCTCGTTCATTAATTTCTCGCCAATTCCTTTACGCCTATGGTCAGCGTCTACAATAAAAGCGACAATTCTTACATAGGAACTATCATACTCATAAAACAAGTTATGACATAACCCAACCATTCCAACTACCTTGTTATTCAGTTCAGCTACTAATGTATGATAATTAGGTTGAGACTGGATATTGCTAAATCTACTCTCTAGCTTTTCCAAAGAAGTTGGATAGCCAAGCTGATCCATTAAATGTACTAATTGAGGCATGTCTTCTGTTTGAAACTCCCTTACTCTCATAATTTTCTCCTTTAACACTTTAGTCTTTGTCCGTAATAAATTCTATAGTCTTAATTAGAATCCTCTGAGACTGACCTATAGGATATACAAGGTTAGTTACCATAATTCATTTTATCGGAAACCTGAGGAACAAACATTTTATAAAAACTTAATATCTAATTTAATATACTTTGAGCATTTGTAAGAACAATATAAAAAAATATAGGATAGACGATTACAAATGAGAGAGTTAAAATTAAATGTCTAATGTAAAATTTATCTTTTACATTTCTGCAAACACGAATAACTAACCAAATTAAACACAAAAAATTAAAGAAAAATAAAATACCTCCTATTCCCCAGCCTAAAAAACCTAAAATAAAGAAAAACGGAAATATGTACCCGATAATAAAAAGGAAAACAAATATCCAACCAGCTATTGCAAAATTACGTGTGATTGTTCCTATAGTTTTTTCATCCACTATTTATTTCACCGCATTTCTAATGAGTATTAATTTATTTTTAATTATAATGGAGTTAGTATAACCTTCATTATAATTAGCGAAAACGACTCAATCGATTAACGAATGAGTCCCCTTGTTTAAAGTAAATATGAATCTTTAATTACTTTCAGATTCTCTATAAAAGGCGTTAGCAGCATAGTCAACATCTTTTGAGTGCTTACCTTCAGCAAAATGTGAATAAATACTTTTCCCTTTCTGTTGTGTATGACCGTTCATAATATCCTCTATATTCTGTAGAATACCCTGGGCATCAGATAGTTTTTCACCCTCTAGGCCTTTAAATAGAATTCTTTTAGGTGGTTCTTATCTAATATGGTTAGCATAGGGGTCATATATTCCGGTTAGCAATAGAATACTGATGGTTAAAGTTATTGCACCTGCTAATAACAAGATATTACTTATGATTTTTTTCTTTCGTTTGTATAAGAATAACCCTGATAAAGTAAAAATAATTGCTACAAATATTAACATGACTCCTAAACCAATATTCAACGTCTTATCCTCCTGTAATATTGTGGTATATATTCAAATTTAACAAAACAATTCCTTTAGAAAGAATAAATTTAAAAATCATTAAATTAGATAAGACCTTGCCAAAGGATAATCTTATTTCAACTCTATTTTTTTAAACCAAAACTCTAGCGCATCCATTGGTTCCTCTCTTGTATGAGCGTAATAAATTCTTACATCGTCTCCACTCACGCCATTGGGAAGGATAAATGAAAAACTGAACTTTTTTGACGTCTCTATATCAAAGATTTGTGCGGAGGATTTAGGAGGTTTCTCTTTTTTTATCCATTCCTTAATTGATTCTTCTAGGAAATTCTGGTTCATGTTCTTATAGTCTTTGACTCTATTACGTTTCACATAAGTTATTTCTGCATTATCAGGAACATAGAAGATGATAAAATCAGTAGGAAATCTATAGGCATCCAAAGGCTTTTCCCAAACTCCCTTCACTATATATACCTGATTTTCTTTTTGAACTGAAAACTTTAATGAATTTGGATCAGTGTGATACCAAGAATTAAAAACTACATACCCTATAGAGAGTAACATTAAAAATCCAGGAATTAGTAAGACGAGTGATATCCCTCGTCTTGTATTCCACCATCTAATTCCTAGTATGAAAAAGCCGATAAATATAATGATTACAAGGATAATTGACATTTAATTGCTCCTTCTAAATCTTTAGCTATTTACATAGCTTTTTTTCTCAGCAAATAGCCGAAGCCTTTAGTGTTATTCTTGTTTATCTTCATCACATTTGTATTCTAAAATATCTCCAGGCTGACATTCCAAAGCCTTACAAATTGCTTCTAAAGTCGAGAATCGAATGGCTTTTGCCTTAGCATTTTTCAATATAGAAAGGTTAGCCATTGTGATTCCTACTCTCTCCGAAAGTTCTGTTACGCTCATTTTTCTTTTAGCTAACATCACATCGATATTAATTATTATCGCCACATTACTCACCTCAGACCGTTAAGTCATTTTCTGATTTTATATCAATCGCCTCTTTTAACAGTTTTTGAAGAACAGCAGCAAAAACCGCGATAACCAATGAAGCAAAAATGATGATGAGTTCCACTAATCCAATAGGAGGGTCAATTTTTTTCGCTATAAAATGAAATAGTGGCCAACCTAGTACATACAGGCCACTAATTGTAATCGCACAGTACTTTATATTCTTTAACGCCATTACAGATAATTCTGAGAATGCTTTGCTTCCGTCAATGTACCGTAAAAGATTGAAAGCCTGATAGAGAGCAAAGTAAAAAGGCAGAGCTGCTCCATACATCACGATAAAAACGAGAGATTTCATATAAGTCATATCTGGATACAATTCTCCAGCAAAATTCCCAATCTTAGGCACCAAGAAGATACACAAAGCAAGAACTGGGATTCCAATAAGAATTAAAGCTATCTTTAAAAAGAGGGTTGTTCCTTGTTTCATAAAAAGCACCTCACCTATTTATTATCTGTTTGAATTTACCATAACATTTATTGTTTTACAATAAATTTTTATTCTTTTTATTCATATTTTTATCGTTGATTAACACTTTTAAAAGAGCATTCCTCATTATAGAGAAATGCTCTTTTAAACTTAAAACTATCTAATTTACGACTGGTCCAATCGGATAAAAGTTCGTAAAAGTATACCTTTATGAACTTTTATTTTATGCAAGAACTCTATAATTTTTATCGTTTGTTTAAGTTAGGAAATAAATTACGAACGAACACTTGAATTCAATCACTTTTACGAACGTTTTTAATAGAATAATAGAAAGAAGATACAAAAATACTTTACGACAAAAATTTGAACATATAAACATGATTTATCAAGGGGATAAACGAGCAGAGGTCCTTTAAAATAATTTATGTTTTATCGGCAAACTTACTAAATGAAATATGAGTTGTCTATACGAGAACACGTATACTAACTTCAAGTAAAATATTTTTCTAGGGACTATTATTTCAATAAAGTCCTTACACACAATAATGAATTTATATAAAGTTAAAAGGCTGCCTTTTGTAAAGGCAGCCTTTTAACTTTATATAATTTTATTCTTCCTCTCCACAACAAACATAATCTACTTGCTTTACCTCTTCTATAGCAAAGATATTCTTTATCTTATTAAGAAAATCGCCTGTTTTAGAGTAATCTTCTTTCTCAAAAACTTGAATATTGTCTGCATCATAAGAGATTGATATAACGTATTCTTTAGCACCTAAGACTACAGGCAAAGAGTAATTCTTTATCATCCTTGTTGACATAGTTGGTAAAGTAAAACAAGGCATGCTGTCTAGCCATATTGTAACTAACTGATTATCCGTTGCAATATGAAATATAAAATTCTCAAATAACGAAGAGAACTTTCTTATATCTTCAAACTTTATCATTATAAAAGAAAGTTGCTCGTATTCTGACTTAGTCGACAGCTGAACATAGCCTTTTTCATTTATTACTTGATATTTTACTTTTTGTGTATCAAGTTCTTGTATAAACATTTCATATCCATTAAGGTTTGTTATTGATACCAAACAATAACATGAGTAATCCGAACTTAATCCTTCTAATAGCTTAGGAAGAAACTCAACATTATATTCAACAGGATTATTATTACTCAGAGTGTATTCCTTGTTTATATTACTTTCAAGAAAATAGCGATCATCAGTTTGCATACAACATTCACTTTGGAAATTGTTATATAAAACAGCCTCATTTATTTCTTTTTTTAAAAAGGAATTCCTACAATGAGCATACTCAATAGAAATTTTATTCATGTTTCTCCTCCAATCCTAAACTAATTTATAATTTTTATCTCCTTTAGGTAAATACCATCCATGAGGCACTGACCAACGAAATACATAGTGAACTGCTGGATTTTTAATATGATAATGCCAAACTTTTGGTTTGTATCTCTTTCCTTTTTTATTATATAAAGTTATTGGATGATGATCTAAAGAAAATATTCTACGATCTCCTTTTCCTTTTTTCTTTCTAACTTTTACAATACTATTACCTACATTCGTCTCGATAATATAGTTTTTACTAAAGCGATTTAATTGATTTTTAGCAAATCTAGCAATAGATCTTGCCGCACCCCATCCATATTTTCTAAGGAGTGGGCCAGCAAATCTAACTATTGCCATACAAACGGCAATAATAGCTGGGTTATTTCCATCTGGATCACTATACATTACAGGATTATTATTAGTGTATGTGTATCCATTTTGTGAAATTGGATTATCATTTTCACCAGGCTGAGGATCTTTAGATAAGAATACACCTTGGTTAGGTTGATAATAACGAGCAATTAAATAATACATTCCTGTTTCTTCATCTTGCATATAACCTGCATAAGTAAACGGACTGTTTGGATCATTTTCACCAGGTGTAAGATATTTAGTTGAATTCCCCCATGCATCGTAAGTATATTTAACCACGATTTTCCCGGTCTCATCTGTTAGAGCTATAACATCTCCATGAGAATTGTAATGGTAATAGTAATTCGCTCCATTTGTTTCCATGGATAATCTCATGCCATTGTCTGAATAAACATAAGATCTAATTACATTTCCATTTTCATCAGTTTCATATAAAGGGTTTATATCTTCTCCATCATAGAAGAAATGTGTAACCTTATCATTGACTTTCTTTTCAATACGCCTATCATTGTTGTCATATTTATAAGTAGCAAATGCTTTAGTCTCGCCTATTTTCGTAATACTTGTCAACTGGTTTGCTGCATTCCAAGTATATTTATACTTTCCATCGGTCAAGCGATTACCATTCTTGTCATAAGTAATTTCCTCTAATCCATACTTGACAAGTTCATTTGCTGTATTGAATTCTGCATTTGTTTGCTGGGCAGCTTTCCCAGTCTCTTTTACTGTAACGGACGTTCTATTACCAAATCCATCATAAGTATACTCTTTCGTTACTCCATTAGATAAAGTTTCCTTAATCAATTGATCAATAGAATCATATTCGTAAGACAAGGTGCTATCTAATGTTCCATCATTTTTATAGGTGTTAACTTCCGTTTTATTATTATTTTCGTCGTACTTATAGCTTTCAGAAAGTATATTGTCATTATTAGCTGTCCCTATATCTAAGCTAATTAATTTTCCAGCTGCGTCATAAGAATAGGTAGAGCCTGAATCATTTCCTGTTGAGTAAGTACGAACATTTCCCTTCTCATCATAATTAAAACGATAATGTTTGTTCTTTGAATCAACCACTTCAATGTTTTGATCTAGAGAATTATAATAATAATTAGTTTTCTTAGATATCCCACTGTGACTAAAAGATAACTCTACTAATTTATCTGACCCACTCTTATATTTCCATTCAAAAGAGCCACCACGATCTTTCATTCCCACTAATTGTCCTGACTGATCATAGGACTTGGTTCGGTTGGTATTATTAATTACATCAGATACTTTTGTTTCTTGACCATTAGCATCATATTCATATGTGAATGCTAATGCTCCATCTCGTTTTTCATTGGTAACACGATCTGCAGTATCATAGCCCCACTCTATACTATGATTATCTGGAGTTACCATTTTCACTTGGTTTCCATTATTATCATATGAATAGCTTGTTTTATTATTTAAAGCATCTATAGAGGCTACTAGATTATTTTCTAAATCATATTCATAGTTTAAAATTTGTGTCTTAGTTCCTGATTTTATAATCTTTTTGGCCATCTCTCCATCTGGATTATATTCATACTCTATAGAAGTATTAGACGAATTAACTTTAGTGAGTTGATTATCTAAATTATATTGATAATTTTTTATTTGGCCTTTTGGATTTATTTCTGCAGTTTTATTACCATACTCATCATAACTAAATTGTTGAGTGTTTCCCTTTTCATCCGTTATCTTGTTCAAATAGTTTTTATTAGAATCATAGGTATAACGAGTTAGTTGATTATCTTCCAGAAGACGAATGTCATCAAAATAAACTTTTCCCGTAAACGCATTTCTAAAAATAGCATGTATACGAATTTTTTGTATTGATTTATTTAAATCACCACTATTAATAGTAACTGCGCTCCGACTCCAATCATGGGTTCCCAAAGGAAACATAGCCTTATAGTTTCCTGTTGAACCATCCTTAAAAGTGACATATGCCCACAAGGAGTAGTCTTGGCTTAATTTGTTATCTGAATTCTTCACATTTTCGGCTTTTGACAAACCTGTTAAGGTAATGTTACGCGCTGTGGTTTGATTTAACGTAATGTCTTGTTGAATATTAACTGTTGCTTGTCCTGTAGATGTACGCTCTAAAGAGATGCTTTGTTCTCCACCAAAACCTTCATTCTCAATAGCCCACTTAGTTGGCCCCTCTGCTGAAGAACCTATTGACTTTACCCAACCAGCATCGTTTTGTTCAAATCCACTGTTTGTCACTACATTAAAGTTTGAAGAAACAGGACCCTCTTCTACTTGGATGTTATCAAATAAAGCTGCTCCACTTACAGGACCTTTATGGCTTTCTACTTCTAAATAAATAACAGCCTTAGTTGTACCAGGATCTGTTTTAAACGTGAATTGTCTTTCTTTCCATTTCGTATTTCCAGTAATTTTGTTAAAACGACTAGACTCTGAACCTGCAAATTCAGTTCCTTTATATTTATACACATTGAAAAAGGCATAAGCATTTTTTAACTGATCGCCTTTTACTAAAGCACTTAACGTATAAGTCTTTCCACCTTCTAAGCCTGTAATTGTTTGAGTAGCTGCAATGTAAGAATGTGTACCTTCAGCTGCATCTGTTTTACGCTGAGGTTGAATACTTAGGACTTTGTCTCCTGAAAAACTTCCTGGAGCTGAGTCTGTTACAGCACTAAATGAACCATCGTCTGCACTACTCTTCTTTATCCATTCTGTATCTAATGATGCTTCAAACCCTGGATTTGTCACAAGATTGTTTGCTGTACTTAAATCATCACTAGTCTCAATAATATTTCCAAAGGAGTCATAATTAGATATTGAAGATGTTTTTGCTCCTTGATCCGTTTCAGAAATTGCATTTACATTATCATATGCAATAGTGGACTCCTTTTTGTCTTCAGGACTATCACTATTTGGATCGCCTTCTTGAGAAGTGATTTTTACAATATCATTATTCTTATTATACTCATATCTTTCCGTTCCATAAGCATCAGTTGAAGTTAGAACATTCCCACTATTATCATAAGTATATGACGTAGTTGGGCTCGACTCTTGTTGATCCTTTGGATCAATTTGCTTTATAAGGTTATTATTATCATAATCGTAAGTAGTAGTTAATTTTAAATTATTAGAGTCAATAATTGTACTAAGTGGATTACCGTCTTCATTGTACGCATAAATATCTTTACTACCTTTAGGATTAGTTACTGTTGTCTTGCGTGCGTCAGTGTCGTAAGACACAGATGTTACCCTTTTTAAGGTATCCGTAACCTTAATAAGTTTGCCAACATTATCGTACTCATACTCTGTAACAGAAGGTTTATCTACTGTATGTTTAGGATCGTAAATGAAACGTAATTTCCCATCTTCGTATCCATATTTATATGTCCTGCCATTAGGTGTTTTTGATTCTATTAACTCATCCCCATTATATGTGAATGTTGTAACTTGATTTTCATAAGTGATTTTAGAAACAAAATTTCCTGTATAGCTAAGAGAGACAGAACGAGCAGATGCATCCGTAATACTTGCTATTTTCCCATTCACGTAGCTGAATGTGGTTTTATTTCCGTTTGCATCTTTTTGGTAGTCTAGTTTACCATCAGACCTAAATGCAATAATATCTTGATTCGTGCTTTCGAAATAAAAACCATTACTATCCTTAGTCAAAGTTAAGTAAATCCCTGTAGGTGCCTGGTATTCATCTGCTTGCTTTCTAAATCGATGAATTCGCTTATCCTGCTCAATTAGAAGAACATCTCCATTACTCTCTTCTTTGACTTTGATATCTAATGAACTGTTCCATCCTTTTCCAAATATACCTATATCCTTATCTAGACTATTATAAAAACGAGAAATATTAATTCCTGGCCCTCTGCCACTTAATGAAAAATCTGTTTCGTCGAATACAAAGTTTCCATTAAAAGCATTAACAGTACCACCTAATATTTCAAACGAAGCCCAAAAATCTTCCATACCTAGATAGTTAGCTTCTAAACCTGGCATTTTAGGCATAGCAGGACTAGATAGTACACTTTCACCTTGGGATCCATAAGCAGTTACACGAAACCAATAGTTTGTGTTATCTGGGTATCTCCCACCAGAGTTTTTATAAACCTGGGAAGGATCTTTTGCTAATTCCGTACCTTTTCCATCCGTATGAAGAAGGTAGCGTCCAGAAGTAATTTCATCAGCAGTTGGCCAGATTCCTTTTCCCTGTGTTGTCCACGTAGTAATATTTCCTACATCAAACGATTCATAATTTTTACCGTTATAAATCCATACTTTATAACCTGCTGCATTTGGATCTTCATCCCAAGATAATTTTACGTATCCATTATCTCCGCCAGTAGAGTTAGCAAATGGTGTAGCTTTTGGCTGATTTAACGGCATAATTGGTGTGTAAGCTTCGGAATTATCTGATTCTCCTCCCGGGAAAATCGCACTTACACGAAAATAGTATAAACGGGAATTAGCATATTTTGTACCAGCATTACTATATACCCCACTTGGATATGTAGATAATTCTGTCCCTTTTCCATCACTATGCAGTTGATACTTACCTGCTGCAATTTCATCAGCTGTTGGCCAGATTCCTTTTCCTTTTGTAGACCAGCTTGTAACGTTCCCTACATTAAACGTCTGATAGGTAGCACCATTAAACATTTTGATACGGTAACCCGTTGCACCTTTAACAGCATTCCAACTAAGGTTTGCGTAGCCTGACCCATCATTATTTGAAGTTACTGTTCCTGTTGGAGCACTTAGTGTTGGATAATGATAATCAACAGCTAAATAAGGTTTATTTACACTGTTCTCTGAAGCATAAAACTTCTTCCAATAAGATTGACCATTTCCGTTCTCGTGTAGCTTAAATCCATAGTTTGGCTTTGTACCAGCTACCCAGTCTTTTACTGTGTTTAATACATCAAAACTCGCCATTTGATCTTTAGCCGTAGACGTTGTAGCAATGTTAGTTGAACCAGGCTTCGTATTCCATGTAACAGAACCTGGTGACCAATTTCCATCTACACGATCTAACCATACATTCGTTGCTGCTGAAGAATATGAATGAGCTGTATAAATATTAAATTTAGCTGAATCAACTATGGATCCTTGTAGTTTCGAAATATCTGGCTTTACATACGAATAGTTGGTGCCAGATGAACTATCATATTTACCTACTTTTAATGAATAATAACCAGAAGCTGACTCCCAGAACTTATCATAGTTTGTGGTAGGGTACGCATCAGATACAAATGTATCATCACTTGCACCTAAGGTAAGCGTAGGATCGATATAAACCGGGTATGTACGATCATTAGATGTTAACCAATCTTTATTTGCCACCACAGTTAATTGATAACCGTTGTCTTGTTTCTTAAGTTCATAATGAACATCGTAAGAAATTTGAGGCTCTCCTGAAGCTTTATCAACTTTTGAATCAGTCATATAAGGCTTTGGAACGCTAAATACTGTACTTCCTTCTTTATTTTTAAACGAGATACTCCCATTTTCATTAATTATTGCTTCTAAACTTGTAGCAACTTGAAAACGGAACTTATAAAAGCCCTCATATTTTTGAAGAATGATATCCTCTTTAATTGATTGATCAAAAACTGTATTTCGTAATTCAACACTAGGTAGAACATTTTGATAGAACACTTGATTCTCTTTATGTTCAGCTACTACATCGGTTGAATTAGTAAAAGGTTGATCTCCTTCTCCACCCTCTAGCTTATATTCCACTTTACTTGTATCATCTTGTACAGTTACATATGAACCTTCATCGGTTTTTTGCTCAAAGGCAACGTCAATAGCTGCATTTTGAGGTTCAATTGTTTGTTCCTTTTGATTAATTTCTAGATTGGTAGAAATATCTTGCCATTTATTTTGTTCGTCTTTTCGTTGAACAGGATCTAGATATACTTTTTTAGTGTAATCTCCTGCTGCATTTTGAGTAACCTGAATGTTTTCTTCTTGTTGAGTAGGTACTGTACCCTTCTCAACTGGATCAACCGGAGGTGCTTGTACATCAGGTTGTTTTTTTTCGATTTCTTGATTAATACGTTTTGCATCTTGTCCCTCAGTTAATGGACTTGTTTGTTCTTTGTTCTGCTCTGTAGTTGTTTCAGCCCAATCTTTCATTGGAAAGCAACTGACTACTAACGTAAAAACAATGAGCCAACATATCCATTTAGACGTTGATGTTAGTACTTTTTTACTCATGAAAATCCTCCTTATATTCTAGTGACTTTGTAATCTTAATGTAATATTTCTCACATTTCAACACATTTTTATAGTACTATATAGGTTGTTCAGGGAAAATATCGTAAAGGTAGCAGGTATCGAAATCGCTCAGAGACACTACTGTTACAACGATAAGAACGAATTAAAATCTGGTAAAAGGTGAAGAAAAATGAAGAAAAAAATATTTATTTGGGGAATGATAGGATACTTTTCAGTACTCTTTCAACTGCTTTCAGTGCAGAATGCCCAGGCTTTAACACAAGAACGAAAAGTAGATTCTACCGATAATTTTAGTTCTTCTTCATCAGAAGAACTGAAATTGAAATTTAATAGTGTTTATGAGGAGGCATATAAACTAGGTGAGGAAGACGGATATAAAGGGAAGATATATGAAATCCTTTATGCTAATCAATTTTCCAAATATACTTCTCAAGAAATAGATTGGTTTAATATAGGATATATAGTTGGATATGAAAAAGGTAAGAGAAAAAGGAAGGAAGAGATAACTTTCCTAAATGAACAGGAGAAAACTGCAGGTGAGCAAGGAGGCTATCAGCAAGGACTAGAGGACTATAAGCATGCTACAGTTGCTTATAGTCCTCCTCAAACACCTGCCAAATCAAAGGATTGGAATAAAGGTTTTTCCCTTGGCTATACGAAAGCAATTGAGATTATGAACCTATCCGTCAAAGCGAAAAAGGATGGGCATCTACAAGGCTTAGAAGGAGAATCACTGAATATGCCAGAACTCTATAGCGCAGATGAGATCACAAGAAAAGCATATGAAGAAGGATTCCAAAGTGGGCTACAAGAACAGGTAGAACAATTAAAGAAAGAATATAAGCAAGAAGGATATAAACAAGGTTATGCCTTACAGGCTTTATCAGTCCCTTCAGGCTTATCTCCAGAAGTAGCAGCAGCATTTGAAAAGGGCTACTCCCAAGGTGAAAAGCAAAAACAAAAAGATGTGAAACAAGAAGGGTTCAATGCAGCTTTTACATATCTAACTTATCATTCACCTTCAGCATATCGTACAAATACAAGGTTACTAGAATGCTATAAGGAAGGGTTCCAATCCAATAAAGCAGCAAGTCGTTTAAGAAAAGAGGCTTATGAAGAAGGATGGAAACTCGGAGATAAAATCACCATTCCGACTACATATAAGCATAATAAATCAGCCATAGCAATGTATAAAGACTACTATGAACTAGGACAGAAAGAGCAAAAACAAACGGTACTTGAAATATTTGTAGGGCTACTCGTCCTAATAAGTGGAGTAGGTGCTTATACATTGTTTCGACGGAAACGAAGCAGAGAAGAAGTATTTGATTTAGAAGAGAACGCTGAAGGAGTAGGGGTAAAATGAAGAACTATCTAGATGTGGAAGAAGGAAAAAATGGCTGGAAGCGTTATTTAAGCACAACAATACTTGCTTCCGCGTTCATGTTATTAGGATCCATTATTTATATTGTAGCTGAAATGGTTATGGTTGCAGCAGATGAAAGTGGAAAAGCATACTTTGATTTTGATAGTGGAATGGCTGTAGGCGTCAATGCTAACCTTGACTTTCTTTTATCCCATATTGTTCATCTGTTTTGGATTTTTGGTCTATGGATTGGAATTCGCTTTATTCATAAAAGAAGGATGAAATCCTTAGTAACAGCGAATAAAAGGGTCAATTGGAAACGAATAGTATGGTCCTTTGGTATGTTTTCAGCTATATTAATTGTTACACAACTCATTGATGTGATATTTAACCATGGTGATTATGCATGGAACCATGTAAGTTTGAAAGAATATATTCCTTTAGTTCTTATTACATTCCTATTGGTACCTATACAAACCACAACAGAAGAACTGTTTTTTAGGGGGCTTCTTCTTCAATGGGTGAGTAAGAAAGTAAAAAAAACTATTCTACTTGCCATTATCGTTGGACTAATGTTCTCGGTGGGACATTTTGCTAATCCTGAAATGAATAAATCAATTGTATTAGTCGGGCTAGATTATATCGTAGCTGGCTTTGCTCTTACATATATCGCAATTAAAACGAAAAGTTTAGAGATTACCATTGGGGCACATGCAGCAAATAACATGTTTTTGGCCCTTTTCCTTACAACTGACGATTCTGTTTATGGGTCTATCCCAAGTTTATTTAAGGCATCTAACCCTGAACCAGGAGCTAACCTTATCTGGACGACTATTACATTTATTGTTTTTTATATCTTATGTAGAAGGAAAATAAAAAAAGAAGAAGTAACTAACGAAAATCAGCTTATTGCGTTAATGATGAGAATATATAATTAAATCAGATGGGAGATGTAACATAGTGAGTGGAAATAACGATGAAAAGCAATCATTAACTCGTGCAGAAATGAAGCGAGGCCACTTATCTACTCAACATCGCATTTTAAACGTGCTCATAGTCCTTGCATCTATTGCTGCAGTGTATCTAACTATAAAAACAATATTTTAAAGGAGCAACCCTTAAGGGTTGCTCCTTTATATTTGTATTTACTTTTAACAAAAATAGAGATCTTTAGATTTTATAATTTCATTATAAATATCTAGGGATTATTGAGGTGAAAGATTTCATAAGTAATAAAATACCTTAAATTTCATTATTTTACCATATAAAATTTATTTTTAGTAAATTTATAACCGTAAATTGTAATAAAATGTATAATTAAGCATTTTTTTATATTGAATAATAATAAATAAATAGTAAAATGATAACAGGCTTTCAAAAATAGTTCTTTTCATACATACATTGGGGTTAAAAGATCTATATAGCTTATTTGTAATTTTGTGTAATAAGTATGAAAAAATCCATAAAATTTGTATGGTAATCATAATAATTATTCTTTTGTGGACTATAGATTAGAAAATATTAAAACTCCGAATGAGTGTATTATCTTTATCTGTGATTTAGTGGTGATTCAAATAAGTACGTTAGGTGGAATGGTATGCTTTTGTCAGTTGTGGTTCCTTGCTTTAATGAAGAGAAAAATGTTCATTCTTTTTATGAATATACAACTAAAATTTTAGCAATGGAAAATTTCAATTATGAATTAATCTTTGTAAACGATGGAAGTTCTGATAATACAATTGATTGTTTGAAAGAACTCTCCGAAAAACATGAAGAAGTTTCTTATATTTCTTTCAGCAGGAATTTTGGTAAAGAATCAGCCATGTTAGCTGGTTTAAGTTATGCAGGAGGAGACGCTGTGATTTTAATGGATGGAGACTTACAGCATCCACCAGAATTAATTCCCCAAATGGTTCATTATTATCATCTTGGATACCATCAAGTAATCGCAAAGCGAAATCGAAAAGGTGATGCAATCGTAAAATCATCTTTATCTAAGCTTTATTATAAGCTTATGAATAAGTTCGTAGATGTTTCCTTAGTAAATGGTGTAGGAGATTTTCGTTTATTAAGTAGAAAAGCACTTAACGCTTTGCTTTCCCTAAACGAGTATAATCGCTTTTCAAAAGGATTATTTTCTTGGATTGGCTTTAAAGAATATACGATTAACTATGATAACGTTGTACGTGAAGAGGGAGAGAGTAAGTGGACACTCGGTAAGCTGTTTAACTACGGAATAGATGGTGTTATCTCATTTAATAATAAACCTTTACGTATATCAATTTATATGGGGTTAAGTGTTACACTGTTAGGCTTTATATATATACTTACAATGCTTATTCAAATTTGCTTTGCCGGTATAGATGTTCCGGGCTACTTTACTCTAATTTCTGCAGTTTTAATTATTGGTGGTTTGCAGTTGACCTTTTTAGGAATTATTGGTGAGTATATTGGACGTATCTATTATGAATCCAAAAAACGTCCGCATTATGTTATTGAAGAGGAGAGTTTGACATCTAAACATGAAATACATCAAAAGTGGCATACCCATGCTTAATACTCAGTTTGTACGTTTTGTAATTGTAGGATTTCTTAACACATTTAATTACTATGTTATTTATTTAATTTGCAATTATCTTTTTCATTTAGAATACTTAGTTTCTCATATTATTGGTTTTTTAATTAGCATGGTTGGTTCTTTCTTTTTAAACTCTTACTTTACTTACAAAGTTAAACCAACTCTTCGGCAATTCTTTCAATTCCCTTTGACATATGTAGTAAATATAACAGTGTCAACGAGCGCTCTTTACCTATTAGTAGATCTAATGCATATGAATGAAACGATATCCCCTATCCTAGCGTCTGTAATTGCGATTCCTTTTACTTTCGTTATTTCAAAAAAGATCTTGGTTAATAAAGCAGCAAACTAATATAAGTAAATGTAGAATCTGACAATTCACCATTTTGTCAGATTTTTACATTTTGATCAATTGAGAAAAGTTAAAGGCAGGTAACGTATTTATGTTTGATTATAAGAAAAAAGGGATGCATTTTTTTGCAGCGCTGATTTTTATCTTAGCAATATTTAGCGTTCATTTTTATTTCTATTTATCAGGTGGCTACATGACCACGAGAAATACAGATGCAACTGTACAGCTATTATTTTTTCGTTATTTTTTACATCATCAATTCTTGAATGGAGATTTCTTTTGGTCCTGGAAATATGGATTAGGCGGAGATGTTTTTTCAAACTTCAGCTATTATTACTCAACGTCTATATTTTTCCTTATTACTTTATTCTTAAAGTTTGACACATTACAAGAGGTACTACACCTAAATATTATTATCAGTTCTTTAAAACTATTTAGTGCCATGATTTTTATGTATGCTTTACTCCAATATAATAAGCGTTCATATACTGCATCTATTCTAGGTGCATTAATTTACGGAGGGTCTACCTTTTTTGCAGGTTACTCAGAGCGATTTGATTTTATGGCTGAAGCATTTGTATGGCTTCCCTTGTTAATTTTAGCCTATGATCGTTTTGTAGATGAAAATAAGAAAGGTTTCTTTATTTTCATGGTGTTTATAGTAATCACCACTAATTTTTATTTCGGTTTTATGAGTAGTGTATACTTAAATATTTATGCCGTTTTCAAGTATTTTCTTACTTCTCAGCCGTATTCACTTAAAAGTTTTATAACTTATTATATAAGGTTAATTAAATATTATATTGCAGGATTTTTATTATCTGCATTTGCGTTCTTTCCTACAGTTTATTCTTTTCTTCATGCTGGAAGATTCGATAAAGATTATGATATTCCATTACTTTATACAAATATTTTTTATCATAATGTCGTTTATAACTTTTTTTATCCATATTCGGCTTCACAAACGCTTGGTATGTCAATTGTAGGGTTAGTAGCTATTTTATTAAGCGTGCTTTATATTAAGCAAAAAGAAATGCTTGTAAGGTTATGCCTATTAATTTTCATGATCTGTCTATATTTCTTTCCATTTGCTTATTCCTTCTTTAACGGCTTATCTGCTATGCAACCTAGATGGATTTACATGCTCATCTTTACGTGTGGAATGGTTGCTGCATACGCAATTGATTTCGATAAAAAGGATTCAAAATATCGTAGCTTCTATTTAATACTGATATTTGCTGCCTTTTTATTATATGTAACCTACGTGCCATCACCTAAAGACTTACTCTATGATAAATTGCAAATCGTCTTTTTTGCTGTGTTGATAGGTGCTTTTCTACTTCGCTTTAAAATTAAACGAGTATTTTTTCTTATATGCATCATTATCGTAGCCATTTGTAGTATCGGATACAATAACTTTATGATGTTTACTCAAGATTTAGGCGATTATCAGACTCAGAAGGCTTCGACACTTCAAACCTTTTCAGGAAGTGGTTACGACAATGAAGCAGACAAACAGGTAATTCAATATATCCAACAATCAGATTCTTCTTTTTATCGGATCATGTGGAATCAAATAAATAAAGAAAATATCCCGTTATATTACAACTACAATGGGTTTAGCAGTTATCAAAGTCTTATTCCTAATAATGTACACAGCTTCTTTAAGGAAACTTATAATATAGCTCAAATGGATTCACCGAGTCGTTATAGTAATTTAGATCATCGTCTCTACTTGGAAACAGCTTTAATGAATAAATACTATATAGTAAGAAGTGGTGCTTCATTTAGCCCATACGGTTTTACATTATTAAAAGAGTTAAATGGGTATAAGATTTATAAAAATGATAATTATCTTCCTGTTGGCTTTATGTATAATCAGGCTGTATCAGTTGAGCAGTTTAATCAATTGGATGAAGTACAAAAAGATCAGCTTATGTTGCAAGCTGCAGTTGTAGAACAGGCAGGAAGTTTAGAAAAGTTCAATACTAAGAAATTAAGAAGTGAAGTTCTTTTCAAAGGAATGGATAATGTAAAACTTGAGAATATTGATAAAAATGGCGATGTATACACAGCAAGGCCCAACGCTTCTATTCAAATTCCATTAAATAATAAACAAGTAAAAGCTGGAGAGACGATTCTAAAGATGAATTTAAAGAACCTAACAACGGGCTCATTGATGCTTAATATTAATGGAACTAACTTCGAAAAGCGTTCAGTAAATAACATTTATTCTTATCCAAAAGACAATTATGCATTTAATGTTCAAAACTTACAAAACAATAGAATGATCAATATTAGTTTGTCCCCTGGCCAGTATAGTATTAAAAATGTTGAAGTTCTGTTTAATTCTTATGAAAATTACACTAACTCAGTTAATGAAATAAAGCGATCTGAATTGAAAAATGTTCACTATGATGAAAATTCATTGCAAGGTAAAGTTAATGTTAGAAAATCAGGGTTGTTATTCCTATCTGTTCCATATAGTAAAGGTTGGCATATTAAAGTAGATGGGAAAGATACTGATTTTGAACAAGTAAACGGAACGTTTATAGGTGTTAGATTACCTAAAGGTAAACATGACATCTCCATGCACTATGTGACGCCATATTTTAAAGAGTCAACTGCTATTTCTATATTCACAGCTATCGGGATAGTGGTTGTATACTTAATAAAAAGACGTAAAAAAGTAAAAAGTAGTACCTAAATAAAAGAAGCTCTTCTTAAGCTAGAAGAGCTTCTTTTATTTTTTATGCATTCAGATAAACGGAATTCAACTAGCAATGGGTTATTTTTTAAAAGTATATAACCGTATTTGTTTACTATAGCTTATTTAGGGCTATCAGCTATGGTGTGACCTGTTCCTTGTAACTTTAAAGAACTTCTCTTTTTAGTGATACCAAAAAACATAAATCTTGTAATAAACGAAAGCTTAAATAACTGATGAATGCTATATGAAATTAAGATGCCTATAATTCCTAACAAAAACCCATTATTGGTATATTTCAGACCTAATATGTATATAGGGATATGTAAAAACATAATGCTCATTGAAGCCATTCCAATACTCTCCGTCGTTTTCTCTAACCATCTATACGTTAAGTTATTACTTAAATGAAACAGAAGAACAATACATGAAATCGGTATAATTATATCAAGGTACAAATGATTATACACACCAGCTTTTAGGTCCAATTCGTAATTAAGCCTCTGCATTTGCTCTAGAATAACGATTACACTAAATACAACTATTCCTAGCGATAATATTAATTTTTTCTTTAGTATATGGACAATATTGCGACTATAATACCCAATAGCATAGTATGGTAAAGCAATTAGGACAGTGTTTATGCTCCAAGGTAACATGAGCTGACTGATTCCCTTTACGTGTGCTAGCCCATAAAAAACGGTCATTATAAAAATTATTAGAATTTGTGAACGAAACATATACGTTATTAATGCAAACGTTAACTGTGTAACAAGTAAGCACGTTACGAACCAGAAAACTCCATAGTAATAACCAAGTTTTCGTCCACCGTATAACAGGGATTCAATCGACCAATCTTGATTCTGTATAATGATAATTCCAAGGATACATAAACCAAAGAAAATATAAGGAATCATTAACCTATTTACTTTTTTAAAAGACCAGTTAAGTAACTTTTTAAATTCGAGAGTTGGGGCGAAGAGATAACCACTTATTATAAAGAATAGTGGCATATGAAACCAAAAGAAATAATGATGGGTAAATTCATTGCCTGTGTGCCCTAATACAACAGTAATAATTCCTATTCCCTTCAATCGATCAATCCATTTATTATATTGCTGCATGTCCTATCCCCTAAATAATAAATTTCAATGCTGTAATTTCCATTATAAGTCTGTATTTAATAATCCAACAACATTAATTTTAAATTTTCAAAAAGCATGTCTTACATCACTACCTATTCCTCCCCTACTGCAGTAAGGGCTCTTTTTTATTTTTTGAGTGTACAGGCAAGCTTACTGTAGTAGATACATAGTATCTAAAGAATCATAACTCCATTACTTAATCAGTAGCTAGTTCAGTATCGCTACCGCGTTAATACAAGCTTTATACGCCTCATGAAGCCCTTTATCGAATCTGTAAGGGAGCTGAGCCGAAGAGGCGAAGGGGGCGACCGAATGGGTTGAGCTGAAATAACTGAGACATGAAAGGCGAAAAAATAAAAAGAATGAAAGTAGGTACCAGCATGAGAAAAACACGATGGTTTGACTTTCGAAACTTCTTTCATAAACCTTCTTTAACCTTCTCAATAAAACCTCGTCCTTTTAAAGCTTATTCGTTTGTTCCTTTTAGTCCACTTACCATGCTTGATCCTACCATTCTAACCATAGGAGGTATTGTCTTAGGAATTGCATTAATTGAACAGATATTAGAGGGATTGGGTGTAATGGATCTTGCTGGTCAGTTTGAAAAAGTGATGCGGTTTATCTTGCCCGTCACCTTTTATGGAGCCTTACTTTACTTCTTTGCGACATTTATGTTTTGAGGAGGGGTTAGATGTTTGAGAAACTAAAATTGCGTGGAAAGCTTATTAAAGCGTTTCGTACAGCAGAAATTTATCGGGTCATAAAGCGTGGGGATCGTACCTCCTATCAATTTCCGAAGATCCATCAGATCGATCACCAGAATAACTATACTCGGTATGCCTTTTCTTTACTTAATGGCATTGATCCTGAACTCTTAACGAAAAAAAGATGGGCATTACGACAAGTATTAGGCAGCAATATTGAAGTGAATGGCAGCTTAAAAAACTTTAGTATTACCGTTCATCACAAAGACTTACCTACCATGCTTAAATATGATTATGAAACAATCCATCCTCACATTGAGAAAATGGAGCTGCCTGTCTGCATTGGTCAAGAAATCTATGGAAACTTCATTTCGTGGGACTTTGCGGATCTGGAAACCTTGCTTATAGCTGGTGAAATTGGAGCAGGAAAAAGCAGTCTCATGCGTGTGATCCTCACAACATGGGTGAAATATGCCTCTCCTGAAGACTTGCGCTTAGTGTTGGTGGATCTTAAACGAGCAGATTTGGGGCTATTTCATGGGATTGAGCATGTGGATGCGCTTTGTTTTGAGGCAAAGGACATGAGAAAACCTTTTGCTTTATTACGAGCTGAAATGTATCGAAGAGGCGATTTATTGTTAGAGCACGGTGTGACGCATATCAGCAGGCTCCCTTTTAAGCTGCCTCGTATCGTTGTGGTAATTGATGAAATGTCCATTGTAAAAAGAGAAACGGATCTTGTAGAGATGATTCAACAATTTGCGAGTCAAGGTCGTGCCCTAGGTGTTCATACGATTATTGCCATGCAGCGTCCAGATGCGGATTTATTAAATTCAGCACTCAAAGCAAACTTACGAGTTCGGATCTCTGGAAGGCAGGCCGATGCGATAAATGCAAAAGTAGCCGGAGTCATCGGTGCCGAAGAAATTGATGCCGCAGCCAGGGGTCGTATGAAAATTAAAATTGATGAAGTGAAAGAGTTTCAAGCCTACTTCTTAGATGAAGGAGCTTGTAAGGAAATACTTTCACCTTATAAAACGCTCGTAAAAGACCCTGAACCAGAACTAGAAGTGGTATCACAGTCTATTTTTGGTTTATTAGAGAAGGAGGAGCAGCGATGAGTTTCCGGTTATCTCAACGTGATAAAGACATCATAGCGTTTATTAATCAATTTAGAGCCGTGGATCGAGACTCATTAGTGGACCTGATCTTTAAACAACTGAAATCGCCCGTAAATGCATGTAATAGCGTGATGGTACGTTTGTATCGATTAGGGCTCATTGAACGCACACAGCAGTATTCTCCGACGGTCTATTTGCCTGTGGATGCAAAAATCAAAAAGAACTCTCAAAAAATATTACATTTCCTTTCTATCTTGGATGTCTATAAACAAATATGTACGTATAGCACACCTAAACAGATTATTGTCGAAGATAAGCCCACTGGAAGAAAAGGAGGCATTGAACCGGATCTCTTTTGTATTTTTAAAGGCTCTCCGTTTTGGATTGAAATTCAACGAAATCAGTATTCAGAACAGAAAATGCAAGCGAAGATTAACCTCTATGAAGAGTTTTTCTTTTCGGATGAATGGCAGGCGTTACATTGGCAGCCTCAGGACCGATCAGCTATTTTCCCTTCCATAATTTTGATTACGCCCGTTCGTTATGCCATGTCTTCAGACCATATCCGTGTTATACAGGTAGCAAGTATTCACGAACTGATGGAGAAATACAAAAGTCCTGTAAAATCGCAAAAAGAAGCAAGATCAAGAACCAATGTTTCTTCTGGTGGAGTTAAGATCAAATTGACATAATTATCACGGCTGCATTAGAAAGTATAAAGATTAAGATTATACACCTAAAAAAGATTAGAGGATTAACGTTTAAATAGAATCACTGGAACAAAGCTTATTCTTCAATAGAACCATAACCTCATGTTATAACTAAATAACATGGGGATTTTTAATTAAAAAAGTCATTTATATCTTTGTTTTTATCAATTTTTTTTACCGTATCTATGATTTTTTTTAGTATCTTAGGTGTTGGTATGTAATCTTTCTTATTACACAAGCGCCAAACGGTATTACGTGAAACCTTTGCCCGTTCTGCAAACTCTGTTTGCTCAATACCTTCTCTATCTAGCCACTTGCCGAATTTGCTACGTTTTGGATTATTCCATGGTAACATTTCTACATCACTCCTTTTCTATTATCCTGTCCAATTTTCACCTACTTTAACCTGCTTTCATCTAGGTGAAGCAAAAAGTGGGCATAAAGAGGTGAATTTCGAATAGAATAGAAGAAATTAAGCCAATTTGTGTATCCTGTCGATATTTTTGGAATAGTCATATAGCATGAATACAGTTAAGACCGCCTTATACACTAATACATAATGGGCGGTCTTTGTTATGGTTATGTTTTGATTTTTAACTATTTAAAAGATAGAAAATCTTACTTAAAGGAGAATCTCCTTCTGTACAATGATGAAAAATAATTAAAAAGCTATTTTTATATTGGAATATTTTTTTGTTTTTTATATTTATTCCAAGTAATCATACCAAATATACACAAAAATATGATTAATAACTCAAGTTGAACTTAATAGATTGTAAGTTAACCTTGAGTTATAAGAAGCACCTTTTGATATCGAATAAGTGAACTTAATAGATTAATGGGTTTAACTAACAATAGCAAAATCTTTGTTTAATCTAATTCATGTTGAACTAAAGGTTAACTAAAGCGGTGATATATCATCGTTATGCTATGCGTATAACGCTATAATGGTTGTAACGGGTTATGCTATAAAATATCATTAAATGTTATTTAAACAAACTTCATTAACCGACACATCGCTATAACGAGTAATTTTTAGCGAAAAAACAGCTCTTAATCGCTATAACGTAGAAAAGAATATTGTGCTAGTATAAAAAAACAAAAAACCTCAGATTGCCTCTGAGATTTAAAAAGGGGTTATGAAACGTATTTTAGATTTTATATTTAACTATGCAAGTAACAAAAGAGGTTTTACCGTTCCCTTATGTTCTCCCAAACAAACGAGCGATAAAACCTTGTTTCTTTTGCTCTTCTAATTTATCTGTAGCAGCTGCGATAAGTTTCATGGATTCATTCTGTTCTTCCCGTTGCTCTTGAAGCATTCTTATACCTTCCATAAGCCGATTATCGCGATCCATTAACCTTTTATCCTGTTCTTCAAATTTCTTTTGTATATATGTATCACGTTCTTCAAGACGTTCTGATAATAACTTAATGAACTCAGTCTGTTTATTAATCAGTTCTGTTTGTTCATCTATACGTTTGGACAACGCTGCCATATCACCATTATGCTGGTCATTTTGTGTTTGATTTGCTGTAACGGGTACTGCTATACCTTCTCCTTTAAGTATTGGTACGAGTTCGTTTGCAGCTTGTTCTAGCGTCATGCTAGTGTTAACTTTAGCACTAATTAATCTTCGAATCGCCATAATGTCTTTATCACTATATTGTCTATGACCTTGATCGTTTTTACCAAAACTCCATCCGGCTCTTTCAAGCTGATATGCATACTTTCGTAAAGTAGATTCTTTTATAGCTAGCATAGCAATCAAATCGCTTGGTGAATAATACACTTTTGAGTAATTATCTTCACTGGACATAGCGACCCTCCTTTGATTTCACTTGTTGTTTGTTTCGCTATAGCAGTAGTACAATCCTTTCTATCATAACAAAATAACAACTATATAGAGTAGTATTTTAGTTTGTTAGTAATAAAAAAAAGACCTATTACAAACTTGACAATAGGTCTCCAAAATTTCTCTTAAATTTTGGAATGTAAAAGAGGAGAGACAATGCGCTCATTTGATAGGTATGTCTTTTCCTTTGAGAATAGCTTTAATCCCATAATATCGGGATGAACCTGTACAGTGACGGAACGATAATGTAAGCCGGAAACTTCTACACTAGGAAAATCATTGTTGAGCTTCTTATTGTACTCAGGTTTGAAATAATTGATCAGAGCTGCTTCCGTTGCGTCTAAGATTTGATTATCTAATTCCAGAGGAAGATTCTTTGTGATCTCCTGTAGTTGAACCAGATCTTCGTCCTCACTGTCTATTTCCTCTAATAACTGTGATTTGAACTCCAATAGTAGAAGGGCTAGATCTTTTTCAGGATAGTTACGTAAAATATCAGCTTCTACCTTCTGCAACATAGGATCAGACATTAACTCTTCAGCAGGAAGGCGCTCTCCATTTTCTCCAAATGCTTGCCCAATATAAACAATCTTTGTATCTAGGTAATACTTTGATTCCTCAAGGTAGACATGAAGGAGATTTAACTCGACAGGGCCTTTCTCCCAACCTGTGAATACCATCGCTTTACGTGGCTTCTCATAATCAAATTCAAACTTTCTGTGATCAAATTCTGGCATATCATCCGAAATAATAGAAATATCCAGTGTCTCTCTAGAAGTATGTTCTCCTGTCCCAACGATTACGTCAAAACGTATATAATCTTCAAAGAATTGAACAGAATCTTCATCTATACTTAATTTTGGGGTAAGTGTAGCCACGTAAATATTATATCTTCGATCATCTGGCGATAAATAATTTAAATCAAAAGGGTAGCTCATGCTTAGATGATAAGCCCATGTTTGCAGTCCATAGTCTGGCATATAGTTAGTATTCATAGCTGCCTTCATAGATAGTACGTTATTTCTGATAATCATAGACAACTGGAACTTTATCCATTTTTACAGATTTATCTGAAGAAAACCTTATTAAGCATTTGTCTAAATTTTGATTTGTGCGATTCATTTGTTTGAATCTGTGATAGTTCTTCTTGTATTTCTAACAAAGAAGTTTCTATATTCTCTAGGTCTTCAAAAGTTCTATAGGGTTCACAACGTGGATTATAGTCCAATTCATCTGCAAGGTATGCTGCACACGAATTAGGATTTCCTACATAATCCTTTAAAATTATTCCCATAGCTTTTGCCCTTTTAAATAGGTCAGTCCTTTTGGGATCAGGCGTATAGACCTTTACTGTAGCATAAACCAAAGGAATTCTAGCTACTTTTGCAAACAATACACGATGATTTCCATCACCAATAGAAAATTTCCCTTTATATTCACTGAGTATAATTGTATTCCCGCCTAGGCCAAACCCATTCATCTTTACACGTTGCTCTGGAGTGCTTTTCATGTATTTTAAAAAATAACTAGGGTCATCTAAGAACTTCCTACAACGACCAGGTTGATTTGACTTTTCAAAAGCTTCTATAAGTGAATGATTTGAATACTTAGAGTGACGTGTATTATTGATGTGCTGTGGATTAACCAACTTTTCTACTTCAGTTTTTGTACAACAGAATGATTGAAACTCTGGCCAATCATTCATTTTTTTAAGTAGATAATCTTTTGGGTTATTCCTATCAATTTCTAGCTTTTGATAAAATTCAGCCATATCCTTTGTTTCCATAGGACTAGACAACTCCTTTGATAATTCTACTAAAATAAGTCCAGATTTAATTTCTGGTTTTTAAAAGCTCAATTATTTTTGATATTCGTAGACCACAGGAACTTTATCCATCTTCACAGTTTTGGCTACAATATAACGACGATATCCATCTTTTAAGACTTTCGATTCTTTATCAATTGTTAAAGGCTTGTCAAGGTGTCCTGTACGCTTCACAAACTCAATGACTTCTTCTGTTTTCGCAGGGTTTGGACGTGTCTTTAAGAAGGCTTCAGGAACGATAATGTCCTCAAAACTTACGACATCCTTTGTCCCTTTGGGCTGTATAGGTTGCTGCTTCTTTTGTGGCGCAGCCTTTTTCTCTTGAACAGGTGTTTCTTTCACTTCTGGCTGTATAGTTTTCGTTTCTGTTGCTACAGGCTGAGAGACAGAATCTTGCTTTTCCTCCTGCTTAGTAGCTGCAACCTCTTGTTGAGCCTTAGAAACCTCTTGTTGGGCTTCTTTCTTATCTTTTGACTCATTGGCTTCTTTATCGTTTTTATTCGGGAGAACGGTAATCTGGAAGCAGATGATACCAATTTCTCCAGGGCACTCGTCAATAGGAATATCTAACGTTGGTTCCCCTTGAACTAAGATCTTTTCATGCATAATACTCTTTTTTGTCAGTCCGGTTTTATTAAAGGCTTTCTTGGCAACAAACACCGTATACGAAATAAAGGTGCTCTTTTTCAGACCTTTAGGCGCAGAAGGTGAACCTTTTTCACGCATATCAAAGGCAACGTAGCGATCGTATTCTCGTAAGGGACCTGTCGCAGATCCTGTTAGGGTCATTTTATGGGGCATCGTGATCTCCTCCTACATAGATTTATATATTAATTATTTAGAACATATTTCTAAATAATAATACTCTTATTAAACATCAGCTACCAAGGGATTTCTTCACTTTTTGATTACGAAACGGTGCCTTGTAATTGGGCATGTTCGTGTAATAAAGCCTGTTCTTCAGGTGTTAAGGCTTGTCCTAGATCTTGTTTCAATTGCGCCATTTCTAACGAACTGTACGTAGAACTATGCTCTTTGAGTAAGTTTTCTTCTTCTGGCGTTAGTTCTTGCCCTAAATCTTGCTTTAATTGAATCATTTCAAGCTGTTGATCCAGAGAGATAGCTGTATCTTGTATAGGCTCTTTTTGCTCCTGTTCAGCTTGTAACCAAGCAGGAACCAATTCCTTACGAATGATATGTTTAGGCGTAAATAGAGCTGCTGTTTCAGTTTTAGTATGTATGTCTGACTCAGATGGTTGATCTTCTGTATTTCCTTTTAGTAGATTACTAAATTGATTATAAGCAATTTGATAAACTAAACGGCACATTTCATCCAGTGATAGGGTAGTACCCTTATGATTCGCCTCGTGGACATATTTATCTAAGCCTACAATCGCTGTATAAGCGACTTCATGAACTTGCTCTTTAATAATCTCAATCTCTGTATCTCGTTTTACTGCTTTTGCAGCATTTTGAATACGAGCATAAAAATCTTTTAGTTGATGACCATATTTACCTGCATACACATTATTTACTTTCTTAGGCACACCTTTGATATAAGCAAATGACTGGGAAGCAGATATTAAATGATTCTTTAAATGCTTTTTAGGTAAATCAAGGTTAATAAAGGAGGACGATTCTTTTTGGCCCTCAAAGCTTGGTGTATCAACGTTTTCGGCACTTTCTGGACTTGTCACAGGAGTTGTCACAGGAGTTGTCATTTCTTCTTGTTGAAGCGTTTGGACACCAGTTGTATCATGGGCAAAAAAGATTTCATCACAAATTTGATTAAAATTCTTATGGCTTTTAAGGACAAATACATAGCTGTCAGGATGAGCACCTGTTGTATCCTCTTTAATGTAACGTGCCACAAGTATAAAGGGTGTATCTTTTAATGATTTCACAAATCGGGAAACCGTACTTTTAGATACGTTAAATTTTTTCATCAGTGTTTCTGAACGGATCGCTTGAATACCCGTAGCTACAAGATTATAAATTACATAATCTAACATTTCCATACGTTTTTTAGGGAACTCTTTATGTAAGGCCAATTGTTGTTGTTTAAAATGAGTACGAAGTGTTTCTAAAAACGCTTCTTTCTTTTTGCGAAGGGTCGGTTTTTCTTTCCATAACCATGTGAATCGTCCATTGAAGGTATTTACATCTTGTAAATAGCAGGTAAAGAGCTTTGTCATTTGTTCATCTTCTCCTTTAAGGAACACAAAAAAGACACTGTTTCCCTGAAGAAAGGAAAACAATGCCGTGATTTTGATGAACTAAGCCCTTGAAATAGATGTCAATTTCGTATAAAATAAAGCCATAAGTTTTATTTTATACAAAACTACACTATTAACAAGAGACTTCGACAAGTGTTTTCCCTACCGTAACTAGGGGGAACGGTTTAAGAGTGCTGATACACTACTTAAACAGTTGAAGTCTTTTTTCTATCCGCACGTTTTTGTTAGTTTTATTATAGCGTTAACTAGTCTCATAATTCAATAAAAATTAGCAAAATATATCAAAACAAGTATTTTTAGCTACGATCCGTTTGTTATTTCTTTAGGAGTCGACTTCATCATAGCTGAATTTGTGGAATCTGGGGAGGGGTATTTTTTTACCCCTCCCTAAATAGTTAAAAGTGTGATATAATGCTCCATTTTTATAACGTTAAAGATCTGGTAATTTGTATACTTTTAATGATAAGGGTAAATAGCTATTCTGGGTAGGGTGATTTTTTCTAGTCCTTTTTTGGTAGACGGGGTGAGAAAAAATCACCCTATTCAATATGCTCATAATATGATAGGGGTAGCTTTTAACTATAAAGGCAGAGGGATAGTTCTGGCTTCAAAGATCGTACAGGAAGTTCTTATGCTTTGTATAAGCTTCTTTAATGTCTTCTGAATAGTTTTACACCTTCTTTATCCTTAGAAGCTCACAACGGCTGTTAAAAGTGTCAGCAATGAACTATACAGTTTGTTTCTGATAAAACAAACGTAATGTATCTATCAAGGCATAGGTAAGAAAGCTATTTTTACTCATTAATGGCCTTATTAAACGTAGCTACTACAAATCTGCATCTCATTATATTATAAAAACAGAAAAAGCAGGCTAAAGCCTGCTTTTATAAACGCTACGATTAATCTTCAAATAAATGGTCCATTTCTTCTGCAGCTTCTCGTTTTCTTTTTTCCCTGAACTGCATTTTTTCTTCTTGAATCTTGTGTAGTGCAACTCTTTTGGCCTTCTTAGTAGCCTCTGTTTCACCGAACTGTGTGGACTTAAACTTTTGAATATTTAAATGGTCATATAAATTATTAACGAGTTCCATTAATACCCGAGTGTCTATTTCTGTGTTCTTTGTCGTTTCTTTTATCTCACTTAACTCATCGTCTAAGTACTGATAAAATCCACTTGCTCTTTTCAGGTAAGCTTGACCTATTGCGTCAATTGTAGCAGCATCTAAAAATGTTTCATCAGGTTCATTATTTTTTAATCGTTCATATTTTCGAATGATATCTGCAATGGCATCCCCTGGAAAACGATAGCCTCTTTCTTTCATATGTTTATGAAGATATTCATCAGCCTCTTCACTTAAAGAAATCATTCTTCTGTGTTTGCTTGCTGTCATTCTTCTTCATCCTCTCCAAAGAGTTTATTGAATGTGCGATCCATATTTGCCATCGCATCTGAGCATCTTTGCATTGTATCTATCGTTCGATCATACAAATCATCAATCGCTTGTTCTCTCTTTTCTACTTCTTCCATAATCGATAATGTTTCAATTTGTTCTTTCAAAAAAGCTTGTCGAGAAAGACCTTTTTCTTTGGCTAAACGATCTACTTTACTTACAGCAACCGGACATACATTTCTCACTTTAATCTCCATGTTTGTTCTCCTTTTCTGTGTTTTTATTGCATCAACATAAAAAGCGTAAAAAACATCTTGAAGAGCATAAGGGGTTTTTGCCCCCACAGGGTGTGTGGGGCTAGGCAGAGCCTAGCTTCACCGTGATACCACGAAAGTTGCTTAGGTGCACACCTTAAGGTTCCTTTCTGGGTATATAGTGTGGATATAAAGTCTCCTTTACAGGTGACTCTTTGTGTATATTCTGACGATATGAAGTCCCTCTGCAGGTCACGTCAGTTTATTGGGATTGAAGAAGTTTTCTTGATGATTCGTACTCTAAATGTTGAAATTTTTTAACAGCTTCTTTCATGGAGGATACACCTAATTTGCGTATAATCGTTTGTCTTTGTGATTTGATTGTGGCTTCTTCTTTAGACAGAATTAACTGCATTTCCCGTCCAGAATATCCATCTAAAGCAAGCGCAAAAACTTGTTGTTCAGCAACGGTAAATTGATTAAGAAATACTTTTTCTTTCAGGATTTTGCATTCTTCTTCTACACGTTTTAGTCGAGCAACTTCATCAACTAAATCAGATGCTACACTCAAAATATGTTCAATTCCCATTAAAAGTTTTTCGCTTTGTTCCATAATAAGACCCTCCTGTTTTTTGAGGGCAACCCATGTTATAATAGAGGTCCTTACGAGTTCTACATGGGATGCTTTCCTGGCAGGGAAAGTGCCCTTTTATTTTGTTTTTTTCCTTACTTCTTTGAATCTTTAAAGAGTTCTTTCTCCAAAAGTTGAACAAGAAATTCTTTTTTGCTCACACCC
>NZ_JAPCIN010000048.1:0-317 GCF_025910025.1 Priestia sp. JV24
TCTTCAATACATCTCTTTGCAAATTCTTTGAACAATTCTTCTGGGATATCAGCATTTAAACGCTTAAATCCAGACGGTGTTTTAGTCATACAATCCCTCACACTCTTTAAATACAAGTCACTCATTTGAGTGACTTGTATTTAGTTTAAAGGAAATAATCCCTAAAATCAACAGTTATTCATGTGAAACAGGTAGTCACTCAAAGACTTTCTATAAGATTTTTCATCCGTTACTTGTAACACCTATTAGAATGAAAAAATTGAGTTAAAAAGGTTCCTTCCTAATCCTTGAAATCAGAAAAAGAAAAACTTCTTAAG
>NZ_JAPCIN010000049.1:0-8404 GCF_025910025.1 Priestia sp. JV24
TATTATATCTTTTCCATTTGGTGAAATGTTCGTATTTACGATGCTACTCCCGTATTTAAATCGTCCTAAACTAATAAAAAAGATATGGTTATCCGCATTAGTTTCAAGTGGGTTGATTTTAAGCTGGACAGCTGCTTTAAATATGTCGGTTCTAGGGTTGGATGTAATGCAGAGATCTACATTTCCTACATTGGCTACGATTGGAAAAGTCAATCTATTTGATTTTATTGAAAGACTGGATGCTATTGTAATGTTCACACTGTTAATGACCGTTTTTTTTAAAAGCATCTATTTTTATGTATGGGGCTGTCATTGGAATCACTGACTTATTTAAGGTGAAGAACTGCCAGCAAATTATTCTTCCTATAGGATTCATTTTGTTTTTTCTATCCATGACAATCGCCTCCAGTTTTTCAGAGCATTTAGAGGAGGGGTTTACTATTACCTTAAGATATCTTCATGTTCCTTTTTTTATTGTTATTCCTTTGTTTATGCTGGTTATCTCCATCATTGGGAACTACGTGAAGAAAAAAACTAGTTAGGATGGTATCGTTTCTCTTTTTTCTTTTTTATAATCATAAAAATTTGCTGGCCAATGACAATAAGAAAAAGTCCAGCTAACATGATATATTCAGCATTACTCATTACCCAAAAAGGGTTTAGAAGGTGCATAAATGAATCATGGAAGCTAAAACCTAATAGAAAATCCATTAACAAGAGGTTTAAAGTCGATAATAAAAAGACAATAATTAGTGCTAGGAAAATCTTCATGTTCTTCCCCCTTTTAATTTAAAGTAAATATATTATTTGCCAAAACAAAGTTTTTAATAATAAACCTCAATGTAATTATTATCAAACTATTTAAGGCTCTGCAAATTCTTTCGTGGATGGCCCAAGAAGAACGGGATTGTATTCGCAAGTGTCAGCGAGAGGGCATTGATGCTTCGCTAAATAAAGGAATTTCTTTTGGACGACCTAAAGCTCAAATTAGTCAGGAGTTTATTGAAGCCTATACTTATTGGGAACGAAAAAAATTACAACTGTACAAGCCATCAAAGAAGCGAATGTGAAAAGAACAACGTTTTATAAATTAGTAAAGCAATATAAGAGTACTTTAAAAAAAGGTCACCATACCGTAGAAGAAACTCATCAAAAAGAAGCCTTTGCTATAATTAGAAAAGGCTTTCAATTTTATAAGAAGAGGAATTCTTTGTTACTAATTCTAGGAATATTATAGAGTCTTAAGTACTTTTGATAGAAATTTAAAATTCAATAAAAAACGTAGAAAGATTAAGTGGAATTTCTAATTACAAGTTCAATAGAAAGGTTAATACTTACTGAATCAGATTTACCCTGTTCAACTGTATTTAAAATTATTTGAGCTGAGAGCATTCCTTTATTAGATACACTTTAGCTAACTATTGTGAGACTAGGTAATGAATAACGACTAATTATAAGGTTATCAAATCTAACGATGGTATAATCTTCTGGAATTCCCTCTTGGTATTCCTAGAGTGATTTAATAATACCGGCTGCTACAATATCTGAAGTTGCAAAAATAGAAATTATTTCTTCCCTCATCTCTAATAGTTTTCTCTCCATTTGATAGCCAACTTAATAAAAACTACATCCACTGGCAGTTTTTTTGTTTTCAAGACGTATACGTTATACAGAGTTAGTTAAGCATAGTCACTGTTTTCGAAACCCAACTAAAAGGACCCTTGCAAAGGATATTGCTTCTTCACATGTCAAATTTTCTTCAGTATGCAGTTTATATACATGTTTTCTAATGTAACAATATCTAAATTTCTCATCCAAACTTAATATTATTTATAAACATATTGGTAAATTTTGATGCATACAAATATTTATGCAAACGCTTGCGCAAACGTGTAACTTTAGTATACAATGTTCAAGTAAAGAGTATTCTAACTTTTTAAAAAATTGGGTTTTATTAAATGACTGACCATATTAAATTTTTAGCAGAGCCTGTTAAAACTGGTCTAAAATTTTTAAACAGTAATCAATAACCTATGAATGAGTATATGCTGAATGATTAGTAGAGGCTTTCTAATAGGCAGATAGTAATCCTGTTTCAAAGGCCATAAGTGAACGGCATAATGGCAAGATGATTTGGATAAATAGAAAAACAGTCCGTCGAAGGTAATAGTAGTCACAGCGTTTATTAGGTTTATTTAAAACAATTGTTAAGGATTATACAATATGGGGCTTTAAGTAAGAATATTTATCTTTCGCAGCTGTTAGTTAAATCATAGGAGGAAATTATGTTAGAGCACAAGATCGTTAAAACCAGTGAAAAAAGCTTTCGGCAAGACTTACCTTATCTACCAATCAGTACGATATGGTTAATTAGTTTCGGTTTTTTAGGTGTACAAATGGCATTCTCATTACAGAGTTCAAATATGGGACGTATATTCCAAACAATCGGTGCTGATCCAACTACATTAGGTTTCTTCTTTATATTACCGCCACTGGCAGGTTTAGTTGTTCAACCTTTAGTTGGTTATTTTTCGGATCGAACCTGGATTCCAAAACTTGGCCGACGTATTCCTTATCTATTAATTGGAGCCATTGTGGCCGTAATCGTCATGTGTCTATTGCCTAACGCTGGTAGTTTCGGCTTTAGTGCAATGGCTGCTATGACTTTTGGAGCAATCACCATTTTATTTATGGATCTATCATCAAATGTAGCAATGCAACCATTCAAGATGATGGTTGGGGACATGGTCAACGAAGACCAAAAAGGTTTCGCCTATTCAATTCAAAGTTTTTTATCAAACAGTGGTGCTGTGTTAGCATGTATCTTTCCTTTTATTTTAACGGTATTGGGTGTCTCAAATAGTGCACCAACGGGAGTTGTCCCACAATCAGTTGTTATTTCATTTTACGTTGGAGCCATTGTATTAATCATTTGTAGTTTATTTACAATATTTAAAGTGAAAGAATATTCACCTGCTGAGTTTGCTGCTTATCATGGTATTACTAATGAAACTAATAAAGAAAATGTAAACGTTTTTAAGTTACTTCGTAACGCTCCAAAGGTTTTTTGGACTGTTACACTCGTTCAATTTTTCTGTTGGATGGGCTTTCAATATTTATGGACGTACGGTACAGGAGCAGTTGCTTTAAACGTTTGGCATGCCATTGAACCATCTAGCTCAGGTTATCAAGCAGCTGGCAACTGGTTCGGCATCTTATCAGCTGTACAATCAATTGCCGCAGTGCTTTGGTCACTAATTTTGTCACGTGTACGCAATAACAAACGTAAACCAGCTTATGCCCTTAGTTTATTGCTAGGTGGCATTGGATTTGGGTCCGTATTCTTTATTCATAACCAATGGGTATTAATTGTTTCGTTTATCTTGATTGGTATTGCCTGGGCTGCAATGATGACGTTTCCATTTACAATGCTTACCAACGCTTTATCGGGCAAGAATATGGGAACGTACCTGGGGTTATTTAACGGTAGTATTTGCTTACCGCAGATTATAGCTTCTTGCTTAAGTTTTTCTTTGTTCCCAGCAATTGGATCGTCTATGTCAGGAATGATCTTAATCTCAGGTATTTTGCTTGTTATGGGTGCAGTATCTGTTTCAATTATTAAGGAAACATACGCAAAATAAGATTTAGTTATGCTTATTGTAAAAGGGTTAGCTCAGCTGTTTAACTTTTTGAAAAATGAGCAATTTCTGAATGAAATACCAAATTATAATTATTAAGAGGCTGTCTCGTAAGTTTGAACTCCAACTTATGAGACAGCCTCTTATTTAGTAATGATTTCGTTACATTTCTTATTAACGAAGAGTCAATCGCTAAACAACTGTCAGATTGATGTAGAAATAATAATGTAATCCGAAAAACTACGTTAAATGATTATATTAATTAAAAAGAAGAATGAAATAATTACACAAATTATGAAAAGAAAGTTATATGTTTAACTTATATCATTAGATAAAACTAAACATACTTTATTAAAAATAGTTATACCATTTACCTACATTGTAGAAAAAGGTTCTATTTGTCGTCATCTAGAGTAAATAGTAAAATTTATATTTTTGTAAGTTAGTTTTTACAATTACTTAGCATAATTAAATTAGTTTTAAAATTATTATTTATAATATACGTTTTAAATGTATTTTACTTGTAATAAGTAATTTTGAACTTTCCTGCAGAACTTTATATAGATAAAAATTTTAAAAGCTAAAAGAAATAAATGGATGCGTATTTCAGAACTATTTCTATATTTTGTTCTGTCTAGCAATCTTATATAAAAAAGTGAAAAAAGGGAACGTTATATGTGAGAAATAAATAATAAAGCGTTTTACATTTTATGGAAGTTAATATGAAATTCCAAGTATAGAGACAATACATATTAGATGATGTATTGGTTGAATTATTTATATAGAAGAAACACGTTAAGAGAGGCTTTTAAACATTAAAGCAAAGGCTGTTAGTTTTATTTGATCTTTAGTATAATTATTAAATTTTTTTCGGAATGTAAACGTGAGTATTGGATTAAAAATACAAATAATAATAGTTCATCGTATAGGGAAAGGGAGAATATAAGAATTGTTCAATAAAATTGATACAATTAGGTTCATTGAACGTTTTTTATACTTCTAGAAGCTCTAATATATTAACTAAATCAGTATACTGCGCACCTAGGAAAAGAAGAGTAGATTATTAAATAGGGTTGAATAATTCTAAACTAAAGAACCATAATTATGTAATTATGGTTCTTTGGTTTTCTTTAATTTCGGATTAAGTAATCGAACGCACCTAAAGACGCATTCGCACCTGACCCCATAGAAATAATAATTTGCTTATAAGGACTATTTGTACAGTCACCTGCAGCAAACACTCCTGGTATATTCGTAGCGCCATGTTTATCTACAACAATTTCACCAACAGGAGTACGTTCCACTGTATCGCCTAGCCAATCAGTATTTGGTACAAGACCGATTTGAACAAACACACCCTGCAATTCGATATGCTGAACTGCTCCTGTATCACGTTCAATATAGGAAATTCCGTTTACTTTATCAGTTCCGGTAATTTCTTTTGTTTGAACGTTCTTTAGGACAGTTACGTTAGGCAGACTATAAAGACGTTCTTGTAATACAGCATCAGCTTTCAACTCTGGCATAAACTCAAGAACAGTTACATGTTTCACAATACCTGCTAGATCAATTGCTGCTTCAATTCCAGAATTTCCACCACCAATGACTGCTACATGTTTTCCTTCAAACAATGGACCATCACAATGAGGGCAATATGCTACACCCTTATTCTTAAACTCTACTTCACCTGGCACACCAACATTACGCCAACGAGCTCCTGTTGAAATGATAAGGCTCTTACTTTTTAATACTGCACCGTTTTCAAGTTCAAGTTCAATGAGGTCTTTCTTTTCTAAACGTTTGGCACGTTGTAAATTCATTACATCAATGCCATACTCTTTGACGTGTTCTTCAAGACTTGCTACAAGCTTAGGACCTTCTGTGTATTTTACACTGATAAAGTTTTCAATACCCATAGTGTCCATAACCTGACCGCCAAAACGTTCAGCAACAATACCTGTACGAATTCCTTTGCGTGCGGCATAAATCGCTGCACTGGCACCGGCAGGTCCTCCACCAACAACAAGAACATCATATGGATCTTTATTAGAAAGGTCTGATGCCTGCGGTCCATCACTTACTTTCGCTAGAATTTCTTCAAGTGTCATACGTCCACTGCTTAAGAATTCACCATTTAAGTATACGGATGGCACTGCCATGATATCTTTGCTTTCCACTTCTTCTTTGAAGGCTGCACCGTCAATCATAGTATGTGTAATGCTAGGATTGAGAATACTCATTAAGTTCAGTGCTTGTACAACATCTGGGCAGTTATGGCAGCTCAGGCTAATGTAAGATTCAAAACGATATTCGCCTTTAAGGCTCTTAACTTGATCTATTAAGCTTTGATCAACTTTTGGTGCTCTTCCACTAACCTGCAACAAAGCCAATACTAATGAAGTAAATTCATGGCCTAGAGGGATACCCGCAAAAGTTACTCCAGTATCTTCACCGACACGATTTACACTAAAGCTCGGCGTTCTTGATAATTGGGTTTGCTCTACAGTAATTTTAGGTGACATAGTAGCCAATTCATTCACTAAATCCAGCATGTCACGAGACACATCATCGGATCCTGCACTAACTTTGAGGTGCACGTCTCCCTCCATCAGTTGAAGATATTGGTCTAATTGTGCTTTTATATCTGCATCTAGTAACATTTATCGCACTCCTTAAATTTTCCCTACAAGGTCAAGGCTTGGCTTAAGTGTTGTAGAGCCTTCTTGCCATTTAGCTGGGCATACTTCACCTGGGTTGTTACGAACGTATTGTGCTGCTTTAATTTTGTTAACAAGAGTACTTGCATCGCGGCCGATGCCATCTGCATTAATTTCTACAGCTTGAATGATACCATCTGGATCGATGATAAATGTTCCACGAGCAGCAAGCCCCTCTGATTCAACTAGTACGTTGAAGTTGCCTGAAATTGTTCTTGTAGGATCACCAATCATAATATATTTAATTTTGCCGATAGCTTCTGAGCTATCATGCCATGCTTTATGTGTGAAATGAGTATCTGTTGAAACAGAATATACTTCAACTCCTAATTCTTTTAGAGTCTCGTATTGGTTTTGTAGATCTTCAAGCTCAGTTGGGCATACGAATGTAAAATCTGCTGGATAAAAGCAAACTACGCTCCATTTACCCTTTAAGTTTTCTTCAGTAACCTCGATAAATTCACCATTATGGTAAGCCGACGCTTTAAATGGTTTTACTTCTGTTCCAATTAATAACATAATTGAATTCCTCCTAAGTGTGTTTTAAGAATTATAAATAGCTTGATTGATAAATAAATTAAAAGGTTTATTTAACTATAATAATTCTAATTGAATATACATTATTATATAGGAGTTATTTTCTTTGTCAAGGAAAACCTCCTCCCGACTTTCTTAAGTTTTGTTTTGATAGATAGCTTGATTAAATGCCATCAATTTCGCTATAAACAGACCTATAGTCAATTCTATAGGAGTAAGAAAAGTTAAAAGTAAATTTATTTTCTTATTAAAAAAATTCTGATGTTGATATTTTCATTTTCAATAACGAAACATTTTTCTCAATTATTTAGTTTCGAAAAATCCTAAGTGTGTTTTTATCGGCAGATAATCTAAGTGATAAGCTTAAACTAAATAAAAAGGGTGCTTCCTTTCAAAAGGAAGCACCCTATGTCAATTGACAAAAGATAATCTGTCTTTATTATTATAACATTGGTTGTAAAGAATAGCTGTCAGGACTATAAAATAAGCCTACTCTTTTCAAAAATTTATATATGATATACACCCGTAGTTAAGTCGGGTAGGCAGGCACTCTCACGAGCGCCCGCCCCCCTGAGAACCGTACGTGACAGTTTTCCCGTCATACGGCTCAAGCCTTCTTTTTATCCGAACAACTTATTTATTTAATACACGGTACATGTACTAATTTAGCAGTTTTACCTGTAGAAACTTCTAAATTTCGTACAGTAACTTTTTCGCCATTTTGTAGAGTGTATTTACACAATGCGCAACGGTAACCTTGTTTCCTTGCGAGTTTCATCCTGTCTAGCGTATTTTCGCTATTAAAGACCTTACGGTCTCGCTTTTCCCAATATTCTTTTAGGCTAGGATCATCTGGGCTGTTTTTATAAGCTACCATCACATGACGCTCTATTTTAATCCACGACATGTTTCCAATACTGTCCGTAACCACGAATAATAGGGTTTAAGACACGTATGATTTCTTTTACTGGTCGTCCTCGCATTACTGCGAATGTATCTTTTATCTTACCTTTTGCTTTTTTGATGCTGTCTTTGCTAGGTTTGATTAATAACTTATTGCCTTGTTCCGTCTTGTATTGACGCAGCGAGAAGCCAAGAAAATCGAAGCCATTCTCGATAAGTGTAACACTGGTTTTCTCTTCGCTGAGTGTAATTCCTCGCTTTTGTAAGTAAGGAGTAAGTTTCCCATACATGCTTTCAGCTTTTTCTTTCGTTTCGGTTACGATGACGAAGTCATCTGCATAGAGAACACGTCCTATCTTACATTTTGGATCGGTTCCGTATCCTCCCCCACTTGGTTTGTATGTCTTTCTATACACAATACCAATCTCTTCTTCCATACCACATAAGGCGATATTAGCTAGAAGGGGAGACAAGATACTTCCTTGAGGGGTTCCTTCTGTTGTCTTATGAAGCGTACCTTGCTCCATGTACCCCATTTTGAGCCATCTTTTGATAAGAGTGTTACCTGGAAATATAGATGTTTGCTCTACTATCCACTCATGATTA
>NZ_JAPCIN010000005.1:0-10499 GCF_025910025.1 Priestia sp. JV24
ATGGTCCCGTGGTGTAGCGGTTAACATGCCTGCCTGTCACGCAGGAGATCGCGGGTTCGATTCCCGTCGGGACCGCCATGTTTTAGAAACGAAACAATGTGTTTCGTCTTTTTTATTGTTTGAACCATTTTTATATAAAACTTTACCGTCCTTAGGAGCAATCCTAAGGAATTTTTTATATACAAAGAAATTTCCTTATAGAATTGCGATGTTAAAGATTGTTGGATTTCTTACTGGATATGTATAGTCCACAACGTTTACAATATATATATACAGGTTGAAGTGAGGTTCTGAATGAATGACAGAGATTAACGAATTTACGTTTATGTCTACGTCTCCTGATGAAACTAATCAGCTGGCTGCTCGTCTAGCAACTTTATTAGAAGCTGGTGACGTGCTGCTGCTTGAAGGCGATTTGGGAGCTGGAAAGACAACATTCACAAAAAGTTTAGCTAAAGGATTAGGAATTGAACGCAATGTGAATAGCCCGACATTTACGATCATTAAAGAATACAAAAGCGGTCGCCTTCCTCTTTATCATATGGATGTGTACCGTCTAGGGGATGAATTTGAAGACCTAGGGTTCGATGAGTATTTTGAAGGAGATGGCGTGACGGTCGTGGAGTGGGCTCATCTGATTGAAGAGCAGCTTCCTAATGAATATATTCAAATCAATATTTACCATGAAAACGAAACGACTCGTAAAATCCTTGTAAAAGCGATAGGGAGTCGGTACGTTGAAATATGTAAGGAGCTTTTTAAAAGATGAAAATGTTAGCCATTGATACATCCAATTTTGTCATGGGTGTTGCTGTCGTTGAAGAAAACAAAGTAATTGGAGAAATTATTACGAATCTAAAAAAGAATCACTCCGTTCGTGTGATGAACGCTGTGGAATCTTTGTTAAAGGACTGTGATATTGCGCCAAGCGAGCTAGACCGCGTTGTAGTGGCGCACGGTCCTGGATCTTATACAGGTGTACGCATTGGCGTTACCATTGCCAAGACACTTGCTTGGACTTTAAATATTCCTTTAATAGGTGTATCTAGCCTTGAGGCACTAGCAGCAAACGGTCGCTATTTTGATGGGTATATTGCTCCGTTATTTGATGCGCGCCGTCAACAGCTTTATACAGGACTATATGAATGGAATAACGAACGAAGTCTTCTAGAAGTTGAAAGTGATCGACTTGTTATTAATAAGGACTGGGCGGAACATTTAAAGTCATACAACAAACCTATTTTATTCATAGGCAATGATCTTCCTATGCATGAAGAGACGTTAAAAGAAGTGCTGGGTGAACAAGCTGTATTTGCCCATGTTCAGCAGTTTAATCCAAGACCAAGTGAATTGGCTTTCTTAGGAATAAAGAAAGAGCCGCAGTCTGTGCATACTTTTGTTCCGAACTACATTCGTTTAGCTGAAGCGGAAGCCAACTGGCTTGCTTCACAGCAAAAAGGATAAAAGAAGGTATAAACATGAAACTAACAATTAAGTTTCGCTTAATGGAAGTTAAAGATATTGATCAAGTAGTGAAAATCGAAGAGAAGTCTTTTACGACACCTTGGAGTTCAGAAGCGTTTCAAAATGAGTTAACCAATAATCAATTTTCAACTTACATTGTGATGGAAGAAGGAGAAAATATTATTGGGTATTGCGGAACGTGGATTGTTATTGACGAAGCACATGTAACCAACATTGCCCTATTGCCAGACTACCGAGGTAAGGGACTCGGTGAATTGCTGCTGCGCAACGTGATGGACGTTCTTCGAAAACTAGGTGCTGCGTCAATGACATTAGAAGTTAGGGTATCTAATCATATTGCACAATCATTGTATCAAAAGCTAGGTTTTAAACCTGGAGGTATTCGTAAGAATTATTATTCTGATAACAATGAGGATGCATTAGTTATGTGGGTGAATTTATGAGTGAAAATCAATTAATTTTAGCATTAGAAACAAGCTGTGATGAGACAGCAGCGGCCGTGATTCGAAACGGTCATGAAATTGTAGCCAATGTGGTGGCATCACAAATAGAAAGCCATAAACGATTTGGCGGTGTCGTACCGGAGATTGCATCTCGTCATCATGTGGAACAAATTACGGTAGTAGTTGAAGAAACTTTAAATCAAGCGAACTTGACGTTTGCAGATATTGATGCAATAGCTGTAACGGAAGGACCTGGGCTTGTGGGAGCACTTCTTATTGGCGTAAATGCAGCCAAAGCGCTAGCATTTGCGCATCAAAAGCCATTAATTGGTGTTCATCATATTGCAGGACATATTTATGCAAATCAGTTAATCAAAAAATTAGAATTCCCGCTTTTATCGCTAGTTGTATCTGGAGGGCATACGGAGCTTGTATACATGGAAAGTCACGGTCAGTTTAAAGTGATTGGTGAAACGAGAGATGATGCAGCAGGAGAAGCCTACGATAAAGTAGCCCGCACGTTAAACCTTCCATATCCAGGTGGACCGCATATTGACCGCCTTGCACATGAAGGAGAGCCATTAATTGATTTGCCGCGTGCTTGGCTAGAAGAAGGATCCTATGATTTTAGTTTCAGTGGGTTAAAATCAGCAGTTATTAACACTGTCCACAACGCGAAGCAAAAAGGTGAAGAAATTCTTCCACAAACGCTTGCTGCTAGCTTTCAAGCGAGTGTTATTGATGTGTTAGTAACTAAAACGGTTAAAGCTGCAAAGGAATATAACGTTAAGCAAGTGTTAGTAGCAGGAGGAGTTGCTGCTAATAAAGGACTTAGAGCAGCGCTAGAAGAGGCATTTGTACCATTATCAAACATTGAGCTTATTATCCCGCCGCTGTCTCTATGCACGGATAATGCCGCAATGATTGGAGCAGCGGCAAGTGTACGATTTGCTCAAGGAAAACGCTCAGATATGTCATTAAACGCAAACCCCGGTTTAGACTTGGAAGAGTAAGAGACGAGTGAGATTTATTTCTCATTCGTCTTTTTTGTGGGTAAAAATAATTTATCAACAATATTCAATAAATTTAGAATTGCCTGTGGATAATTATGTGGAAAAGTCCGTGTACTCAGTACACGGACATGTTATCAACAAGTTTTAATTATGAAAATCAGACAGATATCCACTATTTATTCACATAGTGGATAAAGCTTGTTCTAAAGGGCACGAACAAGTAAATAGGGCGAATAAATACGAAAAAATACAGGCTATTCTTCTAGAAGCAGCTGTAATTCTTCCCACTCTTCCATTAATGTGGATAACTGTGAAGAAATTTTTTCATTTTCACCGTTCAATCTTGATACTTCTTCGTGGTTTTGATAAATTTCAGGATCACAAAGAAGTTCTTCATTCTCCGCTTGTGCGGCTTCTAATTTGTTTACTTCAGTTTCAATTTCTTCAATTCGGCGCGTTCGCTGCCTCATCAATTTCTTTTGTTCTTTATCTTGTTTATAGGACTGTTTATCTACTTTTACCGTACGTTCTTCGTTTGCTTTCATATTTTCTAATTCTTTGATTTCCTCTATTTCTGCTTTCTTTTCGACATAATAGTCATAATCTCCAAGAAATTCTTCTACCCCTTCAGGAGATAGCTCTGCTATTTTGTTTGCAATACGATTAATAAAATAACGGTCATGTGAAACAAATAATAGAGTCCCTGGGTAATCAATTAATGCATTCTCGAGTACTTGTTTGCTATCTAAATCAAGATGGTTAGTAGGTTCATCTAAAATTAAGAAATTAGCTTTTTGAAGCATAAGCTTCGAAAGAGCCAAACGTGCTTTTTCACCACCGCTAAGCGTCGAAACGATTTTCAGTACATCATCACCTGAAAACAGAAAATTTCCAAGCGCTGTACGAATTTCTTTTTCAGGTTTGGATGGGTAGTCATCCCAAAGCTCATTTAAAACGGTTTTATTAGAAGTTAAATTAGCTTGCTCTTGGTCGTAATAACCAACCATTACGTTTGAGCCAAAAGAAATGGTTCCAGTCTTGAAGCTTAGTTTATCCACAATACCTTTTAATAACGTAGATTTCCCAACTCCATTAGGGCCAACCAATGCAAGGCTTTCACCTTTTTTAATCCGAAGGTTTGCCTCTTGGACGACGTATTTGTGTTCATCATATCCGATAGACACGTTTTCGAGATTTAAGACTTCATTTCCGCTTTGACGCTCAATTTCAAACGAAAAACTAGCTGATTTTTCGCCTTCGTTAGGTCGATTTATTAACTCTATTCGATCGAGCTGTTTCCGTCTGCTTTGCGCACGTTTTGTAGTCGATGCGCGGGCGATATTTCGCTGAATAAAATCATTCAGTTTTGCGACTTCATCTTGCTGCTTTTCGTACTGACGCAACTCTTTTTCATATCGCTCTGCTTTTTGTACAAGGTATTTAGAGTAGTTGCCCGTGTACTTGACCGTTGTTTTTTTTGTGACTTCATACACTTGATTTACGACTTTATCAAGGAAGTAACGATCGTGTGAAACAATTAAAATAGCTCCTTCATACCCTTGCAGAAACTGTTCCAGCCATGCTAAAGTTTCAATATCTAAGTGGTTGGTAGGCTCATCCAGAATAAGCAAGTCTGGCTTTGTTAAAAGCAGTTTTGCAAGAGCCAAGCGCGTTTTTTGTCCACCGCTCAAGGAAGAAATAGGGGTGCTATAGTCAAAGTTTGAAAAACGGAAACCGTGAAGAATAGATCGTGTATCCGCTTCATATTGATAGCCGCCTAAATCTTTGAACGTTACTTGAAGCTGATCGTACTCTTTGGTTAGTTTTTCGTATTGAACTGAATCATTAAAAATGTCTGGATCGCCCATCTTCGTTTCAAGCGTACGTAATTCTTTTTCCATCTTCTTTAATGGAGCAAAGACCGTCATCATTTCTTCCCATATGGAGAGTGTTGACTCAAGAACTGTATCTTGTCCCATATAATCAATGGAAACACCTTTAGGTTTAATAATTTCTCCGCTGTCATAAGAAAGCTGCTCAGCAATAATTTTTAATAAAGTTGATTTACCAGCACCGTTTCGTCCCACTAGGGCAATGCGGTCTTTTGATTGTACTTCTAACTTTATATTCGATAAAATGGGTTCTGCCCCATAGTATTTTGTAATACCGTTCAATTGTAGAATAATCATTTTTTCACCTCTAGTAGTATATCCATAGTGTATTTTAACATATTTTCAACTACAAGTTCTTCCTACAAGCGTTTGTAATTTGTAGAGGGACAAGGACAAATGATGAAGCGAATGTTTTGATTCATGAAATAAAATGATTTTACCTGCACATTTTATACAGGATACTATGTTAAAATAAGAGATAAGTGCATCTCTGAACTTATATATGATGGATGTAGAAAACCCGTCATGACTAACAAACGGATCCTTTGAAGGGCTAATTGCTTCGTTCTAACTACCGACTTTAAGTAGTGCTGGATAGCCAAAAGGAGTCGGGGTATGAAGCGGAGTATATATAAAACAAGAGAAAAGAGAGAGAATTGGAAGCGCTACCTCGGAGCGGTTGAGGCTTTGTGAAAGGTAATGCAATATGACTTGAAAATGTTAGTAATGACATACATGAACTGAGGGGGTACAACGTGAACACTGAACAATTAAAAATACCACAAGCAACGGCTAAACGATTGCCGCTTTATTATCGTTTTTTAAAAAACTTGCATGCTTCTGGTAAACAGCGTGTTTCGTCAGCGGAGTTAAGTGAGGCAGTGAAAGTTGATTCTGCTACTATTCGTCGGGATTTTTCTTACTTTGGAGCATTAGGGAAAAAGGGATACGGCTACAATGTAAATTATTTACTTACATTTTTCCGTAAAACGTTAGACCAAGATGAAGTAACGAAAGTAGCACTGATTGGCGTAGGGAATCTGGGAACGGCCTTTTTAAATTATAATTTTATTAAAAATAATAACACCAAAATTGAGTGCGCTTTTGATGTGATAGAAGATAAAGTCGGTACAAAAGTAGGCGACGTGCCGGTTTATCACCTTGACCAATTGGAAGATTATATGAGTGATGATATCTCAGTGGCGATTTTAACCGTTCCTGCCACTGTGGCTCAGCAAATTACCGATCGTTTAGTGAATTGCGGAATTAAAGGGATTTTAAACTTCACTCCTGCACGCTTAAACGTACCGGATGAGATTCGACTGCATCATATTGATCTGGCTGTAGAATTACAGTCGCTTGTCTACTTTTTGAAAAATTATCCTGTTGAATAAGATGGACTGTGTTACGATTTCCTTAAGTCTAAATTAATAAGGAGAGTGGGAATATGGGGATTGGAGCAGGTAGTTGGATTATTATTGCGATTGTAGCACTGCTTATTTTTGGACCGAAACGGTTACCGGAGCTAGGAAGATCAGTCGGGCAAACGCTTAGAGAGTTTAAGCATGCCGCTAGCGGTGCATCAGAAGATCGTGAAAAAGATAAACAGCGTCAAGTAGATGACAAAGAGTAAAAGGGTGATCATAGTATGACCGAACAAGAAATGTCAATATATGATCATATAGGAGAGCTGCGAAAACGCATTTTAATTGTTTTATTTTTCTTTGTCATTGCCACAATTGGCGGCTTTTTTATAGCGGATAAGGTTATTGTCTATTTACAGCATGCTGATGAGGCAAAAAATTTAACGATGAATGCATTTAGGCTAACAGATCCAGTTAAGATTTATATGCAGTTTGCTGTTATTATCGGCTGTGTACTTGCAGCTCCTGTTGCACTGTATCAACTTTGGGCATTTGTTAGTCCTGGTTTATATGAAAAAGAGCGTAAGGTAACGCTTGGATATATTCCTGTTTCCATTTTTCTCTTTATCGGCGGTGTCTCTTTTTCTTATTTTGTGTTGTTTCCATTTGTCGTCGATTTTATGACGCGGGTTTCCGATGAGCTGAATGTAAACCAAGTGATTGGCATTAATGAATACTTTTCTTTTTTAATGCAGCTCACACTGCCTTTTGGCCTGTTGTTTCAGCTTCCTGTCGTCGTCATGTTTTTGACGCGATTAGGAATTATAACGCCTATGTTTTTATCTCAAATTCGAAAGTATGCCTATTTCGTACTGCTAGTTATTGCCGCACTGATTACACCACCGGAATTGCTCTCGCACATGATGGTGACAGTGCCGCTCTTAATTTTGTATGAAATCAGCATCATTATTTCCCGCATTTCGTATCGCAAAGTGTTAAAGGCAAGGGCAGAGCAAGAAAGAGAAGATGTTAGTATGTAAAAAAACCACTGAAACAGTGGTTTTTTTATTTAGATGAATCATCTTGATTTTTATATTGCTGCTGCAACTTTTTAATTTTATAGTGCAAGATAAAAATGCGAACCGCAAATCTGAAATCGAATGCGGCTACGAGTGCAAATAAGATCGTAGGGAAGTTCCACACGGTTTCCTGAGCATTTTGAATAGCCAGGTAGGTGAATAAAATCCCCATAATAATATAAATAAACCCTCGTGTTAAAGGGATATTCTTCATAAAAACATGCCTCCAAAAATAAACTGCATTTGTTCTGCTTGCTTTTGCATTTCTATAATTTTATCTGCAAAAATAGTTTGAGATAAAATAACGATTGTATTCATCAACACGTGAGCAATAATGGGTACAATAATTAGTTTTGTTCTTGCATAAAGGAATGCAAATACAAATCCCATGGCTGTATACACGAGCAAATGTTTAAAATCCCAGTGTACGGCAGCGAAAATAAGGGAACTAATAAATGCAGAGATAAAAAAATTATATCGTTTGTGAAGAGAACCGAAAATAATCTTTCGAAAAATAATCTCTTCTAGAATTGGTCCAATAACAGACGTAACGACAATAAGGAACGGCGTTGCTTTAACAAGATTAACAATGTTTTGTGTATTTTCAGATACTTGGGTAATGCCAAGAGCGTGCTCAATCATCCCTGCTACAGCTTGACCAGCCATAGCCAGGAACACCCCAAGGACTGACCAGACCACAGTTACCGTTGTTCCCGCATGTTCTATACGCATGGACATGTCACGGCGCAGCAGCAGTAAGACAATAAGTAAACCAAGGATAAAGCTAATGATGGTCCAATAAGTCAAAAGCATGACAGTCGCTGTTCGAACTGGATATTGATCAAATATTCCTGTTAATTTTAACAGCGGTATACCAACAACTCCTGAAAACTGCATAAGGATGTAGGTGAGGATAACATACCAATAACGTTTTTCCAATCTTCTATACTCCTTTAAAAGGTTTTTATGTATATATGTCGAAGAAGTACTGTAAAGTCAGTAATTTCTTCTTGCTCGTATTGTAACATACATATTATTGAACAGAGAAAAGAATGCTTTATTTCTCAAAATCGTCGAAATCTAAGACTATTATATGTAGTTTTCGTAAATTTTAAATTTTTTTTGTTTAATACTTGCAAAAAAAACCCACTTTGTTTTAATATAATAATTGTGTTAGCACTCGTTGAGCTTGAGTGCTAATAAAAATGCAAACATATTATTTGAGGAGGTTGTTTCACTTGTTAAAGCCATTAGGTGATCGCGTAGTGATTGAACTTGTAAAATCTGAGGAAAAAACAGCAAGCGGTATCGTGTTACCGGACAGTGCAAAAGAAAAACCACAAGAGGGTAAAATTGTTGCTGTTGGTACAGGCCGAGTATTAGAAAGCGGTGAGCGTGTAGCTTTAGAAGTAGCTGCGGGCGATCGTATCATCTTCTCAAAATATGCGGGTACTGAAGTGAAATACGAAGGTACTGAATACTTAATTTTACGCGAAAGCGATATTTTAGCTGTAATCGGCTAATTTTAACCACAAACTTATCATACGTAAAAAATAGATTATTAAGAAAATCTTGAGGAGGTCAAAGAACATGGCAAAAGACATTAAATTTAGCGAAGAAGCACGTCGCGCAATGCTACGTGGTGTAGACACATTGGCAAATGCTGTAAAAGTAACGCTTGGACCAAAAGGTCGTAACGTTGTATTAGAAAAGAAATTCGGTTCACCGCTTATTACAAATGACGGTGTAACAATTGCAAAAGAAATCGAATTAGAAGACGCATTTGAAAATATGGGTGCTAAATTAGTAGCCGAAGTTGCTAGCAAAACAAACGACGTCGCTGGTGACGGTACAACTACTGCAACAGTTTTAGCGCAAGCAATGATCAGAGAAGGTCTTAAAAACGTAACGGCTGGTGCTAACCCAATGGGTATCCGTAAAGGTATGGAAAAAGCAGTAGCTGTAGCGGTTGAAGAACTAAAAGCAATCTCTAAACCAATTCAAGGTAAAGATTCAATTGCTCAAGTAGCGGCTATCTCAGCAGCTGACGAAGAAGTAGGTCAATTAATTGCTGAAGCAATGGAGCGCGTTGGTAACGACGGCGTTATCACACTTGAAGAATCAAAAGGTTTCACAACTGAATTAGAAGTGGTAGAAGGTATGCAGTTTGACCGTGGATATGCATCTCCTTACATGGTAACTGATTCAGATAAAATGGAAGCTGTATTAGATGATCCATACATCTTAATCACAGACAAAAAAATCGGTAACATTCAAGAAATCTTACCGGTATTAGAGCAAGTTGTTCAACAAGGCAAGCCCCTATTAATCATCGCTGAAGACGTAGAAGGCGAAGCTTTAGCAACATTAGTTGTGAACAAACTTCGTGGTACATTCACAGCTGTAGCTGTTAAAGCTCCTGGTTTCGGTGATCGTCGTAAAGCAATGCTACAAGACGTTGCGATCTTAACAGGCGGAGAAGTAATCACTGAAGAGCTTGGTCTCGACCTAAAAACAGCAAGCATTGATCAATTAGGTCGCGCTTCTAAAATTGTTGTAACAAAAGAAAATACAACGGTTGTAAACGGTGCAGGAAACGCAGAAGACATCCTAGCACGCGTAAACCAAATCAAAGCTCAGCTTGAAGAAACAACTTCAGAGTTTGACCGTGAAAAATTACAAGAGCGCTTAGCAAAACTTGCTGGTGGCGTAGCTGTAATTAAAGTGGGTGCGGCAACTGAAACTGAGTTAAAAGAACGTAAATTACGTATTGAAGATGCATTAAACTCTACGCGTGCTGCGGTTGAAGAAGGTATCGTAGCTGGTGGTGGTACTGCATTAGTAAATATCTATAATAAAGTATCAAGCATCGAAGCTGACGGTGACACTGCTACAGGTATCAACATTGTATTACGTGCGATCGAAGAGCCTGTACGTCAAATCGCTCACAATGCTGGTTTAGAAGGATCAGTAATCGTTGAGCGTCTAAAAGGCGAAGCAGTTGGAACTGGATTCAATGCTGCAACTGGCGAGTGGGTAAACATGCTAGACACTGGTATCGTTGACCCAACAAAAGTAACGCGTTCAGCTCTTCAAAATGCTTCTTCTGTAGCGGCTATGTTCTTAACAACTGAAGCAGTTGTTGCTGACAAGCCAGAAGAAGGCGGAGCACCTGCAATGCCTGACATGGGCGGCATGGGTGGAATGGGCGGCATGATGTAAT
>NZ_JAPCIN010000050.1:0-930 GCF_025910025.1 Priestia sp. JV24
CATCATGATGTGGTTGTTACACAAAAAAACAACGGATCCAAGGAAGTAGCATCGACAAAAGAATAAATGGTTTGTCTTTGTTGCATTTTACATAAACAGAAATAAAAAAACGTATGAGCTCCTAAAGCAAATACGTTTTTTTATTTCTTAAATGCATAGCCTAGATCATCCACTATTTCAGCAAACTCCCGGAGAATACAATATAATGCTTCAGGATTATTTTTATTTTGAAGAATCGCTCTATATATATCTTTGAAAACACGCCCTTTCATTTTTATAATGGCGTGAACTAAAAGGTCTACACGAACAAAGTCAACTCCATCCTTAGTCATGAAAGGAATTTCGATATCAAACAATTCATGCTCTTGTAGAATCTGTTTTATTTTGTGTTTTTCCATAATACTCTCTCCTTTTAATTGTTAAGAACCTTCTAAACCACGTAACGTCTTAGTGACGTCCCTTTTGTGCTTCTCTTTTTAGAACATGGCCCCCTATGTTTCTAATTTGTTGTTACCCCTTTTTAAACTTATTTAGCACATTTCCTTTCCCATGGTCGTCATGATATATATATAACCTAAAATAGGAGTAAGAAAAAGAATACTTCTAATAGGTACATGATTACTAACGTAATCAATGTTACCTATTAGGAAAGTATCTCGAAAAACACCATTGATTTATAGACCTATTGATTAAAACCCTCAAATTACTTGTACACCAACAGATGTAATATAGATTTTATATATGATTTAACAGAAGTACAGGAAAAGACATCTTAAAGGTTTCATTTTTTAAAGAATCTTCTTTTAAACCGCAAACATACTTATGTCATGTCGTTTAAAAGGTTTTATTTTAGGTTGCCATTGATATAGCTACACACGTAGTCGTGTAAGTATACAATGCTTCTTTACATAAGTGTTCTTCTAAAGAACC
>NZ_JAPCIN010000051.1:0-815 GCF_025910025.1 Priestia sp. JV24
CATTTTCTACAGTCTATAGACAAAAATAGGCTTCAAGATAACTATATTAAGCATCTAATTCTAAAAAGTTATAGAATAACGGATTAGTTTTATTCCTTTGAACTTCTCTTCTACGCTCAGCAGCAAATAAACCTCTTAAAGTCCCGAAAAAATAGGCTTCAAAGGTTGTCTTTATTCGGTTTCTTTTATAAGCAAAGACGGTTTCTTTAAATGCTTGAACAGCAATTGATACCAATTCATCAACAGGTCGTTCTAGACGGCTTATTTTGTGTGCTAAGCGTACTTTCCCCCATAAGTGATAAATATCATCTGCATAGCTAAAAAACGGCTGTACGGCTTCTTTAAATGGCGTTGGAATAAAGGACGGTAGATAATCCGTTGAAAGTTTAATATCTAAGTCTTTACGTATGTATTTATTTAAATCTTTTAAAGTTAAATTATAGGTAGGGATTTTTTTCGCCTCTTCATCCTTACTCTCACAAGGGATATCAGCATTTTCTGCTTCAACATCTGCTTCAACATGAGAAGTCAAATCGAGCTGTAAAAAGTTTACCCAGTACTCGAAGTAAGGGTGGTTAACAAATAAGTGTACAGGATTCCCTTTGCCGTTATTACGAGGGCAACGTCGATAGACAGTTACAATTTGCCCTTGTTCTCGTAACTCTTTTATGTGACGGTCAATGGTTCCTTTGGATTTTTCATAGGTTTTACCTAAATATGTACTGCCAGGAAAGCAAAAGCCTTTCTCTGCACCTAACCAGCATAGTCGATCTAAAGCTTTTCTTGTTCCGTCATGTAGACGATAGTATTTATCG
>NZ_JAPCIN010000052.1:0-11151 GCF_025910025.1 Priestia sp. JV24
ATTTTTTGTCACCGTGGTTCTCAAAAATATCCATGTTTCCACCTACTTTATAAACCTAAATTTAAATCTATATACCTTAATAAAAAACCTTAGTATTAAGATTTACCAAGGTTTGTACCCAAGATATCAACCTTGATAAGTACTAGCTAGTTGATAAATAAATACTGTGTTTATTAAATTATCTTACACTGTTCTTCCTCTATATTCGACCATAAAAATATTCCTCCTCTAGAATTTAATACTTTAAATTCTAAAGGAGGAAACGTTGATTTATAGGCGGGCTATACTGTTTTATATTTCTCGCCAATAGCAAAATAAAAAACTGTCTCTTCTTTACTCGAGACAGTTTTTTATTTAAAGAGTTAAACGACATGATAAAAATGCAATTTGTAAAAATAGTCTGATATTTAATATATCATATCTACAGATAAAATCAATTATTTGAAGTGTTTAGCATATGTATAAAAGGTGCGCTTTTTATGCATCATCTCTTCAACTTCCTGTAAAGAGAACTCCGTCATATCAACGATGTATAAAAAGCTGCATAAAGCAGAAATCGTAGCCTTATGAGAACCCTACTCCCAAAAGGGTTCTCTTTTTTGATGTGTTCCGAAAAGAGTGTTTATGTAAACTAGCAATGAATATCGTATTCATTCATTTCTCTATCTTTATAATGTGTTAAAATGTAATTATAAGGAAAAAAGGGGATGTTTATATGTTTACAGTGGGGATCGATGTTAAGAAAACAGAAAAAGAATTAATCATAAAATGGCAACTTGCTAAATTTAATATTGCACTAGAAGATATTATTGAAGTTACAGAAGATGATACGTATGGTGGTAAAGAAGCTGATGCAATCCGTATAGGTCCTCCATATGGAACGACTGATCGAATTTGTATTAAAACTAAGAAGCAAGATTATATACTTTTCACTACAAACAGGGCAACAATCCTAAGCAGAATACACTCATAATCAATAATCTTTATGTACATATAATGGCCACATCTAACCATAGATGTGGCCATTAATATTTAGTTTTACTACCGGGAATCTGGATTATGTTAAGTAGTTCAGTGATTTAATAAAAAACTGCTGTGTATCCTAAAAGAGCTAAAAATAGTACAGAAGCTTGAATGCATAACCCTACTGTACTAAGAATTCCTCCAGTCACAGCAATACTTTTACCTTGTTCTCTAGTCTTTTTCACTTCTCTGATACTTTTGGTGCAAAAAACAATCCCTACTATACCAAAGATTAAACCTATATAAGGAACGATCATTGATAAAACCCCAAAGATAATTGAAATAAGTGATTTACTATTGTTTTGTGTCATTTTCTATCTCCAATAAGTTTATTTTCTTTTTTATAACATAAATAGAGATTCTTGGATACATTTTTCGTTTCCTATAAGCTACATTATGTTAACTAGAAATGCATAGAGTATACATAAAGTAATTGAAGAATATTGAAGGTTATGGGAAAATCACATAAAGGATTTTTGGTTTCTTAATACTGTTTAAAAGGAGCTATTTGAATGGATAGTTTATTAGAATTAAAAGATGAACTAATAAAAGGACAAAAACTAGCAATGCAAGGATCTTATCAAAGAAGAGCTCCTTCTAAAAAAGCAATTCCCCATCTTTTAGCAGCAAGAAAAGGACTTAAAGAATATGTTGAACAGCATCCAACAGATGCGTTTGCTTGGCAGTTGTTGTCTCAAGCTGAAGAATATCTACTGAATTATAAAGCAGCTTTATCAGCACTTCAAAATGCAGTCACTCTTAACAAAAAAGACAGAAAGTTAGTAAAGAAGTTAGTGCTACTAAAAGAGCAAGCAAATAAGTGGCACGAACTTGATTTATCACCTGAGGAGCTGGGTTCATTAGAAGCATTTCTGGACGAAAAAGTGGACATACAGGGGTGTGACCATACACTTCTCTACACTAAAGAATGGCTAGATACCCACATCTCCGTGAGCAAAAAAGCTAAAGTTGTAAAGGCTCTGCAAAACCAAGGTGGTTTTTGTGACTGTGAAGTTCTTATGAATGTAATCGATTAGATTAAAATGCTACCGATAATTGGTTTTATGTTAACTGCATTTAAATAAATAACTGTAAAAAGACCTTTTCTGTTTTGGAAAAGGTCTTTTTCATGAACGTTGAACAAGATTACTCGAAATCCAATCGGCAATATGCTGTAATGAAGGTTTGTTTGTCACAACAAAAGAAGTCATGTCTTCAGCTTCTTTTTCTCGAACATTTAAAATCCAACCATTCGTCCTTAAAAATAGGAATAAACAAGCGAATGCTGTTCGTTTATTTGCATTATGAAAAGAATGATTTTGTGCTAAGCTTTCAAACAATGCTGCAGCTTTCAATTCCAAACTAGGATAAGCATCAGATCCAAAAGCAGAACTTTGTGGACGCATAATCGCACTATCCAATAATTTTTCATCTTTTACACCAATATGTTCTTTAGGTGTATAACGTTGAATCATTACACCATTTAAGAAAATGGCTTGCTTATGAGTGAGATATTTCGTCATTTGCTAAGTCCCTTACCCTTTGTTTTTCTTTTAACGATCTGCGAGGTTACGTAGCGTATTATCGTATCGATCAAATAGATCCTTCATTCCTTCTAAAAAATCCGCATCTATTTCCTCGAAACCTTCTACATTTACCGCAGGTCGCTTTTTAAGTACTACTTTACCGTCTTTTTCAAGGTCAAACACAACCATTTCACCTTGTTTAACGTTTAAGTGTTCTAAAACTTCAGGTGGAAATGTCACTCCAGAGCTATTGCCAATTTTCGTAATTTTTCTTTCCACTTCTCTCACCGCCATATCCATCATAATAATACCTCCTTAGTATTAGCATAGTATTAACATATGCTGGCGATTTTATAACAGTACGTATAATTTTACGTTATCACTGTTATAACAATTATACACGGTCTGTTGACTTTGTAAACCAAAAGTCATTATTAATTGAATAAAATATCAAGAGTTTGCTTTTATATGTGTTCCGAAAAAATCCATTATGACAAATTATATAATATGTATATAAGTCTATATATTGGGGTACAGACACATACCCATCAAGCTAACGACAGAAACGATTAAAAATGTAATGATCCTTGTCCTAACATCGGTGAGTATCAGAAAAATCGGCATGACAAAGAAGCCTATGAAACTATCATTTTTTCGTTAGGCAACTTGTTGTTGTTTTACTGCTGTCTCATACACAATACCAAGAATGTCAAAAACGGTTTTTTTCTGATACCGATGACACTTACGCCCATTCTTTTTCAACAGGTGATACAGTCGTTGGAGAATCGTTACGAGTTCAGTCAGATCACCTGCCATTGCTGGAAATAGTAACGGAAAATAGTCCTTAATCATATAAATTGATTTGTATTCACTCAGCTCTTGTTTTCTCTTTTTCAACAGGATCTGCCGCATTTGAAACATGGTGGAAGAACAGAGAAGAATCCCGATGAGTTGCCCATATAAATGGCACTCTAGCCGTTCCTTTTTGATGGTTTTACATTCATCTATTTCGAAGAAGGACTTCCATGTTTTAAATAAAATTTCAATCTGCCAACGTAACGAATACAATGAATGCACATCGTTTGTCGGTACTTCTTTTGGTGGTGTGTTCGTAATATAAACGTTCATTCCCATCAGCTGTTTACTTTTATCCTTCATGACAATGCCTTTCTTTTTCTCACGTACAGCTTGGTTGTTTAAACGGGTTTTAGTTTGTTCGTTCGTTAGTCGGTGAATGATGACACGTGTCGGTAATTTTTGAATTTGACCAACATAAGCTTCTGAAAGTTCAATGGTCTCACCCGGTTCCAGTTCGTTCAAGATGTGTGCCATATTAAGCTGAATATATTCGCTCTGCTTTTTCAGTGTGCCGTTTTTGAAGTATTCTGGTTCAGGGTTTTTTACATAAATACGGGTATTTAGCTTTAATCGAGAGAGATAAAAGGCGCCTAATTCATGAATCGTTTGTAAATCTCGTAAATCAAAATAACCTAAATCACGTAAACAGAAATCGCCTGCTTTCACACTTTCAAGACAAGTTGTGCCATACGTTTTATCATTATCTTTTCCCGGTCCTAGCTGTACGTGTAAAAATTGCCCACTCAATAAGTCATATTCAAGCTGAATCTTTACACCTGCCGTATTACTGCTTCCTCCAGACCCTTGATAATCACTTACGAAGGCATCGGGTAGCTGAAACACTGTGGCATCTAAAATCCGAATACGGTTAAAAATCAAGAAGAGCGTTGACGATAGCGATTGTGTTGCACAAAGTTTCTGTGTGAGAAGTAAAGCAAACACCTCACGAAGAAACTGGACGGCTGCTGGATTAAACCGTTGATTCAATCCTTCCTGACTCATCAGGACACCTGTTGAAGCTTCTAGTCGACTACACAGTTGTGCAAGCGATGTGCGAGCGACTTCCTGGCTAAGCCACACGCAAAGAGCCATCAGTTCATTTGCTTGATACTTACTCGATCGTTTCACAAATCCCACTTTCTTAGCGATTTCTTGTAAGGCAATGGGAGACAAAGAGCGTTGTAATTCTTGTGCAAATAGGTGTAATTCTTCGGAAAACTGAACATCCATAAAAAAACGCCATCCTTTTCGAGTAGTTTACTAAAAAGAATAACGTTTTTTTCGTTTTGGGGAAAATCCATTGCGTTAGCTTGATGGGTATGGGGTACAGACAGCAAAACGGAAATATTGTACGTTAAGGTTGGAACCGTTGATATAAAAGGGATGTTCTAATAACGTTCGTTTATGGTTCTTAGATAAATAAAGCCATGTATACCCTTAAAACGACCAATTCACAGCCCCAAAACCCACTACCAAAATCAAAGTACCGTTTATTAAAGATTAATACCTTTTTGGTAAGGTCTTAACGTACACATAATAGGCAATTTTTATAGTTTTATCTGCTTACCGTACAAAATTTCCGAAATGTTGGCGAGACCCCTATATAATATTCATTGATTTTCCTATCTTTATAGTTTGTAAATACCCATTTTTCACACAATAAATGCTATTCTCCATATCTTTATAGTAAGGAGAAAAGGAGAATCTAAAATGTGTATATGTAAAAACGGATATGAAGGGATATTAAACAAGTGCAGTAATAATCAAATGTTTATAGCTAAAAAGTGTGTTCCTTTTAGAAGCCCTTGTGATGGCTTAACTAGAACTACTATATACACTACATCAAATGTTGTTAATACTTCTCTAGCCAATGGAATAATTGCAATTGTTAATACAAGTATAGATTGTGTCATGAATGTATCTATTACAGATAGTTCAGGTGAAAATACTTATGTTGTTTCTGCTCAGAGTTCTTTAGTAGTTCAAGTATTTTCGCTTTCTTTAATCACTGTGGTATGTGGCCCAGATAATGATAATGGGGAAGACTTCTGCACAGGAACGTTCGAAGCAACGTTATCTTTTTAGAATAGGAGAAGACAGGTTTATGCCTATAATTAATCGTTTTTCAATTTTGGCATGTGGTGCTATGACTTTTACAGGTAATACTTTAGGTCTTAGTCAGTTATTAAATCAAAACAGAGCAGGAGTTCAAGGAAGCATTGGTGCATTCACTACACTTAACAATGCGCTTCAAGTCCCTACTTTTCCAGTTGGAACAACTCTTAATATTAATCAAAATAGTTCTGCAGCAAATTTGGTCATACCTAACAACAGTAATGTACTTTACGCTGAACTGATCTGGGGTGGTAATTACTTATCTCGTGATCAGAATATTATAGCTTTAATTAACAATCCAGTTACTTTCGTTGATTCGAATAATAATTCTTTTAGTATAAATCCAGACCCTCTGACACAAAATCAGGAAACATTTACTTCTGGAAATCCACCTGTTACAAGAGGGTTTTATAATCGTTCTGCTAATGTAACTGCTATTGTTCAAAATAGTGGTGCTGGAACATATTCTGTCGCAGGGGTTCCAGGACTTTTAGATCCATTACAGGCTTCTACAGCTGATACAAATCATGCAGGGTGGACTTTAGCAGTAATTTATGAAAACAGTCAATTGCCTAATAGATCAATGTACTTATATATTGGAACGAATGGTGTAGTAAACAGTCCTGCTAATCCTATCATTGATGTTCCTATTGTAGGCTTTATGACTCCACCTTCTGGTCCTGTTAACACAAGAATCTTAATAAGTGCTCAAGAAGGTGATGCTAATATTACAGGTGACCAGGCATTATTTGGTCCTACAGCACTTTCTTTAACAAATCTCTCTGGTCCAAGAAATCCATCTAATAATTTTTTTGGATCTCAAATTAATAACGATAGTGGAAATTTAGATACTACAGGTACTTTTGGAAACCGTAATCAGAATCCTATAATAGCCACTAATATATCTGCTGGACGTCAAGGGTGGGATATAACTAATGTAGACGCTACAAATTATCTAGGTAACAATGAAATGATTGCAACATTTAGATATACATCTACTGGTGATGCGTATATGCCAAATGCTTTAGGAGTTCAAATTGATCAAGGCGATGCTGTATTAGATGTTCAAAAAAGGGTTAATACTACAATGGCTGATATTTTAGATAAGTTAACTTATACAATTACTATTACAAATGAAGGTGTAGTTCCAGCTAATAATGTTGTATTTACCGATTTAATACCTGAAGGTAGCGTTTTTATTAATGACAGTGTCGTTATAAACGGAGTGTCAACACCTGGAGTAAATCCTGAGACTGGTATTTCACTTCCTGATATCAATGTTGATGAAACTGTTACTATTGTGTTCGAAGTTCAAATTTTAAAATGTGTATGTTTTTTGAGGAATAAATCATTTATCACTTTTAGTTGTGGTAAAATCACGTTTAGTAATCAAGTATTAACAGTTATTTGTAAATCTTGTTCGGGATCAAATTGTATATGTGATTGATGACTCATAAAAAAATGCTTATGGTTTTGACAACCATAAGCATTTTTTTATGAGTCTAATTGATATCTAACTACAATATCAAGTTCTCCCTTAGCAGGACCGGCAGGGGCTACAGGTCCTGCTATAGAAATAGCTCCTAAATTGTCAATAGTTCTCATTAAACATTGACCTGGAGCTAACGTTTCAGTTAATACCGTAGTACCTGCAGAATTGGTTGCTGTCACATCAAAAGGAAACGTACCTGAATTTTTCAAAATGAAAGAAGCTATAACTGTTTCATTAATTGCCTCATATATTGTTTCATCTGCTCCTGCAGCTATACTGAATTGGCAACATAATTGGTCTTTTACATAGTCATTTCCTCTAGAACAGTTACCTAAAATAGCTGAATTATAATCTGAATTGCAAGACATTTTAAATTCACCTCGTTTTTTCAAATGTTCACTTGAAATATTAGATGCTTTATTGACGATATTGGTGCTTAATTATTCTCATGTTTAATTTATTTTTACAATATGTATAAAAGATAAATAAATAATTATATGAATTTAAATGAGGGATAAAGGTGGACAAATACTATATATCAAATAGAGAAGAATTAGCTATTTCTGCTGATAAAATATGTGATTGGGTTCAAAAACCTATAGAGTTAAAAATGAGAGAAAGTATTCTAGAAAAAGCACCCGTTCATGATGTGTTTTGTCAAGAATTTTCTATTGCAGAGTTTAAACCTTCCCTTTATAGTCTGTGGAAAACAATCAATATGGAAAGTATTTCTTGTACACTTAGTCTAACTATTACTGAATGTAGTACCAATAAATTATTATTAAGTGTCAATAAAGGCGAAAAAGATGAAAAACAATTTCCCATTTATAAAGGTACTTTTAATTTTACTTTTAGTAATATTAGTAGCATCTCTATTATTAATGATACAGAAACAGCATATAAAGGAAGGTTTTCTATTCAAATACATTACGAAATTCCAACTACAGAAATTGATTTTTCATGTCAACCAATATGCTATTTAGATGAAAGTCAGGTAAAATGCAAAGAAATTTCAGATAAAACAAAATTCAAGAATAAAGTAATTTTAATACATGAAAAGTGGGTGACATTAAGAAAAATTAATATTTTAATAGAAGGAGTATTTCTTGTAGAATTTAAGAAAAAAAATGGTGGGGTTTTCTTATGTGAAATCCCCTTTAAAGATATTATTTCTGTTTATATGTGTGTAACAGAAAAATCAAAAATTGAATGTAAACTAACTATAAGTGACTCTACATGCTATTTAGCGAAAGAAAATATTAAAAATTGCTATACACTTTTGATTAATAACTTTCTATGTTTAAATATTATGGCAATAGAAAGTGTTGTTTTATGTATTGAAGGCTTTGAAGATATTAATCCTAGAGATGAAGAGATTAAAAGCATAGAGTAAATCGAACTATAAAAATCTTTTTAATAGGTAATTGACCATCTCTTTTAAGTTCATTTGAAAAAGATGGTCAATGTTATATTAGAGAATAACAACTTTAAGTTGATCAAATTGCCTTAAGGCAATTAGTTGTCTTTTTAACGAGAAAAGTCATGACCTTGATCTTTGGGTTTATTTATGGAGCTACTTCTAAATCTTCTAAGCTGTTGCTGCTGCTTTTGTTGTGCTTGCTCTTCGCTACGAGTAGCTTGCTGAATGGCATCAAAGATGCCTGAGATCGTTCCTATGACTTGTTCCTTGGTGTTTATTTGCTTTTCTATATTGGGGATTACATTTTTCTCAAGCTCTCTAATTTCGCCTTGTCGCTTCTCTAAATCATCCGGTCCTTTATATCCTTTTTCTTTAAGGTTCTCTCGGTAATGATTGGCTTCATGCTGTAATTCTTCGTAATGTTGTCGTGCTTTTTTCGAAACCAATCGTTTAGCTGTCTCACCAGGACTATTACTTAGTTGATCAAGTTCTTTTTCCGTTTTTTCAAGGTTCGTAACTTGATTCTTCATGGTACTTAAATAATCTCTTTCTGTTTCAAAGATTTTTACATTTTTCTTTAGTTTGTACAACTCATCTTTTTGATTTCCAATCGCTTTTTCAATGACTTCTAATGTGACTGGCGTCTTTTTGGCCATATCTATATGTTTCTCTAGTTTTAAGGCATTGTCATAGCTCAAGTATGTTCCAGCTGTTTTTAAATCGGGATAATGTGAGCTTACTTCACGAATTTTAGCCATTTTAACGGCTTCTTCTGCTTGTAACAACGTTTTTGTTTCGACTCGAATCTGTTGTTTCTCATATTTGATTTGATGAAGGCGATTTTCTTTTTGTTGAGAAAACTCTTGATAGCGTTGGTAGAATTCTTCTTCATTTGAAAAACGAAGGGATTCTTTATATTCTTTGATGCTGCTTTCATAGTTTGCTTTATTGCCTTCTAAATCAGAGATTTTATCAAGGTAACGACGTTTCATCATATTATTTTCTTTTAGTTTAAACGGATTGAGTGATCCCTTGAGTTCATCTACTTTCTCTTCATTCTGCTTAATCTCATGCTCCAAAGCCTTCACACGGTCATAAGAATTACTGACGTTAAGAAACTGTTGTTGTTGAACATGGAAATGTCGTTCAATTGGGTCATGACGATTGCTCATTTTGCGTAGTTCTTCATGGCGTTTGTAGATACTTTCTAAGGAAACGACTTCTTGGTTTAAAAGAGATGCAGCCTTTTGAATCTGCGTTTTCTCAACATCTGTAGAGAAGCTAAATTGCTTCTCTTTTTCTTTCATTTTTTGTAGATGAGCCTCTTTTTGGCGGCGGTAATCCTGTAGGTCTATAACGACTTGGTTATACTCTTGGCGCTCTCGGTTTATTTGGCCGCGCTGGCTTTGTTTCCCTTTCTTCTCCATGTCATGAGCTACATGCCCTAAGTGAATAGTTGGAAGAACTTCAAGTCCACGCTTTTCATGAGAAAGGTGCGTAATACGCTCTTTACTTTGGGTTTGTTCTAATGCTTGATTGGCATAGTTCGCCCATTCCTCACGAATAGATAAGCAGCCTTCGCTATTTTTAACGTACCCACGATGGTTTTCTTTAGCGTTCGCAAAATCAGCGTTCCAGTCACGATTCTTCCTCCCAAAGCCATCCTGATCAAGATTTCTCATCGTTAACATGATGTGAGCATGAGGATTATTAGCATCGTCACGATGGATGGCAATATCAGCAACCATTCCTTTTTGAACAAACTCGTTTTGAGCAAAAGATCGAATGAGTTCTTTTTGTTGGTCATGATTTAATTCAATTGGCAAAGCAATGTTTAATTCACGTGCTAATTGTGAGTCTTTGCGCTTCTCAACTTTTTCAACTTCATTCCATAAACGGTTTCGATCTTTCATCCATTCTGGCGCATTAGAAGGAGTCAGAATCATGGTTTCCGGTTGTATATCACGAGCATAAAATTTTTGCTCGTCTGTACGTTCATCATGTAGTTTTTCACCACTACGATAAGCAGCTGCAGCAACAGCCGATTGGCCTTTTGAACGGGTGATGATTTGCATCGATAGATGATAAATTGCCATGATTCTTTCCTCCTTTCTTGAGAATGGGTTTGTGTTTTTGGAATAAGTTGATGAGAGCACAAGGTGCGCTAATCAATGCTTTAGATGAAATCAGCATCATGAACACCAAAGGTGTCAGATGGTGGTTTCATCTTTGCCGATAGGCAAACAGGTTTTATGAAATTCGCCATCTAGGCGAATGGGTCTTTGGTTTTGTCTTTTTGTTCCGAAGGAACCGCACACATTGGAACAATGTATAAGTGCGCCCTTATCTCTTCGATCTAAGGGAATTATACCATATCCTGGTGAGAGAATCTATGCTAACGATACCAATTTATCTCAATTTTTGATATAATCAAAACAAACATTAGAGAACAAAAAAGGAGATGAGGATGGGTGACGAAGAAGCGAACGGATGAGGAAATTCTTCAGGAGTTAGAAGAAAAAATTGAGAAGATGAAAGTGAAGAAACAACAAGTTGAAGCGCGTAAAAAAGAAAAAGAGAGAAAAGAGCGAACAAGACGACTGATTCAAGTCGGCGCGATCTTTGAGAAATACTTTGAGATTCAAAGTGAGGAAGAGGCAGAAAAGATTGCGAAGGCATTGCAATCGTATGTAGGAAAAAACAAAGATAAGATTTTG
>NZ_JAPCIN010000053.1:0-7414 GCF_025910025.1 Priestia sp. JV24
TGCTCTGGCAATCGCGAAGGAATTGCGTGCTGTGGGTACCAATGTGAACCAGATTGCGAGATGGTGTAATGCACGAGACATCGAACAATTGAGTGAACAGGAGCTTGAGAGATTGGTATATAATCTCGACGAAATTAAAAAGGGATTGGCTGCAGCATGGCAACAATTAAGCTGAGTACGACGAAAAATGCCAATGCGTTACTGAAGTACGCTGAGAAGCGCGCTGAGGTGGCAAATTCGCTTGATTGCGATGTGGACTATGTTCGGAACCAATTTAAAGCTACAAGGGAAATATGGGGCAAGAGTGGCGGCATACAAGCCCACCATGTCATTCAATCATTTAAACCTGATGAAGTAGATCCTCAGAAAGCTAATGAAATTGGGTTAAAACTAGCTGAGAAATTAGCCAAAGGCCACGAGGTGGCCGTCTACACGCATACGGACAAGGATCACATTCATAACCACATCGTAATCAATGCCGTGAACTATGAGGATGGTCGAAAGTTTCATGCGCATGGCCAAGAGGCCATTGACCGGTTTCGTGACGTGAGCGATGAATTATGTAAAGAACATGGTTTGTCCATTGTAGAAGAGCGCTCGGCCGATGTGCGCTATACGTTAGCTGAACAGTCCTTGCTTCAAAAAGGTGAGTCGAGTTGGAAAGATGAAATTCGGACGGCCATTGACTCTTCAAAAGAGCAGACAACGAGTTTTGAAGAGTTCCAGGAACGTTTAAAAGACAAAGGCGTCCAAGCTACTTTACGAGGTAAAAACATCACGTATGAGCACTTAGAATCGAATAAAAAAGTACGTGGCAGCAAGTTAGGGCTGGCGTATGAAAAGGAGACGATTTTAGATGGCTTTGAAAGACAAGTTACAAGAGAAAGAGCAGCAGCAGGTTCAGCAAAAAGAGGAGTTACAACAGTTACAGCAGTTATACCAGGAGATGATTCTACGTCTCAGAGCGACAGAGGGCTATCTCTCGACGTTCCTGAAAGAAAACATGAACAAAGAGATGATGATGCAACAAGAGCTCGAACAGATCAAACAGACGAGCCAAGACGTACAGAGGGAAATGAGATTGACTTCGCTGACATCGATCAACAAATTAGAGACCGCCATCTTAGAGCACAAGACATATACGAACGAAACTTTGGCCGAGATGAAGACGGCCATCAAGGTATTGCACAGCGAGATGAAACAGAATCAGGAGTTTCTGAACAACGAGTTCCAAACAAACAATCAAATGATCAAGGACGAACTCGAGAAGATCAACAACAACCTGGGGAGCAAGTTCGACATGTTGAGCGAGAAGGCGAAATCAGAACTCAGCGAAATCGAGAAAAACAGCAAGACTATGATATCGAACGCTAAGTTGGGCGTGGTGTTTAATGGCTGGTTAGATTGGGTGAAGTATGGAGCTGGGGCGGCCGTCTTTATGGTGCCTATGTTCTTCTTGTTCAAGTGGTTCTTTGGGTTGTTTGGTATAGAGTTAGGATAACATCTTCTTTTATAATCTAATAGATTACATTGTATTGCGATTGATTAAATTGAATTGTATAATGTTGTATATAGAAGAAGTTGGAGGTATTGACATGACAGAAAAAAAGACGTTAAAAACTACTTCCATAAGGCTTGACGAAGACGAATTAGTAATGGTTCAGGAGTTAATTAACTCATTTAATGATTTTAATGATTTTAGTTTTAAACCTATTACTCAAAATGATGTTATACGTTTGGCCTTAAGAAGGTTATATGAGAAAGAAATACCTGTAGAATCAAGAAGTGTAAAGAATAAATAATCAATGAAATAAAGATCTATATGATTTAAAATTAAAAATAAGAAAGTCCTCTAGTTTTAGCGGGCCAGAGGACTTTTAACAAAACATTTCGAGGGATTAACCTCTTGTTGTTGTGCAACCTATTTAATTAATTTTATTTTAACACAGGACGGTTAATTCCTGCTAGAGGAGAGGAATTAACAATTGAAAAAAAGAAAATTCAAAATTAATTTTGATGATGCCGAACAAAATGCTAGGTTAAGAGATTTAGAAAATGAAAAAGAAAAATTAAAAGAAGACTATCATGGTGTTGATCAGGATGATGTTAACAAGGCTATAGAAGTATTAAGTAAAGCGACTGGAGGAAAGGAGATTTACGTTGGAACTAAACGTTCTCCAAAATCAAAAGTGAAATTTGCTCAATTTATTCAGGATAATTGGGATTATGCTTTAGACAATGATTATTTTACTGATGAACAGATGCTCTTCTTACTTCGTATTCAAAGATATATGCAATTTAAAAGTAACTGCATTGTAGATAATATTCACTCTAGAAGTGCAGTTCCATTGACTCAGAAGGCTATTGCTGAAAGATTAAAAACTAGTGCGCCTAAGGTTAGTAGAATTGTAAATCAGCTAGTTGATAAAGGCGTAATTGTTAAAGCTCAAGGTCAGAAAACAGAAGGCAATAATGCCCGTACATATGCCTTGTTTATTAATCCGAATATTATTTATAGTGGAGAACGAGACAATATAGAAACAACTTTAAAAGCACTTTTTGCTAATGCTAAGCCTTTATTTAAAAATTTTCCAGTAACCCTTTTCTAAGGGTTACTTTTTTATGATTTCGTAGTTATCTAATTCGGTAACTATAGTTATCTAATTCGGTAACTACGAAATCCGGTATAAAGCCTTGGTATAAAAGGGTTTATTACTACCTTAATGGTTATTTTACTCTCACTCTCTATTTATATAGCAATTCGTTAATAGAATTGCAAGAGTCTTTTCGTATTTTTTTCGTTGAAAAAAATATAGCCTGAAGGCTAAAAAAGCCGTCTTAAGACGGCCGAGTAGTTATAACTGTTATGCGTTGCATTTTTGCAATATACAAAAAACCACTCAAATTGATTGAGTGGTTTAACTTCGCCATATTTGCCACCATTTTTTCTTATCTTTTTCTTTGGATAAAGTAGCAGCTATTTCTTTCTGTGAATCTTGCATTTCTCTTAATGTTGTAACTAACGTTTTATCTCTTTGTTCTAGATTGTCTTTTATGTAGGCTTCTTGTTTTAAAAATTGCTTTTTAAAATTTTCTTGTTGTTTCTCTATAATTTCATTTTGATCTTTTACTAACTTTTTTAACTCTTCTATCTCAGTCATAACAGTTGTAACTTTGCTAGTTATAACCGTTATATCTTCTGTTGTAACAGTTATGTCTGTTATATCTGTTATGTCAGTTATAACTTTTCCACTTACAATCTCCTTTACAGCCTTTGGAACTGTCATACCTTTTTCATTTTTTAAAATCATTAATTCTTTAAATAAATTTATATCATCTTGTGAAAACAAGAGTTGTCCTTGCTGATTACGTTTAAAGTTATAACCATGCTCTTCAAAAAGTAAATAATATTTCTTTGCAGTTGAAGTTGTGACTCTAATAGCTCTTGCTAATCCATCTACTTTTTCATAGAATTCCATGTACATAACAGTTATAACCTCCAATTTATTCAGAATCATAACTATTATAACACCCTCAAATAAGATATTAGTGTCTTAAAGAAAATAAAGAAACAACCTCTGCAGTGGACGAAAGGTTGCTCTTTTTGCTACGTTGAAATTTGTAAAAAATAGACCAGGGGTTATTGTATCATACTTTTTCCGATACATGCTTTTTTTATAAGGGCTTGCATATGAATAAAAGGTGCGCTTTTTATACATTTTTTCAGGACTCACCTACTGAAGAAACGTTGCTACATCAAGGATGTATAAAAAGCTGCATAAAGAAGAAACAAGGCCCCATGGAGAACCCTTCTCCCAATAAGGGTTCTCTTTTTGATGTGTTCCGGAAAGAGACATTATGTTAACTAAGGTTGTATCTTGTATACAAGATGAAACAAAATCAATTATTTGATAAAATGGAAATATATTGATTTAAAAAATAGAATAGCAAAAGAGAGGACTATATAAATGCTCGGGGAAACCTTTACACTTTTTAGACCGATTTATTATTTGATAACTATCTTTTTAGTATGTAATTTTGTGTATGTAGTTTTTTTAAGCAATAAAATCAAAGCTAATAGCTATATATTATTCAACTCTTTGTTCTTTGTAATAATTGGAGCTATGCTATTATTTCAACAAGTAATAATTGTAGATGAAACTAATCAATCAGGAGATCCAGTAATTTTTGATTTAATGATCCTATTTGTAGTTTTATTTATAGCTAGCTTTATCTTTAGGAATATAAAAAAGAGGAAAGTTTAGACTTTCCTCTTTTTTGCGTTATTACCGATAATCTGGATTATGTTAACTAAACTTGTATACTCTACACAATAAATATCAAAGTAAATTTGATATAATAAATAGCAACCATAACATACATATAGGAGAATAAAATATGGACTCTAAGCAGTTATTTTTAAGGGAACTACATAATATTATCAAAGAATATTCAGAAATAGGGGAACAATTAAAACAACCTCCTAAGGAATTACCGTGGGAAGAATTCAATTTAACTAAAGATGAAATAAATTCTTTAAGCACCCAGGAATTCACAGATGAAAGTATTAGTGCAATTGAAAAAATCGTAAGAGATAATATCATGGGCGCCTTTCATAGTGCTTTTTGTTTGCTTGATGGAGTAAGTGATCCTGTATTAGAGAATGATGATGACATGTGGTTTGGCTTAAAGTTAGAAGAAAAACAAGATGACGATGAAGATGAAGAATTTTTACATGACGAATTGTATAGTTCATATTGGGATTGGCACGACTTAAATAATAAAGACAAATAGATCAAAAATAAAATTCTTTAAGAAATACTATAAGGTAATGAGGAAAGGAGCACTTAATGTGCTCCTTTTGGTTCCTGTAACGCGTTTTATGTTAACTAAAAGGCGAAAAAGCCATCTTTGGGGAAGATGGCTTTTTCTACTGATAAATATTAGGTTGTAATTGGAGTACTAAAAGACTTCTCGAGTAGTTTGCTCATGTTGATCTTAATTATTCATTTTGTAGCAAAGTAATAGCAGGAAATATTACTTTGCATTTGAATACTAGTACTATACTCTTAAAACGAAAATGGGGGCTAGTAAGATGCTGGTAAAAAAGATGTTAAATGGAATTATGATGAAAGAAATCACCATTAAAGAATTAGCTGATCGGTATGATGTAAGTACTCGTACCATTCAATCAAAGATTAAGAAATTAGGCTATGAATGGGACAGTAAGGAAAGTATTTATCGCTATGTTGGAGAAGAATCAGAACCTTTAGATGTTGATTTTAGTACTCTTATCTCTAAAAACAGTAAAATGCCAGCAAAACAACAGCTAGCCAATAGCGAAATAGCAGCTAGTGTTAGCTATCTGAATGAAAGTGAAAGTACTAATGACAGCTTTGAAAAAGCTAGTACAAATGATAGCAAAGTAGATGCAATTGATTTGTTACTGCAGCATCCAAAAGAACGCTCAAAACAAGTGTATAGAGGGTTTTATTTTGACCAGGATGTGTTAAGTATCATTGATCGAGTTCCTAAGAGTTATAAATCTGAATTAGTAAATGAAGCTCTTAGAAAAGTGTTTAAGGAAAAAGGGTTATTAGACTAAAAGTGTTCCGAAAAATGGTTTTATGTTAACTAAAAATATATATCATATACACCTTAAAAAACAGAAAAAACTACCGGCTCATCGGGGACCAGTAGTTTTTTCTGTGACATAATTAGAAGTTAGTTTTGATGCTTTTATACATCTTGAGTAGTTTGCTCAAATTGTTAAATGTTATTCTTTTTAAGCTAAATGTGGAGGAGGTGGAGTAAAGTTATCATTTCTCTTTAAATCTTGAGGTGGTGTATCATGAATATATGGGGGAGCTGGTTTTAATTTTGGTTTGCCTCCAAATCCTTCTGGGCATTGAACATATTGAAATACACCTTCTCCATCCATGCTTGGACCACTTGCCCAGCGTCCAGTAGCACTCTTTTCTCCTTCAGAAAAATTAAAGAGGACATGGGATACTTCCCGTTTCTCTAAGTGTCGAGGAAACGTACTTGGAACAACTACATTTTCTTTTTCCTCTAACTCCTTAATTGCTGCAATCCATTGATTTTGATGCATCGTATCCCGAGCAATCAACCAAGATAGCATATCTTTCACTCCACGATCACTAGTTGATTCATAGAGACGTACAACTTGAAGGCGACCTTGTGACTCTGCATTTAAATTGGCGCGAAAATCTGCCAGGAGATTACCACTTGCTGCAATATAACCTGCATGCCATCTGTTTCCTACACTATCTGCTGGCATGGCCCCAAGTCCGGAAACAATAGCATGTTGTGGATTCATGCCTCCAAGAATCGCTCCAATGACAGGATCCTGAGCTGCTTTTTCTAAATCTCCAACAGGTGCTCGATCAAGAAGTCGGGCGATCATTGTAGCTAACATTTCGATATGAGCTAATTCTTCGGCTCCTGTATCCATAAGTAAATCTTTATATTTGCCGTTACCTCGTACATTCCATCCTTGAAATAGATATTGTAATGCTACAGAGATTTCACCAAATTGCCCCCCTAAAACTTCTTGCAGTTGCTTTGCAAATAAAGGATCCGGACGGTCTGGTTTTGCATGGTATTGAAGTTCCTTTTTATGAAAAAACAATAGAAATCATCCTATCTACTTTTTATTCAAAATAATCTTTTATAGGCTATTCAACTATATAAGGATAGGTGTCTAAATTTATTTATAAAATAGAAACTGTAATATCTTCTACCTCCCCTAAAAAATAGCTAGTCTTTATACAAGGTACGAGTCGTATTTTTTAAGAAACCCACTTAAAAAATCTCCACTCTTTTCTCCTTGTACAAAGACTTTCGGCAGGTTTGTATTTCTCGCCAAGCCGACATACCCAAAACGAAGAATTTGAGAATCGGCTTGTTTGCGCAAGTATACCTGCCGAACCGCCAGCTCGGCCGCCCAAAAGTGCTCATCTTACTTCAAGGTGAGCAACACTCTTAAAAACATAAGAAGCCAGCCTCTACCCCAAAACAAAGGGGGAGATAAGCTGCATTGTCAATGGTAAGCGGACCGTAGGGAGCATTAAGGAATTGACAATGTCTCTACACCCGAACCCTCTTGGCACTCAAACAACCACGTTTGTTTGACGCCAACCGGCGAGGGAGCCCCCTCAAAGTGTTGAGGGGGTTGGGGGTGTTTGTAGAAGCCATTCCAAAGGAGCTTTCCTTTGGCAGGTGTGGACAGCGTCCGCGGTTTGGCTCCCCCTTGAAAAGGGGGCTGGGGGGATTGTTATGCTCAGCATAACCAAGCTCAATTGGGTACCAATTGTAGAGCTTGCCTTATTCCGACTGTTTGGTGTATTATGGAAGCATAAAGCTGGAATTTTACACCAAGTTCACCACATCT
>NZ_JAPCIN010000054.1:0-13248 GCF_025910025.1 Priestia sp. JV24
CAATCATAATTGGATAAGTAAACAAACGTCTATGTTTCCAGGAAACAAGCTGATTGGGAGATGGCTCAAGATGGGATATATGGAGCAAGGTATATTTCACAACACAATGGAAGGAAGTCCCCAAGGAAGTGTAGCTTCTCCCCTTCTAGCTAATATAGCGCTAGATGGAATGGAAAAAGAGATTGGTATTGTTTATCGAAAGACATATAAATCAGGCACGGGCTACAAGATTGATCCAAAGTGTAAGATGGGACGTGTCGCTTACGCAGATGACTTCGTCATCGTAACGGAAACTAATGAGCAAGCTCAACTTATGTATCAAAAGTTGATTCCTTACTTAAAAAGGCGCGGGATTACATTGAGTGTTGATAAAACAAAAGTAACACATATCGAGAATGGGTTTGATTTTCTCGGTTTCTCACTTCGTCAATACAAGACTGAGCAAGGAAATAAGTTATTGATCAAACCCAGTAAAGATAACATCAGAAAAGCAAAAAGCAAGATAAAAGATACGTTCGCAGTGATGCGAGGACGACCAGTAAAAGAAATCATACGTGTTCTAAACCCTATTATTCGAGGCCATGGACAGTATTGGAAACATGTCGTGTCAAAAAAGACCTTTGGTTATATGGACAACTACGTTTTCCTGAAAATAAGGAAACACCTTAGACAATTGCATCCAAGGAAGTCTTGGAAATGGATTAATAAACGCTATTTTAAGAAGCCCCACCACGGTGGAAACAATAAATGGATTCTCACATGTCCACTTACTAATATTCAATTGCTGAAGATGTCTTGGATTAAAATAGAACGACATGTCATGGTAGCCTACAAGAACAGCCCAGATGATCCGAATCTAAAAGATTATTGGGAAAAGCGAGACCGTAAGGTCTTTAATAGCGAAAATACGCTAGATAGGATGAAGCTCGCAAGGAAACAAGGTTATCGTTGCGCATTATGTAAACACACTCTACAAAATGGCGAAAAAGTTACGGTACGAAACTTAGAAGTTTCTACAGGTAAAGCTGCTAAATTAGTACATGTACCGTGTATTAAATAAATAAGTTGTTCGGATAAAAAGAAGGCTTGAGCCGTATGACGGGAAATCTGTCACGTACGGTTCTTAGGGGGGCGGGCGCTCGTGAGAGTGCCCGCCTACCCGACTTAACTACCTTTGTATACGATATACAGCTTAAAAAACGAAAAACCTACTGAACAGGGATCAGTAGGTTTTTCTGCTATAGATATCACTATTTATCAGTTGATGCCCGGAACATCTTGAGTAGTTTGTTCGAAATCCCCAGATTTATTCATTATGAACGAGAGATATAAAAGGAAAATGTATGTCAGGCATTCTCTAAATAGGTTATATAGACAAGCTTGTATCTATATATATTTATTTAATGGGTTTTTAAAAATTATTATGTAATAAAACATGAGTGAATAAAGGAGAAGTAGGAGGGGCAAATATGTTTGTTCATGTAGTTCAACCTGATGAAACTCTATTCTCAATAAGTAACAGATATGGTTACCCTATCAATCAGTTACGAAGTGTGAATGGTTTAGAGGAAACGAATATTGTTCCAGGTCAAGCGTTGCTCATACCCCTTTATATATATACAGTTCAACCTAATGATACGATTAATAATATTGCTAGAAAAGCTTATGTATCTTTAGAACAATTGAAGAGAGCTAATCCTTCTATACAACCGAACCATTTACAGGTAGGAATGAAAATTAGGATCCCTGATATATCGAACTATATTGCAGGTACACTGCAATATTATGCTGTTCGAAGTCCAGATTTAGATAGAAATTTAATTAATGATTTCGCCACTTATTCCTCTTCTATTGCCATTTTCGAATATCATTTTGGAAATAACGGGGATATAATAAATGATTTAAACGATTTAGTGGCGATTGAAACCACTTGGAGGAACCATGTTACACCCTTAGCTACTATTACTAATCTAACTTCAGAGGGATTTAGTTCTGATCTTGCTCATCAGGTTTTAAATAATCCGACGGCAAGAAGGAATCTTGTCGATAATATCTTTTATTTAGTATCTAGAAAAGGATATGGTGGAGTAAATATTGATTTTGAACGTGTAAGGGCTGAGGATAGGGATCTTTTCACTGGGTTTTTACGTCAATTAGGAGAGCGTTTGAGACCTTCTGGATATGTTCTGACAATAGCTGTTCCAGCTAAAACAAGTGAGGATATTTCTTGGTTAAGGGGATATGATTATGGAGGTATAGGTGCCGTTGTTAATTATATGTTCATTATGGCATATGATTGGCATCATGCAGGTAGCGAGCCAGGGCCAGTCGCACCAATTACTGAGGTAAGGAGAACAATAGAATTTGCTATAAAAAGTGTTCCACGAAGAAAACTTATAATTGGCGTTCCCTTATACGGATATAATTGGTTGATTCCCTATAAAGCAGGTACAGTCGCATCGGCTATATCTAATCAAGATGCAATTAAAACAGCCATGAGATACCAGTCGTCTATACAGTATTCAAAAGAATATAAATCACCATTTTTCCGATACAAAGATCAAGCTGGACAGACACATGAGGTATGGTTTGAAGATGTAAGAAGCATGAGTGAGAAAATGGTATTAGTCCGTAAATTTGGTTTGCAAGCAATAGGAGCCTGGCAATTAACACTTGGATTTACGCCAGGACCTTGGCTTTTAAGAAAATTTTTCACTATTAGAAAGGTATAAATAATAATAATAAATATGGTTAGTCTAAAAGCTTTTTCATTTCCGGTAAAATCCATTATGTTAACTAACTTTGTATATCGTATACAGCTTAAAAATAGAAAAAACTACTGAGAAGTAGTTTTTTCTGTTCTTTAGGAGTTAGGTTTAGAGCAATGATGCATTCATCTTGAATAGTTTTATCTAGATACACGCCTGTTGATTATCTAATTTATTCCAATAAAACCAAATAAAAAAGAGAGATTCTCATGTAAAATGTAAGTTACCACACCAACATTTACGAAAAGAGGAATCTCTCATGAATAAGAATACCACGTCTCCACATCTCATTCAAAACTTTCTTTCTGAAGCTGAACTTCAAGCGATTCTAGCCGAGTTTGGTTTTGTTGACACAGCCCGAAAATGTACCGTGTCAACGCTTATTTCTTATTTAATTGGTGCAGCGACAAACGAATGGAAAAGCTTACGTCACGCAGCCGATGTTGGGCCAAGTGTTGGACTCGTTTCCATTGACCATTCTTCGCTTTCCAAGCACATGAAGGCTCTTAATTACGCCATTATGAAACGTATTTTTGAAGTCATTGTCGGGAAGCTCAACCGAGCTACTCGTCGCACCCTCAAGATGAAAAAAATACCGATGGCAGTGGATTCGACAACGGTAACAGTCGGGAAGACACGCCTACCATGGGCAGTTTATCACGGCGAACGCGCGGGCATTAAACTGCATGTTAGCTTCACCAACGAAACTGCGATGCCTCTTCAAGTTGTCGAAACAACCGGATTAAAACATGACGGACCCGTTGGTACATGCCTTGAGGATAAACGCTTTATCTTCATAGGCGACCGTGCCTATTTTTCCATTGAAAAAGTCGATCGCTACGTGACAGAGAAAGAAAAACAACATTTTGTCATTCGCTTAAAAGAGAATATCCAGTTAAATCGCAAAAAAGCGCTGAAAGGTACACGTAAAAAGGATTCGAATGTGACCGGCGATTTTACGTGTATCCTTGGTACCCCACAAAAACAGACAAAGACACGCCAGCGTGTCGTGCAATTTACCGATCATGACGGTAAGGAGATACGCGTTGTGACAAGCTTGATGAACGTCACGGCAGAAGAAATTGCCGACATGTATAAAGCACGCTGGGCCATTGAATCGTTCTTTCGCTGGATCAAACAAAACTTAAATGTACCGATTTTATTCGGTACAACACCAAACGCCGTGTTCAATCAGTTGTTCACCGCACTCATCGCCTACGTTTTACTAAAGTTTTTACATATACAAGGTAGCAAGAAAAACACACGAAAACCCTTATCATTTGCAGGGTTCACACGTCTGTTTCTTTGCGCTACCCTGCCTTTAGAATGGCGAATAGCCATCTATGAAACACTTGAATTCTATCAAAAACTATACGAAGGAGTTTCTGGATGATTTTGGTTAATCAACACGTGTGATCTAGATATAAACTTTTATTCATTAGGGTTTATAAAGGGCATTTTTGAATGTAGTGATCTAATATAAAAAGTGTTCAAAAACTATCGTATTAACTAAATCAGCATATCTTATAGATATGAAAAAGGGTATAAGAACAATTTTGTTTTTCTTATCTGCAGTACAACATTTAAGAGAACAAAACTTACTTGTAGCTCGTATTGGTTTATATTCTTTTCTACAAATTTTACATTTTTTAATTGAATGTTTGATATATGCTTTTCCTTTACACTTCTGAGAACAATATTTTGCATTTTTGTTATAACTTTTAAATTCAGAATCACAAATCTGACAAAAAAACTGAGCCAAGTTGCTAATCACTCCTGCTAAATACTAATGGTTGCAATCGTACTATATGAAATGAATTCTAAAGCTTGTTGCTAATGAAGTCCATTATGATAACTAGGTTTGTATGTGATATGCAGTCGAAAAATAGAAAAAACTCCTGGTTCCTGTTCAGGAGTTTTTTCATAGATTATGGCGAGATGATGATATGAATCATCTTGGATAGTGTTCTCGAGAAGTGAAGTTTTATTCGTATAGGCAAGTTACCTATATGATTATTAATGAATACAATAATATAGGCTTATACTTTGGTCTTAGTATTAAGTTTATTGCCCTAGAATCCTTATATTTTGTTTTTTTAAAGTACCCTTTGGATTTTAGATTCTAATGGGTACTTTTTATTATCAGAAAGTATGTCTTAAACGACAGGATAGATCATTATGGATAATCAGTTAAAAGAAATCTTTGGTGCTTGGTTAGCAGCTATTGGAACGGTCACAGCTGCTGTAGGGAGTACCCCTTTTCGTTCATTAGGAGAAAATTTTAGAAAAGATTTAAACTTAATTGGGAATGAACTACAGGCTGTAGGAAACGCTCTAGAGGCTGATAGACAGGGAGAAGAGAATCTTGAGAAAATTGGTAATGAACTTCAATCTGTTGGGAATGTAACTGTAATTTCTGGGCTTGTCATAGATTTTAAAGATATAACACAACAGAAACTGATTATTAGTGGAAATTGGATTCAGGCTTTAGGTGGAGCTACTGCTTTAGGAGATGAATTTCAAGATACATCAGATATAAATGAAATTTATAATATTATTGGAAATTTACTTCAAGTTATCGGGAATTCATTGCAAGCTTTAAGTGGCATAAATGAATTGAAGGCCAGTTATATAGATAACAAAGAGTCATTTGAAAAAGAAAAAGATAATAATATATGGTCATTAGATGTTGTTGGGAGTTGGATTCAGGCAATTGGATCCGTTATTTCATTAATTGGGCAGATTCAAGAAGAAAGTGAAGAACAAAGCAATGAAAATGAAGAAAATAATTCTGAAGACAGTGATGATGAACAAGATAGTCCGATACAAGGAAATAGGAGGAGATGCAAGAATGTCATATCAAATAAATATTTTTAATATGGATATTAATTATTGCAGTAAAGATGGAAATATTAATATAAATCATAAAACAAGTAAGGATAATTACATGAAAGATAAAGATAATAACACAAATTCTTTAACGCCAACTATTCAAAAACAGTAATTTTATAAGACCAAATAACCGTTAGGAATTATTATTCTAACGGTTATTTGGTCTTATAAAATCCATTAGTTAACTACGGTTGTATATCATATTTGTTAACAAAACGAAAAAGAAAGCTGCTAGGGAAGACAGCTTTCTTTACCATAAGGTTGCAGTGGAAGACGCCGTTCAGGCATCTTGAGTAGTTTGCTCAGCTTATTAATCTTTATTCTTTAGTAAATAGCAACTTTAAGTTGTTTCTAATTGCCTTAAGGCAATTTTTTATGTCTAACGGCTACGATCTGGCCCTTGATTCTTTGTTCTATTTATATTTATACTTCTCATGTTTCCTAATTGATGCCTTTGTTTAGCCTGCTCTTCACTACGAGTAGCTTGTTGAATCGCATCAAAGATGCCTGAGACTGTTTCTATGATGTTTTCTTTAGTTTTTATTTGCTTTTTTATAGTTGGTATTACGTTTTGCTCAAGTCCTCTAATTTCGCTTTGTCGCTTGTTTAAATCATCTATCCCTTTATATCCCTTTTCCTTAAGGTTCTCTTTGTAGTGATTTATTTCGTGTTGCAACTCTTTATATTGCTGATGTGCTTTCTTTGAAACTAAACGTTTGGCTGCTTCACCAGGGCTATTGTTTAATTTATCAAGTTCTTTTTCTGTTTTTTCAAGGCTAGTAACTTGGCTCTTCATCTTATCTAGATAATCTTTTTCCGTTTGAAAGATTTTTAGATCTTTCTTTAGTTTGTAGAGGTCATCTTCTTGATTTTTAATTGCTTTTTCAATGACATCTAACGTTACTGGGGTCTTTTTGGCCATATCTACATGTTTCTCTAGTTTTAAGGCATTTTCATAGCTTAAATATTTTCCAGCTGTTTTCAAGTCGGGATAGTGAGAGCTTACTTCACGAATTTTCGCCATTTTAATGGCTTCTTCTGCTTGTAACAAGACTTTCGTTTCAACTTGAATCTGCTTTTTTTCATACTTGATTTGATGCAGGCGATTCTCTTTCTGTTGAGAGAATTCTTGATAGCGACTATAAAACTCCTCTTCAGTTGAAAAGCGAAGAGATTCCTTATAGCTCCCAATACTGTTTTCGTAGTTGGCTTTGTTACTTTCTAAATCAGAGATTTTATCAAGGTGACGACGCTTCATCATGTTATTTTCTTTTAGTTTAAACGGATTGAGTGATCCCTTGAGTTCATTTACCTTTTCTTCATTCTGTTTGATTTCACGCTCTAAAGCCTTCACACGGTCATAGTAATTGCTGACGTTCAGGAATTGTTGCTGTTGAACATGGAAATGACGCTCAATAGGGTCATGACGATTACTCATTTTACGCAGTTCTTCATGGCGTTTGGAGATATCGTCCAAGGAAATGACTTGTCGACTTAAAAGAGAAGCAGCTTTTTGAATATGTGTTTTCTCAATATCTGTAGAGAAGCTAAATTGTTTCTCTTTTTCTTTCATTTTTTGGACATGAGCTTCTTTTTGACGACGATAAGTTTGTAAATCAATAACGGCTTGATTGTATTCCTGGCGTTCTCGATTGATTTGACCACGCTCGCTTTGTTTGCCTTTCTTTTCGATGTCGTGAGCGACATGACCTAAGTGAATGCTTGGAAGAACTTCAAGTCCACGGTTCTGATGAGAAAGGTGCGTAATACGCTCGTTACTTTGGACTTGTTCTAATGCTTGATTGGCATAGTTCGCCCACTGTTCACGAATGGATAAGCAGCCTTTGCTATTTTTGACGTACCCACGATTGTTTTCTTTGGCATTGGCAAAATCAGCATTCCAGTCACGGTTCTTTTTGCCGAATCCATCTTGATTTAGGTTTCTCATCGTTAACATGATGTGGGCATGAGGATTATTGGCATCATCACGATGGATGGCAATGTCGGCCACCATCCCTTTTTGGACAAATTCATTTTGTGCAAAAGATTGAATGAGTTCTTTTTGTTGATCATGATTCAGTTCAATTGGCAAAGCAATATTCAATTCGCGTGCCAATTGTGAGTCTTTACGCTTCTCCACTTTTTCAACTTCATTCCATAAACGATTACGATCTTTCATCCATTTTGGAGCATTAGAAGGAGTCAGAATCATGGTTTCTGGTTGCACATTACGAGCATAAAATTTTTGCTCATCTATGCGTTCGTCATGTAGTTTTTGGCCACTGCGATAAGCAGCTGCAGCTACAGCTGATTGTCCTTTTGAACGGCTGATAATTTGCATTGACAGATGGTAAATAGCCATGATTCGTTCCTCCTTTCTTGAAAATGGATTTTGGTTTTTGGAATAAGTTGATGAGAGCACAAAGTGCGCTAATCAACGTTTTTGATAAAGTCAGCATTATGAACACCAAAGGTGTCATATGGTGACTTTATCTTTGCCGATAGGCAAACAGGTTTTATGAAATTCGCCATCTAGGCGAATGGGTCTTTGATTTTGTCTTTTCGTTCCGAAGGAACCGCACACATCGGTACGATGTATAAGTGCGCCCTTATCTCTTCAATCTAAGGGAATTATACCATATCCTGGTGAGATAATCTATTCCGATGCTACCAATTTATCTCAATTTTTGATATAATCAATTTAAACATTAGAGAACATGAAAAGGAGATGAGGATGGGTGCCGAAGAAGCGAACGGATGAGGAAATTCTTCAGGAGTTAGAAGAAAAAATTGAGAAGATGAAAGCGAAGAAACAACAAGTGGAAGCGCGTAAAAAAGAAAAAGAGAGAAAAGAGAGAACAAGACGACTTATTCAAGTCGGCGCGATCTTCGAGAAATACTTTGAGATTCAAAGTGAAGAAGAAGCAGAAAAGATTGCGAAGGCATTGCAAACGTATGTAGGAAAAAACAAAGATAAGATTTTGCATCATGATGTTGTTGTAAAAGAAAAAAATAAAGCATCAGCTGAAGTAGCTGTTTCTGAAGAATAAGAATCCGTAGGAGCCTATGATGAAATGTTTATATTGTGATTCAGAAAATAATCGTATGGAGGAAGCATGTTCTGTTTGTGGAGCACCTTTATATATAAAGCGTCCTCAACTTAAAGAATATGTGAGTTTACAAGATTCAGCTTTGTCATTCCAGGAGCTTCAAAGTTTTCACACATATGATTTGTTAATCTTGCTCCGGTTGGTTCGAGAAGAGCGTTCAAAAAGCTATAATTTGATGAGAACGGTTCAGAAAGCGCCAGAAGGGGCTGAGATTGATAAAAGTGTAATAGAGTTCGGAGAAAGCGAATATCGCCTTTATACGGCACGTATGAAGCTTATAGAGGGTCTTTTGATAGATCGTATGGGGTACAAGCCTAAAAGAGTAGATGATAAGCTGCTTGCAGCGTTAAAACATCGAATGGAGTCGAAATAGGCTTGCATTCATGAAAGATTTGGTAGAAAATTAGACATAAGAAAAAGCCCTCAAGTTTTGGTCGACTCGGAGGACTTGTTCTTAAACAAATATTAAGGAAGGGGTTAACCTTCTGTTGTACATATTATTATAAAGGCATTATAACATAAGTTGGTTAATTCCTTCCACAAAAACCGGGGGAATTATAAAAATGAAAAAAGTAAGTGATTTACAAAATTCTTTAAATGAAGCTGAGCAAAAAGCCAGACTAAGAGACTTTGAAAAAGATCAAAACTCCTTTCAAAAAGCAGAAGATCTAAAAAAATCATTATTAGAGCAATTAAAAGAAATTACAGGTGAAGACCATTTTGTTGGAACTAGTAAAGATCCATTTGCAGGGGAGCCGTTTAATCAGACTATGCATAGGAATTTAGATTTATTAAATCAAATTGATTATTTAACACAAGCTGAAGGGGATTTCTTATTTAGAATTCAACCATATTTAGAATTTAAAAGTAATGCAATTATTCGAAGAGAAGATAAGTTTAAAAAGAATAAGAAGAGCACTGTAGATCTTGAAGATGATTATGAACTTGTTCAGTCTGCAACAGTTTCTGATATTGCTGAAATGATTGGTAAAACAAGAGCAAATACATCAAAAATAATGCAATCTTTAAAAGAAAAAGAGATTTTGCTTAATCCAGAAGGAGCAGGACAAGTAATCGACAATGGACGTACTGTTAGTCCGCGAACATGGATTGTAAATCCTTATATTATGATCTGTGCGCCACGTAAAAACAAAGTTCAATTAGATAGATTAACGATGCGTTTATTTCAAAACTCTTTGAAAAACCTTAAAGATCAAAATGGTAAAAAGGTAAAATTACCAGCTAGATTCTTTTAATACTATTTTTCTTTAAAAAGCACTTTATATTTTAGAGTGCTTTTTGTTTTTGTTAAATATTAGGTGTATCGAAAACGATACATTTTAGTTTGTTTTTGTATCGAAAACGATACACCCCTAAAACTGCCTTCAGACCAGTCATATCAAGGGTTTGGGACGTTTTTTTGTTTTATCCCCTATTATCACTATTATTTAATAGCAATTCGCTAATAGAATTGCAAGGGTCTTTTAATACTTTTTTCGTTTTAAAAAATTAGCCATTAAGGCAATCAGGCCGCCTCAAGGCGGTCCCTACAGATAACTATTCAAACGAGTTATTTTACTTGCCTAATAATCGAGCAAAGAATCCTTTTTTTTGTTCTTCTTCATTTTGTTGTGTAGCTGCTATTTCTAAATATTGCTCTTGCTGTTGTTTTTGAGAAGAACGTATATATTCCATCATTTCTTTATCTCGGTTACTTATTTGTTTGCTGATTCTGACGGCCAATCGTTCTTCAAGTTCTTTTAACTGTTTGTTCATGTGTTCCTGTTCTGATCGCCTTCTGTTCTCAGACTCCTCAAAAGCAGCTTTATAATGATCTAACATTTCTATTAGCTTATTGTTAACAGATTGTTGCTGTTCAAATTGATTTTTCATTGTATTTAATACCGCATCTGTTCTGTGATTGTTATGTTCTTGAGTCACACTTAACTCACGATTATTTTCTTCTTTTTTTAAGTGTTCCTCTTGTGTGCCTGATGAAGAACGGTTTCTATCAAATCCCTTTATAACAGTCATTGCAGCTATCTCAAGAGATAACTTTTTTTCTTGAATAGCATATTTTAGGTTTGATAATAATGACTGGTCAGTAACAGAATAGTAACGCTTTTTTCTGTTATCTTTAATAAACTCATACCCATGCTTTTCTAGTTCAATACACCATTTTCTAATATTACTGGAAGTTGTATTTAATCGCTTGGCCATTTCTTCAGCATTTATTGTATCCTGCTTCTCATTCATACTTGGCCTCCGTTCCTAATGTGTTATCGTTGTGATCCTTTTATGATCTTTATATAATACAATTTTATTTAAATAAATTCGAGAGACCTTTGTTATATCCTTTAGCTTAGTAAAATTTAAAGAGTGGTTTTATATAATAATTCAACTTGGCCGTAAAAAAATAAAAGAGCAACCTCTGCAGTGGACGGGAGGTTGCTCAAAAATAGGGTTACGTTGAAATTTGTAAAAAATAGTCTGACTTTTAATATATCATATTTGTATACAAAATCAATTATTTGAACTGTTCTGCATATGAATAAAAGGTGCGCTTTTTATTCATCATCTCTTCATTTTCCTGTAAGGAGAACTCCGTCATATCAACGATGTATAAAAAGCTGCATACTCCGGAAAAAGAACCCTCGGCGGAACCGTTCTGCGACAAGGGTTCTTTTTTGAGTTGTGTTCCGGAAAGAGACATTATGTCAACTACCTTTGTATAGAGTATACAGTTCAAAAACAGAAAAACTCCCTTAGAGCGTTAAGGGAGTTTTTCTACTACATTTATCCAAAGGGTTGAAACCTTATCAGTTTCTTGAGTAGTTTGCTCAAATTATTGTTTGATATTCAGATTTCTTATTAATAGGCACTGTATTCATGTTAATTTGTCTCAATATATCCTCATATTTGAAATCCTGATCAATCTCTAGGATTATTTTTTTAGGTTCATTTTTATATTTCTGGATTAGCTTTAATAGCAATGGACGTACATGTTTATCAAATATGTTTAACTTTGTTACGCCTCGTTTTAGAATTTCTAAGTTGGTTGAACCTAATCTTTTATGGCATCGTTCTAAACAAACTTGGAAAGGTACATCTAGAAAGATAATAATATCTGCTTTTTTAAATCTTTCTTCGTAAGTTTCTTTATACCCCCAACCTTCTATTACCCATTTATCTTTATCTAATAATTTGTTTAGTTCTCTTGAAAAATGTCTGATTTGTTGCCTGGTAGGAAAAGGAGTTGTTTTTAAAAATTTGAGTTTTTCATCCATTTCAAAGAATGGAAGTGAAAGATCTTGGCTTAACTTTTTCCCTAGAGTAGTCTTCCCTGCACAACCATTTCCAATAATACATATCTTAGACATGTTTCACTCTCCTCTTTGGAATTGACAGTTAAATCACTGTCCTAATCAATGTTATGTATATGTTCCATATATGGGATATTATTATTTTTCTAGAGTCAATATAAAATAGCAGCAGGCTTAATCCTGCTGTAAATATTTACTTCTGATAATACGTTTTATGTTAACTAAAAGTGAACATATATGTGCAGCTGTGGAAAACATCGTGTTCAAAAGAATGAACACGATGTTTTAATGATTTTTTTAATTTGTATCTTTTAATCTCATAACTTTTCCGTCTGCACTTAGTTCTACTTCGTATCTAATTTTAGAAATGTCTTTCCATTCACCTCTTCCAAAGAATTGAGGATTTAATAGGAAAACGCCTGTTTCTTTTTTTATTAGAATATCCTTTTTCGTTAACTGATTAACTGCATTAGTTACTGATTGTTGTTTAATCCCTAAATTCTCAGCTACAATTCGTTTATATCCTGAGTTAATAATGATAAATTGTCCTTTATTTGCATAAGTTACGCCTTTAATAAGCTCGTATAATACCTTACTTATCCATCCTTGTATTTCTGCTAACACAATAATGTTGTCTAAATATACTTTTATATAATCTGGTTCTTTTCCATAGTTAAAAGAAACACTCGTTGTTTCTTCCGTTATTTCTCCGTTCATATCAACTACTTTTGTTGTTTCTACTTTTGATATCTTAGCCACATTACCCACCTCTATCATTTTTTACCATTTAATATGTTTTTATCTTAACTTATATTTGAGTTATTATCAACTCTTTATTAGAGTTAAAATAAACTCTTTTATAGTGTTGTTTCTAACCCTTGATTTTTTCGAAAAAACAACTCTTTAAAACAGTTATTTTTAACTCCTATACGAGTTAAAAATAACCCTTATAGGAGTTAAAATAAACTCGTATATGAGTTATTTTTAACTTTTTAAAAGACCTTATAAACCTTGATATAACAAGGTTTATAGCAATATATGAAAATCTTTTCTCTTCTTTTATTTTTATTATGTACTTTGTTTTACAAAAAGAATATCTCTAAGCAAAAAGCCTTAAAACTAATCGTTTTAAGGCTTTTTGCTTCTTATAAGAGA
>NZ_JAPCIN010000055.1:0-512 GCF_025910025.1 Priestia sp. JV24
AAAATTTATCTCCTTTCTAATTTCTCTTTAAACTTATATTGCTAAATATCTTAAGTTTTTATTCCAAACTGAAACGGAGAAAGTCCTTTAGATGAACCTTGACATACCAAATTTTTAATTAAATATATGTGTTATAAATTATACATAGCCACAACAAAGGCCGCCCATTATGTATCATCCTATAAGGCGGCCTTCACTGTATGTATGCTACATGTATATTCGCATATTCATGACAATATTTTTAAAATCTCAATCCCTGCGGCCGCCCACAAAAATAAATGATAACAGGAGAATAAGAAAGAAACTTCTCTATAGATGCATTTGATTACTAACGTAATCAAATGCATCTATAGAGAAGTTTCTTAAAAATTACATGCAATTAACCTTTGTATCTAAAGAAAGCTTACAACAGCCACTGTAATAAGCATCAAAAGAATATACCATATACGACATGTCATGCTACATAAAAGAAGACACCTTTAAGGTGCCATTTTTCAATGAATCTTCTCTCA
>NZ_JAPCIN010000056.1:0-3558 GCF_025910025.1 Priestia sp. JV24
CATCTTATAAAAAACATTGTATATGTTGGCTCTGATACATTATCAAAGTTGTTTATAATACAACAACTAAAGTTTCCAAAACTGCCACCATTTCTTTTTTTCTTCTGAAGCAGCTACTAATTTCTTTGTTTCTTGTATTGATCGTAAGGTCTCCATTAAAGCTAAGTCTCTTTGTTCCCTTTTAATTTCACTTTCTTTATAGCTTTGCTTTATTTCTTCTAGCTCTTTAACCAATAATTTATTACTCTCCATAAGTTGCTCGTTAATTGCTCTTTGTTCTTTAAACATAGCTTTCAAAAAATCTAAAGAAGAAGAGTCTAATTCTTGGTTGATTGATTGATGATTGATTGATTGAACATCAATGAAAAGCTTATAACCATCGGCTTTGAGCTTACTATCTATTTCAGTATCAATCAAGTTATCGATCATATACCACTTCCGAATTTTCTTTAGAACTTCTACGGAATCTGGATGTAATAAAATCTTTTTCCCTTCCCTCTTAGTATTAAGAAAAGCTTGATGTTTTTGTATGTATCTCCTTACAGTTGGAACAGGTGTATTAATCATTTTAGAAATATCATTGATCGTTATCCAATCCATAATATAAACTGTCCTCCTTCAATCGATCAATCAATTATCAATCAATCACTAAGACAAACTATATATAGTTTCTTTAATTTTATCAAAATCCCTACTGATTGATCGATGATTGATCGATTGATTCACCTTTGTTTTGGGGTGGCGTGCTGGCTAGGGGTTTGGGGACTAGTCCCCATTTGTGTATCTTATTTGAAAAAAGGTAGCAACTATGGACGGCTGCTTTGGCGGTTCGGCAGGTATAATGGCCGTCACAAGCCGAGCATCTTAAACTTTGTTTTGGGTATGTTCGGCTTGGCGATATAACCAACCCTGCCGAAATTTGAAATGCAAGGAGAAAAGAGTGGAGATTTTTTCAGTGACTTTCTGAAAAAATACTACTCGAACCTTGCATTAAAAATAGCAAATATATTAATAGATAAGAGTGAAAAAAAGATGAAATGTTGGACAAAGCCTTTTATATCAAGGGTTTGAGGGTGATTTGTTCACTTAAATTTTTTTAAGTGTTCACTTAAATTTTTTTAAGTGTTTACTTAAATAAGACTTAAGTGTTTACTTAAGTCTCTTGTTATTATATACTCAAAATATGAAAAAGAGACTGGATTATTTTTCTATAAAGGAGTTAAAAAAATGTCTAATTACAAACGCAAAAAAGGAGTAACTAGAAAAGCAACAAAAGTTGTAGGAACAAAAAAATACATAAACTCAGAGACTGGAGAAATCGAAGAAATGGAAGTTATAAGCATTGAAGAACGAGATGCTAATTTCCATAAAATTTGGTTAGGTCATATAGTTGAAAGTCTTGATTTAATAGGTAATAAGAAACTTAAAGTTCTTACATTCATAATGGATAACCTTAATAGCGAGAACATGTTTTTAATGACTTATAAAGAAATTGAACAGAAATTAGGAATTTCTCAGCCTACGATTGCTGAAACAATGAAAGCTCTACAAGAATCAGACTTTCTTAAAAAGATTAGAGCTGGAACCTATCAAATCAATCCAGATAAGATCTTTAAGGGCGGTAAAAACTCAAGATTAAACGTTTTAATGCAATATAACGAGATTGATAACAAGGAAGATAAATAAATTAAGGAGGTGATTCAAACGTTTAACACCAAGATTAGACACAACAACACAAAAAGGGCATTTCTCCTGGCAGAGAAACACCCCATTGCTTAATAGATTTTCGAATGCAATTTTATTATAGCATGGGTTGCCCTCAAAAAATAGGAGGGTCTTATCATGGATCAAACTGAAAAATTATTAATAGGCATTGAACATGTTCTAAGTCTAGCTTCCGATTTAGTAGATGAAGTTGCTCGACTAAAGAATGTAGAAGAAGAATGTAAAATGCTAAAAGAGAAAGTCTTCATGAACCAACTAACTCAAGCAGAACAAGAAGTATTTGCTCTTGCTATTGATGGTCATTCTATTTCAGAAATACAAAACCTTCTTCATAAAGAAGAAAGCACTATTAAAAATCAAAGAAAAAGCATCTTAAAGAAATTGAATACAGAATCTATGACAGAGGCCGTTCAACAATTTCAAAACCTACATCAAGAACCTTCAAAAAAACTAATAAGAATTTCTTAAACATAGTAGCCTTAAAGGCTAAAGAAGCAGGCTTAAGCCTGCTTTTCTTTTTAGTCTAATAATCCCTTTTCCTTAAACACTTTTCTCAAAGCTTCATTCACCAATTCAGATTTATAACTCTTTGGCACCCGATCAATAATACTTAACACATCATCATCAAAATAAAAGCCTCGGTATACTCTTTTCGAACGGTCTTTTGGACTTTGCAACAACAAATCAATTGCATCTACTGTACTAGCTTTTGAAGAACTAGTGCTAGTGCTTTCACTTTCATCAACATAGCTCGTACTAGCTGCTACTTCGCTGGTTGCTAGCTTTTGTTCTGCTGGCATTTTACTGTTTTTAGAGATAAGGGTACTAAAATCAATATCTAAAGGCTCTGATTCTTCTCCAACATAGCGATAAATGCTTTCCTTACTGTCCCATTCATAACCTAATTTCTTAATCTTTGATTGAATGGTACGAGTACTTACACCATATCGATCAGCTAATTCTTTAATAGTGATTTCTTTCATCATAATGCCATTTAACATCTTTTTTACCAGCATCATACTAGCCCCCATTTTCGTATTAAGAGTATAGTACTAATATTCAAATGCAACATGATATTTCCTGCTATATTTTTTTCAGCTGCATAGTTATTTCAATCTTTGAGCAAAATACTGGAGAAGTCTTGTAGGACTCCACTTACAACCTAATATTTATCAGTAGAAAAAGCCATCTTCCCCAAAGATGGCTTTTTCGCCTTTTAGTTAACATAAAATCAATTATAAGAAGCCAAATTCCTTATATATAAAGAATTTGGCTTCTATTTTTATCAAAAAATGATTAATATGTTTAATTCAACAGCAATGATTAAATTGATTCGGTTTGGTTAGTTAAATAAAAATATGCAGCAATCATTATCATGTTAGTAGGATATCATTTAATAAAGCTAGTTCTACGCTGAAAGGATCACTAATTTTTCTAAGTTCACAATAACCAGAACTATAAATATGAATAATCTTAAATCTTGTACCACGATACAAAACCTCTTTATTAATTGACATACCTTCCCTCCAGATTCATTATCATAGTCTATTCAACATATTAATCATTTTTCTTATTCAACGTACATCTGGAATAGAATCAAACTACTTTTCCCTTTTTTATATATTTCAAAACATAAATTCAAATAAAATTTTAAATACACTCGACTATATACATATTTTTAACTGCCTTGAGCAAACTACTCATGACGTCGTGAGGCATCCAGTATCCAACACGAATCTCTTCTCCAAGAGCAGAAAAACCTACTGATCCCCTGTTCAGTAGGTTTTTCGTTTTTACGCTGTATATGGTATGCAACCTTAGTTAACATAATAC
>NZ_JAPCIN010000057.1:0-7739 GCF_025910025.1 Priestia sp. JV24
TAAAATCTTCTCTTTATTTTTTCCTACATACGATTGCAATGCCTTCGCAATCTTTTCTGCTTCTTCTTCACTTTGAATCTCAAAGTATTTTTCGAAGATCGCGCCGACTTGAATAAGTCGTCTTGTTCTCTCTTTTCTCTCTTTTTCTTTTTTACGCGCTTCAACTTGTTGTTTCTTCGCTTTCATCTTCTCAATTTTCTCTTCTAATTCCTGAAGAATTTACTCGTCTGTTCGCTTCTTTGACATCCATACTCATCTCCTTTTTCCGTCCTCTAATGTTTGTTTTGATTATATCAAAAATTGAGATAAATTGGTATCCTTATCATAGATTCTCTCACCAGTATATGGTATAATTCCCTTAAATCGAAGAGATAAGGGCGCACTTATACATCGTACCGATGTGTGCGGTTCCTTCGGAACGAAAAGACAAAACCAAAGACCCATTCGCCTAGATGGCGAATTTCATAAAACCTGTTTGCCTATTGGCAAAGATGAAACCACCATCTGACACCTTTGGTGTTCATGATGCTGATTTCATCTAAAGCGTTGATTAGCGCACCTTGTGCTCTCATCAACTTATTCCAAAAACACAAACCCATTCTTAAGAAAGGAGGAAAGAATCATGGCAATTTATCATCTATCGATGCAAATCATCAGCCGTTCAAAAGGCCAATCGGCTGTTGCTGCTGCTGCTTATCGCAGTGGCGAAAAAATACATGATGAACGCACAGACGAGCAAAAGTTTTATGCTCGAAATGTACAACCGGAAACCATGATTCTGACTCCTTCTCATGCGCCAGAATGGATGAAAGATCGTAACCGTTTATGGAATGAAGTTGAAAAAGTAGAGAAGCGCAAAGACTCACAATTAGCACGCGAATTAAACATTGCGTTACCAATTGAACTGAATCACGATCAACAAAAAGAATTGATTCAATCTTTTGCTCAAAACGAGTTTGTAGAAAAAGGGATGGTCGCTGACATCGCCATCCATCGTGATGATGCTAATAATCCTCATGCTCACATCATGTTAACGATGAGAAACCTGGATCAGAATGGCTTTGGCAAAAAGAATCGTGACTGGAATGCTGACTTTGCAAATGCCAAAGAAAACAATCGTGGGTACGTCAAAAATAGCGAAGGCTGCTTATCGATTCGTGAACAGTGGGCCAACTATGCCAATCAAGCACTAGAACAAGTTCAAAGTAAAGAGCGTATTACGCACCTTTCACATGAGAACCGTGGTCTTGAAGTCCTCCCAACGATTCACTTAGGCCATGTCGCTCATGACATGGAGAAGAAAGGAAAACAAAGCAAACGTGGCGAGATTAACAGAGAACGCCAAGAATATAATCAAGCTGTCATTGATCTACAGGCTTATCGTCGTCAAAAAGAAGCTCACGTAAAAAAGATGAAAGAAAAAGAGAAACAATTTAGTTTCTCTACAGATATTGAAAAGACTTATATTCAAAAGGCAGCATCAATTTTAAACCAAAAAGCCATTTCCTTAGATGATATTTCAAAACGCCAGGAAGAACTACGCAAAATGAGTGATCGTCACGATCCGATTGAACGTCATTTTCACGTACAGCAGCAACAATTTCTGAACGTTAGCAATCACTATGACCGTATAAGGGATTTAAACTATGAAATCCAACAAAATGAAGAAAAAGTAGAAGAACTTAAAAAGTCTCTTAATCCCTTTAAACTCAAAGAAAATAATATGATGAAACGTCGTCATCTTGATAAGATTTCTGATTTAGAAAGTAACAAACAAACCTATGTAAATGGCATTGAAAGGTATAAAGAATCCCTTCGTTTCTCAAATGAAGAAGAGTTTTGTGAACGCCATACAGAATTCTCTCAGCAAAAAGAGAATCGTCTGCATCAAATTAAGTATGAGAAGCAACAGATTCAAGTAGAAACTAAAGTATTGTTACAAGCTGAGGAAGCCATTAAAACAGCTAAAATTCGTGAAGTAAGCTCTCACTATCCAGACTTAAAGACAGCTGGAAAATATTTAAGCTATGAGAATGCATTAAAACTAGAGAAACATATAGATATGGCTAAAAAGACTCCTGTAACGTTAGAAGTCATTGAAAAAGCAATTAAAAATCAAGAAGATGATCTGTATAAACTAAGAAAAGATCTCAAAATCTTTCAAACGGAAAAAGATCATCTAGATAAGATGAGGAATCAAGTTACTAGCCTTGAAAAAACAGAAAAAGAACTTGATAAATTAAACAATAGTCCTAGTGAAGCAACTAAGCGTTTAGTTTTAAAGAAAGCACGTCAGCACTATGAAGAATTGCAACATGAAGCAAATCACTACCGAGATAACCTTAAGGAAAAAGGATATAAAGGGCCAGCTGATTTAAACAAGCGACAAGCCCAAATTAGAGGACTTGAGCAAAACGTGATACCGACTATAGAAAAAGACATAAAAGTCAAAGAACACGTCACAGAAATAGTCTCAGACATCTTTGATGCTATTAAACAAGCTGTTCATACCCAAGAACAGGTACAACAGAGCCATCAACTTAGAAGAATGAGAAGTAGCAATATAAATAGATCTAAAAATCAAGGACCAGAAATTGAACGTTAATAAAAGAAGGCTTGTTCAATTATATGAACAAGCCTTCCTCTTTATAAAATTAATAGTTTGAATAGCCGTCTTTTTTACATTTGCAACCAGAATGATGATCTTTATGACCGTCATAACCATCTTTACCGTTATTATGGTCATAATCGCAGCCTTTGTTATATCCATCATAACCACCGTAGTTACGACAACCACCATAATTATTGTTATAGTTCGAATAACCACATCTACAACCACAACCAAAGAAATTCCAACAACACATATATTTTCCCTCCCTTTAGCATGGATACAATATTTTATGTTTTCTACTTTATTTAGCTTGTACTATTGTCACCTATGAAAAAAAGCTTCTAAATTAAATATCTAGAAGCTTTTTTAGTAATTAATTTAAAATTGAAAGTGAACAAAAAGAATATTTTTATACTCATTATTTATTGAAATTTAAGTGTTTGAAGTATTATCTGTTTGCCCTTGATCACTTATATCTGGATCAAAATTATTATTCAACATGTGCGAGACTGAAGGAGATGTATTACCAAAGGAAAAACATGCTCCTACGGATTTCGAATTCGCTGTATGGCTATTTTGAACGTTGTTACCTATATCTAAATTTGCATTTTCTGTAACTCCATTAGCATTAAAGTTTTGAACGTTAATATTGCATGGCATAAAAAGTTTACTCCTTTATTATTAAACTTGCCCCGATATCGGCATAGAAGGGTTAGCAATTTGATCTTGGTCACTAAAGTCTGGATCAAAGTTTCCATTAGCCATCCAAGACGTAGAAGGAGAGAAATTACCCATAGAAATACAAGCTCCTACCCATTTTGAATTCGCTGTATGACTATTGTGTACTGTATGACCAAAATCTAGATTTCCGTTTTGTGTAATCCCATTGGTCAATACATTTCCAACGATAATAGAATAAGGCATAAACCTACTCCTTTCTCTTTTGAACACCTATTACAGTTTATGCTGTTATACCTTATTAGGTAACTTGCCTAAATAAATATTAGATTAAAGAAACTGTTAAAAACTCTTTGATAAATTTTTAAAACCCCTTGCCTTAAGGCAATCTAAGTCAACTTAAGTTGACTTTATGTACGTAGCTAAAAAAGCTCTTTATAAACTATTAACATAGAAAATACCTTTACAAATTGAGATATTAGTTATACTTGTCCATACCTTTTTTAAAAGTTGGCATATTATATAATATGCATATCAATAACCTCCAAATTTTTTTGATACGAACGGCAAAAACCTCCTGATTTTGGCTAGAATCAGGAGGTTTTTAAATTAGTAGAGGGTACATCCAGAAACAAAGGGTACTCATATAATGAGGCTCTGGAGTGCATTGACTATATCCTATGTATTAATAATATTTTAGTAACTTGCCTATCATAAAAATAAATTAGTGTATGTAAAAGCCTCTCAAATGAAAGGCTTTTATTGTATTAGCAGAAGCCACCGTAGCCACCACTAAAACAACTACATCCAATGATGACGAGAAGAATAAATAAGACAATTAGAAGAGCAAAACCTCCACCAAGTCCGCATCCACCATAACTAGACATACTATCACTCCTTTTATAGTATTGAGTAAAACTAAAGGAGTAGGAACATAATACACATGGGCTGATGCATTATATGTATCTGTAAACATTTATGAGCATGTTTACTTCTTTAAAGCTTAAAGTGAATAAAGTTCGGTATTCAAGACAGACTAATAGAGATGCTTTTTTGCATCAATATTCTCTTCTAATTACGTCACAAAAAACACACTAACTACCTTCCAAATAGTTAGTGTGTTTCCTTGTCTTTCGAAATAAGATTCTCAAGACAAGCAGCCTTACTTTTCCGTCCATATACTATATGTACATTGTTCAAATTAAATACTGAAAATATACTTGCAATATGGATTAAAATATTATAAATCGAACAAACTACAAAAGACGCTGCGAAGCTTCTATTTGGTAATCCTCATTGTTTCAAGTTAACAATACAAAGCCGAGAAAACTCCCTAATTCATCTGGTGAATTAGGGAGTTTTCTTATTTTAATTAAATTTTATCTTCATAATTCATAATTATTATTGTTGATTTCCATTTATCCCATCAACGTTTCCAATAGCTGTTTGATCACTAATATCTGAATCCATGTAATCGGTTTTCATCTTAGCTGAAGAAAAAGAAATATCACCATACGTTCTGTTTATTCCAGTTGACTTGGTGTTTGCTGTATGACCATTATGAATTACTTCACCAAAATTTGTAGACCCATTACTAGAAGTGCTATTAATTCTCGTCGTTCCAATATTGATGAACCCTGGCATTGTCATCCCATCCTTTTCTTCAGTTTAGTAAATATACGTTATGGTAATACAAGCCTAAGTGTGAAGAATTATAGCACTTAAAACAAATAAAACTTTCTAGGACTTCTCTATTCTTCGCTTGAAACACAATTAATAATACATCAAATAAAAAATTCAGAATTTCCTTCTTAAAAATATTCAATTGTAAAATCATAAAGAATGAAGGACAAGCATATAATTCATCAAAAGCCTCAACAAACCACATGAATTGAACTAGTAAATGGTCCCTAAATATCCCGATTTAGGGGCTGTTTACTCTTATATAGGTATTAGAATATTGTAAACAGAGCAAACTATTCAAGATGGTTAAAAACATCAAAATATGCATAGCACATGTTATTAAAGAGAAAAAATCACTGTCTCTGTCAGTGGTTTTTTCTCTTTTTTAGATAAATATTATATACAACTTTAGGTAACATAAAACAGATTTCGAGAACAGATTACAACCTTAAGCATCTTGATTACTCTTTTCTTACTCTTTTAGCAATGCTATCATCTATAAAATTGGATGTACCATCAGTTATACGGCCCATACTACCACATTTAGGGCATGGTCCAGCAGTATTTCCCGAAAGAGTTATTTTTGATCCCTCTATAGATATTCCTGAAGGAAAAGAGCTTTTACAGTTATCACAAATTGCAGACAACATTGGCATATAATATCCTCCTATTCTGCAAATACATAAGTCATCTATTTTATAAATTTTCTTTTGTATGATATACAAAGCTAGTTAACATAAAACAATTTATAGGCAGTCATAACACAAAATGAGAAACATAAAATACAATAAGGAACATCAGCCTGATCTTTCCTTACGAAAAAACAATCCAACTCCCACGGATTGTTTTTTCTCTTTATATATAATGATTAATTTTTTTACATATTGAGCAAACTACCCAAGACGCCGTGAGGCATCTACGGACTTTCTTATTCGAATTTTACACAGAAAACTTCCTTAACGCATTGGGGGAGTTTTTCTGTTTTTACGCTGTATATCGTATACAACCTTAGTTAACATAATGTCTCTTTCCGGAACACAACTCAAAAAAGAACCCTTGTCGCAGAACGGTTCCGCCGAGGGTTCTTTTTCCGGAGTATGCAGCTTTTTATACATCCTTGATAGACCAACGTTTTTTCAGTAAGCGATTAGTGAAAGAATGAATAAAAAGTGCACCTTTTATTCATATGTTCGTATGGTAAAATGTAGTCTTCACAGGAAAAATATGTTATAATATAACCGTCATTTTAACTCTAATGCTTATGAGTTAAACTTAGAGAGAGCAACCTTCTCCAATGCCATTCGAGATAAGTTTTGCTTACCTTTTGATTGGACAAATTATAAGCTAATACTATATCTTAGATATGTACATGTATATATTTCACTTTTATCAACTATAAACACAGCTATGATCAACCACACATGTAAGAAAAGCCCTCAATTAATTTTGAGGGCTTTTCTTGTACTAGCATTTTGCTAGCTTTCTCATTTCCAAAATTCCCACCACTTTTTTTCTTGAGAAGCTGCTATCATTTTTTTCGTATCTTGAACTTCACGGATCAGTGATAAAAGAGTTTCATCCCTTTTACTTGAACCTGTTTCAATGGTTGTTTTTAATTCATCATTCTGATCTTGTAAAAGCTTATTTTGAGTTTTAATATCCTTAAGCTCTTTTTCCATTGAATTTAATCTATCAGATATCTCATCAATATATTCTAATTTATCTATGAGAAGAGAAAGTTGATTATTCTCCTCTTGTTCTTTAGATGGAGTTTCGGAAGTAATTGCCTTGTTCTCATCAAGAACAGCACCTGTTCTCTCTTCTTCTGGAAGCATTGATAATACTACATTTACAGCCGTTTCCATAGTCATACCTTTATCTTGGACTAAATCTTTCATCCTTTGTAGTAAGAGAACATCTTTACTTCTAAATGCTCTAGAATTATTAGATCCTCTAATAAACTTATAGTCTTTATTTTCTAAAGCAATACAATATTTTGTAAGGGAACTACGAGCTATTCCTAATGATTTTGTTACTTCACCACCTAAATAGACCATTTCATTTACTTGTTGGGACATACGTTCACCACCTATTCTTAACATAAACAATTATTTAGTATATAGGTTATTTTAACAATGTTTTCGATTTAGAATAATATTCTCCTCCTTATTCTTTAGATAACATATGAAATTAGCATAAGGACAGCTATCAAGCAATGGCGGCCATACAGTGTTTTCGGGCTTGTTCTCATCAAGAACAGCACTTGTTCTCCGTTTTGTTAAAAGCTTTTAATCACCTTTGTGGTGATTTTTTAGCCTTCAGGTTTTTATTTCTCTAACCAGAAGAATATAAAAAAAGATGGTGGCAACTATGAATATGTTAAAAACTCAAATTGAACTATTGACCCATATAAACCAAAAAAAGAAAGATCCATTGCAATGGATCTTTCTTTTTTTTGGTTTATATTACTATTTTCCATTGAATTATCAGATTACTAGAAGGTATAATAGAATTAACAAAAATGGACGGAATAGAAAAAAGACTTCAACCGTTTAAGAAGTGTTACCCGCACCCTTAAACCGTTCCCCCTAAAGAGCCTAGGGAAAACACCTGTCGAAGTCTCTTGTTAATAGTTTCATTATCGATAAGATAAAACTTATGGTTTTATTTTATACGAAATTGACATCTATTTCAAGGGCTTAGTTCATCACAAAAAAGACATTGTTTTCCTTGTTAAGGGAGACAATGTCTTTTTTTGTTCCTAAAG
>NZ_JAPCIN010000058.1:0-5942 GCF_025910025.1 Priestia sp. JV24
TTTTTTTGTATTTACTCTCCACCATCATCTCCATCGCCTATATCTATAAAAGGATCATCCGTGGAATCATTCTCTTCCCCTTTTTCAAAAACATCTTTAAAAACTCTATCAAGTAACCTTGAGTTACTAGCTAACATTCCATTTTCCCCGTTAACAAATTGATTGATTGTATAAATTTCTGTTAATCCTTTTTCAAATTTTCTCTTTGCTAAGAAGAAGATTAATAATAAACCAATACAAATCACTATAATAATCATCTCAGCACCCCTATTTCACTTTTAAATAAAGCCTCATATACATAACAAAGACCGCCCATTATCTATCAGTGTATAAGGCGGTCTTATCTATATTCATGCTATATATCTATTCGTAAATTCCCGACATTATTTCCAATGCCCCCATCATCACATTCTAAAAATAAAACAATGAAAAAACAGAAGAAGGTTTTTATAGTTAACTGATTACTAACGTAATTAATGTTATCTATAGAAAAGTATCTTGAAAATCACATGCTATTCGCTTTTGTTTTTAAATAAAGCTGACAATTACCTCTATAACAAACATAAGGGGTAAATATCATATAGAACATGTCATGGTACAAAGAAAAAGACACCTTTAAGGTGCCATTTTTTAATAAATCTTCTCTTACATATGATGAAAAACATACTATATACCGTTCTTGATACATTATTAAAGTTGTCAATAACGTAGGAACTTATATTGTTTGTAAAACTTACCGTAAATTAAAGCTTCCAAAACTCCCACCATTTGTTTTTAGAATTCTTAGCCACAGCAGCTTCAATCATAGCTTGGCGTTGATCCATAGAATTTCTCATGGACTCAATCAATTGACTATCTCTTTTATCTAATCTTTGTTCAATGTATTTTTGTTGCTGTTCTAATTGTTCCATCAGCATTTTATTAAACTCTTTTTGTTGTTCAAGCTGTTCCACTATATCGTCCAGCGTAGCGAGCTTATCAAGCTTATTTATTAAGGAATTATATTGCTCATCTGTTAGGGTAATTTTATCCTCTGAACCCTTGTCTATCAAGGTCGTATCGGTTGCCGCTTCGCACCCAATATGCTCATCATTTTCTTCAAGTTTTAAGTCATTATATTTAGCAGCTAGCGTATTGGCAATATGGCCCAAAGACAAATTTCCTGTCTTTGAGAGGCCATTAAACTCTTTAAATAATAAAATATGCTTATCTAAGAACACTCTATGGCCGCTTTCATTTCTAAGGAACATATAGCCCGCTTTTTCCATGTACTGTGCATACTTACGTACTGTAGCGACCGATATGCCCACAATCCCTGCTATTTGGCTACTTTGATATTCTTTCATATTGCCTCCTATACTCGCTACGCTAAGCAATACGGCGCAACGAATTAGTTTTCCTGCATTTTATTTAATATAAATATATCACTTTTTTTGCCCCCTTCGTTTTGGGGTGGCGTGCTGGCTAGGGGTTCGGGGACTAGTCCCCGTTTGTGTAACTTATTTTAGTAAAAGTGCCAACTATGGACGGCTGCTCTGGCGGTTCGGCAGGTATAATGGTTGTCACAAGCCGATCATCTTAAACTTCGTTTTGGGTATGTTCGGCTTGGCGATATAACCAATCCTGCCGAAATTTGAAATGCAAGGAGAAAAGAGTGGAGATTTTTTAAGTGATTTTCTTAAAAAATACTACTCGAACCTTGCATGAAAAATAGCCCTTATTAATTATAGATAAGAGTAAAAAAAGTAGTGAATTGGTTAAAAACGTTGATATATCAGTAGTTTAAGAGGGTTTCTATCGGTTTAATTTTTTGCACCTTTCGGTTTAATTTTTTGCACCTTTTGGTTTAATTAAATTAAACCGTTGATTTCTTGGTAAACCATTTAGTATAATAAAAGTATACTAAATATAGAAATTTGAGGTGACCGATTTATGAATGAAAAAGGAAAAAAGAAAAAAATAATGACTACTAGAAAGAAAATAAAGTTTTCAGGAACTCAGAAATATATAAACCAAGATACTGGTGAAATCGTTGAAATGAATGTTACTGAAATTGAAGAAAGAGACGCTAACTTTCATAAAGTTTGGTTAGGTCATGTAATTCAATCTCTTGATTTAATTGGGAATAAGAAAATTCATATACTAACTTTTATTATGGACAATCTTAACAAAGAAAATCAGTTTTTATATACATATTCAATGATCGAAAAAGAGACGGGCATTTCCAGAAGAACTATTGCAGATACAATGACAGCTCTACAAGAAAGTGATTTCTTAAAGAAAGTTAAAAACGGTCATTATGAAGTAAACCCTGATCAAATCTTCAAAGGCGGTAAAAAATCAAGAATGGATATCTTACTTAGATATAAAAACCTTTCGGCGTTAACTGAAGACGAAGAAAATTAAGGGGGGTGATTCAAACGATTTGCATCAAGATTAGACACAACAAAACAAAAAGGGCATTTCTCCTGGCAGAGAAACACCCCATTGCTTAATGAATTTTCGAATGCAATTTTATTATAGCATGGGTTGCCCTCAAAAAATAGGAGGGTCTTATCATGGATCAAACTGAAAAATTATTAATAGGCATTGAACATGTTCTAAGTCTAGCTTCCGATTTAGTAGATGAAGTTGCTCGACTAAAGAGTGTAGAAGAAGAATGTAAAATGCTAAAAGAGAAAGTCTTCATGAACCAACTAACTCAAGCAGAACAAGAAGTCTTTGCTCTAGCTATTGACGGTCATTCTATTTCAGAAATACAAAACCTTCTCCATAAAGAAGAAAGCACCATTAAAAATCAAAGAAAAAGTATCTTAAAGAAATTGAATACGGAATCTATGACAGACGCTGTTCAACAATTTCAAAATCTACATGAAGAACCTTCAGAGAAAATAATACGTATTTCATAACCATATAAGTGCCTTTAAGGCTAAAAAGCAGGCTTAAGCCTGCTTTTCTTTTCAGTCTAATAATCCCTTCTCCTTAAACACTTTTCTCAAAGCTTCATTTACTAATTCTGATTTATAACTTTTAGGGACTCGATCAATAATATTTAACACATCATCATCAAAATAAAAACCTCGATAGACTCGTTTTGAACGGTCTTTTGGACTTTGCAACAACAAATCAATTGCATCTACTGTACTAGCTTTTGAAGAACTAGTGCTCGTACTTTCGCTTTCATCAACATAGCTCATACTAGCTGCTACTTCGCTAGTAGCCAGCTTTTGTTCTGCTAGCATTTTACTGTTTTTAGAGATAAGGGTACTAAAATCAACATCTAAAGGCTCTGATTCTTGTCCAACATAGCGATAAATACTTTCCTTACTGTCCCATTCATAGCCTAATTTCTTAATCTTTAATTGAATCGTACGAGTACTTACATCATACTGATCAGCTAATTCTTTAATGGTGATTTCTTTCATCATAATGCCATTTAACATCTTTTTTACCAGCATCCTACTATCCCCCATTTTCGTTTTAGAATTATAGTACTAGTATTCAAATGCAAAGTAATATTTCCTGCTTTCATACAAGCAGGAAATTGCAAACGTGATTGTTTGGGTGCCAAGAGGGTTCAGGGGAGGAAAGAGCGTTGTTGAAGCTGACAATCGATATTTCCACAGAAGTCCGTACTCCGAAAGATTAAATTATTGGATAATTCAGCTCATAATTTGGATAGCAATAGTATGGTGGTCTAAGTCCTATTTTAGACATTGGCCAGGAATCCTCCATATAGACCATCTTTACTTTTTTATCTGAATGGTTTACTAGCAATAATTTTACTTCTGGATTAAATTCATACCTCAAAATGGTAACCTCCTTCAATTAAGAATGTGTGGATTCCCCTCCATCAACATGAAGAACTTGACCAGTAACAAAACGAGAATCATCAGAAGCAAGATAGACAAAGGTTGGTGCAAGTTCAAATGGATGAGCAACTCGTTCCATTGGATTAAATGCTCCATATACAGCGACTTGGTCTGACGAGAAACTTGCTGAAATAAGTGGGGTCCAAATTCGGCCAGGGGCGACAGCATTGACTCGAATCCCTTGTTTCACAACATTTTTAGCCAAGGCACGTGTCCAACCAACTATTGCGCCTTTTGTGGCCGTATAATCAATCATTTGCTGCTCGCCTACATATGTTACCACTGAGGAAGTGCCAATGATTGAGCTACCTGGTTTTAAATGAGGAAGCGCTGCTCTTGTTGTGTAAAAATGAGAGTATATATTAACTTTAAAGGTGTCATCGAATTGCTCATCTGTAATGTCAAGCAAACTTAATTGTTGGAATTGGATACCAACGTGGTTACAAAGAACATCGAGACGCCCAAACGTATTTACTGTTTGTTCTACAATCGAGATACACTGTTGTTTGTCTCGCAAGTCACCAGGCATTAGAAAACAACGTTGTCCGAGTTGTTCAATCCTTGTTTTTGTTCTATTCGCATCCTCATGTTCATCTAAGTATGAAATAGCAACATCTGCGCCTTCTTTGGCAAACGCAATTGCTACTGCTGCACCGATACCACTGTCACCTCCTGTAATAAGTGCTACTTTTCCTCTTAACTTCCCACTCCCTTTGTAGTTCGGGTTTTCGATAATAGGAAGGGGTACCATAAGTTTTTCCACTCCGGGATGACGCAGCTGGCGTTGTTCAGGTAAACTTATCGGGATTTCTTGATAACGTGTAATCTTCCCATAGTTAGGATACATAGGATAAGGTTGAGTTTTCATATTCGCTTTAAACATTTGTTGCATTTGTTTTATTTGGTCTAATTGATGGTTTTGATTTTTTTGATCCATAAAAACCTCCTATAGAAGTAATTTTCTTCTATAGAATGTTTATGTTGTTCGCTATAAATATAGTAAGAAAAGCGTGAAAAAAATTATTTACTTTCAAGATAGAATCTTATTCTTTCTAGATAAAAAGGGTCCTATATAATAGAAATTAATTTATATGCAGAAGAAGGCAATTTTCAGTACATAGATAAAGTAAAAAAAGCTAGCATTAAGCTAACTTTTTTACGTCGAGAACAAAGAATCATTAATAATTAAAATAAAAATAATCTCTAATTATTAGCAACCGCCGTAGCCGCCGCCATAACAACTGCATCCAATGATGACTAGAAGAATAAATAGTACAACAAGTAAAGCAAAACCAGATCCACCATAACTAGACATATAAACACTCCTTTTTTTATCAAATTTGACTAAAGGAGTAAAGGCTTTAATACACATGGGTTGAAACATCATATGTGAAAATAATAAACAATGAGTTTGTTCAACTTTTAAATATGTAAAATGGGCTAATATTTCCATTTCAAACATGTTATGAAATCTACACTGTATGTGATTATAACTAAGAAGAATAAAAGTTGTATTTTTGAACAAACTATCCAAGATGCAATGAGGCATCACTTATGAAACTCAATTACGTAACCGAAAAAGCTACCCTATCACACACCAGGGTAGTTTTTTCGGTTTTTAGACTATATACGATATACAACCTTAGTTAACATAATGTCTCTTCAGAACCCAACAAGACAATACAAAAAACATCTACATAAAATAAAAGAAAAGAAGAGATAAAACTCTATAAACATTGATATAACAACATTTCTGTGAATTAACTATAATCATATACGTTATTAACTATAATCGTATTTATTATAAATTATAATCACATACGTTACAGACCATAATCATATTTGTTATAAAATATAATCTAAAATAGATTATAAAAATAATCAAAACACCTTGAAATTATCTAATTTTTATAATACGATACAGATTATAAATTATAATATAAAAGAGGTGTAATTTTGAAAGCTTGGGAAAAGGACTTAATCGGAGATACACAAAGAAAAAAAATCAATAAAGAAGTTAAAGAAACAGTTACTAATGATGATGGAGAAAAACTATTTCAAAGACATATT
>NZ_JAPCIN010000059.1:0-1706 GCF_025910025.1 Priestia sp. JV24
ATTGTTTTAAATGCATACATAAAAAAACAAATGGCTGAAGAATTGGGGTTTAATACAGTTCAAAGTTTAAATAACAACATCAATAAACTTGTTAAAGAAGGGATTATGATTAGAAAAGGAACTGGAACTTATGAAATGAATCCATTTCTATTTGGTAGAGGATCTTGGGACAATATTAAGAAGATTAGATTCCAAGTAATCTTTGAAGAAGGGAAAATTAGTCAAAAAGCAGATTTTGACTATAAAGATGAAGTTGCTATATCTCATGAAGAAAAAACTACTGATTAGACATAAGTTCTTACGAACTTGAGCAAACTACTCAAGAGAGATATCACTTTTAATACCTTGATACGTTACTGAAAAAACTCCTGGTCAACAGCAGGAGTTTTTCTGTTTTTAAGCTGTATATGATATACAAGGTTAGTTAACATAATGAATTCTCTAGGAACCCACCATAAAAAAGAACCCTTTAGTCAATCTCAAAGTTGTTGTAAGAGCCTTTTTAATTTGTAAAAATCAAGAAGGGGCAAAAAACAGAGAATAGAAGATACTCATTTTATAATCCAAATTATTCTTTTTTAGTAAGTAACGAAGTCGTCATTCCACCTATAAAAATTGTCGAACATGAAAAAAGAAACGTTTTAGGTCCTAATAAAGGAAGACCTGCTGTTATGATAAAACCATCTATAATTAAAATGACGATTCCTATGTTCAAAGAAAAAGCTTTTGATAGTAGTTGGGCTAGTAAATCTGTTCCTCCAGTGCTTGTCTCGTATCGAAGCATAAGACCAATCCCTGTTCCAATACATACTCCTCCAAAGATCACACTAGGAAAAACAGAAAGTTGAAACTGGTCTTTAATAGGCTCTAGCCAATCAATCAATAAAGAAGAAATAACTAACCCATAAAAACTATTATAAAAATAAGTTCTTTCATAAACCCAAGCAAACCAACATAATGGGAAGCCCAAAATAATCATCGTTACACCTGTAGGAAATTCAAAATAATAGTGAAGGATAAGAGCAATTCCAATTGTTCCTCCATCCAACAAATAATGAGGAACTAAAAATCCATTAATTCCTATACTTAATAATAAACTTCCGACAAGAACAACCGGTATTTTTCGAAAAATAATAATCACCTTTTTAGTCAAATTATCTCTTACTATATGTATAAGCTTTAGCTAGCTCTCATGAATGTTTTTTTATCGACAAAGCTCTTAGAATAAATTATTCTAAGAGGTTTTTGGCTACACTATATGTTTTCATTCTTTATTAGGAAACTTGCCTAAATTGAATATTTTTTTATTATTTGAGCAAGCTACTCAAGATGGATAGATAGCGTCCTTTCCTAGTTAATACTCCATTACACCTAACAAACGACCTCGCCACCTTTCTAATGGACTTAGAGGTCGTTTGTTTTTTATGAACAAGAAGTTATATAACTTTAAAAACAGGCATATGGTTTATAAAGACCTCACGTGCTTATAGATTGAACTAGTAGATAGCTCTTGAATGTACTTATTCAGGGGTTATTTGCTTTTTATATGAATTAAAATATCTTAATAAGAGCAAACTACTCAAGATGTCTAAAGGCATCTAGACTAACTTCTAATTATGTCACAGAAAAAACTACTGGAGAGCATGGCCAGTAGGTTTTTCTGTTTTTATGCTGTATATGGTATACAAGGTTAGTTAACATAATCA
>NZ_JAPCIN010000006.1:0-8224 GCF_025910025.1 Priestia sp. JV24
CACTGCCCTCTCTGAAAAAGCGACCAAGTACTCACTTGGTCGCTTTTTTGCGTGCATTAATATTTTCAGATTTTTTTAAAATTTGTTAAGATAGTACTATGTTTATTGAAAAACATACTAAACTCAAGGCTTAACTGAGTTTTAAGGGGGAGCTTTATTGATTCAGCTGGATCATATTAATAATAAATTAAACCAAGTATTAGAAAACATCGATCACATTGTGATTGGAAAGCGTCAGGTATCTACGTTGAGTTTGGTTGCTTTGCTTGCAGAGGGGCATATTTTGCTTGAAGATGTGCCGGGTGTGGGGAAAACGATGCTCGTGAAGGCACTGGCCAAATCAATTGATGCAGAATTTAAACGAATTCAATTCACGCCTGATTTGCTGCCATCCGACGTAACAGGCGTTTCTATCTACAGTCCGAAAGACATGGAATTTCATTTTCGTCCAGGTCCTATCATGAGCCATATTGTACTCGCTGATGAGATTAACAGGACTTCTCCTAAAACACAATCGGCGCTTTTAGAAGCAATGGCTGAGCATCATGTAACAACCGATGGTATCACCCGGGAAATTCCAGCGCCTTTTTTTGTGATGGCTACTCAAAATCCTGTTGATTTTGATGGGACCTATCATTTGCCGGAAGCGCAGCTGGATCGTTTTTTATTCAAATTAAGCATGGGATATCCTACGCAAGAAGAGGAGCTTCAAATTTTAAATGGCGTATCCACCCAGATCAATCTTGAAGATGTCAAACCCGTCATGAGCATTCCAGAATTAGTACAGGCTCAAAAAGCTGTAAGCAGTATTTATGTAGATGATGCGATCAAGCACTATATCATTGAAATCATTCGCAAAACGCGCTCTCATCCACATGTTTCGTTAGGTATTAGTCCTCGTGGGACGGTTTCATTTATGAAGGCCGTTCAAGCATATGCTTTAGTGAAGGGAAGAGATTACTGTCTTCCTGATGATGTTCAAGAGCTTGCTTCGTATGTGTGTGCACATCGATTAACGCTAAGACCTGATACCCAGTACAGCGGCTTAACAGCGGGTGATGTGATGAAGCAAATTATGGCTGATACGAAAGTACCTGTTAAAAGGTAAGAGGTACTTTATGAAACAGTATATAAAAGTCATATGGAATAAATGTAGAGACTGGTTCGTTTTATTCTGCATCTTTGCTGCTACGTTTTCGTACGCGATGTTTCAAGGGGGCTTTGTCAGCTGGTTTTTATTTTATAGCTTCTTACCTTTTGGATTATATGCGGCAGCAGTTTTGCTTTATCCGTTAAAGAAGTGGAATGTTACTCGTGATGTGAAGCTACAGCCTCGATTCGCTGGAGATCATCTTTCGTATGACATTCACATTACACGCTCCTCGGGTTTTCCTGTTTATATGGCAGCAGTGAAAGAGGAGAGTAACCTTTTAGATCAAGAAGAAAGAACAATTTATCCGCTTTTTCAACGAAACGCTATTATTCCGTATGAAAGATCGTTTGTAGAAAGAGGAGAATATGAATTTTTTACGATTTCGATTGAATTGAGTGATTTATTAGGAATTGTAAAAAAGAAGGCCTATTATCCGCTGCAGCAGCGGTTTATCGTGTATCCCCAAATCCATGAGATAGATATCCCGTTTCTTTTAGCAGGAATAGAAGAAGGGAAAAATGAAGTTTCCGCTGGAAATCAATCTACTACGTTAGTGACAGGCATTAGAGAATACCAGCCGGGTGACCGATTAGGATCTATCGATTGGAAGGCGACGGCTCGTAAAGCTACGTTGATTTCTAAAGAGTTCGGTCATTATCATGAACGGAGTATGATTATCATTGCAGATGTTATAAGCTCTCTATACTTTGAAGAACGAATGAGCTTTCTGGCATCCATGCTCATTCATGAAGAAACCAAGCGTAAAAAAATCGATTTTCTTTTAGCTGGAGATGCACTTTTTTCACCAAAAGCCTCTGAACAAAGTGAGACTGATAACCTGTTGTATCACTTAGCGCGTGCACAGCCTATTAACAACCGAGTATTCGAAACAGAATTTAAGGGTATTGCCATTCAAAAGCAGCATTCTTTTATGGTCATTGTCAGTCAAGTTACAGGAACTCTCATTGGGCAGGTTCAATCTAAGCTGAGTCTGCATGCTAAGGCATCAATAATTGTCGTTAAAGATGAAGGAGCAGGGCTTAGTGACGAAGAGACGGTTATTGTTAATGGAATACAATCTTCTGCTTTAACGATTGAAGTCGTTAATATTCCTCTTCCTCTATCATCTAAAGGAAGTGAGGGCGGAAATAAGTGAATAAATCAGCTTTGTATGTAAAAAACATCTTATTGTACGCGGGAGCATTCTTTTTATTAGTGGAATGGCTTCTTCCTTTAAATGAAGTGACGGATACCAATCAAATTCAGTACTTTATCTTGTTTGTTGCTTACTGTTTTTTGTGTTTAACGTTTCGATTGCCGTTTATTGTGATGACGTTAGGGAGTATATTGTTTATTTTGTTTTCGCTTCACAATCTCTATTTCCAAGGAGCTTTCTTTTCTTCAGACTGGCTTCCGAGACTTTTGGAGATTCTTCAGTCAGATGCACAAAGTATCATGGAGTGGGATATAGCGAATTTATCATTTGAAATGAGGAGCACTTTATTTTTTGTGCTGCTTTGGATTATGGCTTATTTAATTCGATATTGGATCTTTTATCAAAAAAGAATTTTCTTCTTTTTCTTCTTAACCATTTTGTATATTACCGTGTTGGATACCTTTTCTACTTACGATGCGAGAGCTGCTATTATTCGTGTGACGATTATCGGATTTTTATTAGTAGCCATGCTTCGCATAAATCCTGAACGCATAAAAGCTGCGGGCACTGAGCGTTTAGAAAATAGAAAACGATCGTTTCTTTTTCTAGGCAGCTTTTTAGCTATCGTCATTGTGCTGGCTTATCTCGCTCCTAAACCAGGGCCGCAGTGGCCAGATCCCGTACCTTTTATCACAGCGCATACAACAAATCAAGGACAGGGAGAATCTGCAAGCGGTCAACGAATTGGCTATGATATGGACGATTCTAAATTGGGGGGATCGTTTGTCAATGATGATACGGTTGTGTTTACAGCCAAAGTAGAGGATGAGCACTATTGGCGTATTGAAACGAAGGATGTTTATACAGGTAAGGGGTGGGAGCTGTCTAAAGAGGAAGAAAAATTACCCTTTAAAGGAAATGAAAACTTACTCCCTCAATATGACTCAAGTGTAGCAGGACAAGTAAGAAAAGCAGAAGTTACCTATTCGCAGCCTTCTGTTCATCTTATGCATGTTCCTCAACTGCTGTCGCTAACCTTAAAAAATGGCATTCAAACCGATGTTACACCGACAAATGAAAAATTATATCCTTATCAAAATGACAAGCTTGTTACTGTTCAATCGTATGAGATGACGTATAAATATCCTGTATTTGATATTGGACTTCTTCAGCAAGCAGAGGAAAAAAAGGCAGAGAGTTTAGAGAATAATAACGAATTTATAGCAAGGTATACACAACTTCCTGCTAACTTGCCGAAACGAGTAAAGGATTTAGCTCGTGAGGTAACAAAAAATAAGAACAATCGTTATGAAAAAGCGAAAGCCGTTGAAGAATACTTCCGATCAAATCCATATGTATATGATACTGAAAATGTTCCAATTCCTACGAAAAATAAAGATTATGTGGATCAATTTTTATTTGATACAAAAAGAGGGTACTGTGATAACTTCTCTACTTCTATGGTTGTGCTGCTTCGATCATTAGATATTCCTGCTCGGTGGGTAAAGGGCTATACAGAAGGTGATGCCACCGTCATTTCAGGAAGTAGTAAGTGGACAACCTATGAAATCACACAAAATAATGCTCATTCTTGGGTCGAAGTCTATTTTCCAGGAGCGGGTTGGGTACCTTTTGAACCAACAAAAAGTTTTTCTAATCCTTATGATTTTGTAGATAGCCAACCTAACAACTCTAGTGAAAATAGTCAAAGGGAAGAAGAGAAACAAGAAACGCAAGTGAAGGAGCAGCCTAAGGAAAAAGAGCTTCCGGCACAAGAAGAAAGAGCGAAAGAAAAAACAGCTTCTCTTCAAAATGCTAAGTTGTCTATGAAGTGGAAAGTGCTTTTCTGCGGACTGATTGTAGTTATGTTGATAGTAATATATCTCAATCGATTTAAATGGTTTTTACCTTTTTATATCTCTTTTTATAAAAAGAAAGAGAGTGTGGAAACCTTTGAATCAGCGTATGCTTTTTTACTTAAAAGACTCGCTGCAAATGGACTAAAGCGGCAAGAAAGTCAGACGCTGCGCGACTTTGCAAGAGAAGTAGACGAAAAATTAAATACGGTAAATATGCTACAGTTAACGGAAAAATACGAGCGGGTTTTGTATCGAAATGCAGATTCCATAAAAGAATGGAAAGAGTCGATTGAATTGTGGGAAAATTTAATCAAAAAACGAGTTCTTGACCATTGTTTCGCGGATTGATAGAATATTCTCGAACTTACTATAAATGTTTCGTATACCTTCATATATCCTCGATAATATGGTTCGAGAGTCTCTACCGGGTCACCTTAAACGATCTGACTATGAAGGCAGAACAGTCTATTTGACAATGAACGTCGTGCTCAACTAGACTTCTGCCTTTGTTTTTTGAGGGAGAAGTCTAGTTTTTTTTATATTTTAGGGCATAATAACAAGTGATTATTTACACATTCGGAGAGGTGAACAAGATGGAAGGCATGATTGTTGTATTAGATTTTGGTAGTCAATATAACCAACTGATTACGCGTCGCATTCGCGAGTTCGGAGTATATAGTGAATTGCATCCGCACACAATTACAGCAGAAGAGATTAAAGCATTAAATCCAAAGGGAATTATTTTCTCTGGAGGCCCAAACAGTGTGTACGGTGAAAACGCATTTCACTGCGATGAAAACATTTTTGAATTAGGTATTCCTGTGTTAGGTATTTGTTATGGAATGCAATTAATGACTCATCATTTTGGCGGGAAGGTAGAAGGTGCTAGCCATCGTGAATATGGTAAAGCAGCGATTAACGTACAAAACGATTCATTAATGTACCATGAGTTGCCAAAAGAACAAGTTGTTTGGATGAGTCACGGTGATTTAGTTGTAGAAACACCAGCTGGTTTTGAAGTGGACGCAACTAGCCCATCTTGTCCAATTGCCGCAATGAGTAACAAAGAAAAGAATATGTACGGAGTGCAGTTCCATCCAGAAGTTCGCCATTCAGTGCACGGTAACCATATCTTAAAGAACTTCGTGTTTGAAGTATGTCGTGCTGAAGCAAACTGGTCAATCGAGAACTTCATTGAAGTTGAAATGGATAAAATCCGTGAAACAGTTGGAGATAGAAAAGTACTTTGCGCACTTAGCGGCGGAGTAGACTCTTCAGTAGTAGCTGTATTAATTCACAAAGCAATTGGTGATCAGTTAACATGTATGTTCGTAGATCACGGTTTATTACGTAAAGGTGAAGCGGAAAGCGTAATGGAAACATTTAGCGAAGGCTTTAATATGAACGTAATTAAAATCGATGCAAAAGATCGCTTCTTAGAAAAATTAAACGGCGTATCAGATCCTGAACAAAAGCGTAAAATCATCGGTAATGAATTTATTTATGTATTCGATGACGAAGCTGCTAAATTAAAAGGGTTTGATTTCCTAGCTCAAGGTACGCTATACACAGACATTATCGAGAGTGGGACAGCTACAGCTCAAACGATCAAATCTCACCACAACGTAGGTGGATTACCGGAAGATATGCAGTTCAAACTAATCGAACCATTAAACACGCTATTCAAAGATGAAGTACGTGCATTAGGTTCTGAATTAGGTATCCCTGATAACATCGTTTGGCGTCAACCTTTCCCAGGACCAGGTCTAGGTATTCGTGTACTTGGTGCAATTACGGAAGAGAAGTTAGAAATTGTACGTGAGTCGGATGCTATTTTACGTGAAGAGATTGCAAAAGCTGACTTAGAGCGCGATATCTGGCAATACTTTACGGTTCTTCCTGACATCCGCAGTGTAGGCGTAATGGGAGATGCTCGTACGTATGATTACACAATCGGTATTCGTGCTGTTACATCGATTGATGGTATGACTTCTGACTGGGCGCGTATTCCTTGGGATGTGCTTGAAGTTATCTCAACGCGTATTGTAAACGAAGTTAAGCATATTAACCGCGTAGTGTATGATATTACAAGTAAGCCACCTGCAACAATTGAATGGGAATAATATGTAAGAAAACCGAACAAACGAACATTCTTTTATAAGAATGTTCGTTTTTTGTTGACTTTTTTAAAAAGTTAATGGTAGGATAGTAACATAAAACAGCGAGATATAGCTTTAATGTCGTATAATCTTGGGGATAAGGCCCAAAAGTTTCTACCGAGCTACCGTAAATGGCTTGACTACGAGAAAGTAATACATGTATGTGTAAAAATCTTTTGTTTTTTTGGCTCATACATTTCTCTTTTAGTCGATCTTATGCCTTTACGCGCCTAGTGTAGAGGCATTTTTTATGGCTTGCCAAGTGCATGCGGCTTCTATAAAGGGAGGAAAAAACGTGAAGAAGTATTTTCGTTTTGAAGAGCTGGGTACTAGCTATCGAAAAGAGTTTATAGCTGGCCTTACAACTTTTCTATCTATGGCTTACATTTTATTTGTTAATCCATCTGTGCTATCACTAAGTGATGTAAAGGATCTGCCTGACAGTATGAGAATGGACCAAGGGGCTGTATTTACAGCTACTGCTTTAGCGGCAGCTTTGGGATCAATTGTTATGGGAGTCCTTGGTAGGTATCCAATTTCATTAGCTCCAGGTATGGGATTAAACGCATTTTTTGCTTATACAGTTGTTCTGACAATGGGAATTCCATGGCAGACGGCTTTAACGGGTGTTATGATATCAGGTGTTATTTTTATTCTTTTAACATTAACAAGCCTGCGAGAAAAAATTATTAATTCTATTCCTATTGAATTAAAAATGGCTGTTGGAGCAGGTATTGGTTTATTTATTAGTTTTATTGGTATGAAAGGTGCCGGAATCATCGTCAAAGATGATGCTACATTTGTTGGACTGGGTGATTTAACTAACCCAACAACGTTACTTGCGGTTTTTGGCATTGTAATTACTATTGTATTAATGGTGCTTCGAGTAAATGCAGCTGTATTTATCGGTATGATTGTAACGGCTGTAGCAGGTATGGCTTTTGGTTTAATTGATACACCTAAAGCAGTTATTTCATCAGTTCCTAGTCTTGATCCGACGTTTGGGGCAGCTTTTCAAAATATCGGTGATATCTTTACTGTAAAGATGCTAGTCGTCATTTTAACTTTCTTATTTGTTGATTTCTTCGATACAGCAGGTACGATGGTTGCTGTAGCGAGTCAAGCAGGGCTTATGAAAGATAATAAACTTCCGCGAGCGGGCAGAGCGTTATTGGCAGATTCTAGTGCGATTGTAGTTGGTGCTGTTCTTGGTACCTCATCAACAACAGCTTATGTAGAGTCTACGGCTGGAGTAGCAGCGGGCGGACGTTCAGGATTTACTGCAATCGTAACGGCGGCGTTTTTCTTAGTTGCACTGTTCTTTTCTCCATTGTTAGCGGTCGTAACACCAGCTGTTACTGCGCCAGCTTTAATTACGGTAGGAGCTCTGATGGTGTCAAATTTAGGAGAAATTAATTGGAAAGAGTTCGAAGTAGCAGTTCCCGCATTTTTCACGGTAATTATGATGCCACTAACATACAGTATTGCAACAGGTATTGCGGTTGGTTTTATCTTTTATCCTATTACAATGTTATGCAGCAAGCGTGGAAAAGAAGTTCATCCAATTATGTATGCTCTCTGTATCATCTTCATACTCTATTTTGCATTCTTAGCAGAATAGTTTAAATAAAAAAGCTCAGTTTAATGACTGGGCTTTTTTTTTATGGTAAGATAAGAAAACTGCATAGCGGCTAGATTAATATTGTAATAGAGAGTATTCAATCATTATATTGAAGGTTTACTTCATTAAATTTTTTATTTATAAAGTTTTTTAGAAAAACGATTGACTCTATATATTATATATGGTAAATTATTAAATGTCGCTGATGAACAGCGCAGTTGAGAGAAACATCTTAAAAAAAGATGTTGACATCAAAATGATAGAATGTTATACTAA
>NZ_JAPCIN010000060.1:0-799 GCF_025910025.1 Priestia sp. JV24
GACATCGTTTCCCTCAACAAGGAAAACAATGTCTTTTTTTGTGATGAACTAAGCCCTTGAAATAGATGTCAATTTCGTATAAAATAAAATCATAAGTTTTATCTTATCGATAATGAAACTATTAACAAGAGACTTCGACAGGTGTTTTCCCTAGGTGGTTTAGGGGGGACGGTTTAAGAGTGTTCCTGCACATCTTAAACAGTTGAAGTCTTTTTTCTATTCCGGACATTTTTGTTAATTCTATTATACATCCTAGTAATCTGATAATTCAATGAAAAATAGTAATATAAACCAAAAAAAGAAAGATCCATTGCAATGGATCTTTCTTTTTTTGGTTTATATAGGTTAATAGTTCAATTGTTATTTACCTTGGAATAATCGTGATAGAAAGCCTTTGAATCCTGATTTACCAAGGTCTTTACTGTGGTTTTTACTTAAGTCATCAGCAACAGCTAACATTTTTTTTGTTTCTAAAAGAGACCGAGCTGTTTCATCAAAACGTTTATAATGCTCTTCAGTACGATTACTTACTTCGTCTAATTTTTTAATAAGAGCCATATTAAATTGTTTTTGTTGTTCGTTATGTTCTCTTAATAACTTAATCTCTTCTTTTAGCTCTTTTAATTCGTCAGCAATAACTTCACCTGTTGCCTTTTTAGGTTCTGGTTTAAAAGATTCCCCTCCTGTAGCAAAATAATTTTCAATTTGCTTAATTGACCAATTTTGTTCTCGGTGCAGCGATCGGATTTCTTTTAACCTTTCCATACCTGCTTTATCAAATTTTGTATAGCCATTAGAC
>NZ_JAPCIN010000061.1:0-19127 GCF_025910025.1 Priestia sp. JV24
TCTCATCGTATTGATAACCTAGATACAGTAAACATTGAAGGTGATTTACAACAACGTCTCAATAGTGTAATTAGGCGCTATGCTTTTCATGAAGGAATAAAGATTCAAGATGCTTGGAAACATTTTGATCGTTCATATAACAAAGCATTTAAAACAAACTTAACAGCTTGTCGTAACAACTATTCTACTAGACACTGTTTAAAAACACTAAGTAGACCGCAATATTTATCTATAACAAATCAATTACAAGATGCTTTAAGAGTAGCTGATAAGATGATAAATCGTGTAAGTGTAACTAACAGTAGAGGGTAGAAAGGAGGAGAATTAACATGGCATACAATTACAATCCTAATCAGTATAAAAAACGTTTTGATGAAATGTTTGGTGCTGGATCTTATGACAAAGGAATGGGTCAAGCTAAAAAAGTAGGATATTGGAAAGCTCAGCCGGAAATCGAAAAAATGAAATGGAAGCAAAGACAGGAAGCCTTCAAAGAAGCGGAGCGTCAACGGAAGGAAGCAGAGCGCGAAGCGGAACGTGAATATAAGGCGCAAGTTGCTGCAGAGAAAAAAGCCAACGCTGAAAAGTACCGTATGCAAGAAAAAGCTAAGAAACAAGGTCGGGGCGGCGTAATGCCATCCCGTGAGCAAGAACGTAAGGAAGTTAAGACGCAATCTTATTATAAGAAGCATGGTAAATTTCCGAAAGCTATTCAAGACGAGCTTGATTCTTTGCCTACCCTCAGTAAAGCGCACATTGATGCGGTTCATAAAGGGAAAGAGGGCAAAAAGAAAAGTAAGAAAAAGAAGACCAAAAAGAAAAAAGGTTTTTGGGAAAAGACAGGCGACTTCCTTTCTGATGTCGGCCACGATGTCGGAAACAGTGTTAAGAATGAATTTAAAGCCGAAAAGAAAAAAGCAGTAAGCGGTGCTAAAGATTTCAAATATGCTGTTGAAGCTCTTAACCCTTTTGATAAGGTATCAGCTAAAGAAGCAAATGCAAAATCTAAAAAGAATCATCAGAAGCTTGCAAAAAGTAAAGCTGTAAAAGAACAAGATCGTAATACTATGCGTATTGCTGATAGCGCGACACTAGGGCTATTATCTAACGTTGAAAAGCGTGTGACAGGTAAAGACCCTTCTTATAAGTCAAAACGTAAAGTCGGCAAAGGTGGAGCTTCTGACGCTATCACTGACGCTTTAGGTGTACTTGCTCCTGCTGGTGGTTCTTATAAGGCTGTAAAAGGTCTTAGCAAACTAGCGGAAGCTGGTAAGATTGGTAAAACAGCTTCTAAAACGGTTAAAGGTGCAAAAGGATTAGGCAAGTTCAATAAAGAAGTTCTTCGCGGCATGGGTGCTGGTGCTCTTTATTCTGCTGGTGAACTTGGTATTCGTAACAGCTTAAACGGAAAAGATTACACATGGAAAGATAATGTTCGTGACGCTTCTTTAAACGTAGCTTTAGGAGGGATTTCAGACGGTGGAGGGCATTTGCTAGGGCGCGGAATTAAAACGCTTGCGAAGGGAAATAAAGCGTCTCAGGTTAAAGAAGCTCGTAATGTAATGAACGATGATCCTTTTAATGTCTCTAAACACTTCGGAAAGCAACGTGAATCTGTAAAAGGTACGTTTGATGGTCAGGATATTGTTGATACTAACGTACCACGCTTAGGTGCTCCAAAAGAGGATGCAATCAAACAGTTAAAAGGTTCAGTTGAAAATCCTATGGAGAAGATTATGAAAGGTCTTGATTCTCCAATCATTAAAGATCCTGCAGCGCGTTTTCGCAATTCTGTGGAGATTGAAGGTACCCCACAATTAAATGCTCCTTCAGGCAGAGAGCGAAACACTGATTACTTAAATAAAATTTATGCTGATTATGAAAAGATTCTTAACGGAACATTCAAAGGAACAAAGTCTCAAAAACAAGCAATACAAACATTTATGCAGCAAAACCCTGACTTTGAAGAAATAACAATGGACCAACTAGAACAACTTGCCAATCCTTTAAAATTCAAGAAACAAGTACAGAATCGCGGCACTAAGATTGTTCAAAGTCCAGATGGTAGACCTATTGTTGTTCCTAAATACGAAAAAGATGATTTCCTAACGTATAAAGGCAACATGACCCCTAATCAACGTGTCGCGCAACGTATGGAAGGTCAATTTTCAACAACTCCTACAAATGATGGGTTGAAAATTCAGCAAGACCAGCCGTTACCATTCATGAAGCAAGAGCCGGCATTAAACTTTAAAAAGACTGTTCAACAAGAAATACCACGTAAGGATCTAACGGAAATTCAAACACAAGACTTTGCGCCGGATGGTTCGCCTGCTGGCGATGGGTATGATTATAAAAACCCTAAATTTGCAACGCGTATGTATACACAGTTTTTTAACGATGAAATTCCTGATGGAGCTAGTGAAGTGGGTAAAAAGATTAATCGTGATTCAATTTCCAAGTTAACTCAACTTAAAGAGAAACTGTCTGAGAATACTAAAGGATTCAGAACCAAATACATTGATGATTTAGCCCCGTTAGAGAGTTTAGAGAAGAAAATACGGGGTGGTGTAGCGAGTGCAGAAGATTCTCTTTATAAACAAGCGCGTTTGTTCCGTGGATCTCCTGAACGTGCTCACCAAGTAGTGAATGAACAATTAGCGCCTATTGTAAAAGAAATGAAGGTAAATAATATTAAACTAGAAGATTTAGTTGATTATGCGACTGCTATTCATGCAAGAGATTTAAACCGCAAAGGCTTAAATTCTGGCTTCTCTGATGCAGAGCTTCAAAAAGACATCATTCGGTATGAGTCACCTATCATGGAAAAGTTACGTAGACAACTAGTTGATGCTTCTAACAACGTAACAAAGCGTGAACTTGTTGACACAGGAATGATTTCAAAAGAGGGCTTTGAAGCGATGAGAGCTAAACACCCAAACTACATGCCTATGTTCCGTCATTTCGATGATGACAAGGTAGAATTTAGTAATGGAATTAGTTCGGCCATTGCAAATGCTAATAATCCAATAAAGAAATTTAAAGGCTCAGATCGTGACATCATTGACCCTATTGAATCAATGGTTAAAAACATGTTTAATGCTGTTGCTCAAGGCGATAAACAGCGTGTAGCACGTCAGTTAGGAAAGTTGGCTGTAGAAGATACAGAAGGAACGTTCATTCGCCGGTTGTCTCCTGATGAAGCGAAAAATCGTAAGAACACAGTCAAGATGTATGAAGACGGAAAAGAAGTTTATTTCGAGGTAGAACCGGAAGTTTACAAGTCTATCAAAGGACTAGATAAAGAAACATCAAATACTATAATTAAAATATTAGCAAAGCCAGCTTCTACACTACGTGCAGGTGCAACATTAACACCTGAATTCTTCACAAGAAACTTTTTAAGAGACGTTCCGGCTGCTTATATTGTTTCTAAGTCAGGATTTAACCCGATCTTTGATTTTTCTGTTGGCCTATGGCAATCAATGAGTTTAAAAATTGGAGGTAAGACGCTAAAAGAGCCAGGCAAGTTATATAAAGATTTTATTAGATATAACGGGGGTTATGGCAATATTTTTTCTCATGATCGTAGGTTGCATCAAGATATCATTGAGAAAGTATTAAAAGAGGGAGATTCTCCAAATTTTATAAATGTAGCAAATCCGAAGTCTTGGTTAAATGTTTTAAGAAGTATTGCTGATGTAACAGAATCAGCAACAAAAGTAGGGGAGTTTAATGCTGCTTTAAGAAAAGGCGTTTCACCACAAGAAGCTGCGTATCGTGCACGTGATATTATGGACTTTGCCCGTTCTGGTTCTAACATTCGTGAGGCTAATAAAGTAGTAGCCTTTTTAAATGCTAATATTCAAGGGAAAGATAAATTATTACGTTCATTTGCGGAAAGACCGGCATCATTTATTGGGAAATCTGTTGCGGCAGTATCTATTCCAACTTTGGCGATTATTGCAGCTCAACGAACATTATCTAGTGATACTCAAAAAAATATTATTGAAGATGCTCCACAATGGTTAAAGAATACATTTTGGCTCATTCCAGTACCGAACACTAATCAAGTCGTCCGTATACCTAAACCATTTGATTTAGCACCTTTATTTGCTGATCCTATAGAACGAGCCGCAGATTATGCAATTAATAAAAATCCAGATGCTTTTGATAAGTATATCAAGGGTTCCATTTCTAGTATGTCTATTCCTGTTATGCTAACAGGGATTACACCAATCATTGAGGGAATGGCAAACTATTCATTTTTCAGACAAGGGCCTATTGATCCGATGCGTGATCAAAATAAGGAATATCCTGATCGTTATGATATTAATACCTCTGAAACAGCGAAATGGATTGGTAAAGGCGTAAATGCTATGACAGGTGGAGAAGGACCGTTGAAGAATTTTGGTTCACCCCGTATTGTCGATAATGCTATTCGAGGTATTGCTGGCGGTTTGGGTACTTACGGTACAGAAGGAATTGATAAAGCAATCATCAATCCTCTTCAAAAGTTAGCAGGGAATAAAAAGAGTATTGAAAAACCAGCAAAACAAATAAATCAACAACCTATTTTACGTTCTTTTTTAGTGAATCAAGGATCTACAGGTGAAAGTACAAGCAGGCTTTACGATTTCTTAGATAAACTTAAGAAACAAAAGGGTTCAGGAAATCCGAATTTTGATCAAGAGAAATACGACATAGCGAATAGTGCAGCGAAGCAAATTGGAGATATTACGAAAGAAATGCGTGCAGTCGAAAATAGCCCGTCCATGTCTGGACAGGAAAAACGAGAAAAACTTGATATTTTAAATAGAAGACGTAATGAAATTTCACGTAGAGTTACTAGGGAAATTCAATGATTTTACTAAACCCAAGAGAAATTGCTCTCTTGGGTCTTTGCTTCAGGATAAATTAAGTTTTTTTAACAGAAGATCGCCAGCAACAGTAGCTAACATAGAAAGAGACACACCAGCAACCTTACTTACAGCAACCTTCGTTTGTTTCCATACTTCCGGGTCTCGGATGGTATCTAGAAATTCATGGCCATGCCAAGTCATTTGAGAAACATAAGCATTAGTAATTACAGAACCACTTTCTACACTCTCAATATGGGCATCTATAAAGTTTGCCTCTTTAAGCTTCAATACAGTATAGAGAAGTTCTTCTTCGGAATACTTTTCTAACAATTGGAAGCGTAATAAATCTTCTATCCAAAGATATTGATTAAAAAGAACCTCTTCTTCAATCGTTAAGAGTAAATATCTAACACATTCTTGATCGAGTTTCATAAATTCACCTCTTGGATGTCCCCAACTTTGGGGATACTATTTTAAAACCTGATAAAACCTGAAATCTAATACTTAAAAACAGCATAACATTTGTTTTTTGAAACGTTAATTTTAGGAGTTTTTGGAGTCCTAAAAAAGAGTTGACGAGAAAAGCGAGATTTCTGACACCCTAAAAAGAGTGAGTAAGGTTAAAAACCTGTCAAAACCTGTCTTTGAAGAAGTCGCCGCCAATTAGAGGGTCAGTTGGAGTATGTATGGAATTGAAAAGCTGTTAATAGCCTTTAAACGCTCGTAATCTCTCTTTAAAAGGTTTTTAGTTTTAAGAATATAAAACTATTCAAAATGTTACTCAAAGCTTTTATAACCCGAAATGAAGCCCCGAAACCTTTGTCTTATTCAGCATAAGATTTTGGAGCGTATTTAACCATTAATACAAGAACAGTTAGAGCAGTTATAAGTCCTCCCCATGCAGCAACTGAGTTTGACAGGTGTAACCTTAAAGACAATTCAAACACAAGTGATGAACTTGTTAATATAATGTAAATTATTGATGCAATAGCATAAATGCTAACCCATCTAGGTATCTTCTTTTCGAATTTATATTTGTTTAATAAGACATGTATTGAATGATAGAGAAGTAGTCCTATTGGTACTGCAAGAAAGTAATAACTCATTATAATCCCCCTTTTTTATAAAATCTTATAATTTGACATAGAAAACATAAAACCTTTTTTTATGAGTATGGTTTTTGGATCTCCAAGAAATTTGAGTGCTGAAGGTTCAGCGTTGAGAATTATTAAAATAGAATTAATTGACCTTATGTTAAACTACACAAAAATATAATACATTTTCAAAGTTGAACTATGGATGAACTTAAAAGATAAAACAAACGGTATTATTTGAGAATATGTTGAAGTTTTAGAGATGAGCTCAATTTTCAGCCTATCTATTATTTCCGATTTTACATACCTAAAAAACAAACTCCCTTTGCTAATTTCAAAAACCTTATAAAACCTCACTTTTAATTTAAAAATTTTAATCCTCGTAGAGTAATCGAGCTAACCAGCAACGAACCTCCAGAAACCCCTAATTCAATTTGAAATACAAAATTATATGAACATACATGCTGAGAAGATTAAAACAAACCGGAGCCTATTGAAATACCATTTTTAATGGTGTGTAAATGGGCGTTTATTTTGTAAACGATTATTTCTCTTGTAAAATATGAGTCAACCTTAAGTCGACTTTATATCGACAGTAGATAGTAAATGACTCGACACTGAGTCGACTTTCTAAAGGTTTTTATGTACCCATAGTTTTGCTAGGCTTCGCCTAGTTCCACGCTTGCAGTGGGGACAAAAACCCCTTATGCTCTTCTCTCTTTTTTTAACCGAAGGCAAAACAATTAGAGTCCCAAGATTTCGGGAGTCCTAATCACGCTTATTGTAGCTTCGGAATGACAAAACAGAGTTATGTATAATTGCGCCCTGTTAGAAATATGGGATAGAAAATTTAACAAAATCCAAATTCTGAGGTTATTTGAAAAGCATCTTACATTATTCCATTTATGATAAGATAAGTTAAATTTATAAGGGGGTATATAAGTATGGACTTTAAAGAAATGAGTAATGTTGAAAAAGAATTATTTAGAGGTGTAGATTATATAGAAACTTTAATAGCTACATACGACAGAAGTATCTTGGGAAATAAGACATTAGAAAGACAGGATATAGAAAGGCTGTTAGAACACAGAGAATTTACTATTGATTCTTATGCTGTTTTAGCTATAGAGGAAGCTCAAAAAGCTCTTAATGATAAGGAATTAGGTGTATTTACTAGAGAATTACTTAAAAAAACACAAGATATAAAAAAAGTTGGACTTATAGCTAGCAAATAAACAGACGATCTATTTTAGATCGTCTCTTTTCTGTCTATAAAACGAAGATTATATAGAAAAATAAATATTATTATTTTTATTATCTTTTTTATCTTGTTTTTGTCTATAAACCCGTCTATAATAAAAGTACATAAAACGTATGGAGGTAGACAAAATGATAATTGGATATGCTCGAGTTAGTACGCAAGATCAGAATTTAGATATGCAGATAAAAGCTATTGAGGCATATGCCCAAGAAAACGGTAAAGAATGCAAGTTATTTGCTGAAAAAGAAAGTGGAGGAAAAAAAGACCGTAAAGAGTTAGAACGAGCATTTGATTCATTACGCGAAGGTGATGTATTTGTTATTTATAAACTAGATAGGTTAGCTCGCTCCACAAAACAGTTATATGAGCTCTCAGATAAATTAAAAGCCCGAGGAGTAGAGTTTGTTAGTTTAAACGATAGCATTGATACTACAACGGCAGCAGGTAGGGCAATGTTTGGTATGTTAGCTGTATTTGCAGAGTTTGAGCGTTCAATCATACAAGAACGTACACAGGCAGGTTTAAAAGCTGCTAAGAAACGAGGTAGAGTTGGAGGTAGGCCAACATTAAAAGCTAATACTAAACGTCAGATAGTCGCTTTATTTAAGAGTGGAGAGAGTGCTAACGATATAGCTAAAGAATTTAATATAGGTCGTAGTACAGTTTATAAGGTACTTAAAGAAGCTGACTTAGAAGAAAAATAAGGGTTTGTACAAAAATACTACACAATAGAGATTTTATTCTTTTATCTTTTGCCTTAGGGGGGTTCTTATGTATTGTGTTATTCAAACAGTTACCAATAAAAAATCTGCTCAATACGGGGGATATAAGGAGATTTTAGCTGACAGTATTACATTGAGACACGAAGGGGAGGAACAAACTAAATACATCTATACTTATAGTACTGAGCGTTTTGAAAGGTCTATAAGAGAAGCTTATAAAATTAGTATTCATAAAAGCTATAGACAAGATGGAAAGGTTATGAAAAAGCAATGGTCTATATGTACAATGAGTTATTATGATCTCATTGAGTTCTCACTGTATGATTGTGCAGCCGATAAAATTGAAAGAAAGTCTAATGAAATAGGTCTTTCCCTTGATGAGATTTATAACTTGATAGAAGTGAAGTTGGCACCATTGAGAGAACGTGCAGAAAAAGAGTTCCAAGAAACTGAAGAATATAAGGCTGGGAAAAAACATGATGAAATTATCCAATCATATTTAAAAGCTAAAAGGAATTTTGAAGCAATATATGGATCTGGCACATATGATTATTGCTATGACGTTTTTGGAACACTCCAAAATAAAGATTATTATGATGAATTAGTACGTAACAAAGATCAGCGAGAAGAAGAAAAGCGTAGTTACTATAACGATTCTGAAAGTAACTACAGTGATCACAAAGAAAGATTTAGTAGTTACTTTGCTCAAACTAATAGTACCTACACCGATAAAGAAAAGGTCATGTTGAAAAAGATATATAGAGAAGCCTCTAAAAAGTTTCATCCGGATATTACAAATGACGATGGAGAAATGATGAAGTTTCTCACCAAGCTAAAAGAAGAATGGAGAATTTAGCAAAGATAATCCTTCCAGGCGAAGGGTTTTTTGTTTATCTTCAAGGTGGACATGACCTGTCCTTATAAACATTTATTAATTGGACTATACCTACACCCTTTTGCTATTGAGGTTTCGAATTTGAGATCTATCTTATATAACTATGAGCGAATGTTTTGGTTCCTTTTTAAACAGGCATAGCATCTGGGGTGACTAAGTTCAAGTTAGGGAGTTTAGCTTATAACAAGGGTGCGATTACTATTCTTACCCTCGGTTTGTAGCTAAAGATGTGTGTGATGTGTTAGAACACTCAGATGTTAGTACAGCTTTAAAACGGTTAGATGATGAAAAGCTAACCCTAACAATGTTTGCATCAGCTCTATGTGGCTAATTAATTAGGGGGTCGGTAATACCGACCCCTTTTTCTATGATAGTTCACTTTAATCGAATATTTCCTTGATTAATTCTTATAGTTTCGTCCGCAGGAATTCTAGGTGTAACTTGTTCAATAAAGTCATCTATATTTTGTATTTGAAAAACTTTTATATAAGGACTATCAATGTTATATCGTGTATCTGAGACCATAAGTATTCTAGGGAACACTTTACGATCTTTAGGTTGCCAAGGTTCTTTCTGCCATTCTTGGCCCATGTAGTATGTTTCATAGCGTTTAATTTTTTCGTTCATTACCTTTTGGCTATAAACAGAACGTTGAATTTCTACAAAGAATGGAGCGCGTTTAAAAATCATAAAAATATCGGGTTCCATGTATCCTTTTCCGTATTTCGGCTCAATAATAAAACTTTTGGGCCCTTCATAAGCGCATACTTGTTTATAGAAATCTACAATTTTTAAAAAATGAGGTATCTTTGTTGAATCTTTTTTAATTGGTGCTGGAGAAGCGAAGTAAAGATAAGGGTTATGAGATGTATTTACATCAATATATCCATCACGTCTCAATCTTTTTAATACTGTGTTAGCTGAGTTAATTGGATTTTTTAAGTGGGAGAAATGTAAATGGATTAAATCATCACGCGTTAAACATCTAAATCTCTGCAAATCATTTAAAATTTCTAAATCTCTACTTTTCATTCTCCCAACACCTCAAATACATCATTTTGTTTAGTCTCATCGATTTGTATAGGCGGTACAGTCTGTAAGATGTTTATTTTGTCTTTAGGCAGTTTTCTTTCACTTGGAGACTTATACCTTTCTAATAGTTTTTTACATGCGTTATCGTCTAAAAATGGAGCCTGAACCTCAAATGGTTTATTGATTTTGCAAATCATTCTGCCTTTCACCTCAATATTTTCACTTCCAGGCGTTCCGCATATACGAGCATTCACTTTATCTGCTACTTGAAATCCCATTCGCACATTCATGTTAGAACGAATAGACGTTTTTAATAAATCAGCACTAGGACGTTGTGTACTATTAATTAAAAAACAACCTAACGCACGACCAAGAGAGGAATAACGTCGAACGAGCTCTTGTACTTCACTTTCTTCTGCTAATTCAGCAAACTCATCAATGCAAACTAAAATATAGGGTAGTTCAAACGGCAAATTATCTATATGGACTTGACCGTAATAATCCAAAAGTTCTCCACGCCGTGCCAGCTCTTTCTTCAATTCAAACATAGCTACCTTAAAACTATGTGCATCTTTGTATACTCCTTTAACATGAGGGATATCACGGAATAAGTGGAATTCCCCACCTTTTAAATCTGCTAAGTGTAGATGGAGTTTGGTTGGATTGTGATGAAGGATAAGGGTCGTAAGAATAGAACGTATTTGTGAGGATTTTCCACTGCCTGGATTGCCGCCTACGAGTATGTTTGCTTTATTCTCTTCTACCATGTCGTATATTACTGTTTCACCTTTTAAATTCATTCCACAAATTACAGGCATTTTCATGTCTTTAATTAACAATGAGTAAGTTTGATAATCGTATATAACCTTTTGGGTGAATGGCTTGGTATAAATCGTTAAAAGAAATAGTTTGGCACTCTTGGCTTTTAGCTCAAACTGCTTACCAAAGACCTGTTCAAAACAATACTGCTTTTTCTTGATAACTTCTGGATCTAAGCCATATGGCAACACAAATACAAACTGGATTGTTTCTTTCTCATAATCAATATCCATACGCTTAAGATTGGGATATATCATCTTATCATTATTAATTAATTTACTTTTAATACCCATTTCTCCACTCTTAAATGCCGTGAGAAGCATTCCTTTTATTTTCTGTTTGTAATACCAACCTCTTATCATGATGCAACCTCCTATAAAAGCGTGAATGGATTCGTCACAAAGAAATAAATTAATGCTGCAAAGAACGCTGTTGGCCCTATAATTCTTATGACATTGGATATTAATTCAGCGATATGGTGTAGGCCGAAGTGAGTCAACATCCGTTCTACAAATACGATACCTAGGACACCTAATCCTATACTAATCATTAGTGGGTCAAGTAAAGCCAATGGTGTGAAACTAATCGAATAAGCTGTAAAGTTTCGGCGGCCATACTCTTTTTTTTGAGTACGGTTCATAAACTGTTTAACACTCATACTTTCAGTTGGTGTCTTAAACATGATGTGGCCTCCTAACATCGTCTTAAGGTCGTTCGTTGGTCGTTCCCCCCTCGAACTCCCCCTTGTCATTCGCCTCCCGGCTCTTTCCAAACAAATCGTAAAATCCTTTTCTTATAACGTTTCTAAAGGTATTAATTTGGTAAGGATAATAAAACAGATACGGTGTAATTAGTTTGGTAGAAGTTTTGTAGCTACATGATATATACCTATGCAAAAGTTTGGTAGGTATTGCCTGTCCCTACAAAAGAATTACAAAAGTAATGGAGTGATAAATAAATGGTTATAGAATATGTCTTTTTTATCGCTTTATGTGGATTAGGACTAATTGTGTTTATATTGCATGAGATAGAAAATAAAGGATCCAAGTCGAAGAAAGTAAAAGTAGACCGGCAATATAAAAAGTGTGGGTCTTATATAGAAAAAAAGTTGTACCAGGCTTTAGTCTTTAACGGCTTTAAAGTACGAACACAAGTTAAATGTGGTAATTACCGCATAGATTTAGCCTTAATGAAACATAATATAGCAATTGAATGTGACGGTCATAAATACCATTCCACCTCAGGAGCTAAAAAAAGGGATAAACGGAAGGATAAGTATCTAAAGGATTGCGGTTGGAAAGTACTACGCTTTACTGGCAGCGCAATCAATGGAGATGTGGGTAAGGTAGTCTTGCGTATAAAAGACGAATTAGAGAAGGTATCAAAAACCATATAATTTTTAAAAACCAAGAAAAACATAAAGGCCTTTTATGTTTTTTAGGAAAAAATAAAAGTTAAAAAATTATAAAATACTTGAATTCCCTCTTATACGTTATGTTATAATGGTGGCAACAAAAGACACTATTATGTCATTATCTTTTGTACTTGTCTTTAAATAAAATTAATTAAAAGCTGTATGAAAAAGTTAATAAACACATAAAAATAAAAAAAGATCTGAGTGCGCTAACACTCAGATCCAACGGTTACAATCAAATCAGCAATGAGAGGTTGACCGGCCCAAAACAAGACCACCCTGAAAATCTTTTCGCCGAGATTCGAACAGGGTGGTCGCTTTCGTTTATTACTCTTTTTATGCCATGATATTGCTACTTATAGTGAACGAATAGTTATTACTTACGTAAGGCTACGATAGCCACAACGATAGCAATTACATTCGTCAAAGAAGATATAGCCATATACATTAGCTGTGCGACTTGGAATGTAGTCATCGTAGCACCCCCCTTACTAAAAGGAGTGCCTACCAACCTAACATCACCCTGTTTTATCCGATTGTAACTACTCAATATTCTATCAAAAACCGACAAATAAACAAACTAAATTCTTTGTTTTTTAAAATAAATAATATCTACACACCTTATTATTATTAATTTATTAATTTAATTATCTATACTTATGAAAAGAACTTTCTAAAGAATCCTGTTCGTTTCTTACGTTCTTCTTGGTTTCTTTGTTCTAATTTTTTGAGTTGCTGCAACTCACGTACAGAATCCATCAGTTGGCCGTCGTGCGCGTCCAGCCTTTTTTGTATGTATGTCTCTTGTCGTTCTAATCGCTCTACTAATTCCTTGTTGAATTCCTCTTGGCGCTCGATATGCTTTAATAACTTCTCAATTACCTCGTCGGAACGACCTAACGAACGGCCTTGTTCTTCATTTTCTGAAGGAACGACCCCCGTCTCATTCGCGAACGACCCCTCTTTAAACTTTGCTGCTATAACCATTCCAGCATTTTCTACAGAAAAATTACTTTGTTGTACCATGACTTGGAAATGTTTAAGAACTGTAATATCTTTATCGCGGTAAGAACGATTATTGTGTTCATTTCTCGCGAACGAGTACCCGTTCTTCTCTAATGCCATTGCCCACTTCCGTATCGTTGAATCGGCCACGTTTAAAGTAGTTCCAATCTCCTTAGTTGTATAGATTTTTTCTGGTATATCCAAGTTATCGCCTCCTTAATGTAACCCGTTCGCCTATCCGTTCGTCATATTTTTTCATTTGTTTTCTTTTGATCACCTGGAACATGTTTAATTACCTGATCTACTGAGCAACCAAAATGATTGCAAATGCGATCAATAACATCTGTGTTCATATTCTTTTGTTTACTCATCTTAGCGACTGTAGTTGGTGATAATCCAATCTCTAATCTCATTTCTTCTTTTGTCATATTTTTTTCGATAAGCAACTTCCATAATGGTTCGAATGAAAAAGCCATGTAACCCTCTCCTTTTATACGCGTTAATAAAGTTATTCTATACAAAAATAAAGAAAAAGTACAATTTCCCTTTAAATACCATTGACAAAATCTACACGAACGTGTAGATTTATAACAAAGATATTTACAAATATTGTAGGAGGAGATAAAAAATGAATGTACTTACAAAAGAAAATATGGCGATGAGAGCAAAAGAATTATTTTCTAAAGGAATAAAAATAACTCCAGATCTTTTGAGAAAAGAAGAAGTTGAAACAGAGTTGGTTATTCAATTGGAAGAGAGCTTAAAATCTCAAGACAGCAAAGAAACATTGAATCGCTTCATAAATGCGAACTCCGACTACATAAGATCTTCAGAAAAATATCATTTTGTTCAAGGGTTTTTAGCTGCGAAAGGGTTAGAAGAGGAGTTATTAAATTTCACGAAAGAATCAGAATTCCCTCAAAAAAAGACTGTATGTCTTGATAAAATAAAAGAAGCTATAACAGCTGTTATGACACGCATGGATCTTTCGTAAAAATATTTCTTTTTTTCACTCTGCAAAAATGCAGAGTGAAAAAGTATACTAATGTCAAATAAGGTCATCCTGAATATAAATCATTTGAAATGAGAGGGATAAAAATGACCAAACTAAATCCGGAACAAAAAATTGAGCCGAAAGGGAAACCGTTAGAGGCCTTTTGGAAAGCTTTAATGCCTGCAATTATACGTTTAGCAGAAAAAGAAAAGAACATCAAATAAATACAAAGGTAAATTTAATTAGGACCATATAAACTTTTTGGTCCTTTTATTGTACTTTCAATCCCTGCTTGTTTGATTGTCATTTATGTCACAGTAGTTGTACGTTAATTATTCGCAATGTATAATAAAGATAACAAAAAACGACATCTTGCAGGATGTCGTTTGGATGGGCTCCCTGATAGCAGTCAGAATGCCCGTTCTGTTAATAAATTCTGATAGCAGTCAGAAGTCATTAAGGTAAATTTAAAATAATATTTTCATAGTTGACTTAATAGTACAATATTTAGCTTGTATATTCAATAACAAAAGTTGCCTATCAAGCAACTTTGTTAGCTGTGAGTATACATTACATAGTTAATTATGCCTATTTTTTTAGATAAATATACCTTTTTTAGACTTCCTGATTGCTGACGAAAAGCGAAAGGAGGTCTTTTTGTGCTTAAGACAACTTTTAAAAGAGGGTTAGAGGAACAAAAGAAGCAATTTGAAAAAGGTGAGGGGCAGTGACAATCCTCATAAAAAAAGAAGATGTACTTTCTATCTCAAGCGAAAAAAAGATAGAAAATACACCTTTAAATAAAAAACAAGTTAATGAAAATATACCAAAACATCACGTTTTAGTCCATCCTATGCCCTTCAAAAGTCAACCTAATAAGTTTGATATGGGTAAGGTAACAAACGAGTTAAAAAAGACATATAGTGAACGTTTGTCAGTAACAAAGATACTTGATTTTTTTAGTAAAGGACATTGTATTATCCTTTCTAATGCCGAAACAGACCAGGATAACAAGTTATGTTTTATTTCTTCTAGTTTGTTTGCAATAGACATAGATGATGAGTTTGAAATAACAAATCCTCAAGAGGTCATGTTTCAACTAAAAGATGAAGCAGTAGGGTTATTTTATACATTTAGTCATGGCAAAAAAGGGAATCGTTACCGTTTATTATTCCAGTTAGATCAGACTATCAATGATGAGTTGAAAATGAAAGGCATCATTGAACATATGGCAAAACGCCTGCAGGGAATGGGGCTTCCAGTAGATGCCCAAGCAAAGAATACAACTGTTCCGGTTCGTGGTGGTAGACGAGGATACGAAATTATAAATGTTCATAACAAGCTTAATACGTACGATTTACTTGAATCTGTCAAAGTAATGCAAAGTGAACGTCAAAAATCCTTATACGATGAGTTTAAAAAGGATTTAAGACCTATCCACTTCGATGCTTTAAAAGAAATGGCCGAACATATTGGACATATCCCTAGTGGAGTTGGTCAAGGAGAACTATGGAAACGTTTGGTTGTTGGAATTAAACACTACGTAAATACCGGTTATATAACAGACAGTGAAGGGTTTGAACTCTTTGACATTATAAGTGGTGGAGAACAGTCAGAAAGAGCTTGGAGGGGTCTTAGAGCTAACGGACAAGCTACCATTAAATCGTTAGAATATGAAGCTAGAAACAAAGGATATAAAGGTAAATACCTTCATTATACGAACGATCAAGAGATTGAATCGACCTTTGAAAAAGAAATAATTAAAGTAGCTGGTTATATCCCTACAGAAGTAGCTAAGAATTTAATTACAAGAAAGCAAAGATTACTTGTAGATAGCCCAACAGGAAGCGGTAAAACAACAGCTTTTATCAATGCTTTCAAAGAGTTATCAGACGAAAGTAAGCATTTTTATATCTTCGCTGCTCCGACTATTGCTCTAACTGAGCAAAATGCTATTTCTCATAAATTACGAGCAGTTAAAGGTCAAACATCTAATTTGTTCAAAATCATCAATCAAGATGTAAAGAATGGACAGCGTGTATTTGTTTCTACATATGACATGACTCCGGTGCTGATCGAGTTTTTACAAATGATTTGCGAGAGAATTTCTTTCACCTTGGTAATAGACGAGATTCACAAATTTGTTGCGGACTATGATAAAAACTACCGGTATGAAGCGATTCAAAATTTGTACAAAGTTGGTAAAAAAGCTCGATCTTTTATTGGGTTAAGTGGAACGGTAGACGACATTTACAGAAATGAATTTGAAACAGTAGTAAAAATAGATAACGGTTCCCCTCAATCACCTTGTCAAGAGCTTGCAATATACACCTACGAAAAGCGAAACGATGCATTAGCCGAGTTAGCGCAGCTTATCGAAGTATGGACAAGCCAGAGAAAGTTATTAATATATATTCAGTCAAAGAACAAGATTGAACAGTTAAAAGGGGTATTGCAACGGAAAGGTATTAAGGTTAGGACTATTAATGCTAGTAGTAAGAGTAATACAACTTACAGACAACTAGTAGAAACTCAACAAGTACCAGAAGATGTTCAAGTTATCCTTACAACGAGCGTTATAGCTGATGGAGTCAATATAAAAAACATAAAGCGTGACGAAAACGGTGTCCCATTACTAGATAAAAACGGAAAAGAAATACCTGATCTTGAATGGGAGTGTATAGCGGTTTGTAACGATTTTTCTAATTTATTTAACTATTCGTCTATCAAGCAAATTTCAAACCGATTACGAAATACGTACAGAAGGTTTTCTCTTTTTATACAAGCTCCAAGAAATAAGCAGACTGAACTGTTCAACTTGGAATATGCGTACCAAGACAGGCTAAAACGTGCTAAGAACATAGCTAAAGAAATCAATGAACATGCTTACTTTGATCCTCAATTGTTCATAGTTAGTGAGATTGAAAGAATTTACGGTGTATACCAGTCGATCGAAAATAATCTTGATGTCGATACTTTATTTTTGCGTCATGCGGTATCGAAAGAACAGGAACGATATTTCTCTGGATGTAGATTTGCTTTTATCAAAGCGGTAGAACGAGCTCTACACACTAAAAATGTAGGTTTATTGAACATCTCAAAGGAAATTAAAGCTCAACGCTTAGATATGACTTTTATAAAAGAAGTATTGCAGCAACTTGATACACAAGAGAAAGAAGAACAAAAACGTAAGTCTGATTCCATTTCTGACAACTTCACGCCTGATATATATAAAGCGTTTGTTGAAGGTAATGAACAAATACTAGGTGAGTTTAAAAAAACGGTAACAAATAGTCATTACGCTTGCTTAAAGCGATTAACAACTATAGCGGACTACGATACTTGCAAAAAGGTTGTAGAAAAAATTAAACGTGATGCAGATACACACACCTTCTATAACAGCATCCAGGCATCAACAGAAGCCTTATACCTACAAGCGATTGATAGACCAAGCAAAACAAAAACAGTATTGCTTCTAATGTTGAAAATAAAAGATTTTTTATCAAAAGACGAGTACAAAAATGCTATTGAAAAAGTAGCTAAAAAGGCAAAGGTTAAGCCTAAGGATGTTAAGGAGGTAGAAAAGATGCTTTCATTTGAAAACAAACGAACTAAGAAAGAAAGATCTAAACGTGTAGTAGGAGTTCTCTCGTTTGAAGAGATAGCTAAAACGTATGATCTTCCAGTAGAAAAAGTAAAAGAATTGGCTATGAATTATGCTAAAACAAGAGGAGAAACATTCGCCTCAGTAGTGAAAACAAAACTGTATTAATAAGGTTTATTTAGGTGACAAATAAGGCTATATTTGTTTTTAATAATTAAACAAAAACTATGGCCTTAAACGTCACCCCAAAACCTTATAGTATCAGTAGTTTAAGGCTATTTTATAGTTTTATAAATCAGTAATAAAAAAACACCTTCAAAAACAATATTAAAAATTCATTTTCTACTTAAAAATTATCTTTGAGAGGAGTGCTAAGTATGAGTTTATCTGAATTAGCTAAAGAACAGAAACGTGCTTATTACAGAGAATATCGTGAAAAGAATCGAGAACGCTATAATCAACGTGCGCGAGAGTGGAGAGCTAATAATAAAGATAAAGTTAAACAGTATCAGAAAGACTATTGGGAACGTAAATCTCAGGACGTTGAATAAGTGTTTAAATCTATATTCTGTAATAAAAAAATATTGGAACCTACCTTTTTTATTGAGGGTAGGTTTTTTGCGCGGACTTTACTTTGTTGCACTACTATTACTACTAGCGTGAATTTTGCAATAATGTTTTGGAAGTAGAAATTTCGAGGAGAGGAATAGTGGATATGAGAATAAAACCTAATGCGGACATCCGACAACAAATTCGGGATTCTGGTATTTATTTTTATGAAATCGCTGAAGCTTTAGGGATTCATGAAACTACTTTTTATCGTAAGTTACGTAAAGAATTAGATGAACGAGAGAAACAATCAATCCTCACAAAAGTTAAAGAATTATCTATTTAAATTTAATCAAAAAGGGAGGGAGTAAGATGAGACCTATTGTCCTAACTGAACGAAAGACAGTTAATTTTATGGGCGCTGAATTATTAGCAGCAAAAGCGAATGACGAGAAAATTTATGTTGGTGTCGGTTGGGTTTGTAATGGAATTGGTTTTAATAAAGCTCAAAAAGATAGACAAGTTCAAAACATTCAAGATGATTTAGTTCTTAAACAAGGGTGCTTCAAATTTGAAGCAGGGGTATTTGACCCACATAACGAGGTTTTAGCGATTGAATTAGATTTTTTACCTTTATGGTTAGCAAAAATTTCAATTACTCCAGCTATGCAAAAAGAAACACCTTGGTTAGCTCGTGCTTTGGTTGAGTATCAGTTGAAAGTGAAAGATGTATTAGTCGAAGCATTCTTGTCTAAACCACCTCAAAGTATTGAGGATCTAATTATTATGCAAGCGCAAAGTATGAAGGAAATTAGAGAAAATCAAGAAAAATTCATACAGAATCAACTTCAACAAGAAAAGAAATTGGAGGTCGTG
>NZ_JAPCIN010000062.1:0-12824 GCF_025910025.1 Priestia sp. JV24
AAGCTACTAGAGAAATATTATGAGCAAGATTACACCGTGAAAATCCTACAAGACACCCACAATATTATTAACCTCTTATTAGAACAATTACTAGTAGTTAGGGCGGATATGTCACTGGACACCGTATCACGGGGTAGAACGTTGTCATATATAGCTAAAACTATAGTGGACATAAAAACAACCAGCGAACTAGAAAAGCAAATACAGGAATTAGCAGCAGAGTTAGAACGATTACGAGACAGATAGGGGGCGTTTGTTATGGGACGAGGTGGACGAGTAAGCCAGCGCACGGCGGCTGTGTATGCCATGCAAAAACAAGCGGCATTACATGAAACCGAGCGCCAGCGGCAAGAGCAACGAGCAAGAATAGAGCGAAGTATGCGCCAGCTTGAATTTAAGGAAGCTATGACCATGCACCGAGTGAAAGAAGAATATGGGAAGCGATTAACCAAGCGACTTATTAATTTAAGCGCCAAGTCATTAGGGGAAAATACACTTGTAGGCATGGCTTCACTTTGGGGGTTCCCAGCAGATGAACACGGAGATGTAGTGCGGCGTGGCGCATTCCGCAAAACCATTCTTGAAAAGATCAATAGAGAAGGTGGCGGCATTCCGCTTTTAGACAGCCATATTTATGATGCGGCGCATACCATTGGGACGGTCTACAAGGCAGAAGAAACAGAAGAAGGGTTAAAGATATGGGCACGTTTAAGCACAAGCCCTACAGCGTTAGACATTCGCCAAAAGATGCAAGAAGGGCATGTATGTAAACTATCAATTGGCTACGACGTCATAAATGAGAGTTATGGGCGTGACCCCGACACTAAACAACAAGTGCGCTTTCTGAATGAGGTTAAATTATTCGAGGTTAGTGTTGTGCCGATTCCAGCCAGTGACCGTACCAAGGTATTAGAGATTAAGAGCCGCAAAAAGGAGCACACGCTGCCCGCCATTAAAACAGTTATGCGCCGCTTAATTGACAAACTGGATGAAGAAGACAAGCAATTAATTGCAATGGATATAGAAGAACATTTAGAACAAAAGAAGATAGAGCGCCGCAAACTACGAAAAGCATATGGCATTTACAGTATTAACGAACGGAGGTAAAGGACATGAGAAGAAATTTTTATAATAAGGCACGCCAAGCGGAAATAACAAAAGCATCAATAGGAAGCAAGAAAGCAGAAATACAACACCTGTCCGTACACTTGGAAAATCAATTAGATAAAGTTGAGCGGTTGCGTGTGGCATATGAACACGCCCAAAGAAAAGGTAATAGCGAACAGTTGCATTGTGCGAAAACTGCATATGAACGAAGTCGAGAAAAAGCGGAACAGCATAGGAAAGTAATTGAAGGGTATCGTCGATCTATTGAGAGGTTGGAAGTGCAGTTATAGCGGGGGTGAGGGCTATGGACAACGATAACAAACATTTTGAACGAATGTTAAAGCGGGCACAAAAGGATATGCGGCACGCCAAGCAAGCGAACGGCAAACGCACCATGACCGATAGAGAAAAGCGGGAGGACGCCGAGCGCCGCCGCCAACGCCAACTGAAATGGTAACAAAATAAGGAGGATTATCTTGTGTTTTATTTTAAAAAAAGGAGCGGATACAAATGGATGAAATGATTCAGCAAATGCAAGATATGTTTGAGGAATTAGCAAGCCAAGACAAAGACGCCGCCATTACTTTACTAGAGGGATTAACGGATTATATGGCGCAATTAAACGAAGCACCCGACGAAGGTAAAACCCACAATAAACCAAACGTGCCGCTATATAATCGAAGCCCTGAGTATGAAGCCACGCCAAACCACAAAAGCATTTTCCGTGATTATTTAAGAAATGGCGATAACGAATAATGAACGCCGAGCAATTAACCAAACTTTACACAGAATTATACACACCGATTACACACACACCACGAAACGAACGAGAGCGCCTTATTTTGCGTTTTCAAATGCAAATAAGGGCAAAGTATGACATGGGAGAAATAAACGCCATAGCGGCGAAACAGAAACGGACAAGATACGAAGCCGCCAAGATAGAAGCATTCTCTATTCTTTCGGAGCAATACGCCATGGAGTTAATACACATTGATAAAAAGGTAGGTGGTAAACATGGCGGATAATTTAGGCGAAGCGTTGGTAGAGATAAAAGCGGATTTATCCAAGCTACGAGAAGGACTAGGACAAGCTAAAACAGACACCGAGCAAGCCACAAAACAAATGAGCGATAGCACACGCCGAGCGGGCGACGAAATGGGTAAAATGGGTGGTAAGCTTGACGCTATTAGAGACGCGGCGGGCGGCATATTAGGGGTTTTCGGTGGGCTAGCGGCGGCAATAACGGCGGCGGGCGGTGCGGCTATTGTAAGCGCCGCTAAGTATGAGCAAACCGAAATGGCATTTACTACTCTATTAGGGAGTGGGCAAAAGGCACAAAGTTTTTTAAAAGATTTAGCTAACTTTGCCGCCAATACGCCATTCGATTTAACAGGATTACAAAGCAGTTCACAACAGCTATTGGCATTCGGGTTCCAAGCAAAAGACGTTATTCCAATTATGACAAGTGTAGGGGATTCGATCAGCGCTCTGGGTGGAGGAGAAGAAGAAATTAGCCGTGTCGTGGCGGCACTAGGTAAAGGATTTTGCCTAGTATAAAGCGGGCAATATCGGTGAAGTCTAAACCATTTTTAATGGCATGATAATACCGAGATAAGCGGAGGAAGTAAAGAGCCGCCGCCATCGTAGAGCATAGCGGGCGAACCTTCACAATGAAGAATATAACCCCGCCAAGAGTGTCCGCAACCTTCAAAGGTTAAAATGTATGCCGACCTTATAGGAAACTATAAGAAGTAGAGGATAAAAAGCCTTTACGATAACAATGTGCAAATCCAAGCTAAAGGGAAATTATCCACCGAAGAACTTTTACAAATGACTGAGCTAGGTATTCCAGCCTTTAAGATACTACAAGAACAATTAGGTTTAACAGGCGACCAACTCCAAACGAAATTACAGCAAGGCGCCATTAATGCCGATACAGCCATTCAAGCATTATTAGCGGGAATGGATGAAAACTTCAAAGGTTCCATGGCGGCGCAATCACAAACGTTTTTAGGAACATGGTCAAACATTTCAGACCAATTTAGCCAAATCATGGCGGGCATAGGGCAAGCATTGATAGACGGCTTAAACCTAGATGCGGCATTGGCAGCAGTGGCGGATTTTGGAAGCCAGTTCTTGCAAACGATGAACGCCGAGGGCATAAGCGCCGCCTTACAGCAAATGATTCCCGATACAGTGAAAGAAGCTGTTTTAGGGTTAGGGGGAGCTATAACGGGTGTGTTGATAGCGGCGATTGTAGCAGTAACACCAGCCGCATTAGCATTGTTTGGAGCGTTAACACCATTCATTGCTATTGGTGCCGCTATAGGTGTAGCCATTGGCGCATTGTGGGCGGCATGGGATGATTTAGCTAAGTTGTGGAATGACACAGTTATGCCGATATGGGATAAAATCAAAACCGCCTTTTCTGATGGCATGGAAACAATACGACAAAAAGGCGGCGAAGTATTAGATTGGTTTACAGGAAAATGGGATGCATTCAAAGAAAAGCTAGTTGAAATGTTCCCTCAACTATTAGAACTGGAAAAAGCATGGGATAATTTTACAACACAAGTAAAAGAAACAGTGGGTGGATGGATTGATTGGATTACGGGGAAATGGGATTCTTTGACATCCACATTGAAGGATTTATGGAACCAATTCACGGGCGGAATGGGCGAAGATACAGACAGCAAATTTGGGAAAATAAAAGATGTAATTACATCGGTACTAGATACGATAGAGGGCGCTATATCAGGGTTCGTAGAAACCGTAAAATCCTTTTGGGATGAGTTCGGCGGAACTATTACATCTATTGCTAGTACAAGTTGGGATTCAGTCAAACAAATCATAGGCACAGCGCTAGATAACATAGTCGAAGTACTGAAATTTGCCACCAATATATTGCAAGGAGATTGGAAAGGCGCAGGTGAAAACTTACAGAATATTGCAAAAAATATGTGGGAATTAATAAAAGGTTTGTTCAGTAATAACATGAGTATTATTAACACCATTGCATCCAAAGGGTGGGAATTGTTAAAAACTGTAACTTCCAAGGTTTGGGATATAATTTCCACTAAAATTTCAGACAAGTGGGAAGACATAAAATCCAAAGCAAAAGAAAAGTTAAGCACCATGTTAACTGATGCAAAAGGAGCGTTCCAAAAAATTAAGGATACAGCATTAGAGAAAGTTGGCACCATGAAAGATAAAATTGTTTCCAAGTTTAAAGAGATTGCTAGCTCTATTGGTACATCTTTTAAAGAACGGGTAACGTCGGGAATAACAGCGGCGTTAAACGCTTTAATTGACAAGGTAAATGCCGCTATTAAAAACATAAACGGCATGATTAGCAAATTTAATAGTAAATCACCAGTAGATGCGCCAACCATTCCAACTATTCCACGACTAGCCAAAGGAGGAACGATTACAGGAAGCGGATTAACAATGGTAGGTGAGAGAGGCGCCGAGTTGCTACAGCTACCAAGAGGGGCAAGAGTAATGCCGCTAACGCCAAGCCAAAAACAAGGCGGTAGTATAGCGGGATTAGGACAACGGGAAATGGCGCAGATCGTAAACAACTTTACAACTATGGTAGGAGCCGAAGAGATACAACAACGGGTAGAGAGAGCACTGCGAAAGTTTGCGCTGAATGTGGATTTTACAAGCTTCTAAAGCACAGTACAAGAAGCCTTATCTTGTGTTTATTTACGAAAAGGGGGAAATTTGCCGATGTTAACATTTAAAAATAAGTATCCTAGTTTATTAGAGAATGAACAGTATAAACAAGGAATAGAACGTCTGACAAATTTAATGCGCCGTAAAGAGAAGTACAAGCACACCAGCACATACACCATTAAAGCGCAGTTTGAAGAGAAGCTACACCAATTGCAAAGAGAGAACCAAATTGCTCAAATGACAGACGACGCTGAAATGGAGAAGCTAACAAAAGCTAAGTATTTAGCTACACAAAAAGAATACGAGGAAACATTATTAATAGATTCGGCACTTGTATCCCAACGTAAGAAGCTAGAAGGTATGTACAAAGGAGATTTACAGCCGATTAGGGATAAAGCCGCAAAGATGGAAAAAGACGTCTTAAAACGAATGTTAGCGGCGTTAGAGGAACTAAACGGAATTATAAAGGAGTATGACGAATTAAACGAAGCATTAACACAACCAACGCCCAACGATGTGATTGGTAGAAAGATAACAGGAATACAGAATATAAATTGGGCGCAACCTGTTTCTTTCAAGGAAGATTTAAACAACTTTAAAAACGAATTAAAAGAGAACGGAATTATTGTATGAGTAAACAACGCATTCGTAAAATGTTAGGGGATTTACGGCAAGAAATGGAACGAACCCCAAACAAACGGGCAACAGAACTGGAATTAAGGATACATGAAATTATATTTAAACATCTTGCATTAGTGGGAGAAGCGAACGGCGAATATGAGACAGGCAGTGAAGAATATCACGAACCAACGGAGCCGCTAACAGACGAAGAACAAGCCATATGGGAACAATACGTAAAAGAGAGCGGCACCGACGAACAGTTAAAAATGTATCAATCTGTATTCGATGATATGAGTGAGGGGGAATAACGCATGAAGATACCAACGGAAAATAAATTGTATACCAAGTTAGAACAAAAGGAGCGGGAAGCAATAGCGCTCCAAAAATCTGTGGAAGCCATTAACAATCATATGGAGCAAGGGGCGTTATTCCATGATGTTCACTGGAGAAACAAACGACTTGAAGCAATAGATCGATTTAAAAAAGTATACAGCGAATATTTAGATTTATTAGAGGGAAAGCAAGATAAAAGCAAAGGGAAAAGATAGTCGAAAGCTAGCAAGAAAGAAAGGTAAAAGCTAGCAAAAAGCAATATGCTATATATGACGTCAAGGAAGATGCTTTCATTATGCTAACGGTAATTGTTGGTATAGGGGAAAGTATCTTCCTTTTTTATTTGCTATCTTTCGACTAACAAATATGCTAAGACCACACTAATATCAATGCTTTTACTATGCTAGCATTAAGTCTAGGTGGTGAGTTAAAGCTGTATTACATATGGATTACGTACAAAAATAAAACGTGACACAAACAAAAACAGGATGTATTATAAAATCACAGTACAAGAAGTGTTATCTTGTGTTTTTGACCTAGACCAAGAATGACACGGAAACATGACACACAAACCCAAACTAAAAAAGGAGAGTTAGGAGCCTATGAGCACAGCGGTAGCAATTAAAGAACAAGGGGAATTAATAACAGGAAGAGAGCAACACGCCCAAGCAATAGAGTACATGAAGGATTTTGATGTTAATGATTTAGGGCTAGAAGCATTAGTACAAATATGGATTGGAACCAAAGCAGAACGAACAAAAGTTTTATACCGTCGAGAGGTTGAAAGGTTCTTTTCATTCTTTGATAACTACGAGCCAAAGGTATACAACGAAATGCATTTGAGGATTTTCCACCAGAACATGAGAGAGAAAGGCTATTATGAATTAGTTCGAAACAAAGACGGTTCTTTCATAAATGACGACGGTACACTACATTACAAACTGGACAAAGAAGGAAACAAGATCCAAAAATTTTATTCAGCTTATTCAGAAGCACATACGATTCGTATTATACGAGCGTTCTTTTCATTCATTCACAAAATGGGATATATCGAACGCAACCCTTATGCAATCTATAACGACAAACCAAAGACGCACAACAAAGAGAGATTAAACGAACGTATTGTAACAGCGACGGAGATTTTAACAATGATTGGATTAGAAAAGAATAAGCGTAACAAATTAATGCTTCAAATGTTTTATTATGGCGGGTTCCGCTTAAATGAGTTAGCGAATTTACGTTGGTCTAATATTACGTTCTTACATGAAGCAGGGAAAATAAAAGTGAATTTCCTTGCAAAAGGTAGCAAGCCTAGTCAAATCTATATTGACGGTTTAAACACTGAACTTTTAGTGTTAAAAGAGAAAAGCAACGGCGCAGATGATTTTGTATTTAAATCACAAAAAGGCGGAAAGTTGGACAATTCACGCATTCACACAATAGCAAAGAACGCCGCAAAGAGAGCGGGAATTAAACAAGAGTTTTCTTGTCATTGGTTCAGACATTGCCACGCCAGCCATGCATTAGCGGCAGGGGCACCAATACACGAAGTACAAGCACAGTTAAACCATTCGTCGCTTGCTATTACGTCGGTATATGTTCATGTCGGAAACGAAAGTACATCAAGTTCTTATTTACCACGATAAGCAAGGGCACATTTATAGAGAGGGGCTAGGGATAAAGTGAAAGTAAGAGAGATACTAGAGCGCACAAAAGAAGAAGATATAGCAAAGATCGGTAAAGAGCTAGATGGATTCGGCAAGGAATCATTAAGAGAAACTTTAAAATCAATAGGATGCACATTTACAAGTGGTATAGCTGGATGGCGTTTTATCGGGGACGACGACAGCACACTAGACAAAAGTATTTATGATTTCCCGAAGGTAACAAAGAGTGGCACGAAGTCACCAAGACAGCCAAAGAAAAGAGTTGTGCAAAAGATTAAGATACAGGAGCAAGAGAAGCCCGAAGCGGTACAAGCACCAATAGAGCCGCTAAATGAAACGATGAATAACGAAGAGTTAGACAAACAGCTAGATAAAATAATTTCATACAAGACAGAAAAACACAACCGCACATACCGTGGATATTATTTTGATGCGGATATTATAAACATGCTAGAATCAATTGAAAATAAAAGCGACTTTATCAATCTTGCATTGCGTAAAGTTGGAAAAGATAAAGGATTATTATAAATAACACCGTTAGACGCATTTTAAAGGGGCATGTAGACGTTTTAATAGTTTTGAATGGTTTAGTATTAAGAGGGCAATAAAAAAAGCCTAAACGAAGAGTTTTTAGGCTATAAGGAAAGGGGATTTACCAAGCGAATAAACAACTGCAATTCGATAGGTTAATTCATGGGATAACATGGAAAAACCAAGAATTATAAAAATATTTTAGCAGACAAAGAAAAATAAAACAGCTAATAAATTTTGTCAATCTAAGAGGGCTTATCTTGTGTTTTCATCAAACAAAAGAACGGCAACCCATACAAGGGGCACCGCTCTTTTGCAGACCTTGACGACACACAAAACCTATTACCTTATTGAATGATGCAACGACAGGTAAGGCAGTATGAAGGGAGCCACCTTCATACACCATAAATCTATGCTAAGAAAAACTTAATACAACAAAAGAAAAAAGCGGTTCCTGATGCTAACGCAAAAGGAGCCGCTTTTTCCTGCTTATTTCTTGTTCGATAATAAGGAATTTACTTATTGAGAACAAAGAGAGTTAGGTTGATTATAGCGAAATAGTCCGAATCTTGGAATAACGACAGGTTGTCAAAAAACAATATGATAGCCTTTACGACAATTTAATAGTGTATTAGAATTAATTCAACAAAATAAACAGGTGGAATAAAATTTAAACAAAATAAATAGGTTGCACCCACCCAACGCCGCCACAGCAATTAAGAGTTACAACCTACACTACTACCAAAAACAAAGGAGTGCTAATTTACATTAGCGGCTTCAAAGTTTTAAGTAAATGCTATTAAATTAGCGATAAGACAATAATAAACGACAATCGAAAAAAAATCAATACATCAGAAGATTGTCTTTTGTCTATATTGGTAATTAATACATAAATCTAAAGGGTAGTAGTGTAGGGCTTAACCCGCTCATACATTGCTATCTTTTTTGCGTTATACGGGGCACCATGTAGGAGAGAAGAAGAATGAAAGAGTTAAACAAATATACGACGTTTAAAAACAAAGAAGCATTTAACGAACATGTAAATGAAATTCTACGAGAAGCACCGTTAAATAAAACAGAGCGGTTGACCCTGCAAACACTTGCTAAGTATTCAGTTAAATATTTAGGGGTTTCATGGATGAAGATTGAAACACTAGCAAAGGCAATCGGTAAATCAGTAGACACTGTAAAAAAGATTCTTAGAAAGCTAGTACAAATGAAGATCATTAACCGTATTCCACAAGACAGAAACCAAAGGGGAAGATTCGGGGCGTGGGTAACTGTTTTTTCACCGAAATTACCCGCCGTTTTTACCCGTGGTGAATCCGAAAAAAAAGCCGAAAAGCCTTGTCATAATAGCGTTTCAGAGTTAGACGAAAAACTAGATACCATTATTTTAAAACAAAATACATTAGACTTAGATACACAACAGCAATATGAAGAAAAATTAGCTGTTCAAGAACTAACTACCAAATCTTTTTATAAGCTTGTAAAACCTTATTTACAGTCTAGTGAGATATTCAAGTTATATAACTACACACAATCTATATACAGAACGCTAAACAGCAAATACGGCGTTCAATTTGAGTATGACAGCAAAATGACCAAAACAGCAGTTAAACGTACAGTTATAGCCTATAAAAGTCGCAGAATACAAGGTAAGTTTGAAAACTATTATTACAGTGTTTTAGCGGATTTATGGGACAAGAAGTATAACAGGCACTTATTGAAATTGCGTAGAAAGAACAAGTGTAATTTACATGATTGGTTAAGCATGGATAATACCGAAATGAAATCCGCGCTAACTAGGTTAACAAGCCCACATAAACAAAATAATCCCGCCTATTCACGAAAAGTTTTGGATGAATTGGGGGTTTATTAAGCAATGGAACAAATAAATATTTATGTCCGAGTTAGCCAGCAATACCAGCAAGACAATGGGGCTATTGCTACGAATTCGGAGGCAAGGGGTATTTGATCTTAGAACATGCAAAAGGCACAAAAGAGGTATATATAAGTATTATTAAAGCATTGAAGGGTGTTTCAGCAAGATTGCTTTTCAAAGAGTTCCCACAGCTAAAAAAGAAACTATGGGGAGGTCATCTTTGGAATCCTTCTTATTTTGTGGCAACTGTAAGCGAACAAACAGAAGCACAGATACGACATTACATTCAAAATCAAAAAGCGAGGTGAGACCAGTGATTGTAAACAAAGCATATAAGTTTCGTATCTATCCAAATAAGGAACAAGAAACCTTAATTGCTAAAACAATCGGCTGTTCTCGTTTTGTATTTAATCGCTTTTTAGCACGTTGGAATGAAGCATACAAGGAAACGGGCAAAGGATTGACATACAATTCTTGTTCAGCAGAATTAACACAACTGAAAAAGGAATTAGTATGGCTAAAAGAGATAGATAGTATTTCCCTGCAATCCACACTCAAGAACCTTGCTGATTCGTTCACTCGTTTTTTCAAGAAGCAAAATGATGCACCACGTTTCAAGTCCAAAAAGAACAGAGTACAGTCCTACACAACCAAGCAAACGAACGGAAATATTGCCATTGTAGGCAATAAAATCAAATTGCCGAAACTTGGTCTTGTTCGCTTTGCAAAAAGTCTTGAAGTACATGGTCGTATTCTTAATGCTACTGTTAGACGTAATCCAAGTGGCAAATACTTTGTATCCATTCTTGCAGAAACAGAACTGCAACCGTTAGAAAAAACAGGTTCTTCTATTGGTGTAGATGTCGGATTAAAAACCTTTGCAACCCTTTCAGATGGAACAACATACGAAAATCCAAAATGGTTTCGTAAACTTGAAGAAAAATTAGCGAACGCACAGCGTATCCTTTCCAAACGTGTGAAGGGTTCTTCAAATTGGAACAAACAACGTGTTAAGGTTGCAAGAATCCATGAAAAAATCACTAACGCACGAACAGATTACTTGCAAAAAATCTCTACTGAAATCATTAAAAACCACGATGTAATTGGTGTTGAAGATTTGCAAGTAATTAATATGCTGAAAAACCACAAGTTAGCCAAAGCGATTAGTGAAGTGTCTTGGTCACAATTCAGAACAATGCTTGAGTACAAAGCGAAATGGTATGGCAAAGAAGTAGTTGCTGTATCTAAAACCTTTGCAAGTTCTCAGCTGTGTTCGTGTTGTGGCTACCAAAACAAAGACGTTAAGAATCTAAACCTTCGTGAGTGGGATTGCCCTTTTTGTGGCACACATCACGACAGGGATATTAACGCAGGACAAAACCTTAGAAACGAAGCTATAAGACTTCTAACCGTAGGAACTACGGGGGGTAGCCTAATCAATTAGAAACCGATAGGTTTCCGTACTTAGGAATCTCACGATTTCAATCGTGAGTAGTTCAAATCAGCGAAGAGGAAAACAGGGGTGCAGCCGTTGCTATCGGAACATAGACAAAAAACAAAGTGTATAGCTATCAAAGAAAACACAGCTAACAACATAAAACACAAGATAACCTAGCTTGTAATGTTATATCAACAACCCCAATTTTTCAGTAACGATTGGAAAACATGGAAACCATTACACATGAAAAACTTTATATTTTTTAAACCCCGAAAATGTCGGGGTTATTTGTCGTTTCATTAGCTATACATAAGCAAATCGCACATTGACAAAAGCAATTTTGTGCCGAGTAGAAAAGTGTAGGAAATAGAAGTAGGCAAACAAAATGGGGGTAAAAAAGTTGAATTTACTAACACGAAAAGAGATAGCGGCAAAAGCAGATTTACAGAATAGCCAAAATCAAATTATTTTAGCGGCTAGCAAATTCATTGAAGCCAAACAAAGCGTAGGCTTGCCGATAGAGTAGGAATATTTCGCAATGTGATGCAAGTAAAAAAACAAATGGAAGCCGCCGTAAATACTAGACAAGCTAACGGGGCGTTATGGTATAATGAAGTCAGAAAGTATGAATTTCAGAAAATCGGAAACAATAGAGGGGAGCTTGCATAGTATGGCAATAGCAACACCAAAAAAGGGAGTTGGTCATGTGAGAAAAGAGCGCATTACATTGCGTAAGCGTGGGCAAGTCACATTGTCAAAAGACATATTAGACCATATTAATATACACGAAGGCGAATCAATCGAAGCACGATTAGAAGAAGACGGCACAGTACGTTTAGTCCCTATGGTTCAAGTGCCAGCAGATCAAGCATGGTTTTGGACTGAAAAATGGCAACGTGAAGAAGAAGAAGCAGAAAAAGACATAAAAGAAGGAAATGTAAAATCATTCAGCAACATGAAAGACGCAATTGCGTGGCTAGACGAGGACTAAGCGAATGACATTTGATTTTACGAACCGATTTAAAAGATCAAGAAAGAAGATAGACCCACAATCTAGGAAGCTTATTGATAATGCATTAGTAAAGTTTGAAGAGGATTATTCCCACCCGTCACTAAACATGAAAAAGATGGAAGGGTACAAAAACCCCGACGTTTGGGAAATCAGAGCAAGCAAAGAGTTACGATTAACATTCGAGTGGATAAAGCCCGATACGTTTAAATTCCGAAATTGTGGACACCACGACGAAACATTAAAAAACCCTTAAACCGTTCATTACGAGCGGTTTTTTTGTTGCCACAAATACATATCAAGGGAAGTTATCTTGTGTTTTTGGTGCCGAGTATTTGAAATACGTTCGGAAATTATCCGATGTTTATACGATGTTTAAGGAGGTACGGACGGTGCCAAAAAACGTTGCTAAAATAGGGGTAGACATAAATTTTATACGTCAAAGGGAGGGGGTTTAAGTGCATGAGTGAGGACGATAAAAAGAAAAAATATCACCGAGAATATAAGCGGCGACAGCGGGCGGCAAAAAAGAATGAAGTCATAGACGAAGCCGCC
>NZ_JAPCIN010000063.1:0-7943 GCF_025910025.1 Priestia sp. JV24
GATATGTCTTTGAAATAGCTTCTACAGCGATGTTATAAACATCTGTAATAAACGCGTATTGATGATGTAAGATATCTTTTAATTCTTGATCTTGAATATGTTGATCAAAAAGTTGATATTGATCCAGCACATTAATAAAACCAGCTAGAATTTCATGCATGTCAAACATTTCATGGCCGCCATGATTCATCTGCGGTGCCATATTAGGCGATTGTTGTGTATTAGATTGATTCATTCCATTTTGCATTCTCTTTACCTCCAGATTTTTAACATTCTTTTTTAAACTGTACAAATAGTAAAGAGAATATGTAGGATATGTGATTATATAAACCTTAAAGCGCTAAAACAACTTAAAGTTGGTTCTAATTGCCTTAAGGCAATTTTTAATGATTAACGGCTAAGATCTGGACCTTGACTTTTATTTCTATTTATAGAGCTACTTCTGAACCTTCTAAGGTGCTGTCTTTGTTGAGCCTGCTCTTCACTGCGAGTAGCTTGTTGAATCGCATTAAAGATGCCTGAGACTGTTCCTATGATGTTTTCTTTAGTTTTTATTTGCTTTTCTATAGTTGGTATTACGTTTTGCTCAAGTCCTCTAATTTCGCTTTGTCGCTTGTTTAAATCATCTAGTCCTTTATATCCTTTTTCCTTAAGGTTCTCCCTGTAGTGATTTACTTCGTGTTGTAATTCTTCATAGTGTTGACGTGTTTTCTTTGAAACTAAGCGTTTTGCTGCTTCACCAGGGTTATTATTTAATTTATCAAGTTCATTTTTTGATTTTTCAAGGTTAGTAACTTGGCTCTTCATTTTATCTAGATGATCTTTTTCGATTTGAAAGATTTTTAGATCTTTCCTTAGTTTATATAAGTCATCTTTTTGATTTTTAATTGCTTTTTTAATGACCTCTAACGTTACTGGAGTCTTTTTGGCCATATCTATATGTTTTTCTAGTTTTAATGCATTTTCATAACTTAAATAGTTTCCAGCTGTTTTCAAGTCTGGATAGTGAGAGCTTACTTCACGAATTTTAGCCGTTTTAATGGCTTCTTCTGCTTGTGACAAAGTTTTTGTCTCTACTCGGATCTGTTGCTTTTCATACTTAATTTGATGCATGCGGTTCTCTTTTTGTTGCGAGAACTCTTGATAGCGTTGGTAGAATTCTTCTTCATTTGAAAAACGAAGGGATTCTTTATATTCTTCGATGCTGCTTTCATAGTTTGCTTTATTACTGTCTAAATCAGATATTTTATCAAGGTAACGACGTTTCATCATATTATTTTCTTTCAGCTTAAACGGATTAAGTGATCCCTTGAGTTCATCTACTTTTTCTTCATTCTGCTTAATTTCACGCTCTAAGGCTCTCAGACGGTCATAGTAATTGTTGACGTTCAAGAATTGCTGTTGTTGGACATGAAAATGGCGTTCAATCGGATCATGACGATCCGCCATTTTACGTAGTTCTTTCTGGCGTCTTGAAATATCGTCTAAGGAAATGACTTTTTGATCTAAAAGAGATGCAGCTTTTTGGATATAGGTTTTTTCAACATCTGTAGAGAAGCTAAATTGCTTCTTTTTTTCTTTCATTTTTTGGACATGAGCTTCTTTTTGACGGCGATAAGCTTGTAAATCAATAACAACTTGATTGTATTCTTGGCGCTCTCGGTTGACTTGACCGCGTTCGCTTTGTTTCCCTTTCTTCTCCATGTCATGTGCGACATGGCCTAAGTGAACCATAGGCAAGGTTTCGAGTCCACGCTTTTCATGAGAAAGATGAGTGATACGCTCATTGATTTTAGCTTGTTCCAAGGCTTTGTTGGCATAGCTTGCCCACTGTTCACGAATGGATAAGCAGCCTTCGCTGTTTTTGACGTACCCACGGTTGTTCTCTTTTACATTGGCAAAATCAGCATTCCAGTCACGATTCTTTTTGCTAAACCCATCTTGATTCAGATTTCTCATCGTCAACATGATGTGAGCATGCGGATTATTGGTATCATCGCGATGGATAGCAATATCAGCAACCATTCCTTTTTGAACAAACTCGTTTTGAGCAAAAGATCGAATGAGTTCTTTTTGTTGGTCGTGATTCAATTCAATTGGCAACGCAATGTTTAATTCACGTGCCAATTGTGAGTCTTTGCGTTTCTCTACTTTTTCAACTTCATTCCATAAACGGTTCCGATCTTTCATCCATTCTGGTGCATTGGTAGGAGTCAGAATCATGGTTTCCGGCTGTGCGTGACGAGCATAAAATTTTTGCTCGTCTGTACGTTCATCATGTAGTTTTTCGCCACTGCGATAAGCAGCTGCAGCAACAGCCGATTGTCCTTTTGAACGACTGATGATTTGCATCGATAGATGGTAGATAGCCATAATTCTTTCCTCCTTTCTTGAGAATGGGTTAGTGGATTAGGAATAAGTTGATGAGAGCACAATGTGCGCTAATCAATGATTTGGATGAAATCAGCATCATGAACACCAAAGGTGTCAGATGGTGGTTTCATCTTTGCCGATAGGCAAACAGATTTTATAAAATTCGCCATCTAGGCGAATGGATCTTTGGTTTTGTCTTTTCGTTCCGAAGGAACCGCACACATCGGTACGATGTATAAGTGCGCCCTTATCTCTTCGATCTAAGGGAATTATATCATATCCTGGTGAGAGAATCTATGCTAAGGATACCAATTTATCTCAATTTTTGATATAATCAATTTAAACATTAGAGAACAGATAAAGGAGATGGGGATGGGTGCCAAAGAAGCGAACAGATGAGGAAATTCTTCAGGAGATAGAAGAGAAAATTGAGAAGATGAAAGCGAAGAAACAACAAGTTGAAGCGCGTAAAAAAGAAAAAGAAAGAAAAGAGAGAACAAGAAGACTTATTCAAGTGGGCGCAATCTTTGAGAAATCCTTTGAGATTCAAAGTGAAGAAGAAGCAGAAAAGATTGCGAAGGCACTGCAATCTTATGTAGGAAAAAATAAAGATAAGATTTTGCATCATGATGTGGTTGTAAAAGAAAAAAAGAAAGCAGCAGCTGAAGTAGCTACTGCCGAAGAATAATTTACAATGTAAGTTTATAGAGTTTCAAATTGGTTATTTTAGCTTGAACAAACTACTCAAACTAAAATAACCAATTTGAAACCTTGTAGTTCTTATACTATTCAATATCAACTTCTCGTTCTTTATTTGGAAATTCAACTAGATTGTCTGTCGTTTTTTTCTTTTTTGACTTTTGAGTTTTCGGTTTTTTGACTACAAATCCCTCAATCTCATCCCCATTACTATCGACTAACGTCACTAGCTCTCCATCAGCATTACGGAAATTGATATATAAATTTGCTTTTGAAAAAGTTACCTCATACTGCTCCATCAAACCTTGTAATGTACTGGCAATAAGTTCAGGTGTAACTGGCTCTTCAAATTTAATTCTCATTTTCCATCACCCCATTTTTTGTTATAGCTGACATGTATATAAATTAGGCTTTTATGCTATCTCCAAAACTCCCACCATTTCTTTTTGAGTTCTTCCTGGGAAGCAGCCAACATTTTTTTGGTTTCTCTGATGTCCCGCATAACTTGAATAAGGATTTCGTCTCTTTTTTCAGTTCCTGTATCGTCATCCATTCTTTCAAGCAATGTTTTTTTTAGCTCATAAACTTCTTGAGTTTGATTATCTTTAATAGTCTGTATCTCATTTTTAAATGTTTGTTCTTGCTCCTGAAGAAGTCTTACAAAACGCTGCTCTTGCTCTTTTAAAAGTACATTCATTAGCGTCATAGCGTCATGACTACTAGAATCCTTTCCAGTCATGATGTCATGACTATCTGTGCCGTTTTCAAGCATGACATCATGACCCATCGTCTCTATTTGCTTCTTGTTGGCCGTGCCTATCTTCCTTGCTACAGACTCAATGGTCATACCGTCATAACTAATTAGCTCTAAAAACATCTCCAAAGCTTTTATGTCTTCCTCTGTAAAAAGGCGATGTCCTAAATTGTTTCTTCGAAAAGAATACCCTTCTTTTTCAAGGCTAAAAATGTACTTTTTGAAGACAGAATCCTTTAGGTCTAACCTCTTTAAAACTTCACCAGTCTTATAAACAAAGTTATTCGTTTCAGACATAACGTCATGCCCCCTCTCTAATTCATTCGTCATGACATTATATTAGCCCTTCAATTAAAGAGCTTGCAAACGAATATATTTAAAACTTGCCGTGATGAACGACGGCCATCTCACTTTGAGATTATATCAATTTTCAAGAAGTCTAGTCTTAGATTACTGTTATAAAGGGGCTCTTTGATTAAGAGGCCATACCTTATACCCTCGAATGTAGAGGGTGGTTTTTAAGATGTTTAGTTCGTTCAATAAAACTATCTACAAAGCTGGCCATTGCTTTTGTGTCGTCACGTTCTGAAAGTTGGTTATAAGCAATAGTGTAGGCTAATTTGTGCAATTCTTCAGTAGAAAGGTTACGTCCCTGTTTTATGTAATCTACAAGTTTATCAAAAGCAATATGAGCGATTTCTTGCATAATAGATTTATCAACTGATACACCAAAGTTCTTCATTGCAAGCCAAATACGTCCGTATAGAGACTTAATTTGATTACCAAAGAATGCTTGATATTGTTGAAGTCTTTTAGGAACCATTTTTATATAAGCTTTACGTTTAGATGTTTCTTTACTCATATTTAGATGTTTAATATTATGTATTTGTTTTAAAAAGGTTTTGTTTTTTTGGTGTTGCATTTTTGAGCTTTCTTGTGTTGCATTTTCTTCAATTTGATTAATTTCTTTTACAGATTCTTCTGTTTGAATTGGTTGAATAATAACGGCATTACTTGTTTGTTTCATGTCACTACTGCGTTTCATTTCTAATTGTTTAATAATGCCGAGATTCTCTAAATGGTTACACACACGAATAATAGTAGCACGACTTTTACCAACCAGTTTACCAATATTTCTTTTCGTTAAGAAAGAAACTCCTAGGTGCTTCGCTGAATAGCCATGTAAGACTTTTAATACAGCAACATGGGTTTTATTCAACTGATCCTTAAAACGTTCTATATAGGACCGTACAGTTTCGTTTAGGGTATCAATAGACTCGAAGCTTGATAAATTTTTATATGTTTCTACACTTGCGATAATCTCAATTTTTTCTTTTGCCATTTTCATTCGCTCCCTTTTATGAAAAACGAAAAAAGACGTGATACCGTTTTACAGGTAAACACGTCTTTTAAAATGATAAAAGAGTATAGAACTTCCCCTTGTTTTTCATGTAATTCTATCGTAAAATGAACATAGAATTACACTAAAGAAAAGGTGAAGCAGGTGTTTACCGTGGGTTGTGCACGGTGGACGGTTGAAGAAGGATCCGACCCCTTCGACAACACGCTTTGCCTTTTTTGATTTTCCGATCATGTAATTGATTTAATCATAGCAAACTCTACCAAGTTTAACAATGAAATTTTTAGATAATTTAAGTATATAGATGTTTTTTTTATTTAAGGCTGTATCTTGTGATACAGCTTTTTATATTTTCTTGTTAACAAAATAAAAAGTCACCTCTTAAGTGTGTGGTAAGAGAGGCGCCTTTTTATTTTAAAGGGTTTGACAACATTACAAATCATAAAAGTAGTCAGAATAATTGTACAACAAATTTATAAATAAGGCAATATAGGACAACCTTGAGCATATGTATAAAAGGTGAGCTTTTTATACATCATTTCTTCAATCACCTGAAAGAAAATAGTTGTTATATCAAGGATGTATAAAAAACTGCATACTCCGGAAAAAGAACCCTCGGCGGAACCGTTCTGCGACAAGGGTTCTTTTTTGGGTTGTGTTCCGGAAAGAGTGGTTATGTAAACTAGATCTGTATATTATATACAGGTTGAAAACAGAAAAACTCCCCCAATGCGTTAAGGAAGTTTTCTGTGTAAAATTCGAATAAGAAAGTCCGTAGATGCCTCACGGCGTCTTAGGTAGTTTGCTTCGTTATCAGGAATGTATGTATAGAAAGAGGAAAAATCTACTTCTTTCATCCCATAGTAATGGGGTATCCTGTTATCGAAGAGTAGGGGGCTAATTATAAGATGTGAAATAGTGAAAAGAACATTATACAAGCTATAAAGAAATATCATAATTGTTGGAGGTGAAATTATGGCAGTTGTTAAAGCTACAACTTCAGATATCGCTCTTCTAGCAAGATTACTTAGAGCAGAAGGTGAAGGTGAGGGTGTACAAGGGATGCTTCTTATAGGAAACGTAGGAATTAATCGAATCAGAGCAAATTGCTCTGATTTTAAAGGACTGAGAACCATTCCACAAATGATTTATCAACCCCATGCATTTGAAGCTACTCAAAAAGGCTATTTCTATCAAAGAGCACGAGAAAGTGAAAAACGTTTGGCACGTCGATCTGTCAGAGGAGAACGTAGTTGGCCTGCAAAATATAGCTTATGGTATTTCAGACCTCCTCAAAAGTGCCCTTCAACATGGTACAAACAACCTCTTGTTGCTCGATATAAGCTTCATTGCTTTTATCAACCAAAAGCCGAAACATGCGAAAACATTTATAATACTTTTTAAAAATTCCCTATAATTTTATAAAGTGCTGTATTATTCTATATCATTAAAAATAAAAAACTAACTTTGAGTGAGAAAAAAGTTAGTTTTTTATTTTTAAGTTGTTTAGGGTATATAAGTTTATATTTTATTCGGCCCTTATATAATTGATTACCCCAATAATTATTGGTAAGTCTCCCCTTTAAAACACTCTCATTTTTTAAGGGATTTCCTCAACGTTCAAGTCCACTATGGAGTATATTTGATGTTAGAAAGGCCCCAACGGGAGGCAAGTCACTGTTGGTAACGGCAGGTCCTATGAGAGTTGTATCTGTCGTAGCAATCCAAGTTCCATTCCTACCTGCTAATAAAGAAGGTGGTTTCATAATAACTCGCCCAGTTAAAATAAGATGTCGAATTCTAATAGTCGAATCATCAAACATAGTTAAGTTACCAGAATATGTGGCATAAGGTGAATCAAAGCTGATTTGTTTGGCACTCTCATCCCAATATCCATTAATGGGAATAAGAGTGCCACGAAAATTAATTGTACCCGTTACTCTGTTACCTGTAATGGAGTTAATAATAAGCACACCCCAAACCATCGGTCTACCTGCTATCTCAGCATGGATACCCCATCGTGATGGAAATGGTATATTAACCCTGACTTTCTCTGTAGGTTGCAAAGCTGATTCCTCCCCTTTTCTAGGGCCATAAATTATGAATACCTAATACAATATGAGAAATAGGTCCAAAATGTTCGAACCCTTATGAATATAGCAAAAAACCTTCCTGTTCAAACGAACATTTCTATGTTAAATAAGTTCCAGGAGAAATATAAAAATGAGTCAGTTAAACAAAATACGTTAAAGAGTGTTTAAGTTCAGTAGTAATGACATCTTATTAGATAAGATGTCATTATTTATTTCCTATAATTGTGATTATGTTAACTACCTTTGTATATCATATACAGGGTGAAAACAGAAAAAACTCCACAGCCGGTTGGGAGTTTTTTCTACATACATTTGTTGTTAGGACGATGTTATCTGACATCATGAGTAGTTTGCTCAAGTTCGTAAGAACTTATGTCTAATCAGTAGTTTTTTCTTCATGAGATATAGCAACTTCATCTTTATAATCAAAATCTGCTTTTTGACTGATTTTCCCTTCTTCAAAGATTACTTGGAATCTAATCTTCTTAATATTGTCCCAAGATCCTCTACCAAATAGAAATGGATTCATTTCATAAGTTCCAGTTCCTTTTCTAATCATAATCTCTTCTTTAACAAGCTTATTGATGTTGTTATTTAAACTTTGAACTGTATTAAACCCCAATTCTTCAGCCATTTGTTTTTTTATGTATGCATTTAAAACAAC
>NZ_JAPCIN010000064.1:0-5834 GCF_025910025.1 Priestia sp. JV24
TTTTTTTGTCACCGTGGTTCTCAAAAATATCCATGTTTCCACCTACTTTATAAACCTAAATTTAAATCTATATACCTTAATAAAAAACCTTAGTATTAAGATTTACCAAGGTTTGTACCTAAGATATCAACCTTGATAAGTACTAGCTAGTTGATAAATAAATACTGTGTTTATTAAATTATCTTACACTGTTCTTCCTCTATATTCGACCATAAAAATATTCCTCCTTTAGAATTTAATAATTTAAATTCTAAAGGAGGAAACGTTGATTTATAGACGGACTATGCCGTTTTATATTTCTCGCCAATAGCAAAATAAAAAGCCACCTCTTGAGTATGTGGTATGAGAGGCGGCTTTTTATCTTAAGGGATTTGACAACATTACCAATCAAAAAAGTAGTCTGAATAATTTTATAATTTTTTTGTGATTAAATCAATGTAATAGAACTTTGAGCATATGAATAAAAGGTGCGCTTTTTATTCATCATCTCTTCATTTTCCTGTAAGGAGAACTCCGTCATATCAACAATGTATAAAAAGTTGCATAAAAGAGAAAAAGAGAACTTCTTCGAACCCTTGGGGTGTAAGGGTTCTCTTTTTTGATGTGTTCCGGAAAGAGTGATTATGTTAACTACCTTTGTATATCATATACAGCGTAAAAACAGAAAAACCTACCTTGGAGTTAGGGAAAAGGTAGGTTTTTCTGGAGTAACTAAAGAAAATAGGTTGTGGATGCCGAGTCGGATGGCATCTTGTTTAGTTTGCTCAAGTTGATATTTATTATTCGTTTTATAATCTTAAATAAAAAAAGAAACAGATCTAAAAAGACTGTTTCTTGTAAAATTCCAATCCATCATAGTACTTTACCCCTTTGATCGAAAATGAAACATGAAATGTGATTATTTTTTATAAAACTTATTTTGCTTCTGATAAAGTACATTATGTTAATTAGGTTTGCATATGATATACAGCTGAAAAGCAGAAAAAACTACTGCATTCCAAACAGTAGTTTTTTTTCGAACCCAATAGAAAAATAGAAGGATGCTGAAATAGAAATGGTCAATTTATAATATGCAAAGCAAGAATAAAGGTGAGGACAAGCGCTAGTTTTATATAAAACTTGTACTATTTTTGTATCTTTTTCTTATAAAATTCATTATGTTAACTAATTTTATATATGATATATAGCCTAAAAACAGAAAAAACTACTGTTTGCCCCAAAAGTAGTTTTTTCTTTAACTCCATAGCAATGTAAGAGCCGAGATCTATTGGAAGAGCAAGGAGGTTGCTCAATATTATAGTATGCATAGTAATGAAAAGGGGTTGGACAGGCGCTCACTTTATCTAAGGTTTCCACTATTTTTTCATTTATTTCTTATAAGTCAATGATCAGAGATGGTTGGACACTCTGTAGTAGGGAAACTGTTATCTTACAGATTTAAATCCCCCTGGTATTAGGAATCTAACTAAAACAACTTAAAGTTGTTTCTAATTGCCTTAAGGCAATTTTGTATGTCTAATGGCTAAGGTCTGGTCCTTGATTTTTCGATCTATTTATATTTGTGCTTCTCATTCCTCTTAATTGATGTCTTTGTTGAGCTTGCTCTTGGCTACGAGTAGCTTGTTGAATAGCATTAAAAATCGTATCCAAAGCGTTTATGTTGCTTTCATATGTTTTTATTTCTTTTTCTAACCATGGGGCGACGGTTTTCTCCATTGTGTTTATACGACTTTGTTGTTGTTGTAAATCTTGTTGTCCTTTATAACCCAGCTCTTTTAGATTTTCACGTCCATATTTAGCTTCACTTTGCAATTCTTCATAGTCTTGACGAGCTTTTTTCGAGACAAGTCGTTTCGCTTTTTCTCCTGGGTTTCTGTCTAATTCATCAAGCTTTTTCTCCACGCTGCCAAGCTTCTCTACTTGTTTACTCATAGTTGAGACATGTTCTTTCTCTATACGAACCATTTTCTGATGTTTTTTGAACTCGTCTAGCTTCTTTTGGTTAGCATCTAGACTTTGTTTGATGTTGGATAGTCTAAACTGATTTTGTTGAGTAGTATTGTGATACTGTTCCAGCTTTAATGCATTGCTGTACGTGAGATGCTTTCCAGCTGTTTTGAGATCCGGATAATGAGAGCTTATCTCACGGATTTTGGCTTGTTTAATAGCTTCTTCAGCTTGTAATAGTACCCTGGTTTCGACTTGAATTTGTTTTTTCTCATACGTAATCTGATTGAGTCGATTTTCCTTCTTTTGCGAGAATTCTTGGTAACGCTGATAGAACTCTTCTTTGGTTGAAAAACGAAGAGATTCTTTATGATTTTGAATGCTGCTCTCATAGCTTTCTTTGTTACTTTCTAAATCAGAAATTTTATCAAGATGACGTCGTTTCATCATGTTATTCTCTTTGAGTTTAAACGGATTAAGGGACTTCTTAAGTTCCTCTACTTTTTCTTCGTTCTGTTGGATTTCACGCTTTAAATCGTTCACACGATCATAATAATTACTGACATTCAGGAATTGCTGTTGTTGTGCATGAAAGTGTCGTTCAATAGGATTATGACGATCACTCATTTTGCGTAGTTCTTCGTGGCGTGCTGTAATATCTTCTAAGGTAATAACCTTTTGACCTATGAGAGACGCAGCTTTTTGAATATAGGTTTTCTCTATATCCGTAGAAAAGCTGAATTGCTTCTCTTTTTCCTTCATTTTCTTTAAGTGGTCTTCTTTTTGACGACGATAAGCTTGTAAATCAACCACAGCTTTATTGTAGTCCTGGCGCTCCCGATTGATTTGGCCACGATCTGTTTTCTTCCCTTTCTTCTCCATATCATGTGCGACATGACCTAAATGAACCATTGGTAACGTTTCGAGTCCACGCTTTTCATGAGAAAGATGGGTAATACGTTCATTGATTTGAGTCTGTTCTAGCGCTTTATTTGCATAGTTCGCCCATTGTTCACGGATGGATAAGCAACCTTTGCTATTCTTTACGTACCCGAGATTATTTTCTTTTGTATTCGCAAAATCAGCATTCCAGTCACGATTCTTTTTGCCGAATCCATCTTGATCTAGGTTTCTCATCGTTAACATGATGTGAGCATGAGGATTATTGGCATCATCACGATGAATAGCAATATCAGCGACCATTCCTTTTTGAACAAACTCATTTCGAGCAAAAGACTGAATGAGTTCTTTTTGTTGGTCACGATTTAGTTCAATTGGTAAAGCAATGTTTAATTCACGTGCCAGTTGTGAGTCTTTGCGCTTCTCTACTTTTTCAACTTCATTCCATAAACGATTACGATCTTTCATCCATTCTGGAGCATTGGAAGGAGTCAGAATCATGGTTTCCGGTTGTACATTACGAGCATAAAACTTTTGCTCGTCTGTACGTTCATCATGTAATTTTTCGCCACTGCGATAAGCAGCTGCAGCAACAGCCGATTGTCCTTTTGAACGACTGATGATTTGCATCGATAGATGGTAAATAGCCATAATTCTTTCCTCCTTTCTTGAGAATGGGTTTGTGTTTTAGGAATAAGTTGATGAGAGCACAAAGTGCGCTAATCAACGTTTTAGACTAAATCAGCATCATGAACACCGAAGGTGTCGGATGGTGGTTTCATCTTTGCCGATAGGCAAACAGGTTTTATGAAATTCGCCATCTAGGCGAATGGGTCTTTCGTTTTGTCTTTTCGTTCCGAAGGAACCGCACACATCGGTACGATGTATAAGTGCGCCCTTATCTATTCGATCTAAGGGAATTATACCATATCCTGGTGAGAGAATCTATGCTAATGATACCAATTTATCTCAATTTTTGATATAATCAATTTAAACATTAGAGAACAGATAAAGGAGATGGGGATGGGTGCCGAAGAAGCGAACAGATGAGGAAATTCTTCAGGAATTAGAAGAGAAAATTGAGAAGATGAAAGCGAAGAAACAACAAGTTGAAGCGCGTAAAAAAGAAAAAGAGAGAAAAGAAAGAACAAGACGACTGATTCAAGTCGGCGCGATCTTCGAGAAATACTTTGAAATTGAAAGTGAAGAAGAGGCAGAAAAAATTGCAAAGGCATTGCAATCGTATGTAGGGAAAAATAAAGAGAAGATTTTACATCATGATGTAGTTGTTACACAGAAAAACAACGCATCCAAGGAAGTAGCATCGACAAAAGAATAAATGATTTGTCTTTATTACAATTACATAAGAACAAAAAAACGTATTTGCTCTAGGAGCCTATACATTTTTTTGTTTGCTAAATGTGTAGCCTAGGTCGTCCACTATTTCAGCAAAGGCCCGAAGAATACCATATAATTCTTGAGGATCATTTTTATTTTGGAGAATTGATCTATATATGTCTTTGAAAATACGCCCTTTCATTTTTGTAATAAGATAAAATAAAAGGTCTACACGAATATAGTCAACTCCATTCTTAGTCATGAAAGGAATTTCAATATCAAACAATTCATGCTCTTGTAGAATCTGTTTTATTTTGTGTTTTTCCATACTACTCTCTCCTTTGAATTGTTAAGAACCTTCTAAACCACGTAACGTCTTAGTGACGTCCCTTTTGTGTTTCTCTTTTTAGAACATGGCCCCCCTATGTTTCTAATTTGTTGTTACCCCTTTTTAAACTCATTTAGCACATTTCTTTTCCCATGGTCGTCATGATATATATCTAACCTAAAATAGGAGTAATAAAAAGAATACCTCTAATAGGAACATGATTACTAACGTAATCAAAGTTACCTATAAGGAAAGTATCTCGAAAAACACCATTGATTTATAGACCTATTGATCAAAATCCCCAAATTGCTTGTACGCCAACGGATGTAATATAGATTTTATATATGATTTAACAGAAGTACAGGAAAAGACACCTTAAAGGTTCCATTTTTTGAAGAATCTTCTTTTAAACCGTAAACATACTTATGCCATGTCTTTTAAAAGGTTTTATTTTAGGTTGCCATTGATATAGCTACACATGTAGTCGTGTAAGTATGCAATGCTTCTTGGCATAAGTATTCTTCTAAACAGCCCATTTTCCACAGTCTATAGACAAAAATAGGCTTCAAGATAACTATATTAAGCATCTAATTCTAAAAAGTTATAGAATAATGGATTAGTTTTATTTCTTTGAACTTCTCTTCTACGCTCAGCAGCAAATAAACCTCTTAAAGTCCCGAAAAAATAGGCTTCAAAGGTTGTTTTTATTCGATTTCTTTTATAAGCAAAGACGGTTTCTTTAAATGCTTGAACAGCAATTGATACTAATTCCTCAACAGGCTTCTCTAGACGGCTTATTTTGTGTGCTAAGCGTACTTTCCCCCATAAATGATAAATATCATCTGCACAGTTAAAAAACGGCTGTACGGCTGCTTTAAATGGCATTGGAATAAAAGACGGTAGATATTCCGTTGAAAGCTTTATATCTATGTCTTTACGTATGTATTTATTTAAATCTTTTAAAGTTAAATTATAGGTAGGATTTTTTTTTGCCTCTTCATCCTTACTCTCACAAGGGGTTTCGGCATTTTCTGCTTCAACATCTGCTTCAACATGAGAGGTCAAATCAAGTTGTAAAAAGTTGACCCAATACTCAAAGTAAGGGTGGTTAACAAATAAATGTACAGGATTCCCTTTTCCGTTATTACGAGGGCAACGTCGATAGACGGTCACAACTTGCCCTTGTTTTCGTAACTCTCTTAGATGGCGATCCATGTTTCCTTTGGATATTTCATAGGTTTTACCTAAATATGTACTGCCAGGAAAGCAAAAGCCTTTTTCTGCACCCAGCCAGCAGAGTCGATCTAACGCTTTTCTTGTT
>NZ_JAPCIN010000065.1:0-2962 GCF_025910025.1 Priestia sp. JV24
TTTGGTTAAGTCCTCGATCGATTAGTATCAGTCAGCTACACATGTCGCCACGCTTCCACCTCTGACCTATCAACCTGATCATCTTTCAGGGATCTTACTAGCTTGCGCTATGGGAAATCTCATCTTGAGGGGGGCTTCATGCTTAGATGCTTTCAGCACTTATCCCGTCCACACATAGCTACCCAGCGATGCCTTTGGCAAGACAACTGGTACACCAGCGGTGTGTCCATCCCGGTCCTCTCGTACTAAGGACAGCTCCTCTCAAATTTCCTACGCCCACGACGGATAGGGACCGAACTGTCTCACGACGTTCTGAACCCAGCTCGCGTACCGCTTTAATGGGCGAACAGCCCAACCCTTGGGACCGACTACAGCCCCAGGATGCGATGAGCCGACATCGAGGTGCCAAACCTCCCCGTCGATGTGGACTCTTGGGGGAGATAAGCCTGTTATCCCCGGGGTAGCTTTTATCCGTTGAGCGATGGCCCTTCCATGCGGAACCACCGGATCACTAAGCCCGACTTTCGTCCCTGCTCGACTTGTAGGTCTCGCAGTCAAGCTCCCTTGTGCCTTTACACTCTACGAATGATTTCCAACCATTCTGAGGGAACCTTTGGGCGCCTCCGTTACATTTTAGGAGGCGACCGCCCCAGTCAAACTGCCCACCTGACACTGTCTCCCGGCCCGATCAGGGCCGCGGGTTAGAATTTCAATACAGCCAGGGTAGTATCCCACCGACGCCTCCACCGAAGCTAGCGCTCCGGCTTCTCAGGCTCCTACCTATCCTGTACAAGCTGTACCAAAATTCAATATCAGGCTACAGTAAAGCTCCACGGGGTCTTTCCGTCCTGTCGCGGGTAACCTGCATCTTCACAGGTACTATAATTTCACCGAGTCTCTCGTTGAGACAGTGCCCAGATCGTTACGCCTTTCGTGCGGGTCGGAACTTACCCGACAAGGAATTTCGCTACCTTAGGACCGTTATAGTTACGGCCGCCGTTTACTGGGGCTTCGATTCAGAGCTTCTCCCAAAGGATAACCCCTCCTCTTAACCTTCCAGCACCGGGCAGGCGTCAGCCCCTATACTTCGCCTTGCGGCTTCGCAGAGACCTGTGTTTTTGCTAAACAGTCGCCTGGGCCTATTCACTGCGGCTCTCTCGGGCTATACACCCTACCAGAGCACCCCTTCTCCCGAAGTTACGGGGTCATTTTGCCGAGTTCCTTAACGAGAGTTCTCTCGATCACCTTAGGATTCTCTCCTCGCCTACCTGTGTCGGTTTGCGGTACGGGCACCTCCCGCCTCGCTAGAGGCTTTTCTTGGCAGTGTGGAATCAGGAACTTCGGTACTATAATTCCCTCGTCATCACAGCTCAGCCTTTATGATGAGCGGATTTGCCTACTCATCAGCCTAACTGCTTGAACGCGCATATCCAGCAGCGCGCTTACCCTATCCTACTGCGTCCCCCCATTACTCAAACGGCGGGGAGGTGGTACAGGAATATCAACCTGTTGGCCATCGCCTACGCTTTTCAGCCTCGGCTTAGGTCCCGACTAACCCTGAGCGGACGAGCCTTCCTCAGGAAACCTTAGGCATTCGGTGGACAAGATTCTCACTTGTCTTTCGCTACTCATACCGGCATTCTCACTTCTAAGCGCTCCACCAGTCCTTACGGTCTGACTTCGCTGCACTTAGAACGCTCTCCTACCACTGACATCAAAGATGTCAATCCACAGCTTCGGTGATACGTTTAGCCCCGGTACATTTTCGGCGCAGAGTCACTCGACCAGTGAGCTATTACGCACTCTTTAAATGGTGGCTGCTTCTAAGCCAACATCCTGGTTGTCTAAGCAACTCCACATCCTTTTCCACTTAACGTATACTTGGGGACCTTAGCTGGTGGTCTGGGCTGTTTCCCTTTTGACTACGGATCTTATCACTCGCAGTCTGACTCCCATGGATAAGTCTTTGGCATTCGGAGTTTGACTGAATTCGGTAACCCGTTGGGGGCCCCTAGTCCAATCAGTGCTCTACCTCCAAGACTCTCACAACATGAGGCTAGCCCTAAAGCTATTTCGGAGAGAACCAGCTATCTCCAGGTTCGATTGGAATTTCTCCGCTACCCACACCTCATCCCCGCACTTTTCAACGTGCGTGGGTTCGGGCCTCCATTCAGTGTTACCTGAACTTCACCCTGGACATGGGTAGATCACCTGGTTTCGGGTCTACAACCACATACTAAACGCCCTATTCAGACTCGCTTTCGCTACGGCTCCGCCTTATCAGCTTAACCTTGCATGGGATCGTAACTCGCCGGTTCATTCTACAAAAGGCACGCCATCACCCGTTAACGGGCTCTGACTACTTGTAGGCACACGGTTTCAGGATCTCTTTCACTCCCCTTCCGGGGTGCTTTTCACCTTTCCCTCACGGTACTGGTTCACTATCGGTCACTAGGTAGTATTTAGCCTTGGGAGATGGTCCTCCCAGCTTCCGACGGAATTTCACGTGTTCCGCCGTACTCAGGATCCACTCAAGAGGGAACGAAGTTTCAACTACAGGGTTGTTACCTTCTTCGACGGACCTTTCCAGGTCGCTTCATTTACTTCGTTCCTTTGTAACTCCGTATAGAGTGTCCTACAACCCCAAGAGGCAAGCCTCTTGGTTTGGGCTAATTCCGTTTCGCTCGCCGCTACTCAGGAAATCGCATTTGCTTTCTCTTCCTCCGGGTACTTAGATGTTTCAGTTCCCCGGGTCTGCCTTCAATATCCTATGTATTCAGATAAAGATACTGTTCCATTACGAACAGTGGGTTTCCCCATTCGGAAATCTCCGGATCAAAGCTCACTTACAGCTCCCCGAAGCATATCGGTGTTAGTCCCGTCCTTCATCGGCTCCTAGTGCCAAGGCATTCACCGTGCGCCCTTTCTAACTTAACCATTAGCGAATAAATGGTACAACATA
>NZ_JAPCIN010000066.1:0-2235 GCF_025910025.1 Priestia sp. JV24
AGGGTGTTTCGGTGCGTGACGTTAATCTGAAATTTGAATAGAAATATTGATTGGGATGATTTAGTAATAAACTGCAATTCTGATAGAGGGAATGAAAGCCGTCATGTTGAGCTGAAACCTCTACACTGATACTCCCATGTGCAGAAAGAAAGGCTAATTTCGGACTGTTTAGTAGCTGGGTAAAGTCGATGAAATCTAATGGAATTCAACATTAGGTTAGAGTAATCGGGTGGTGATAGTACATGGTGAGAATGTTCTTTTAGAACCGACGAACTTCCGAATGTACAGGTCCTTAACCTAGGGATTTCCTGAGATGGATTTCTTGCCTCACACTGAGGTAGTTGGTGGAGTGAAGTAAAAATCGAAGCTATGAAACACTCTGTGTTTAACAATGAAAACAATGTGCCAACGGGCTTATAGGAAGCACCTAACTACTATCCATACTAGGAACTGTGGAACGTCAGAAACTAGAAACTGAGTTCTTCTTCGGAAGAAAAACGATTAGCCTCGAACAGGTGTATTGAAAACCTTACGGTATAAGATACTTTATTCTAGTGAAAGTGGTGCCATAGTACCGATGAAACTGCTAATCACAGTTGAGGGAGGGGCACTAGTCAATCCTATTTTATTAGTAATTCATACAATAGTTGAACTTCTATCTTCGAGTATGACAGGGAAAGCATCTCCTAGGAGGTGTCCCAATAGAAGGCTTATGAACAAATACAGGTATTCAGATTACTACGATATGACGCCCATATTTGATGAACTCTATCAGAAATCGAGTGAAAACAAGAAATTCAAAAAACTGATGGATGTAATCCAATCGGATAACAACATTAAGCTCGCTTTCAGAATGATAAAATCAAATACTGGTTCAAAAACAGCTGGAACTGATGGACTAACCATCCAAAATATTAAAGAAAATAATATTGATGAATACGTCCAGCAAGTACGTAATAAGCTTAACAACTTCAGTCCAGATGAAGTCAGAAGGGTTCATATCCCTAAGGAAAATAGCAAAGAAAAAAGACCGTTAGGTATTCCCACGATGATAGACAGACTGATTCAACAATCGATTAAACAAGTTCTAGAGCCTATATGTGAAGCGAAATTCCATCCACATAGTTATGGGTTCAGACCTAACAGAAGTACAAATCATGCTCTGGTAAGAATGAGTTCATTGGTTAATGTAGGTCATTTTTATCATGTTGTGGACATCGATATTAAGGGGTTCTTTGATAACGTAAGCCATAACAAATTGATTAAACAAATGTACTCGCTAGGTATCCATGATAGAAAACTTCTATCGGTTATTAAATCAATGCTGAAAGCCCCAATCGCTGGAGAAGGTATTCCAACCAAGGGAACACCGCAAGGTGGAATCCTTAGTCCCCTTCTCTCTAACATAGTTCTTAACGAACTAGATTGGTGGATTAGCTCACAGTGGGAAACGTTCAAAACCAAATCTAACTATTCAAATGACTCAAACAGATATAGAGCTATCAACAAAACAAAATTGAAAAAGATTTTCATCATTAGATATGCAGACGACTTTAAGATTATGTGCAAAACTCATAAACAGGCTCAGAACATATATCATGCAGTCAAAGATTGGTTGAAACAAAGACTTGGTTTAGATATAAGCCCTGACAAATCCAAAGTCATTAACTTAAAAAGAAATCCTTCGGATTTTCTCGGATTTGAAATTAGAGCAGTTAAAAAGAGTGGAAAATATGTTGCGTACTCTCATGTTAAGTCGAAAGCTAAGGTTAGAATCAGGAAACAATTAACGGAACAAGTTAAGAAAATCCAGAAGAAACCTTCGCCTGAAAACATTAAGCGATTAAACGCAATCATATTAGGACTCCATGTTTACTATAAGTCCGCAACTCACGTCTGGAAAGACTTTGGAGAAATTGCTTACCCTGTATATAGGATGATGTTCAACCGTCTGAAAAAGTTATCTAAATATGAAAAGGTTAAGAAAAAGAACACTATTTTTGAAAAATTCTATGGAAAATGCGAGGCAAAAACATGGACGATTAGTGGAATTTCCATATTCCCTATTCACTATGTGCATTCGCAGAACATCATGTGCTTTTCGCAAGACACATGTGATTATACAAACAAAGGTAGAAAGAAATCTACCAAGGCACTGAAAAATCAAACCGATATTAAAGTCATAGAACTTGCGAAAAACTACGTCAAAGAACGAAGCATACAATACAACGATAA
>NZ_JAPCIN010000067.1:0-2049 GCF_025910025.1 Priestia sp. JV24
AATCGCAAAGGATGTTTTGTTTTTTATTGCGAAGCAATCGCACACATTGGAACAATGTATAAGTGCGCCCTTGCTCATTTTAATTCGCTTCGGGATTCATTCAATCTCTAATTCATTGATCAACTTTTTATTAAGCTTTCGATACTCATCTTCTGTTAGTTTTCGTTTTTCGTCCTCGACATATTTACCTTTGCCCCAAGAGTACATCAAAGCATAAATATACTCCGTTGTATCGACTTCCTTGTATTTATCTATTTCACCCTCTTCAAAGAGCTTAGAAGCCGTTTTGAAGAGTCCTGAGTACACAATAAGCCTTTTACCTTTTAAAGCTTTGTAAAAAGTCTTAAAGACGTTCTCGTTAATCAAATAGTCGCTATCCTTAGCTGAGTACTTCGCAACTTCAGAAATCTCTTTATGATTGTTCTGTTTAATCTTACGGACATCCACTTGTGTAATGCTAGGATTGTCCGTTACCTGTTGCCATAACTCAAGCCATTTATCACGTTTTATGTATTGAGTAGGCTTATTGAAATAACTTTTATTGACTGCTATCATCACATGAAAATGCGGATGATAGTCATTCCGTTCTTGGTTATAGGTTACCTCTAATTTTCTTACATAGCCTTTTGTTATACTTTTAATTTCTTTTCGTTCCATCAATTTTTTGAAAGATTGATTATATTTTTTAATTTCATTATCGAGATCCTCAGCCGATACATTAGGAGCCGTTAGGGTTAAAAAAATAAATTCTTTTTGATGTTCTGCTTGTATGTATTTCATTAAGATTGAGAGTTTCAAAGCGTCTTTTCTTGCCTTACGCCACGCACAAACCGGACAAAATCGATTTTTGCAAGAATTGCCCTTTATTTGTTTTTTATGTTCCAATGTTTCATCACTCGCAAACATAAGAAAAGTTGAACACTCCTTTATAATTTCTAAACTACTTCCAGAAATTAATGGTTTAATAAAATTCAATAATGCTAGATTTTTTTTCTTTTTAGGTGTATATTTTTCAGTAACAATTGAAAAACTTTTAGACATAAAAACTTGCTCCTTTGGGATTAATGTATTTGTTTTGAACTAGACACTTAAAACACTACATTAGTATCCTAAAAAAGGCAAGTTTTTTTCGTTATATCCCTTGTCGCTCTAAGCGTCAAACGACATTAACCCAAATCGAAGATGTTACCCTTATTATCAAGATAAGAAAAAAAAACGTTCACGCCCTCGATTTTGCGGGTGTTTTTTTGTGTTTTCTCTCGCCCTCCATTCGCTATTTATTACTCAGAAAAAGCCGTTTCCTTTTGGTTGCGAGCCTCTACCCTTAAAATCCCGTAAAGCATACCCCGTCGGGAAAATTCGCCCTCTGGGGCCTACTTCACGAAATTTTACTATAAGGGTTTTCTCATCAACAAAAAGACTACGTTTTTTCCTCCGTCATAAACCACTCACTAAATTTAGGGGCAAGCTACGGGATCGTGACCACATCCCCAAAACTTTGTTTTGCCTTGCTAAGAAGTTTCCTAGAACCTTTCGTGTCACTTTGCTCGATTTTGAGGAGAAAAATATCCAGGTAGAGAAACACATGGCGCAATTATACATAACTCCGTTTTGTCATTGCGAACCGATTTTAATCGGTTGATTGGCATAGCCAAATTGTGCAGCATCTTTTTTCAAAAGTGCCGATAAAGAAAACGCCCATTTACACACCACAAAAAACGTGGTTAGAAATGGTTACCCTACGGGACAGGAAATAAAAAATAAAAAGAGCGATCTTCATCGCTCTTTACCCTTTTCAAATTCGCTTGTTTATATTTCACTACTCCAGTAAACTTTTTTGACTTATGTGTATCTATAATCAAGTTAAGTAAAAAAGAAAACCAAAAACCTTTTTCCAAAACACTTATCGGCTTAAGCCGATTCAAAGCAACTCAAGTTGCTCATTTTAACAAAAGGCAATGACGCCTCCACCACCGGTACAAAGTTTGTATTAATGCAGTACCCCTAAAAGAGTAGATACCGATTAGCAAACAAAACATCCTTTGCTTA
>NZ_JAPCIN010000068.1:0-1769 GCF_025910025.1 Priestia sp. JV24
CTCCCTCTATAAATTGAGTAATATCAAGGGTTTATAGGGGGAAAATAAAATATAAAAAATTTTTTTATGTCCATTTCTAACCTTATATTTTCATTTTTATAAGAAACTGGTACTAAGGGGAATAGCTTCGCTATTCTTTTTCCATTATTTTAAAAAAAGATGGAGACATACATATAGTCGCACAATGGATCTCTATGTGCCTCATAGCGATGAAACCTCCCATGTCTCTCAGCGTCTTAGCGCCTACATTCCTTCGTTCAATCTGTCTATGAGATAGAGTTTGGTAATGCTAGTTTGCAAGGTCGAATGCCTGGAAAAATGCTTTATCCCAAATACTCCGTGCTTCATTTTTAATGGACAAAGGTTAAGCTCCTAGAGCTAAAGAAAGATGGGGAATATCTCGTATCATTCGCTCTTCATCAAATGGACATTGTTTCTGACCTACAGTATGTAGAACACGAACTAACTTCCCACAAAGTACAATCAGTGATTGTTTCTTACGTAAAGGATTTTCTTGTCTCGTTGTATAGTACTGATGCAGAGCCTTAAAGGCTCGATTATGTCGAACAAGGGGCATAACAGTCCGAAAGAGCAAAGCCCTCAATTTAGCTCTTCCTCGTTTGGTAATTCGTGTTTGTCCTTTATGCTTTCCTGAGCTGGATTCTCGCAAATTTAATCCCGCGTATTTTAAGATTTGGCGTGGATTTTCAAAGTTTTTAATATCACCTAACTCAGAATAAAGTTCAATAACAGTTACCATCCCAACACCAGGTACAGTCAGCATTTCAGCAATACCCGGCAGGGTCAGCACAAGGTCTTCCAATTGTTTTTCTAATGCATGTAGTTCTTCTTTAAGCATCTTATATCGTTTGATATTTGTGGCTATTTCTCGTTGTGCCATCTGTAGTCCAACCGTTAACCCTACTGAACGTCCAGCAGCCTCTTGAAGTCGCTGTATTCGTTTATGGCTTGGGCGTTGTACGCCTCCGTAAGTGGACCATATTTCTGCCACCCTTTCGGGTGTTGTTTGATTAAGTTGAACTGGAAGAGGAATATGTTCTAGCGTGGCCAACGCCATCTTTCCACTCCAGTCTTTAAAAACGGTTAAAAACTCTGGGAAATACTTATCCAGCCAATTATGAATCCGTCCTTGTAGAGCCTGTAAATCACCTACAATTTGGTTTCTAATTGTAATTCCTGCCTTTACTTCTGCATCTTGATCCATTGGTAAGCGAGGATAAGAAAATCGACCATCTTTTATCAGTTGAGCGATAACTCTAGCATCCTTGATATCATTTTTCGTTGGAGAGTTATCGTCGAGTTCTTTACTTCGCTTAACGTGCAGAGGATTAACGACTCCGAAGGAGACAAGTCTTTCTTTTAGTGTATAGGCTAGATTTAACCAGTAATGACCTGTAGGTTCCATACCAACTAGAACATCAGATTTCTCATGTTTATGTTGCATCTCTTCCAACCAGGCAAAGAATCCTTCAAATCCTTCTTTTGTATTCGTGAAGGTTAGAGCTTTCCCAAGAATTTTCCCACGATCATCTTGGGCGCGAGCAACATGCTTAAATTTAGCAATATCTACCCCGACAATCAGCGTATGGGGTGTAACTTGATTTAACTTTTCGTTTTGAGTACAATTCATAAGAGTCCTCCTTGAATGATGAATTGAAGTCATGGCCATGACCTTCTGCATCATATCAAGGGGACTTTTTTATTTCAAGACACCAAGTAATTTCAAACAGGAATGCTAGTTAACATAA
>NZ_JAPCIN010000007.1:0-158848 GCF_025910025.1 Priestia sp. JV24
CAATAAAAAGACTAGTCATTCAATGACTAGTCTTTTTTGTTTCTAAAAATTACAGCATGAATTTAACTTTTAAATTATGTTACACTATAGTGGATTCATTTAATTTCTGTTATAAAAGCTCTTTTTGACGCTGTAAGAAACTTTTTTCGAACTGGAGGCTGCATTTTGGGTAAGAAATCAAAAAAAGTACTGTATGAATTACAAGAAAATGAAACAATCGCAAGTTGTTTAGATCGGATGAAAAAAGATGGGTATATGCCTGTTCGACGAATGGAAAAGCCTATTTTTGAAGAAAAAGAAATAAATGGTAAAAAGGACTATGTTCCGGTAAAGCAACAGATTGTTTTCGAAGGGAAAAGTCTCTAAATACGAACATTTTAATGATAAAAATAGTAAACATTCGATTTTTAGGTTGACTTTTTTCTAGTTTGGCTGTTATTATTAAGTTGTCAATTGAGATATCCGAAACCTCATATAATAGTGGGAATATGGCCCACGAGTTTCTACCCGATGACCGTAAATCATTGGACTATGAGGAGAGTACAATTACTAAATAGGTAAACATGATTCCTTTTCAAAAGGAATGTTGATACATGAAACCTAGGGTAGTTGTGGCTTTCCTTTAGTGAGCCATAACTTTACCCTAGGTTTTTTTATAACGTGAAAAAGGAGCTTTTATTCATGAATGTAAAAGTTGCTGTTGTAATGGGCAGTCAGTCAGACTGGAGCACTATGAAATATGCGTGTGACATTTTAGATGAATTAAATATTGAATATGAAAAGAAAGTTGTATCAGCACATCGAACGCCGGATTATATGTTTGAGTACGCTGAAACTGCTAAAGAACGAGGGATTAAAGTTATTATTGCTGGCGCTGGTGGCGCTGCTCACTTACCTGGTATGATTGCTGCAAAAACAATTTTACCTGTAATAGGTGTACCGGTTAAATCAAGTAACTTAAACGGTTTAGATTCACTTTTATCGATTGTTCAAATGCCAGGCGGCGTACCGGTAGCTACAGTAGCTATTGGAAAAGCTGGTTCTACGAACGCTGGCCTGCTAGCAGCACAAATCTTAGCAACACAGGATCCAACGTTAAGTGATCAACTTGAAAATCGTAGAGAGTCTATTAAATCATCCGTGTTAGAAAGTAGTGATCAACTTGTCTAATTTACTTATACCTCCTGGTAAAACAATTGGAATCGTAGGCGGTGGACAGCTAGGAAGAATGATTGCACTATCTGCTAAAGAAATGGGTTATTACATTGCAGTGCTTGAACCAACAGAAGATTCTCCTTGCGGTCAAGTAGCAGATATTAAAGTCATTGGCAACTATGATGATAGAAAAGCGGTTGAACAGCTTGCTGAAGTGTCAGATGTCATCACCTATGAATTTGAAAACGTTGATGTTGAGATGATGAAATGGCTAGAAACAAAATGCTACGTGCCACAAGGCAGTCATTTACTAGCCGTTACACAAAATCGTCGTTTAGAAAAAGAAATGATTACAAAGCTTAATCTAGACGTTCCTGATTACGCAATCGTTACGACTGAAGAAGAACTTTTAAAAGCTGTCGAAACAATTGGTTATCCATGTGTCGTAAAAACTTGCCGAGGCGGATATGACGGTAAAGGGCAAGTTCTAGTGAAAAATGAGAATAATATTCGTGAAGCAGCTGAGCTATTAGCACAGTCGGAATGCATTGTAGAACAGTGGATGAACTTAGATAAAGAAGTATCAGTTATTGTACACCGCAATGCAAAAGGCGAAACGGTATGTTTACCAGTAGCTGAGAACATTCATAAGCATCATATTTTGCACCAAACGATTGTTCCGGCACGTATTACAGCAGATCAAGAAGCGAAAGCTCTTCAATATGCGCAAGAAATAGCAAAAGGATTAGATTTAGTTGGCACATTAGCAGTTGAGATGTTCCTAACTGAAGAAGGTCAGCTTTATATAAATGAAATGGCACCTAGACCTCATAATTCAGGTCATTATTCAATCAATGCTTGTGATCTTTCTCAATTTCAGCAGCATGTAAGAGCCATTTGTAACTGGACCCTAGCACAACCGACTTTATTAAAACCTGCTGTTATGGTTAACCTATTAGGGGAACATATTGAGAACACAATGGCAAAAATCGAATGTTTAGATGATATGCACTTGCATTTGTACGGAAAAAAAGTTGCAAAAGAGAAGAGAAAAATGGGACATATCACGGTATTAGCTGATAAGATAGATGAGGCGATAGAAAAAGCCGAATCTCTAGGAATTTGGGAAAGAACGGAGGAAGTAACAACATGATTGAACGTTATACAAGACCAGAAATGGCAGCTATTTGGACAGAAGAAAATAAATTTAAAGCTTGGTTAGAAGTTGAAATTCTAGCTTGCGAAGCATGGTCAGAATTAGGACATATTCCGAAAGAAGATGTAAAGTTAATTCGTCAAAATGCATCTTTTGATATTAACCGCATCAATGAAATTGAACTAGAAACGCGTCATGACGTAGTAGCTTTCACTCGTGCAGTATCTGAAACGCTTGGTGAAGAGCGCAAGTGGGTACACTACGGTTTGACTTCAACTGACGTGGTTGATACAGCTCTATCTTATTTATTAAAGCAAGCTAATGAAATCTTGCTAAGTGACGTAGAGCGCTTTGTAGAAGTACTAAAGGAAAAAGCTCAAGAACATAAGTATACGGTTATGATGGGACGCACGCACGGTGTACACGCTGAGCCAACGACATTTGGTTTGAAAATGGGATTATGGTACGAAGAAATGAAGCGTAACCTAGAGCGTTTAAAACGTGCTGCAGCTGAAGTGGAATTCGGTAAAATGTCAGGAGCAGTTGGAACGTTCGCTAACATCGATCCTTTCGTTGAAAAATACGTATGTGAGAAATTAGGAATTTCACCAGCACCAATCTCTACGCAAACATTACAGCGTGACCGTCATGCACACTATATGTCAGTACTAGCGTTAATTGCGACATCTATTGAGAAATTTGCAGTAGAAGTTCGCGGTCTTCAAAAGAGTGAAACACGTGAGGTTGAAGAGTACTTTGCAAAAGGTCAAAAAGGTTCATCTGCAATGCCTCATAAACGTAATCCAATCGGTTCTGAGAACGTAACGGGACTTGCTCGCTTAATTCGCGGCTATATGGTTACAGCTTATGATAATGTACCGCTTTGGCATGAGCGTGACATCTCTCATTCATCGGCAGAGCGTGTCATCTTACCTGATGCAACGATTGCTTTAAATTACATGTTAAATCGTTTTGCAAACATTGTTAAAAACTTAACAGTATTCCCTGACAACATGAAGCGCAACATGGATCGTACACTAGGATTAATTTACTCACAGCGTGTACTGTTAACACTAATCAATAAAGGCATGGTACGCGAAGAAGCATACGACTTAGTACAGCCAAAAGCAATGGAAGCATGGGAAACGCAAGTTCCTTTCCGTTCTTTAATTGAAGGCGAAGAGCGCATTACTCGCCACTTATCACCAGAAGAGATTGAAGATTGCTTCGATCATAAGCACCATTTAAAAAATGTAGATATGATTTTTGAACGTTTAGGTCTTTAATAAAAAAGGCAAGGCACGTCCTTGCCTTTATCTAAGAAAGTGTATCTGAATATTCTGTATGTAGAGGTGACAGCATGGAAAAGCAAGAGTTACTTTATGAAGGAAAAGCGAAAAAAATTTACGCTACTGATGAGCAAGATGTATTGTGGGTTGCTTATAAAAATGAAGCTACAGCATTCAACGGTCAGAAAAAAGCGGAGATTAGCGGAAAAGCACAGTTGAACAATCAAATTAGTAGTTTACTATTTTCAATGTTACATGAGCAAGGGATTACAACTCACTTTGTGAAGCAGCTTTCAGATCATGAACAAGCGGTTAAGAAAGTAGAAATTGTCCCGCTTGAAGTTGTTGTACGAAATGCTACAGCAGGAAGCCTTGCGAAGCGAATTGGCGTAGAAGAAGGTATTCGTTTTGAACAGCCAATCGTTGAACTTTACTACAAAGATGATGCGCTTGGTGATCCATTAATTCTTGCAGAACATGCGATTTTCCTTAAAGCTGCAACTCAAGAAGAGATTGATAGTTTAAAGGCACAAGCACTTCAAATCAACGAAATATTATCGAAATTTTTCAAAGATAAAGATATTTTCTTAGTGGATTTTAAATTAGAATTCGGCCGTACTTCTCAAGGCGACATTATTTTAGCGGATGAAATTTCACCTGACACTTGCCGCTTCTGGGATGTTCATACGAACGAAAAATTAGATAAAGATGTATTCCGCAGAGATTTAGGCGGTTTAACAGAAGCATACGAAAAAATCTTACAGCGAATCGGAGGATAACCCAACCATGTATAAAGTAAAAGTATTTGTCACATTAAGAGAAAGTGTATTAGACCCTCAAGGAGTAGCCGTTAAAAATTCATTGCACCGTATGTCTTATGAAGAAGTAGAAGAAGTACGCATCGGTAAATTTTTAGAGCTAACAATCGACAGCACAGATTCATTAGATGAACGCGTAAAAGAAATGTGTGAAAAGCTTTTAGTTAATACAGTAATTGAAGATTACCGTTACGAGGTTGAGGAGGTTGTCGTACAGTGAAATTTGCTGTAATTGTTTTTCCAGGATCAAACTGTGACGTTGATATGTATCATGCTATCAAAGATGAGCTTGGTGAAGAAGTAGATTACGTTTGGCACGATACAGAATCATTAGATCAATATGATGGTATCTTGCTTCCAGGCGGTTTCTCATATGGAGATTACCTTCGTTCAGGTGCTATCGCTCGCTTCTCAAATGTAATGGACGCTGTAAAAAAAGCAGCAAGCCAAGGAAAGCCAGTACTAGGTGTATGTAATGGATTCCAAATTTTATTAGAAGCAGGATTACTGCCAGGTGCTATGCGCCGTAATGAAAACTTAAAATTCATCTGTAAAACAGTGAATTTGAAAGTAGCTAATAACGAAACAATGTTTACAAATGCTTATGGCAAAGATGAAGTAATTGCTATTCCAGTGGCACACGGTGAAGGCAACTACTATTGTGATGAACACACGTTACAAAAATTGATTGAAAACAACCAGATTCTTTTCCAATACGCAGGTGATAATCCAAACGGAAGTCTTCAAGATATTGCAGGGATTACAAACGAAACAGGCAACGTATTAGGAATGATGCCTCACCCAGAAAGAGCGGTAAGCGATCTTTTAGGAAGCGCGGACGGACTTAAATTATTTCAATCAATCGTAAAGCAGTGGAGGGAACAAAATGTCGTTACTTCTTGAACCAAATGTAGAGCAAATTAAAGAACAAAAGTTATATCGAGACATGGGATTAACAGACGAAGAGTTTGCGAATGTAGAGCAACTGCTTGGTCGTACTCCTAATTATACAGAAACAGGCTTATTCTCTGTTATGTGGTCAGAGCACTGCAGTTATAAAAACTCTAAGCCTGTACTGAAAAAATTCCCTATCACGGGTGAAAAAGTATTACAAGGTCCTGGTGAAGGAGCTGGTATCGTTGATATTGGTGACAACCAAGCCGTTGTATTTAAAATCGAAAGTCATAACCATCCATCAGCGATTGAACCTTATCAAGGAGCAGCAACTGGTGTAGGTGGTATCATTCGTGACGTCTTTTCAATGGGAGCAAGACCGATTGCACTTTTAAACTCTTTGCGTTTTGGTGAATTAACATCTCCAAAGGTTCGTCATTTGTTTGAGGAAGTAGTAGCGGGAATCGCAGGTTACGGTAACTGTGTAGGAATCCCAACAGTAGGCGGAGAAATTCAGTTTGAAGCTTCATATGAAGGAAATCCGCTTGTTAACGCTATGTGTGTGGGTTTAATTAATCACGAAGACATTCAAAAAGGTCAAGCTAAAGGCGTTGGCAACACGGTTATGTACGTAGGAGCAAAAACAGGCCGCGACGGCATCCACGGCGCAACATTTGCTTCTGAAGAACTATCTGATCAGTCAGATGAAAAACGTCCTGCTGTACAAGTAGGAGATCCATTTATGGAAAAACTTCTTCTTGAAGCTTGCTTAGAACTTATCAAGTGTGACGCTTTAGTCGGTATTCAAGATATGGGTGCTGCGGGCTTAACAAGTTCTTCAGCAGAGATGGCAAGTAAAGCGGGTTCTGGTATTGAAATGAACCTTGATCTTGTACCTCAGCGTGAAACAGGTATGACACCATATGAAATGATGCTTTCAGAATCTCAAGAGCGCATGCTCATCGTTGTTGAAAAAGGCCGTGAAAATGAAATCGTAGAAATCGTAGAAAAATACGGATTAGAAGCTGTTTCAGTTGGTCACGTAACCGACGATAAGCGCCTTCGTTTAACTCATAACGGAGAAGTAGTAGCAGATGTTCCTGTAGATGCCTTAGCAGAAGATGCACCGGTATACCACAAGCCATCTCAAGAACCAGCATACTATCGTGAGTTCCAAGAGCAATCAGCATATGCTCCTACTGTTGAAAATCACAGTGATATGTTAGTAACACTTTTAAAGCAGCCTACTATTGCAAACAAAGAGTGGGTTTACAACCAATATGACTATCAAGTACGTACAAACACAGTTGTATCTCCTGGATCTGATGCGGCGGTTGTTCGTGTACGTGATACAAATAAAGCATTAGCGATGACAACAGACTGTAACTCTCGCTATTTATACCTAGACCCAGAAGTAGGCGGCCGTATTGCAGTAGCAGAAGCTGCTCGTAACCTTGTATGTTCAGGTGCACAGCCTCTTGCAATTACAGACTGCTTAAACTTCGGTAACCCTGAAAAACCAGAAATCTTCTGGCAAATTGAAAAAGCAACAGACGGTATGAGCGACGCTTGCCGTGAGCTATCGACTCCGGTTATCGGCGGTAACGTATCTCTTTACAATGAAACAAAAGGTGAAGCAATTTACCCAACTCCTGTTATCGGAATGGTTGGTTTGATCGACGATATCAACCATATTACAACTCAATATGCGAAGCAAAAAGATGACTTAATCTATGTTATTGGTAAAGCTGAAGCAGAATTCGCAGGTACTGAGCTTCAAAAAGTACTAGAAAACGGTACGGTATTTGGGCATTCACCTAAATTAGATTTAGCAGTTGAAAAAACACGTCAAGATCAGCTTCTTCAAGCAATTCGTGAAGGCGCAGTTCAATCTGCTCACGATATTGCAGAAGGAGGATTCGCGGTAGCCCTAGCTGAAAAAGTGATGAACGGCAGCGGATTAGGTGTGGACGTAACGGTAGACGGCGAAGCAACAGCAGAGCTATTCAGTGAAACACAATCACGTTTTATCGTAACGGTTTCTCCAGAGAATAAAGAAAAATTCGAAATGCTTGTACAAGATGTAACATTAGTAGGACGCGTAACAGAAGACGCAACATTAACTGTTAAACATCAAGAAAATGTTCTTGTTCAATTATCAGTTGAAGAATTAACTACTGCTTGGAAAGGAGCGCTTCCATGCTTGCTGAAATCAAAGGCTTAAACGAAGAATGTGGCGTATTCGGTGTATGGGGACATGAAAATGCAAGCCAGATTGCTTATTACGGTTTGCATAGCTTGCAGCACCGCGGACAAGAAGGCGCTGGTATTGCTGTAACAGACGGAGAAAAAGTGACAGTAATGAAAGGTGTCGGTCTTGTTAACGAAGTATTTGGCCACGGAGAGTTAGAGCAACTAAACGGTAAAGCAGCAATTGGACACGTTCGTTATGCAACAGCTGGAGGCGGAGGGTTTGAAAATGTTCAACCCCTTCACTTCCGCTCTCATAGCGGAAGCCTTGCGTTAGCTCATAATGGAAACTTGGTTAATGCAAATGCATTAAAGCATCAGCTGGAAAACCAAGGGAGTATTTTTCAATCAACATCAGATACAGAAGTACTTGCTCATTTAATTAAACGAAGCGGCTATGAAGATATGAAAGATAAAGTAAAAAATGCTTTATCCATGGTTAAAGGCGCATACGCATTCGTTATCTTAACAGAAGATACGATGATGGTTGCACTTGACCCTCACGGATTGCGTCCGTTATCAATTGGACGATTAGGTGATGCTTATGTAGTAGCTTCTGAAACATGTGCGTTTGATATTGTTGGAGCAGTTCATGAGCGTGATGTAGAGCCGGGTGAATTACTCATTATTAATGATGAAGGTATTCAATCAGAACGTTTCACATTAAACGTAAACCGCGCAATTTGCAGTATGGAATATATTTATTTCTCAAGACCAGACAGTAATATTGATGGAATCAATGTTCACTCTGCTCGTAAAAACCTTGGGAAACAACTTGCAGTTGAGTCACCGATTGAAGCAGACGTTGTAACAGGCGTTCCCGATTCAAGTATTTCAGCAGCGATCGGTTTTGCAGAACAGTCAGGAATTCCATACGAATTGGGTTTAATTAAGAATCGATACGTAGGCCGTACGTTCATTCAGCCTTCACAAGAATTGCGTGAACAAGGTGTAAAAATGAAGCTGTCTCCTGTACGTAAAATTGTAGAGGGTAAACGTGTTGTCATGGTAGATGACTCTATCGTTCGCGGCACAACAAGCCGTCGCATTGTTCGTATGCTTCGAGAAGCAGGAGCAACTGAAGTACATGTACGCATCAGTTCACCCCCTATCAAAAATCCATGTTTTTATGGAATTGACACGTCGTCATCCTCTGAGCTAATTGCTGCTACGCGCTCTGTTGAAGAAATTCGTGAATTGATTGAAGCTGATTCACTTGTTTTCTTAAGCAACGAAGGGTTAGTAGATGCAATCGGCAGACAGTATGAAGGCAACGGCGGACAGTGTATGGCATGTTTCACTGGAAAGTATCCAACTGAAATTTATCCAGATACTGTACACCCTCATGAAAAGGTAACTTGTTAGTTTTAACGTAAAAAAGGAGTGACAACATGTCATATTCATATAAACAAGCTGGAGTTGACTTAGAAGCAGGATATGAAGCTGTTTCACGTATTAAAAAGCACGTAGAACGCACTGCTCGTGCAGGTATTATGGGAACAGTGGGTGGCTTTGGCGGAATGTTCGATTTATCTACATTGAATTTAAAAGAGCCTGTTCTTGTTTCTGGTACAGATGGAGTAGGAACAAAATTGAAACTTGCTTTTCAAATGGATAAGCATGACACGATCGGTGTGGATGCAGTGGCCATGTGTGTAAACGACGTTTTAGCACAAGGAGCAGAGCCTCTTTACTTCTTAGATTATATTGCTTGCGGGAAAGCAGTTCCTGAAAAAATTGAATCGATTGTAAAAGGAATTGCAGACGGCTGTGAACAATCCAACTGTGCGTTAATTGGCGGAGAAACAGCTGAAATGCCAGGTTTATACGAAGAAGATGAATATGATCTTGCAGGGTTTACAGTAGGAGCAGTAGAAAAGTCAGAAATTATTACTGGAGATGAGATTAAAGCTGGACAGCTGTTGATCGGTATTTCATCTAGCGGTATCCACAGCAATGGCTACTCTCTTGTACGTAAAATCGTTGATGATCAAGGATTAAATCTTCAAGAAACTTACGCTGGTTTTAACGAAAAGCTTGGAGTTGAGTTATTAACACCAACAAAAATATACGTGAAGCCGGTCCTAAAAGCATTACATGCAGCTAAGATTGCAGGTATGGCTCATATTACTGGAGGCGGATTTGTTGAAAATATCCCTCGTATGCTTCCTGAAGGTTTAGGTGTAGAAATCGATTATGGTTCTTGGCCAATTCCATACGTGTTTGATTTCCTTGAAGAGCAAGGCAAGCTAGACCGTAAAGAAATGTTCGAAGTATTCAACATGGGAATCGGATTTGTTTTAGCTGTTGAACCTGAAGATATGAATAAAGTCATTGAAGCAATTGAAAACGAAGGCGAAAAAGCATTTGTTATCGGACGTGTCAAAGAAGGAACAGGTGTTGAATTTGCTGGAGGGACGTTTGCATGATAAATATTGCAGTGTTTGCTTCTGGAAACGGCAGTAATTTTCAATCCATCTACGAAGCAACTCAGTCAGGTCGATTAAAAGCAAATATCGCGCTTGTTGTTTGCAATAAACCCGATGCATACGTAATTGAACGAGCAAAAGCATGTGGAATACCATGCTTTGTTTGTTCGCCTAAAAACTATGAAAATAAAGAAGCGTATGAAGCAGCAATTCTTGCAGAGCTTACATCAGCTAAAGTAGAATTTCTTGTTTTAGCAGGATATATGCGATTAGTTGGTTCGACGTTGCTTAAGCCATACAAAAATCGTATTGTTAATATTCACCCTTCGCTTTTACCTGCATTTCCTGGGATTGATGCTATTGGTCAAGCTTTTGATGCAGGAGTAAAAGTGATTGGAATTACCGTGCATTTTGTAGATGAAGGCATGGATACAGGACCAATTATTGACCAGCAGGCTATTCGCATTGAAAAAGGCGATACAAGAGAAACAGTTGAGGCCCGTATTCATGAAATTGAACATCAATTTTATCCCGCGGTACTGAATGAATTATTTGAACAAGCCGCAGTTAAATAAATAGGATGGAACCTTGTCAAAAAAGTTTTAATCCTTTACTATGGTAGAGTAGTAGTGAAAGAAAGATTTTAAATGAGAGATCGGATCAGGAGGAGTTTACAAAATGACAGCAAAACGCGCGCTTATTAGCGTATCTGATAAAGAAGGTATTGTTTCATTTGCACAAGAATTAAAGGACTTAGGAGTAGAAATTATTTCAACTGGCGGTACGAAGCGTACCCTAGAAGAAAACGGCATTGACGTTATCGGAATCTCTGAAGTAACTGGTTTCCCAGAAATTTTAGACGGCCGTTTAAAAACATTGCATCCTAACGTTCACGGTGCTTTATTAGCGTTACGCGATAATGAAGAGCATCAAGCTCAAATGAAAGAGCATAATATCTCGCCAATCGACTTTGTAGTTGTAAACTTATACCCATTTAAAAAGACAATTGAAAAAGAGGATGTAACGCTTGCTGAAGCGATTGAGAATATTGACATCGGTGGACCTACAATGCTTCGTTCAGCTGCGAAAAACTATCGTTCTGTCTCAGTTGTAGTAGATCCAAGCGATTACGCAACCGTAGTAGAAGAGTTAAAAGCGGATGGCAATGTTTCATTTGAAACCAACCAACGATTAGCAGCAAAAGTATTCCGTCATACGGCAGCTTATGATGCATTAATCGCTGAATACTTAACAAACATTACAGGTGAAACAACTCCTGAGAAATTAACAGTAACGTATGAGCGTGTTCAAGGCTTACGATACGGAGAAAACCCTCACCAACAAGCTTCTTTCTATAAAAAGCCGTTAACACAAAAAGGTTCTATTGCAACAGCTACGCAGCTGCATGGAAAAGAGTTATCATACAATAATATCAACGATGCAAACGCAGCTCTTCAAATCGTAAAAGAATTCAAAGAGCCGGCTATCGTAGCGATCAAACATATGAATCCTTGCGGTGTAGGTGTGGGTGAAACAATTGCTCAAGCTTATCAAAAAGCATACGAAGCGGATCCTACATCTATCTTTGGCGGCATCGTAGCAGCTAACCGTCCTATCGACCGTGAAACGGCTATTCAGTTAAAAGAAATCTTCTTAGAAATCATCATTGCTCCTGCGTTCGATCAAGAAGCATTAGATGTATTAACAGCTAAGAAAAACCTTCGTTTACTAACGATAGAGCTTGATGAAAAAGCAGAAAAAGAAGCTTTCTTAACATCTGTAAAAGGCGGCGTGCTTGTTCAGGATGAAGATGTGTTCGGATTTGATGATGCAACGATTACTGTTCCAACGAAACGTGAGCCAACAGAAAAAGAGTGGGCAGATTTAAAATTAGCATGGAAAGTTGTTAAGAATGTTAAGTCTAATGCTATTGTACTTGCGAAAGATGACATGACAATCGGCGTCGGAGCTGGTCAAATGAATCGCGTAGGCGCTGCAAAAATTGCAATTGAACAAGCTGGTGAAAAAGCACAAGGTTCAGCTTTAGGTTCAGATGCGTTCTTCCCAATGGGCGATACAGTAGAAGCAGCAGCTAAAGCAGGAATCACAGCTATTATTCAGCCGGGCGGATCAATTCGTGATGAAGAGTCAATTGCAAAAGCAGATGAATACGGCATTGCAATGGTATTTACAGGCGTAAGACATTTTAAACATTAATGAGGTGAAGAACGTGAATGTTTTAGTTATTGGAAAAGGCGGAAGAGAGCATACAATTGCATGGAAAGCTTCAAAAAGTCCACTTGTTAACGAAGTATTTGTAGCACCAGGAAATCCGGGCATGAGAGATGTGGCAACGATTGTACCAATCGATGAAAGCAGCCAAGAAGAGCTTGTGCAGTTTGCAAAAGAAAACAAGATTGGATTAACAATTGTTGGACCAGAAAATCCGCTAATTGAAGGCATTGTTGATCGGTTTGAACAAGAAGGTCTTCCAGTCTTTGGACCGCGTAAACAAGCAGCGATGATTGAAGGAAGCAAAAGCTTTGCAAAAGAGCTCATGAAAAAGTATGATATTCCAACCGCAGCGTATGAAACATTTACGTCTTACGAGGAAGCAAAAGCATATGTGGAAAAGCAAGGCGCTCCAATTGTTATTAAAGCAGACGGCTTAGCAGCTGGTAAAGGTGTAACTGTTGCTTTAACAGTAGAAGAAGCCGTAGATACATTACGTGATTTTCTAGTTGACCAAAAGTTTAAAGAAGCAAGTGCAAAAGTAGTTGTAGAAGAATTTTTGGATGGTGAAGAATTTTCATTAATGGCATTTGTACGCGGTACAAATGTATATCCAATGGTAATTGCACAAGATCATAAGCGTGCTTTTGACGGCGATCAAGGTCCGAACACAGGAGGCATGGGAGCTTACTCTCCTGTTCCGCAAATCAGTGATGCAGAAGTACAAGAGGCTGTAGAAAACATCTTACTTCCAATGGCTAAAGGATTAGCTGAAGAAGGCTGTGAGTATACAGGAATTCTATATGCTGGTCTGATTCAAACACAAAAAGGACCAAAAGTGATTGAATTTAATGCGCGTTTTGGAGATCCTGAAACACAGGTTGTACTGCCGCGTATGAAAAGCGATTTAGTCGATGTGCTTCTTCGCATTTTGAAAGAAGAAAAAGTAGAAATTGAATGGGATGACGAAGCGGCTATCGGAATCGTATTAGCAGCAGCAGGCTACCCAGAAGATTATCAAAAAGGTGCGCCAATTAACGGGTTGGATGCGATTAGTGAAGACGCGCTTGTTTTCCACGCTGGTACAGCTTTAGAAAACGACACATACGTTTCAAACGGGGGCCGCGTTCTATTAGTAGGTGCCAAAGGAGCAACCCTTCAAGAAGCGCAGCAAGAAGTATACAAACAAATGGCTCATATCGATGTAGAAAAAGGCTTTTTCTATCGCAAAGACATCGGCCATCGTGCATTAACAAAAGCAGCTTTAAAATAAAAAAGGAGAGCTCCGGCTCTCCTTTTTACCTTATGAAGGATTATACGTTTCTTCGTTTCCGTTTGGATGGTGTTCATGTTCATCATGTTTTTGACATGAATCATATGCGTACGTAAGGGGACAAAAACGCGTGATGCCTTCTGCAACTTTTAAAGCGCCCATTAACCCTAAGAAGATGTATGAATCTTTGTACGGTCTGCGAGATAAACGAGATGTTGTCCAAGAAAGAAGGGTAAAACCCAGCGTAAGTCGAATTAATGCGTTAACAATGCCGATATTTGGTTTCATGTTTTATCACCTTTATTCATAAAATTAATAACAGTTTCTGAATGCGTTTACATCACGGATGTGTTACGATAAAAATACATAGTAAATTAGGGGGAATTTAGCATGCCGGAACAAAGATACCGCTGGAAAAGCAAACATATTAGACAGCAGCTCTTAGTATTAAACGGTCAAAAAGCACCAACTATTGTCTTAAAAGATGCAACATATTTGAACGCTCGAATGAAGCAGTGGAAAAAAGCACATATTTGGGTTTACCAAGATCGTATTGTATACGTCGGCTCAGAGATGCCTAAGCACACGGACGCTTCTACAGAGATTATAGACTGCAGTGAGAAATATGTGGTTCCTGGGTATATTGAGCCCCATGTTCACCCGTTTCAGTTATATAATCCCCAGACTTTTTCCCAATATGCAGCCAAGCACGGAACAACGACTTTGTTTAATGATAATTTAATTCTCGCTTTACAGCTCGAACAAAAAACGGCGTTTTCATTGATTGAAGAAATGAAAACGTTACCACAATCGCTGTATTGGTGGTGCAGATTTGATTCGCAGACGGAAATTGATGAAGAGGCTGACATCTTCTCACATACAAACATTACTTCTTGGCTACAAAATGAAGCTGTCTTACAAGGAGGCGAACTGACAAGTTGGCCGAAGCTTTTAGACGGAGATGATTTAATGCTTCACTGGGTTCAAGAGACAAAACGGATGAGAAAGCACATTGAAGGACATTTCCCAGGGGCGTCAGCATTTACCTTGGCAAAAATGAAATTGCTCGGAGCAGACAGCGATCATGAGTCTATGACTGGGGAAGATGTTGTTGCTCGGTTAACACAAGGCTATGACGTTGCTTTGCGCCACTCTTCAATTCGGCCGGATTTGCCAAAATTGCTGCAGGAGTTAAAAGAGCTGCAGGTAGATTATTTTGACCATATTACGATGAATACAGACGGTTCTCCGCCTTCTTTTTACCAAAATGGCGTGTCAGATATGTTAATTACATTAGCTATTTCAGAAGGGGTTCCCGTGTTAGATGCTTATAATATGGTGTCTGTAAATATTGCTCGCTATTATAACATGGAACATTTGCACGGGCATGTAGCAACAGGCTGTGTGGCTAATATTAATATTTTAGAAGATCCTATGCGGCCTACTCCGGTCTTTGTGCTAGCAAAAGGAAAGTGGATGAAAAAAGAAGGCAAAGAACAAGCATTAGCCTCAGTAGAATTTCCTTGGGAAAAGTTTGGTTTTTCACCGTTAAAGTTGGACTTTGATTTAACGATGGACGATTTTCAATTTTCAATGCCAGTAGGCGTAAAAATGAAAAATGCTGTTATTATGGAGCCGTATTCAATTCACTTGAATGTGAGCGGAGATGTATTGGCCTCTGATCATGATGAAAGTTTTTTAGTGCTGGTGGACCGAGAAGGCAAGTGGCGGATCAATACGCTGTTAAAAGGATTTGCGACAAATGTATCGGGACTGGCGAGTTCATTTTCAAATACAGGTGATTTTATTTTAATTGGAAAATCGAAAAAAGATATGATGTGTGCATTCAAACGTATGAAAGAAATTGGAGGCGGTATTGTCATTACAGAAGATGAGAAAGTAGTATACGAACTGGTTCTTCCGTTAAAAGGAGTCATGTCAAACCTGCCGATGGAGGAGTTAAGTAAACGAGAGGTAGAACTCAAGAAAGTGCTGGGTGGGCGAGGATACAAGCACGATGATCCTGTCTATTCACTGCTGTTCTTTTCGTCTACACATTTGCCCTATATTCGTATCACGCCAGTAGGAATTTATGATGTTATGAATAAAAAAGTACTTTTTCCGTCTATAATGCGTTAAAATATAAAAGTATCAAAGGAATTTGAAATTTGTATGAAATTGGCTGTCTTCATACAGAATGAATGTATGTGCAAATAAATATAGAAACTGTATTTTATAGATAGAAACAACCAGTAAAGAAAGCCAATGATAAAGGAGTTCGATACGATGCAAATCAACAAACTACGAGGAAAAGAATTAGATCAGCTATTTCAAGCGATTTTATCATTAGAAAACCTTGAAGAATGCTATCAATTTTTTGATGACCTATGTACAGTTAATGAAATTCAATCATTAGCACAGCGCTTAGAAGTAGCAAGAATGCTGCGAGAAGGCAACACGTACCATAAAATTGAGACGGAAACTGGAGCAAGCACAGCAACTATTTCCCGTGTTAAACGCTGCTTGAATTATGGAAGCGATGCGTATCAAATGGTGTTAGAACGCCTTCAAGAAGATTCGAATCAAAAGTAAAGCGTATGGCTGAAGCAGCCATACGCTTATTTTTTAATTAAAATTGAGTTGCTTCTTCAATGATATTTTTAAGGTCGCTAATTGCTACACGTTTTTGTTCCATTGTGTCGCGGTTACGGATTGTTACTTGATTGTCTTCTAATGAATCGAAATCGAATGTAATACAGAACGGCGTACCGATTTCATCATGGCGACGGTAACGTTTACCGATTGAACCAGCATCATCATAGTCAATCATAAAGTATTTTGCTAAATCTTCAAAGACAGCGCGAGCTTCGTTAGAAAGCTTTTTAGAAAGTGGCAATACAGCAGCTTTAAATGGTGCTAAAGCAGGGTGAAGCTGCATAACTGTACGAGAAGAGCCATCTTCTAACGTTTCTTCTTCATATGCATCAATCATATAAGCTAATGTTACACGGTCAGCGCCTAAAGAAGGCTCGATGCAGTAAGGTACATAGCGTTCGTTTGTTTCTTGATCAACATATTGGAAGTCTTCTCCAGAGTGTTCCATATGCTGCTTTAAGTCATAGTCTGTACGAGAAGCTACGCCCCATAGTTCTCCCCAGCCGAATGGGAACTTGTATTCAAAGTCTGTTGTTGCATTACTGTAGTGAGAAAGTTCATCATCATCATGGTCGCGAAGACGAACATTTTCTTCTTTCATACCAAGAGAAAGAAGCCATTTATTACATGTTTCTTTCCAGTAGTTAAACCACTCTAATTCAGTGCCTGGTTTACAGAAGAATTCAAGTTCCATTTGTTCAAATTCACGCGTACGGAATGTGAAGTTACCAGGTGTAATTTCGTTACGGAAGCTTTTACCCACTTGGCCGATACCGAACGGAAGCTTTTTACGCATTGAGCGCTGAACGTTTTTAAAGTTTACGAAAATACCTTGAGCTGTTTCAGGACGAAGGTAAATTTCATTTGTTGATGTTTCAGTTACACCTTGGTGCGTTTTGAACATTAAGTTAAATTGACGAATTTCAGTGAAGTTAGCTGAACCACACTCAGGACATGTAATTTCATGTTCTTTAATTAAGTCAGCCATTGCATCAAATGAAAGGCCGTCTACGATCATTTCAATGCCTTTTTCTTGAAGTTTTTCTTCAATTAGTTTATCGGCACGATGACGGGCTTTACAATCCTTACAGTCGATCATTGGGTCATTAAAGTTTCCTAAGTGACCAGAAGCTTCCCATGTTTTTGGATTCATTAAAATCGCAGCGTCTAAACCAACGTTGTATGGAGATTCTTGAATAAATTTTTTCCACCATGCTTTTTTAATATTGTTTTTTAATTCTACGCCAAGCGGGCCGTAATCCCATGTATTTGCAAGACCGCCGTAAATTTCAGATCCTTGAAATACAAAGCCGCGGTGTTTAGCGTGAGATACGATTTGATCCATTGTTTTTGACATTCTAATTCCTCCTGTAAATGGTAGTGATTCAAGCGAAACAAAAAGAGCGGGTACAAAAAAACTCTCGTCCCTGGGCATATCAACAATATGCCCAGGGACGAGAGTTTTTCCCGCGGTTCCACCCTGGTTGATACAAAATGTATCCACCTTCGTCTGTATATACTCCAGATTGCCTTTTCCTTAAACCATTCTCTAGGCTCTCACCGTCCCTAGTTCGCTTTGTGAAGAGGATTTAAGTACTATTGATCCTTCAGCGTATTTCATATGAATTTTAGTAGCTATATATTAGCATATCCTATGCAGAGAAACAATAACCTTGTGCAAAATGGGCTTTTTTTGTGATGTTTTCTTCCGGGATTTGAGGATAAAACCATATCTTTTCACCATATTTTTTGAAAACAAAAAACGTGATGAAAAGTTCGGTTTTCCTTTCATTTCACCCTCTTAGTTTTGTTATAATGAACAAATGGACGAGCGCGAACTTTTAAGTGTAAAGAAATGGAGGAACATATATGTATGATATTAAAGAGTGGAGACATGTCTTTAAATTAGATCCTAATAAAGAGATTTCAGATGCAGATTTAGAGAAAATTTGCGAATCCGGCACGGATGCGGTTCTTGTCGGAGGATCTGATGGAGTGACTCTAGACAATGTACTGCAGCTGTTAATGCGTATTCGCCGCTACACGGTGCCGTGTGCGCTTGAAGTATCAACAATTGACTCTGTAACACCTGGGTTTGATTCTTATTTTATTCCGACCGTTTTAAACAGCAAGGATCCAAAGTGGATTGTTGATTTACATCACGCGGCTATGAAGGAATACGGAGAGATCATGGACTGGGATGAAATTTTTGTAGAAGGATACTGCGTACTTAACCCCGAAGCAAAAGTAGCTGCGCTAACAGAAGCAAAAACAGATTTGAATGCAGAAGACGTTGTAGCGTATGCTCGTATGGCTGAACGCATGTTTCATTTGCCTGTTTTCTATCTAGAATACAGCGGAACGTATGGAGATCCTGAATTAGTGGCAGAAGTGAAAAATTCACTAAATGAGACGAAGTTATTTTACGGCGGGGGTATTGAGACAAAAGAGCAAGCGAGTGAGATGGGGGAGCTAGCCGATACGGTTATTGTAGGAAATGTTATTTACACAAATTTATCGGAAGCGTTAAAAACTGTAAAAGCAGTAAAAAAGAATATTGCACAGTGAAAAATAAATAAAGTAGAATAGAGAATATATGTTCGATATAGGCGGTGAAAACGTGAATTTTTTAAGTGAAAAATTATTAACAGGATTAAACCCTCAGCAACAAGAGGCAGTTAAAACGACAGACGGACCACTATTACTTATGGCCGGTGCAGGAAGTGGAAAAACACGTGTATTAACGCATCGAATTGCGTTTTTAATGGCAGAAAAAGAAGTTGCACCTTGGAATATTTTAGCCATTACTTTTACAAACAAAGCAGCTCGTGAAATGAGAGAGCGTGTTTCAAATATCGTTGGCGGAGTGGCAGAAGATATCTGGATTTCAACGTTCCACTCGATGTGCGTGCGTATTTTAAGAAGAGATATTGATCGTATTGGCTTTAATCGTAACTTTACGATTTTAGATTCAACGGATCAGCTTTCCGTTATTAAAAATATTTTAAAAGACCAAAACATCGATCCAAAAAAATTCGATCCGCGCTCGTTATTAGGAAGCATTAGTTCAGCTAAAAATGAACTGAAAGTAGCGGAAGAATTTGATAAAACAGCAACGGGACCTTATGAAGAAGTTGTAAGCAAAGTCTACAAAGAGTATGAAAAGCGTTTAAAGAAAAACCAAGCGCTCGATTTTGATGATTTGATTATGACAACGATTCAGCTATTTAAACGAGTTCCTGAAGTGTTAACTTACTATCAGCGCAAGTTTCAATATATTCATGTGGACGAGTATCAAGATACAAACCATGCACAGTATATGCTGGTTCGCTTGCTAGCTGCAAGATTTGAAAATGTATGCGTAGTAGGGGATTCAGATCAGTCTATTTACCGCTGGCGCGGGGCTGATATTACAAATATCTTGTCATTTGAAAAAGATTACCCAAAAGCCAAAACTATTTTGCTTGAACAAAATTATCGTTCAACTAAAACGATTTTGGCTGCGGCAAACGGCGTCATTGCAAACAATATGAATCGTAAAGTGAAAAACTTATGGACGGAAAACGATGAAGGCCAGAAGATTTATCATTACCAAGCAATGAGTGAGCATGATGAGGCACAGTTTGTAGCACGTAAAATTAAAGAAGCAGTAGACAGCGGAAAGCGTAAATACAGTGATTTTGCCATTTTGTATCGTACAAATGCACAGTCTCGTGTGATGGAGGAAGTGCTGTTAAAATCCAATATTAATTATACAATTGTCGGCGGCATTAAGTTCTACGACCGCAAAGAGATTAAAGATTTGCTTGCATACTTGCGCTTAATTGCCAACCAAGATGATGACATTAGCTTAGCTCGTATTGTGAACGTTCCAAAGCGCGGAGTTGGAGCTACTTCAGTCGATAAAGTGGCCAATTACGGAAACGTTCATGACATTTCTATTTTCAAAGCGCTGGATGAAGTAGAATTAATGGGGTTAACAGGCAAAGCAACAAAAGCCCTTCGTGATTTCCAATCGATGATTTCGAACTTAGCTCAAATGCAAGACTATATGTCTGTTACAGAGCTTGTGGAACAAGTATTAGAAAGAACAGGATACCGTGAAGCGCTTAAAGTGGAAAAAACAATTGAAGCACAAAGCCGCTTAGAGAATATTGATGAGTTTTTATCTGTCACAAAAACGTTTGAAGAAGCAAGTGAAGATAAAAGCTTAGTAGCATTTTTAACCGATTTAGCACTTGTTGCTGATATCGATAAGCTTGAAGACGAGGAAGAAGAAGAGAACGAACAAGTGATTCTGATGACGCTTCACTCGGCAAAAGGTCTAGAGTTCCCGGTTGTTTTTCTAATGGGTATGGAAGAAGGCGTATTCCCTCATAGCCGATCATTATTCGAAGATAATGAAATGGAAGAGGAACGACGCTTAGCCTACGTAGGGATTACGCGTGCTGAACAAGAATTGTATTTATTAAATGCTCAAATGCGCACACTATTTGGTAAAACAAACGTTAATCCAAAATCCCGCTTCATTGGAGAAATCCCAAGCGAGCTTGTGGAATCTTTAAATGAAGCAATGCGCAAACCTGCTGCTGGTCGTTCAGGGGCTTCAGCTTCGCCGTTTGCAGCGCGCCGACAAGCGGCCGTGGCAAAAACGAAGCTTGTGTCAACAGGCAGTGAATCAATTGGATGGAGCGTTGGAGATAAGGCCGAGCATAAAAAATGGGGAATTGGTACAGTTGTAAGTGTAAAAGGAGAAGGAGATTCAAAAGAATTAGACATTGCTTTTCCTAGTCCTACAGGTGTAAAAAGACTGCTTGCTAAATTTGCCCCGGTTACGAAAGTGTAATCGTGAAAAGGAGCTAGAATATGGAGTTTGAGACAGCAAAATCCCGCGTTCAAGAATTACGTGACTTATTAAATCAATATGGCTATGAATATTATGTGTTAGATCAGCCATCTGTTCCAGATGCAGAATACGATAAATTAATGAATGAGTTAATTGAGATAGAAGAATCATTTCCAGAATTAAAAACAGCTGACTCACCTACTCAGCGCATCGGCGGCCAAGTGCTCGATGCGTTTGAGAAGGTTCAGCATCAAACGTCTATGCTAAGTTTAGGAAATGCATTTAATGAAGAAGACCTTCGGGATTTTGATCGCCGAGTGCGCCAAGCCGTTGGAGATGAGTTTTCTTATGTATGCGAACTTAAGATTGACGGTCTTGCTGTATCTCTTCGCTATGAAGATGGATACTTAGTGCTGGGGGCTACGCGCGGAGACGGTACGACTGGTGAAAATATTACTGAAAACTTAAAAACAATTCGCTCTATTCCACTGCGAATTAAAGAACCGTTATCAATGGAAGTTCGCGGAGAAGCATTTATGCCGAGAAAATCATTCAAAGCACTTAATGAAGCAAAAATGGAAAGGGATGAGGTTCCGTTTGCTAACCCGCGTAACGCAGCTGCAGGCTCACTGCGTCAGCTAGATCCTAAAATTGCGGCAAAACGTAATTTAGATATCTTTGTATATGCCATGACTGATACAGGAGAATTAGAAATCGACTCTCACAGCGAAAGTTTGAATTTACTCGATGAGCTTGGTTTTAAAACAAATAAGGAAAGACAGACGTGTGAAACCATTGATGATGTGATTGCTTACATCGAAAGCTGGCAAACGCAACGTCCAGAACTATCTTATGATATTGATGGCATTGTTGTAAAAGTAGATTCATTTGATCAGCAGGCTGAGCTTGGAACAACGGCCAAAAGTCCACGTTGGGCTATTGCTTATAAGTTTCCTGCTGAAGAAGTTGTAACCAAGCTTGTAAATATTGAGCTGACGGTAGGCCGTACAGGTGTCATTACGCCAACAGCTATTTTGGAGCCTGTTCAAGTAGCAGGTACGACGGTACAGCGTGCGTCTCTTCACAATGAAGATTTGATTCGTGAAAAAGACATTCGCATCGGAGATTATGTCGTAGTGAAAAAAGCAGGAGATATTATTCCTGAGGTAGTGAATGTGATTGAGGAGAAGCGAACGGGAGAAGAGCAAGAGTTTACGATGCCTACTCACTGTCCGGAATGTGAAAGTGAACTGGTGCGTTTAGAAGAAGAAGTTGCGCTTCGCTGCATTAATCCAAGCTGTCCTGCTCAAATTCGTGAAGGACTTATTCATTTCGTGTCCCGCAATGCGATGAACATTGATGGACTTGGTGAAAAAGTTATATCGCAATTATTTCGCGAACAGTTAATTAAAGACGTAGCGGATATTTATACGCTGACAAAACATCAGTTAATCGAGCTTGAGCGCATGGGTGAGAAATCTGCTGATAATTTGATTGCAGCCATCGAAGCATCGAAAGAAAATTCGCTTGAGCGTTTGCTTTTTGGTTTGGGCATTCGCCATGTCGGAGCAAAAGCTGCAAAGACGTTAGCTCAGCACTTTGAAACCATAGACAAGTTAACAAAAGCAACGTATGATGAATTAGTGGCAATTAATGAAATTGGTGCCAAAATGGCTGATGCTATTGTTGCTTACTTTACACAAGAAGAGGTTCAAGAACTTATACATGAATTAAAAGAGTATGGAGTAAACCTTACATACAAAGGACCCAAGCTTGTAAGTGTAGAAAATGTAGATTCTGTTTTTGCTGGTAAAACCGTTGTATTAACAGGTAAGCTTGAACAGCTATCTCGCAATGAGGCAAAAGCACGAATTGAAGCACTTGGCGGTAAAGTCACAGGAAGCGTAAGTAAAAAGACAGACCTTGTTGTGGCAGGGGAAGAGGCTGGTTCCAAACTGACAAAAGCTAACGAGCTTGAAATTGAAGTATGGGATGAGGCAAGGCTACTTACGGAATTAAATAAATAAGAGGTGTGTGTAGTTGAAAAAGATATTGTTACTTTCTCTTGCGGTCATGCTTGTAACTTCAGCGTGTGCACCGAATCTTTCGGACGATAAAGAGACTGTTCAACAAACCAACAACAAGAAAGAAAAAGCAGTTATTCCGAAGTATAGTATTTCAGATGATTATTACCGAACAATTCTTCCATTTAAAGCGGGAGTGGCAAGAGGCTTAGTAGCAGCAAACTTAAACAACCGCTTGGATGCGCAAGAATTTGAAACAGGCTTAATGCGCTTATCGACAGATAGCTATTCTCCGAAAAAATATGTGTATCAAGAAGGCCAGTACCTTGATAAAGATACTATTCGCTCATGGTTAAGCCGTAAGCTGAGCGATAAACAGTTTAAAGATCTTCAAAGTAAAACAAAAGATAAGACGGCGAAAAAGAAGCTTAAAAACAATGGGTTAAATCCAATCGATACGGAAAAAGGCGATTTGAAAACTCGTAACGAAACAAGCCCAATGTACTTAGCGAACATTACTGAGCAAGATTACCTTATCCAAGACGGAGACGACAAGGTAAAACTTGGAGGCGTCACAATTGGCCTGGCGATGAATTCCGTTCATTATTATACAGAAGAAAATGGCTATGCTCGTGAAGTGAAGCTTACAAATAAAGAGATTGAAGCCCAAGGAAAGCAAATGGCAGATAAGATTGTTAAGCGTATGCGCGACATCAAAGGCCTAGAAAATGTGCCAGTTCGAGTAGCGCTATTCAAACAAAGTGCTAAGTCTTCTTTAACACCGGGTAACTTTATAGCTGTCGGAAATGCAGGTTCAAATGATACGGCCGTTGGCAGCTGGGATAATTTAGACGAGCAATATTATTTATTCCCATCATCAGATGCAACAAAAGATCATCGAGACGATGCGATGAAATTTGATGAGTTTAAAGCGCAAATCGAAGACTACTTCCCGAACTTTACAAGCGTAGTAGGGAAAGGGTATTACAAAGATGGACAGCTTCAAAAGATGACGATTGATATTCCCGTACAATTTTACGGAAAAGGTGAAATTGTAGGATTTACTCAGTACGTTGCTGGTTTAATGCTTGATCATTTCCCTTCATATATGGAAACGAGTATCTCTATTAACTCAGTAAGCGGACCGGAAGCTCTCATTGTTAGAAAAGCAGATGAAGACAAGCCGTTCGTTCATATTTACGAAGAGTAAGCAAAAAAGACACTGCTCAAGCAGTGTCTTTTTCTAATTCTATGAGATTGCCTCCTATGAAGGAATGGCGTGAGAATTTTGTCTTGTAAACTTAGCAAGATAATAAGCAGCAAATGCAAACGCATCTTGTTCGGTTGTCCGCTCTTCATACGGGCGCTTTTTATCAAGCTCAAATTCTTTCTGATAATAAGGGATGTGATCTTGAATATAGTGGCGCAGCTCGTGAAAGATCGTTTCAACAAGCGGAAGATAGTCCTCAAATTTAAAAATAAATATAATGCCGACTTCTCGCCAGTAAACGCCTGATGCAAACTGCAGGTATTCTGCTTCTTCTTCTCCAAGAGCAGAGACAATTTTATTGGCTTCGCATGAATCACAAAAAATGATAGGAATATGAAAGGCTTTATTTAAACAAGCAAAAACATCTTTTTGCAAGGTGGGCAAATCCCATTTGAATTCTTCATCTAATACAAACCATCTTCCGCTTTGCTGATACACAGGGCGCTGGTGGATGACTGACTGTATAAGTATTTTATTCAATTTTTATAGCACCTCTTTTACGGTAAAGTAGTTATTCGTTTTCTTTACTTTCCCAAAGACTAGTGAAATTAAAACATGGTGGTGTGTTCATCTGAAGCATGTTTCTCTTTCTATCTATCTTTTCTAAAAAGAAGGTTATTTTATACCTATGCCAGAGAGAAATATTTTATGATAAAGGAAAAGTATGGAATGTTGTTTGAATGAAATAGATTTGGTATAAAATAGAAGTGATAAATGTAAGCCCTGTCTTGCCTGGCGGGGTTTTTAATATTTTAGGAACTAGTCTCAGAAATGTTGCCTGTTGCTAGTGAAGTTTGGTATTATCAGTATATTGTAGTGGGACGAATATTCGGAGGTGAAGGAACATGTCAAGAATTTCTGTTGATCAAGTAAAACACGTTGCAAACTTAGCGAGACTTGCGGTGACGGATGACGAAGCTGAACTATTTACAAAACAATTAGATGCTATTATTACATATGCAGAACAATTAGATGAGTTAGATACTACAAATGTAAAACCAACTTCTCACGTATTGAATATGAAAAACGTAATGCGTGAAGATAAGCCAGCTAAAGGTTTACCAATTGAAGACGTAGTGAAAAATGCACCAGACCACAAGGATGGCTACATTCGAGTACCAACTATTTTAGAATAAGGAAGGAGGCTTTACGATGTCTTTATTCGATCGTAAACTTTCAGAACTACATAGCCTTTTACACAAGAAAGAAGTACGTGTACAAGATTTAGTAGACGAATCATATAAACGTATTAATGAAGTAGATGATAAAGTAGGTGCGTTCTTAGCGCTTAATGAAGACAATGCTCGTGCTTATGCAAAAGAGCTAGATGAAGCACTACAAACAAAAGATGAATTTGGCCTATTATTTGGTATGCCAATCGGTGTAAAAGATAATATTGTCACAAAAGATTTACGTACAACTTGTTCTAGTAAAATTCTAGCAAACTTTGATCCGATTTATGATGCAACAGTTGTTCAAAAATTGCAGGCAGCTGAAGCGGTAACAATCGGTAAATTAAATATGGATGAATTCGCAATGGGTTCGTCAACTGAAAACTCAGGTCTTCAGTTAACGCGCAACCCATGGAATTTAGATTACGTACCAGGTGGATCTAGCGGTGGTTCAGCTGCAGCTGTAGCAGCAGGTGAAGTTCCGTTTTCTTTAGGTTCTGATACAGGTGGTTCAATTCGTCAGCCAGCTGCTTATTGCGGTGTTGTCGGATTAAAACCAACGTATGGTCGCGTATCTCGTTACGGATTGGTGGCATTTGCATCTTCTTTAGATCAAATCGGACCAATCACAAATTCTGTTGAAGATAATGCATACTTACTTCAAGCAATTTCAGGCGTAGACCCAATGGACTCTACTTCTGCTAATGTTGATGTACCGGATTATGTATCTGCTTTAACAGGTGACGTAAAAGGTCTTAAAATTGCTGTTCCAAAAGAATACTTAGGCGAAGGTGTCGGCGAGGAAGCTCGCCAGTCTGTTTTAGATGCACTAAAAGTGTTAGAAGGACTAGGCGCAACTTGGGAAGAAGTATCGCTTCCACACTCTAAATACGCATTAGCTACGTATTATCTATTATCTTCTTCTGAAGCGTCTGCTAACTTATCTCGTTTTGACGGCGTTCGCTACGGATATCGTACAGATAATGCTGAGAACTTAATCGAAATGTACAAGCAGTCTCGAAGCGAAGGCTTTGGAAACGAAGTAAAACGCCGTATCATGCTTGGAACGTTTGCGTTAAGCTCTGGTTATTATGATGCTTACTACAAAAAAGCACAGCAAGTACGTACGTTAATTAAGCAAGACTTTGAGTCTGTATTTGAAAACTATGACGTTATCATCGGACCAACTACACCAACTCCATCATTCAAAATTGGTGAGAAAACAGACGATCCATTAACAATGTATGCAAACGATATTTTAACAATCCCAGTAAACCTTGCTGGAGTACCTGGTATTTCTGTGCCTTGCGGCTTATCAAATGGATTGCCATTAGGGTTACAAATTATCGGTAAGCATTTCGACGAAAGCACAATCTATCGTGTTGCTCATGCATTCGAACAAGCAACTGAGCATCATAAAGCGAAACCAGCACTGTAAGGGGTGAGATAAAGATGAACTTTGAAACGATTATTGGTCTTGAAGTACACGTTGAGCTTAAGACAAAATCTAAAATTTTCTCAGCAAGTCCAAACGCATTTGGTGCGGCTCCAAATGCTAACACAAGTGTAATTGACTTAGGTTATCCTGGCGTATTACCTGTGTTAAACAAAGAAGCAGTTGATTTTGCGATGAAAGCAGCGCTTGCGCTAAACTGTGAAATCGCAACAGATACAAAGTTTGACCGTAAAAACTATTTCTATCCGGATAACCCAAAAGCTTATCAAATCTCTCAATTTGATAAACCAATTGGCGAGAACGGTTGGATTGAAGTAGAAGTTAAAGGTGAAACGAAGCGTATTCGTATCAACCGACTTCATTTAGAAGAAGATGCTGGTAAGCTAACGCATACGGGCGATGGCTATTCACTAGTAGACTTCAACCGTCAAGGTACACCTCTAATTGAGATTGTATCAGAAGCAGATATGCGTTCTCCTGAAGAAGCATATGCTTATTTAGAAAAATTAAAATCAATTATTCAATATACAGGCGTATCTGATTGTAAAATGGAAGAAGGTTCACTTCGCTGTGATGCCAATATTTCTTTACGTCCAGTTGGACAAGAAGAGTTCGGTACAAAAGCTGAGTTAAAGAACTTAAACTCATTTAACTATGTGCGCCGCGGTCTTGAACACGAAGAAATTCGTCAAGAAAAAGTGTTATTGTCTGGTGGCTTAATCGAGCAAGAAACACGCCGTTTTGACGAGTCTACGGGCGAAACAATTCTAATGCGTGTAAAAGAAGGATCTGACGACTACCGCTACTTCCCAGAGCCTGACTTATTAGAATTACACATCGACGAAGAGTGGAAAGAACGCGTTCGTGCTTCGATTCCTGAACTTCCAGATGCTCGTAAAAAGCGCTATGTAGAAGAGCTTGGCTTACCTGCTTATGATGCAATGGTATTAACGCTAACAAAAGAAATGTCTGATTTCTTTGAAGCAACGCTTGCTGCGGGCGGAGACGCGAAGCTATCTTCTAACTGGTTAATGGGTGAAGTTTCTGCTTACTTAAACTCAAACCAAAAAGAACTTTCAGATGTAGCCTTAACACCTGAAGGTCTAGCTGGTATGATTCAATTAATTCAAGAAGGTACAATTTCGTCTAAAATTGCGAAAAAAGTATTCAAAGAATTAATTGAAAATGGTGGAGATGCAAAGAAAATTGTAAAAGAAAAAGGTCTTGTACAAATTTCTGATGATGCAACTTTACGTAAATTCGTAACAGATGCATTAGATGCAAACCCTCAATCTATTGAAGATTTCAAAAACGGTAAGGATCGTGCAATTGGCTTCTTAGTTGGTCAAATTATGAAAGCTTCAAAAGGCCAAGCGAACCCACCGATGGTTAATAAAATTCTTTTAGAAGAAATTAATAAACGCTAAATTTGATAAATAAATGTGAGGTGGATATCCATCTCACATTTATTATGAGTAAGGGCGATCGCGCTGAAGGTATGAATAAAAACCGAAACGTGAATATTGTATATCAAGGTTAATTTCTTTATAATATGTTTGTTCATGCCCCCTCTTGTTGATGATGTAATGTGAGGGGGTATTCTTTCACTGATAAAAGTAGGCAAAGATTTGTGACAAATTATCATTATTAGGATGATGAATATGAAAAGAGCGAGAATTATTTATAACCCGACATCGGGCCGTGAAATTTTTAAGAAAAACTTACCGGAAGTCTTGCAAAAGCTAGAGCAAGCAGGCTACGAAACATCTTGTCATGCTACAACTTGCGCTGGTGATGCAACAGAAGCTGCTAAAGTAGCAGTAGAGCGTCGTTTTGACGTTGTAATTGCAGCCGGTGGAGACGGTACCATCAATGAAGTCGTAAACGGTATCGCTGGACAAGACTATCGTCCGCAGCTAGGTATTATTCCTGTTGGAACAACCAACGACTTTGCTCGTGCCATTAATGTGCCCCGTACGATTGAAGGCGCTATTGATGTTATTGTAGAAGGCGTAACAAAGCCAATTGACTTGGGCTGTGTAACAAACGACGGAGAAACGCATTACTTTGTAAATATCGCCGGAGGCGGCCGTTTAACTGAATTGACATATGAAGTGCCAAGCAAGTTAAAAACAATGCTTGGACAGCTAGCTTACTATTTAAAAGGCATGGAAATGCTTCCTTCTATTAAACCAACATCTGTTGAAATTGAGTATGACGGAAAATTCTTTGGCGGAGAGATTATGTTCTTCCTCGTTTCCTTAACGAACTCAGTCGGCGGTTTTGAAAAGCTGGCACCAGATTCTTCTTTAGATGACGGCATGTTTGATTTAATTATTTTAAAGAAAGCAAATTTAGCTGAATTTATTCGAATTGCGACACTTGCGCTGCGAGGAGAACACATCAATGATCCTCATATTATCTACACAAAAGCGAACCGTGTTAAAATTCATACAAATGATAAAATGCAGTTAAATCTAGATGGCGAGTACGGCGGATTATTGCCTGGGGAATTTGTAAACTTATATCGCCATGTAGAAATCTTTGTTCCAAAAGCAACAGCTGAATTGATGGAAAAAAATGAGATCGCCTAAATGCGATCTTTTTTCATGCTTTTCTTTGTTTGGCTTTCGCTCTTATGGTACAATCAGTTCAGCATTTTCAAATGACTAAAAGGATGTAACGATAAATGGAAAAATTAAAACCACCTGTAGAAAAAAATGAATATATAGATGTTGCGTTTGAAGATTTAACGCATGACGGAGCGGGTGTAGCGAAAGTGAACGGATTTCCTATTTTCGTTCAAAATGCGCTGCCCGGTGAAAGCGGCCAAGTAAAAGTTATTAAAGTAAAAAAAGGCTATGCGTTTGGCAAGCTTATCAAGCACCATACAATTAGTGAACAGCGTGTTGAAGCACCCTGTCCGGTCTACAAGCAGTGCGGAGGCTGTCAGCTGCAGCATGTAAGCTATGAAGGACAGTTGCAATTTAAACAAAAGCAAGTAAAAGACGTCATGGCGCGAATTGGTCATTTACCTGACGTTCCGGTACATTCGACGCTAGGAATGAACGATCCTTGGCGCTATCGAAACAAAGCTCAAGTTCCCGTGGCAGAACGAGAAGGCGGTTTGGTCGCTGGGTTTTACCAGCAGCGAAGCCACGACATCATTAACATGGATGCCTGTTTGATTCAGCAGCAAGCAAATGATGATGTTGTTCAAGCTGTTAAATCAATCTGTGAAAAGCATGGCATTTCTGCTTATCAAGAACAAAAACATAAAGGCTCACTTCGTCATATCATGGCGCGCTACGGACTTGTAACGGGTGAAATCATGGTTGTCATTGTGACTCGTACAGCTGAGCTGCCAAACAAAAAGCGTATTATAGAAGACATTATCGAAGCCGTGCCGAACGTGAAATCAATTGTTCAAAACGTAAACAGCAAGCGCACAAACGTCATTTTAGGGAACCAAACGAACGTACTTTGGGGAGAAGAATATATTTACGATTATATCGGCGACGTTAAATTTGCCATTTCAGCAAAATCATTCTACCAAGTAAACCCTGAGCAAACGAAAGTGCTTTATGACAAAGCGCTTGAGTATGCAGATTTAACAGGAGAAGAAACGGTTATTGACGCTTACTGTGGAATCGGAACAATCTCATTATTTCTCGCTCAAAAAGCGAAAAAAGTATATGGCGTTGAAATCGTGCCTGAAGCGATTGAAGATGCAAAGCGCAACGCTGAGCTAAACGGTATTCACAACGCTGAATTTGAAGTAGGCGAAGCAGAAGTCGTCATTCCAAACTGGTACAAACAAGGTATCAAAGCGGACGTCATCGTCGTAGATCCGCCGCGAAAAGGATGCGACGAAGCTCTTTTGAATACCATCATTGACATGAAGCCGAAAAAAGTTGTCTATGTTTCATGCGGACCAGCAACTCTCGCACGTGACCTAGCTATTTTAGAAAAAGGCGGATATGAGACGGTTGAAGTTCAGCCTGTTGATATGTTTCCGCATACGACGCACGTGGAGAATGTGGCGGTGCTTACATTAAAATAAGAGGATAAATACGTAGATCGCTATCAATGAAATGATAGCGATCTTTTATTTTCCTTATAAATAAAAAGTATAAGTAAATAATTTTATAGTTCTTTTGTCGCAAAATGTCTAAAATTAAATAGTTATATTTTCTTAAAATTCTGATATTATAGGTCTGTAGTATTATTTTTGCAATATTGATAAGGGGGACCTATATGAAAAAGTCTTTAAGTGCTTTATTGGGAGTAAGTTTATTAGTATCTGGATTAACGCTAGGCGCGGAGTCAAGTTATGCAGAGTCAAGTACTAATTCTAATGTAAAAAAGGCTACGCAACAGTTGAATCCTACTATCCAAATTCCTGCTAGTAAAGTGAAGAAAAAAGAAAAGAATTTATTTAGCGGTAGCTCTAAAAAGGAAACTAGAAGAGGAAAGATAACTGAAGCGGATGCAAAAAGAGGATACATAAAAGACGAAATTATTGTTAAGTTTAAAACGAATAAGTCTCTTAGTAGTTTAGGAGATAAAATAAAGGTAAAAGGGTTAAAGTTAAATAAAACGTTAGATAAAAAACTGGGAATTCAAACGTTAAAGTTTGATACGAATGTATCAACTATGAAAGAAATCTTAAAAGCCTTAAATGCTTCCAGCGCTGTGGAATATGCTGAACCTAACTATATTTATAAACCAGCCGCTGTTTCAGAGCCATATTATCAATATATGTGGGGATTAAAAAATACAGGTCAGTATATAGATGGAGTGGCAGGGAAAAAAGGTATTGATATAAACGCTGAAAGCGCTTGGGTGAAAACAAAAGGAAGCGCTAGCACTACGGTAGCTGTAATTGATACCGGTGTAGATATTTATCACCCGGATTTGAAGGATAATATTTGGAAAAATCCTGGAGAGATAGCAGGTGACGGGATAGATAATGATCGTAACGGCTATATAGATGATGTAAATGGCTGGGACTTTTATTATGATGATGATGAAGTTTATTATGATGAAGAATATGATGCTCACGGTACTCACGTAGCAGGAACGATTGGGGCTAAAGAAAATTCTACGGGGGTAATTGGTGTAGCACCAAATGTCAAAATTATGTCATTAAAATTTATTGGCCCTGATGGAGGTAGTACAGATGGTGCTATTGCCGCAATCAACTATGCAAAATCCAAAGGTGTTAAAGTGTCTAACAATTCTTGGGGTGGCGGAGAATACTCACAGGCTTTATATGATGTGATTAAAAGTTCCAATTCTACTTTTATAGCTGCGGCTGGAAATGATGGTGACAATATTGACTCTTATCCTGCTTATCCAGCTGCTTATGATTTACCTAATATTGTTTCTGTAGCAGCAATTGATAATCAAGGTAACCTGGGCGATTTTTCTAATTACGGTAGTAAAAATGTAGATGTAGCTGCACCAGGTGTCTCTGTTTTGAGCACCATTCCTGAAAATAGTTACGCTTATGGAGACGGCACATCGATGGCAGCTCCACATGTAACGGGTGTAGCATCATTGGTTTTAGCAGCAAATCCATCTTTCAGTTCTGCACAACTAAAAGATACATTGATGAAAAGTACTACAAAACTGTCATCTTTGACAGGAAAAGTTGCAAGCGGCGGTCTAGTTAACGCTGGATTAGCGGTATCAGCTGATATAGATGGAGAAATACCTGGAGTGTCTTTAAATGGAAATAGCATAAGCTCTACGTTGAACGCCTCCACAGATAAAGATGATGTATATTCAGTAAAGTTAACAAAAGGCGAAAAGTTTACAGTGTCGTTATCAGGAGCTGCAGGGACAGATTTTGATTTGTATTTGTATAATCAAAATGCAAAAACTGTAAACTCTAGCGATGGTATCGTAGCTTATTCAGAAAAGTTGAATACTTCAAGTGAAACTTTAACGTTTGTAGCGTCAGCTGATGGTACTTATTATTTAGATGTATACGCTTATAAAGGAAGCGGAAGCTATAAAGTAGATGTGAAGTACGGAGCAACTGCTGGGGTATACGAAGATACTAGTACAAATTTGGCTTATACAGGAAACTGGAGTAAAGTGTCAAACAGCAGTTCATCAGGAGGATCATACAAAGCTGTAAATGAAGCAAATGCTAGCATGCAGTTTGTATTTAATGGAACTGAAGCATCTTTAAATACGCTTAAGGATAATACCCAAGGACAAGCAAAAGTAACGCTAGACGGCACCGCTTATTGGGTTGATTTGTACGCTGATAAGCCACAGTATAAAGCTACAGTGTTTAACAAAAAAGGATTAAAAGCAGGAAAACATACTCTCAAAGTTGAATGGTCTGGAAAAGTTCATCCTGGAGCTAAAAAGACCGTAACAAAAGTAACGCTAGATTCCATTACAGTTAAATAATCTGAATATGTTTGTTGATTAGGGGCAGCTTTCACTTTAGGATGCTGTCTCTTCTTAAGTAAAAAAGAGGAGAAACCATCATGGAAAAGCAATACTTTAATTTAATGTCATTCTTTAACGGTTATGTACGGAGCTATCGAAGAATGAACTTGTCAAGTTTACATAATCGATCCATGTTCACAAAATGAGTAATTGATTATTTTGCTCATTTAGGGGAGTTATTAGGCTTTGACGCCTTTATTGAAGACTCTAAGTTCGATTGCTTGAAAGGTCGTTCTAGACCAATGGATTTATCTTGGTGGAAATGGGATGCTCGATTTGATGACGAATACTTTTTATATTTGGCCTTACATTTAGAACGGGAAAATGTTTGGGAAAAAGATGTCGATACCATTCAAAAGTTATTTTCACAAACGAAAGAAGAATATATTCCTCATAATGTAATAGGAATTCAGTTCGTAGAGTCTTTTGAAAGGATAAAATATTTAAATGAATGATTCTTCAAAAAATTCCATTCAAAAGTCTAATGCTTTAATGATTTATCGATATTATGATGCTGAGATTAATTCAGAAAGAATTTATGCGTGCAGCTTTACTCCAAAAGGTATGAGTGAAGCAAGAAAAGCTATATGTGCTCAGGATCAGACGGGGTATTGGTTTATGGTATTTGAAGAAGAATATCAACAAGCTGATTTTGATAACGAGAAAATTAGTATAGAAAGATAAATGGGAAATTTGCTACATGAAAAATCAACCTATTTGAATTTAAAGCGAAAGAGGACACCGCTAAGGTTTTTTCTTTCGCTTTTTTACATTTGTCCACCCCACCAACACAGCAAATTTCTGAATATACTTTTTTTAAGGTTTTCAATATTTTAGGAATTATAATAAAGAAGCAATAAATGAAAACATTATATTTGTGGTAAGAGGTGAAGGGACATCATGTATAGAGCAATTGCTATTATAGCAGGTTCTGTGTTAATTGGATTTGCATACAATTGGTTTTTAATCCCCCATAAAGTGCTAAGCAGCGGTATTAGCGGTATTGCTATGATTATAGGAATTTTAACGCCTGCAAGCACGGGAACAATGAATTTTTTGTTGAATTTACCCCTTTTAATTATTGGTTTTATGAAGTTAGGAAAGCGGTTTGTCTTACATACGCTGCTGTCCGTTGTGGCTTTATCAATTGCTTTATACGTGATTCCCTTGAGAGCTGTTAGTACAGATCCTATTCTGTCAGCTGTTTTTGGGGGAGTTTTAACTGGAATTGGCGTAGGGTTTGTTTTTCGTCAGTCAGCTTCGACAGGTGGATTTGATATTATTGCGATGCTTCTTACGCATAAAAAAGAATTTCCTCTTGGCGCTATATTATCAGCGATGAATGCCGTGGTTGTATTTGTTTCAGGTTTCTTTGTGAATTGGGACGCGGCTTTATATACGATGCTTTCGATTTTCGTCACAGGAAAAGTAGTGGATGCGATTCATACTCGCCATATTAAGCTTACCTTAACCATTATTACGAGAAAAGGCGAAGAAATGAAGCAGCAGCTTCTTACCAATTTAGTGCGCGGCGTGACGTTAATGAACGGTGAAGGAGCTTATTCAAGAGAAGACCGTAAAATATTAATGACGGTGATTTCGCGCTATGAGCTTGCAAACCTCAAGCAGTTAATTCAATCGGTGGATCCCGAAGCTTTCGTAAATATTACGGAAACGGTAGAAGTAATGGGGCTGTTTCGACGGGATGCTTATTAATATATTTGTTATTTCAGCGCGGATTTATGATAAATAGCCATTTTTATAGTATAAAAGTTATAAAAAAAGCCTTAAGAGTAGTTCTTGAGGCTTTTTTTGCGTAAAATATGAGTAAGAAAATATCGTGTATGAAAAGTATAAAAAAGGGAATTTGATAGAGTACATAAAATATTGACATCAAAAAGGAGAGACTATATGACGGTAGAATATCAGTTAACGAAAAAGAAATATTACGAAACGTTTATGCAAGAAAATGAAAATCAGCCGCCTGTAAAAGTCCTTGGACAAGCTTATTACGAAGAGCAGCAAAAAGAGTGGTACGACTTATCGCTCATTCGCTTAGCGCAGGGAGAAGTGTACTTCCATAACCAAGATTTTGAATCCGCGATTTTTAAGTGGGAGAATGTAAATGGCGAGTTTAAGCTGTGGGCGAAGAAAAATACAGCCGACGCACATTATGAATTGGGGTTGTCTACGCTCGCTGAAGAGCTTTACCTATCCATCGAAACGGATTCAAAAGTATTAAAAGCTGAAATAGCGCTAAAGCTGTTTTCACTTTATACGGATCATAACAATATTGAACGAGCTTATGAAGTCATTAACGAGCTGGTTGCTTCTCAGCCAGATTATCCAAACGTCACGGCGATTGCACGCAGATTTTATGAAGAGCAAGAAGACTTTAACAGCGCAGTGGAGCTTGCGGTAGATGAGTGTATTCGGACAGAATCGTTGAATTGGTTTGCGGTATTAAAGACTTACGTAGATAAAGGATATACAGCAAACTTTATCCCTAACTATTTTTATCAAGTGATGATTGCATTTTACAAAGTGGATCAAGTGTATTTCAAACAGCTTGTCTCAGCTTTATGGAAACAATATAAGAGTCAGCCTCCTTATCTTGCTTGGATTAAAACCATCAATGATATTTTCTTGAATATTGAAGTGGGCCTCTATGATTATTGGCAAGAGATTTCAACTCTTTATCAAGAGACGTATACCGACTTGATGGAAAGTGATCATTCTGTAAAGGAATTGCATGAAGTCATTCCGAACGTATTAACAAACTGGCTTAAAATTACCAATAAGTCACGTGCGTTATTTCCGTCTGCGGCCGTGCTTTCATGGAATGAAAAGTTTCCGTCAACTATCGATACCATTACAATCGAAAATGCAGGCAGATTAATTTTTGAGGCGCGTAACGACATTGATGGTCTTGAATATCACTATAAGCTTTGCCATGGCATTATTAAATGGGCTAATGAAAATGGTTTAGAAGTGGGGCACACTTTTAAATGGTGGGTAGATTTTTTATTAGATGCTCATACGACACACTTATTAATTACAGGAACAAATGCTGCAACGTCTTCATTTGTGGGATCGATTACGGAAGAAAAGGTACCGCAAAATCACGAAACAACCTTTGTGTTCATTCATGATGAGGAAGAATCTATCCAGCAAATCGCTGATCAAGAAATCATTCCGATGGAAACGATTGACGGAGCGGAGCAATCTCCTCACCAGGCGCTTGTAGAAGTGAAACAACCTTTTGTGTTCCTTGAGAAGCATAATTGTTCATGCATTGTTACGCCAAGCTTTACAGAACAAGAGGCACGTGAGCAGGATGCATTTAAATATGCTCCTTTAGCAGATGGTTTACTGTTTGTGCTTGATGCAAAAGAATCGCTGCTTGATGAAGAAAGAGAATTATTGCTGGAGATCAAAGAGCATGCGCCAAATACGCCAGTTCATTTTGTCATCAATAATATGGACAGTCTTTATAATCAAGCAACGATTGAGCGAATTACAAAAGAATTTGAAGCAAGCATTGGAGCTGATTTCCCGCAGGCGCATGTATTAGCCTATACGCCTCACTACGTATCGAGTCAGCACCACGGAGACTTGGCTCAGTTTATTAAAGCTAATTTCTATTACGATCCAAACGACGTTGGAGTAGAAGAGCGTGCGCGCAGACTGTTGTTCTTCATTCAAAACATGCTAAAGAGCTTAGTGGAGAAGAGAAATCAAACAGAAAATCATTTGATCGAAAGTATTAAATGGAACGAAGATATGCTTGTACGATTAAATGGCTTCTTGCATCGAGTGGATGACTTAGAACAAGAAAAAGCAAGCAGTATTGTTTCGGCTTATCACGGCATCAAAGAGGATATTAGCAAAAAGCTAAAAAATAAAATTCCTCGTTTACTCAAAAAGTCTTCAGAATTAGTGAAGGAAGACAGTGATTTTAGTACGGTTCATATTGAGCTGAATAAACAAATGAATATGCGCGTGGAAGAGCACTTGCAGCAAGATGTCCTGCCCAAGTTCCGCATTTCTTTAAAGGACTGGATTGCTACATCAAATGAAGAGCTGATTGCGAGTCAAGTAGATATTGAAGAAGTAGCAGAGTCATTAAATAAGATGTACAATGAGCAAAAATTAACGTTAGCCTGCGATTTTAAAGTGCTGGACGACTGGCGCCGCGACGTTAATCGTATGGCTAATCGGGTTCAGCTGGATGAGGAAAATATTTTACTTCGCGTTAATCCAACGCAGCTCTTGTTAAAAGGAGCAGGAAAACTGTTTTCTTCCATTCTTCAAAACCAAACGCTGCTTTATAATCAATATAAAAAATACATTGAAAGTCAAGACTATCAAGATATCACGGAATCAATGCTGGCAAAGTTTTTTATGCAATTTAATTTATTTGAGAAAAATTTAGAAGTTGATATTGAACTATTCTTTGAAAAGCCAAAAGAGGTTTTAAAAGAAACGATTGAAGAAACACAGGCGCATATTAATGAAAATCAAGACGTGTTAAGTCATATGAAAGCCAATCCTGAAGCTTACTATGATCCGTTAACATTATTCCAGCTTCGCTTGCGTCAGTATGAGTTAATGGTTAAAGCTACAGAAGAAGTACACTACAACGTATAAAAGGTGGAGCAGGATGTATTTAACGATAAAAGAAGCAGCAGAGTATCTATCTTTTCCTGAAGAATATGTGCAGAAATTGATTCAAGAAGGAAAAGTACGAGCTATATTTGATGGTGAAAACTACTTATTAAATAAAGAGCAGTTTAACACCCATTTAGAGCAAATGGAAAAATACAAAAAACAAATTGAAGAATACTTAAATGAGCCTATCCCTGAAGATATGGACGTAAAAGATGAAGATTGAAGGCAGAAGCAGAAAACAGATGTTTTCTGCTTTTTTCTTTTGGAGTGAAAGTGTTAAAAAAGGTAAGATATGAAAGAAATGTCGAAAAAAGTTGGAATTTCGTTAAAGATGTAGTCTTTTTAGATGCTTTTTTTATATAATGAAAGTATGTTAAACAAAAAGGAGAAGGTCTATGCAACGATCAAGACAGTTAAGGCTGATTTTATTGCTTGCCCTGATTGTTGTCGCTTCGTTTTTAATTATTATTATTTCGAAAACACATGGGATTATAAGTCAGCAAACGACAAAAAAAGTAGAAAACACAAGCGTTGCAATTCTCACCTCTGATGTACTGACGGATCAAAGCTGGGGCAGTCTAGCTTATAAAGGAAAAATCAACATTGAGCAGCAGTATCCTGTTTCGGCTCAAGTTATTAGCGAAGTAAATACGAACCAAAAAATGAAGGAAGCTGCTGAAAAAGTTATTCAAAATGGAACAAAAGTCGTAATTGGACATGGAAGAGAATTTTCTACCGTTTTTACAGAACTAGCTCCTAAGTATCCTCATGTTCATTTCGTTACCATTCACGGTACTTCAATGTATAAAAACCAAACTGTATATACATTTGATCAAACAAAAATAGAGCACCTGGCAGGCATGGCAGCTGCCATGAAGACAAAAACGAAAAAAATTGGATTACTCGATACATTTGCAAAAGAAAAAAATCCAGGATTTGAACAAGGAATCAAAGCGTATGATTCATCGATTGCTTTTTATTATCGAGGTGTAAACAGCCGAGACGATGGAGCAAAAGCAGTAAAGCTGCTCCGTGAGTTAAAAGATCAAGGTGTTGATATCGTCTATGCTAAAGGAAATTCGTATAATCAAGAAGTTATTCAAGACGCAAAAACACAAGGAATGTACGTAATAGGGTATTTAGATGATCAGGCGTACATGGGTAGGTCTGTTATTTTAACCAGCGTGATCAACGATGTTCCTCAAGCTTACAACGTGATTATGAAAGACTATTTCAGTAAAAAAGGTCTTCCATCTGGAGAAGTCAAGCTTGACGCTAGGGATGGTGTTTATAAACTAGCGCCTTTTGGACCGATGTACAGTAAACGGGAAAAACAAATTTTATATTCGAAAGTTAGAATGTCTACACAGCCGAAGTAACTATGAAAAAGAAAGAGATGATTATGAATCAATTATTTCGCAACATGTCATTCCGTAGCCAAATATTAACGATTCTTCTTTTGATTACATTTATGTTAAGCGGGTTCTCTTTAGTTTTAGTGCATGCCATTGATAAAATGAATCATGTAAGCAACGAAATTAAAGATGAAGATGTTCCTCAAATGGTGTGGCTTTCTTATTGGGAAGAGCAGCTGAACATAAAAGAATACATTGTGAAAAATAATCTAAAGAACCCCACTGTCTCTTTGATAGAAGAATATCAATCATATGATACAAGAGTTATTGAAGACAATGAAAAGTATAAGCAGCCTGTGCCAAAATCGTTGATTCCACTGAAGGAAAAAATTGAGCTGCTTGATTTTAAGATTTCTAATAACGTGCAGGGACTGTTGAAGTACGGAGATATAGAGGGAGCAAAAGAGTATCTTAAGAGAAATTATTTGCCGGATCTGCACCAGATAAAAAAAGATATTAATAGTTCAAAAGAAGAGACGGTTGATTCACTTGATACACTATCAGATACACTGTCTGTCATTATTAAAGATTCATTATTTTTACTATTAATTTTAACCGTAAGTGCTATTGTGGCTTCTCTTTATGTTTCTTATCGCATGAGTGCGAGCCTTACGAAACCAATTGAACAAATGATTGAAAAAGTGAATGACATTGCAGACGGAGAATACGGTCTTGTTCTTCAAGACACAAAGCAAATTGAGCTGAAGCAGCTTTCGGCTTCTATCAATCAAATGTCGGTTAGTTTAGAAGATTCATTTTGGAAAATCATTAAAGATAAAGCGTATCGCCAGCAGATTTTAAATTCACTGCCTGTTGGAATTATCACAATGGAAGATGAGACAAATAGTATATTTGCCAATACCTCAGCAAAGCAGTTTTTAGATCTCGACGAAAAGGATATTTGCGGGTATATGGAAGAATGTCCTGAATATAATACTGAATTTTGGAGCATGTTGAATTCGGGAGAAATTCACGAAAATAAAAAAGTGTTATTTGGCACGAAAGATACGTGCTATTGCTTTTTAGTCTCTCAAACGCAGCTGTTTAATGAGAAGAACGAGAGCATCGGAAGAATTTTTTATTTTATTGATATATCGGATACCGAAGAATTAGAAAAGCGAATGCATCAGTCTGAAAAACTTGCCCTGGTTGGAGAAGTGGCAGCCGGAGCTGCTCATGAGATTCGTAATCCTCTTGCCGTGATTCATGGATTTATATCTCTTATGAATCAGTCTCTTTCTGATGAGGAGAAAAAGCGTTTTTACCTGCCTCTGCTTATGAAAGAGCTAGAGAGGATTAATTACATCATCGAAGAAATGCTGTTGTTATCAAAACCAGGGACTCCGGTGATGAAAAAAGTCAGCATGCAGGATATTATTAACGAGCTATTGCCTTTGATTACTCACTCAAGTAAATTTACAGAAAAAGATAAGCTTATCTTTGATGTGAAACTGCAGCCGCATATACTAAAGGTAGATGAAAAACAAATCAAACAAGTTCTTCATAATTTAATTCGAAACAGTATGGAAGCCATGGATGGTGAAGGAGTCATTACAATCTATTCACAGGTTCATGATGATAATTATTGTCTGTATATTGAGGATAATGGAAAAGGAATTCCTTTGCATATGCAGCAGTCGCTGTACCAGCCGTTTTCCACTTCAAAAGATAGCGGAACAGGTCTTGGTCTGCCAATTGCTCAGCGTATTCTAGAAAGCCACAGAGGACAGATTAAATTATTATCTACTTCTTCCCGCGGCACAGTTTTTGTTATTAAACTTCCTCTACATTAAGAAAACAGCCTCAAAAGGGCTGTTTTCTTAATGTGCCGTTAAAATAAGAGGACCGTTTTTCGTAATCGCAAGCGTATGTTCAAATTGAGCGGATAATTTACCATCTGTTGTACGAGCAGTCCAACCGTTTTTATCCATTTTAGAATGCCATGTACCAGCGTTTACCATTGGCTCAATTGTAATAACCATACCTTCTTTTAAACGTGTACCTTTGCCAGCTTTTCCATAGTGAAGAATTGTAGGCGCTTCGTGCATGGTATTTCCAATTCCGTGTCCTGTGAAGTCGCGTACCACAGAGAATTTTTCGCCTTCTACATAGCTTTGAATAGCGTGGCCAATGTCACCTGTGCGATTTCCTGGCTGTGCCTGCTCGATTCCTTTTAAAAGCGCTTCGTATGTAACATCTACTAGACGCTGCGCTTCGTCTGAAATCTCTCCAACGGTATGAGTCCATGCGGAATCTGCTAAGCCTCCGTTTAAATTTACAACCATATCAATGGTTACAATATCCCCGTCTTTTAACGGTTTAGTTGTTGGAAAACCGTGGCAAATTTCATCATTTAAAGAAGCGCACGTTGCATATTGATATCCTTTGTATCCTTTTTGTTCCGGCGTTGCTCCGTGCTTTGCTAAGTACTCTTCAACAAATTTATCAATTTGCATTGTTGTTACGCCTGGTTTGATCATTTTAGCGATTTCTTTATGACAAGAAGCTAATAATTTACCTGCTTCGTGCATTAAATTAATTTCGCGTTCACTTTTTAATGTGATCATTGTTGTTCACTCCTTTTTTGATGTAACTTTACGAAAAAAGTTGAGCAGCGGTTATAGCGATGGAAGTCGACTATTCATCAGTTCATTCTTCTTTATTTGAAAATCTAAGAAATACAGGAACCGTCTGCTATTGGGCGATATAAAATCATCCTTAATCATAACGCCCAATGGTAGGAAAATGCAAGATGCAGGCTTTAAAAGGAAGGGTTTGACGATAGGCATGTAGGGAAAACTGATAAATGAACGTTGAATTGGAGCATTCTCTATAACAAATGCGATATGATATAGTAAAATAAATGAAACAAAACAATTCTTTAGGAGGGGTATAGGAAAATGAGTGAACATGGAAAATTTATTGGGTTTGCAGGTACATATACAAAAGCAGGCAGTGAAGGTGTCTATACATTTACGTTAGATACGAAGGCTAAAAAGATTGTAGAAGTAAAAGCCGTGGCTAAAATTGAAAATCCTACATACTTAAATGCAAGCAAAGACAACAAACATCTTTATACAGTTATTAAAGAAGGAGAAAAAGGCGGAGTAGCTGCTTTTAAGATTGATCCAAACACAGGGCAATTAAAATTTGTAAACAGACAGCTGCTAGACGGTGCGCCTCCTTGCTACGTTTCAGTGAATGAAGATAATACGCTTGTTTTATCTGCTAATTTTCATAAAGGGAGCGTTGAGACGTATTCTGTTAATGAAGAAACAGGAGAAATTGAATATGTAGCATCCGTAGTGGAACATCCTCATTCAGACCTCAAAAAAGGACAAAAAGGAAAACCACACGTACACTATGCCGATTTTACTCCTGGAGAAAAGCACGTGGCCGTTGTGGACTTAGGTATTGATGAAATCGTGACATATGAAGTGGAAGATAATAAATTGAAGGAAGTCAACAGTCTTTCTACATCTGTTGGTTCGGGCCCTAGACATTTAACGTTCCATCCAAATGGACGCTATGCCTATGCAATGACAGAATTCAGTTCTGAAGTTTTATTTTTAACTTATGACGAAAGCAAAGGAAGCTTTACTCAACAACAAGCTACTTTAGCGATCCCGGCTGATTTTACAGAAAATAATCAAGGGAGTGCGATCCACATTTCTTCAGACGGCCGCTTTGTCTATGCAGGAAACCGCGGACATAACTCCATTGCAACATTCAAAGTAGATCAGGATTCTGGACAGTTAACATTCGTAGAATGGACAGGAACTGAAGGCGACTGGCCGCGCGATTTTGTTTTGGATCCAACAGAACAATTTATTGTGGCTTCTAATCAAGAAACAGGAAACTTGGTACTGTTTGAAAGAGACCAAGAAAGTGGAAAGCTAACGCTTCTTCAATCTAATGTCACGGTTCCAGAAGCTGTGTGCGTAAAGTTCCTCCACTACAAGTAATCGATGTAGAAAGTCAGACCTGATCCAAAAACAATCAGGTCTGACTTTCTAAACCTAAGCGGATGTCACTCCCCTTGCGGGGTTAGTGCCATCCGCTTAGGTGAACCTTTGAGGGAATAGTCAGGTAGTGCGCGTTCCTTAGCATCATTTATAATCTATCTATATATGGAAGAAAAACCCTTTTGGAGGGCTTTTTTTTCTGGGATTATAGTAGAATGAAGAGAGAACGCATGAAAGGCTGAGGTGATAAGTGTGAAAAATATATGTGAGTATCCAATTGTACAAGCTCCCATGGCAGGAGGAGTTTCGACGCCTAAACTAGCTGCAGCAGTATCTAATAGCGGAGGGCTAGGGTTTTTAGCTGCGGGATATAAAAGTGCGCATGAATTGGAGCAAGAAATTACAGAGATGCACTCACTTACGAAAAAAACTTTTGGAGTGAATCTGTTCGTTCCGACAAATGAAAAAATAGCAGTTGATGCACTTGATTGTTACCAAAAAGAACTGTCAAAAGCAGCTGAATATTTGGAGTGTCAAGTTGGTATACCAAAGAATGATGATGATGAATGGAATGCCAAGCTCGACATCATTCAAAAACATCGAGTACCTGCTGTGAGCTTTACATTTGGGTGCCCGGATCGAGAGATTGTAGCAAGTTTAAAAGGAATTGGAAGCCATGTTTTCGTTACGATTACAACACCTCAAGAAGCCGAAGTGGCTTTGAGAGCAGGAGCGGATGCCCTATGTTTGCAAGGAATTGAAGCCGGCGGCCATCGATCTACTTTTTTAGAGAGTTCGGTGGATTACCCGCTTATGAAATTGCTAAAAGAAGTTCGCTCAATCACTAAAAAGCCATTGATTGCTGCGGGAGGGTTGATGACGGGATCTGACATCAAACGTGTGTTACAAGAAGGAGCTTCTGCCGCTCAGTTAGGTACGGCTTTTATTTGTTGTCCAGAAAGCGGAGCGAGTGCTCTTCATAAAGAAAGCATTCTTCAAAAGCGTTTTAATGAAACAGGTGTCACACGAGCTTTTACAGGGAAACGTGCTAGAGGATTTGTGAATGCCTTTTTTATTTCCTATGATAAATCAGCACCATCCGCCTACCCTCATATTCATTACATGACAAAGCCTATTCGAGCAAAAGCTACACAAATGAATAATTCAGAGTATGCTTCTTTGTGGGCAGGAACTGGATTTACGCTGGCAAAAGAACTGCCTGCACATCTTATTGTGGAAGAGCTTGTACAAGAACTAAATGAATGATGAGAATTAAGGTGTTGCTTGCTTTAAGCGCAAGCAGCTTTACATAAAGAAGGTGAACTTATAGTGCAAAACAAATTTACGATTGGACAAATGGCTAGACTGCATGATATTTCGGTTAAAACACTTCGCTATTATGATGAAATTGGTCTATTTGAGCCTTACGAAGTTGATCCACAAACCGGTTATCGATATTATACGTTAGAACAATTTAAGAAATTAGATATCATTGTCTATTTAAAGCTGATGGGAGTTCCGTTAAAAGAAATTAAAAGAAAGATGGAGCACAGCAGCTTGGATGAATTTATTGAAACTTTAGCGGAATATCAGCAGGTAACAAAAGAAAAAATTCGTCACCTTCAAAGAGTGAATGCGCAGTTAACAACTCGAATGAAGGAATTAGAACAGACGAGACATATTAACCAAATAGGAGCCCCGTTCATCAAACACCTTTCTTCTCGTGAGGTTGTTCAAGTAAAAGCGGAGGTAGGCACGTTAGACGGGACTGAAAGTGTTCTGCGTGATTTAAAAAAGAAAATTAGTCATATTACCCCGATTATGATTGGGAAAGTAGGGTTTATGCTATCGGTAGAAAACACGAAAAAACAACAGTTTACAGATTACGATGGCATTTTTTTATTGGTCGAAAGCGATATTTCTTTTAAGCATGAACTCGTTACGTTAATACCTGAAGGCGATTACGCATCTATTTATATGAGAGAAAAGAGAGATACCACAGGAGTCTATTACGATGCGTTACTGAACTTTATTAAAGCGGAAGGATACAAAGCAGAAGGACCTTTTTTAATTCGGCGAATTGTAGATTCCTTTATTTCTCATCATGAAGAAGAGCGGCTGACTGAAATTCAAATTCGAATTACGTCTTGACTATCCAGTAGCTGGAGGGTTTAAGATGAGACTATTGTAGAACTGCTGAAGGGAGAGGCAACAATAGATGAATCAACAAAGTATTTCCCAAGGAATGTCTTTAAGCCGAGGAAATCGCATTTTATTTATTTTAATTTTGGGTTCACTGAGCGCATTTGGACCGTTATCAATCGATATGTATTTGCCAGCGCTGCCGACGCTTGCGAAAGAATTGCATACTTCAGCTTCTTTAGCGCAGGTCAGTCTGACAGCTTGCTTATTGGGCTTAGCATTTGGGCAAGTGGTCATGGGGCCATTCAGTGATATTCGCGGAAGGAAAAAGCCGCTTGTAGCAGCATTAATCACCTATGCAGTTGCATCTGTTTTATGCGTGTTTGCACCGTCTATTTGGATTTTTATCGTTTTGCGATTTATTCAAGGTATGGCAGGAGCAGCAGGAATGGTTATTTCAAGAGCAAGCGTGCGAGACTTGTTTTCAGGTTCGGATTTAACAAAGTTTTTTTCTATGCTTATGCTCGTAAATGGGTTAGCTCCTATTTTGGCTCCGGTTGCTGGCGGACAGCTGCTGACCATTATGTCGTGGCGAGGAGTATTTGGTGTGCTAGCAGTGATTGGTGCACTAATGTTTTTTGCCGTTTTATTTGGTTTAAAAGAAACGCTTCCGCTCGAACGCCGTAAAGAAGGCGGATTAACAGAAGTACTGCGTACATTTGGCGTATTGCTAAAAGATGGTGTCTTTGTGGGATATGCGCTGGCGCAAGGTTTTATTATGAGTGCCATGTTTGCTTATATTTCAGGTTCTACATTTGTCCTTCAAGATATTTATGGCCTGTCTCCGCAGATGTTCAGCTTTGTTTTTGCTATTAACGGTTTTGGACTCATTATAGCTACTCAAGTGACAGGACGTTTAGCGGGTAAAATAAAAGAAGCTACTCTTCTTATGTATGGGTTGCTTCAAGCAGCCGTTGGAAGCGTGATTTTAGTGGCCGTGATTGCTACTCACATGTCCGTTATTTTGGTCTGCATCTTGCTTTTCTTTGTAGTATCGAGCGTAGGAATTGTGAACACAACCGTTTTTTCACTCGCTATGGAAAATCAAGCTTCGAATGCGGGAAGTGCTTCAGCGCTTCTAGGGTTGCTTCCGTTCTTGCTCGGAGCAGCCGTAGCTCCTCTTGTTGGTCTTGGAGGAGGGCAAAATGCTCTGCCGATGGGCATTGTGATTATGGTCTGTGATTTATTAGCATTAGGTGTGTACATGACGTTAGTGAGAAGGAAAACTGCATCATAAAAAAGCTACTTGGCTTTCAACAGCCAAGTAGCTTTTTTAGTTATTGAGCTTTGTGCTCGTGATTTTCAAACGGTATTGTAACGCCAAGCTTTTGAATTTCTTTTTTTGCATTTTCCAAAATGGTTTCAGCTTTCGCTTTTGTTTCAGCATCTACCCCGCTTAGAAAATCTTTCTTTTTATCAGGAAAATTCACGCCAAGTTCCTTTAATTTGGCTTCCGCTTGTTCCTTAGTCAGCGTGCCGTCGCGAAGCTGATCCATAATAGCCTTCGCTTTTTTCTTTGTAGCCGCATCTAAATTGTTAAAAGGACCGCCTTTATGTTCAGGCAAGTTCACGCCAAGTTCCTTTAATTTGGCTTCCGCTTGTTCTTTAGTCAGCGTGCCGTCGCGGAGCTGATCCATAATAGCTTTCGCTTTTTTCTTTGTAGCCGCATCTAAATTGCTGAAGGGGCTGTCTTTGTGCTGAGGCAAGTTTACGCCGAGTTTCTGTAATTTTTCCTGTGCTTTTTTCATAATATCATCAACTTTTTGTTGTGTTGCATCATCCATATTTGTTGTACTGCCATTTGTTCGCTCTACAACTGTTGAAGAGCTTGTTTCATTTTTGCTTGCTGCAAATGCCGTGGAATTTGCAGCTGCCATAACTCCTAGTGTTAAACCGCTTGCCATGATATAACCGAATAGTTTCTTTTTCATGCTGTTGTCACTCCTTAAAAGTTATAGGGGTGTGGTACAGAGCTGTCCACAATTGTTAATGTAACCACCAATAGTGAAAAAATGGTGAAAATAGATAAAAAACGAAAAAATATAGACGTGTGTTGAACACTACGGCTCTTTTATTGGATAACAAAATGAAATTCGATATGATTTTATCTAAACAGCAGCAAAAAAGAATGGAGACTTTATATAGATGAACATTCTTAAAAAATTGGGAATAGCTTTGATAGTTGCGATAGCGGTAAGCCTGGTATTTTTGTTTCGCGATGAGTTAAAGCCTGGGCCAACGCTAGAAGATTTTTCAGGAGCAACTGAGTTGCATCCTGTCGTAGAAGAAAAGAAAAATAAACTTGTTCAACAAGCAAGTGACCAAGGAATCTCAATTGTCATTACGGAAGGTTTCCGTTCAAAAGAAGAACAAGATAAGCTTTATGCAAAAGGCAGGACGGAAGAAGGCAATATTGTTACCTACTCAAAGGGCGGCCAGTCTTATCATAACTATGGACTAGCTATTGATTTTGCTATTCAGTTAAAAGACGGACGAGTTATTTGGGATATGGAATATGACGGTAACAATAACAATCAGTCTGATTGGATGGAGGTTGTAGATATCGCAAAAAATTTAGGGTTCGAATGGGGAGGAGACTGGCAAGGTTTTAAAGACTATCCGCATTTTCAAATGAGTCCGGAAAATATAACAAACCGCACACGCTAACAAAGCGTGTGTTTTTTTGAGGGGTAATATAATTTCGCTATATTTATGTCAGAACCTCTAACACGACTTAAGGCTTGTACTTTCTTTTTTTATTAATTTATAGATACTAGGTTTTTATATATCACTATAACAAAAATGCCGATAGGAAGTTAGTAAGAGGTAGGATTGTAGAGAACTGTTTCATAAAAACAAAAGACAATTCGTATAAAGATACGCGTTAACTAATATAATCTATTGATTAAGCTTATACAAGTACCTTCAGCCTAGCGAACGTATACTTACATATCGGCAGCTACCGACAAAACCTTTTGTTTTTCTAGCATATTTTATTTGAAGATAGTTCATTTTGATTACAAAAAAGAGATAATTTGTCAACTATTGACTTTATTCTAAGGGTAAGAATATAATTTTTAACATATTTTAAAAATTTTAAATATTTAAACTTTTACAGATTAGGAGGGAGAAAATGATTGTTTTTAAGGGAGTGAATAAATATTACGGTGATTTTCACGTATTAAAAGATATCAATTTAACAATTAAAAAAGGCGAAGTAGTCGTTGTAATTGGCCCTTCGGGTTCGGGGAAAAGTACGATGCTGCGCTGCATAAATTATTTAGAAACAATATCTAATGGACAGTTAACGGTAAATAATATATTGGTCGCGGATAAAAAAACAAATATTAATAAACTGCGCCGCAATATAGGTATGGTGTTTCAGCATTTTTATTTATATCCGCATAAAACAGTTTTAGAAAATATCACTTTAGCACCTATGAAAGTATTGGGACAGTCGTCAGAAGAAGCTAAGAAGACAGCCCTATACTATTTAAATAAAGTCGGAATCGGTGAAAAAGCTAACGCCTACCCGTCCCAGCTTTCAGGCGGCCAGCAGCAGCGTGTAGCTATTGCGAGGGGACTTGCGATGAAACCAGAAATTATGCTTTTTGATGAGCCTACCTCTGCTCTTGATCCAGAAATGATTGGAGAAGTGCTGGATGTCATGAAAACATTGGCTAAAGAAGGAATGACCATGGTAGTTGTAACTCATGAAATGGGGTTTGCAAAAGAAGTAGCGGACCGCATTGTATTTATGGATCAAGGAAAAATCTTAGAAGAGGCAACTCCGGCTGAGTTTTACGAAAACCCGCAAGAAGAAAGGGCACGTTTATTTCTTAGCCGTATTTTAAATCATTAATTGTTTAATAGGGGGAGTAATATGAAGAAATCAAAAACGTTTTTAAAGGCAGCTGTGCTTTCATTAGCAGCGGCTATGATGTTAGCAGCTTGTGGAGGGAAAAGTGAAGAAACGAGTGGATCATCAGCTAAAAAAGATGCGCTCACTGAAATCAAAGACCGAGGGAAAATCGTCATCGGAGTTAAAAATGATACGCGTTTGTTTGGCTTAAAGAATCCAAAGACGGGTGAAGTAGAAGGTTTTGATGTTGATATTTCTAAGCAGCTGGCTAAAGAGATTTTAGGTGATGAAAACAAGGTGGAATTTAAAGAAGTTACGTCTAAAACAAGGGTTCCTCTTCTTCAAAAAGGAGATATTGATGCTGTTGTTGCGACAATGACTATTACAGATGAACGTAAAAAAGAAGTAGACTTTACGGATGTATATTTCCAAGCTGGACAGTCTCTGCTTGTGAAAAAAGGCAGTAAAATTAAAAGCGTTGATGATTTGAAGAAAGGTACTAAAGTGTTGGCTGTTAAAGGATCAACTTCAGCTATTAATATTCGCGAAAAAGCACCAGAGACAACGGTATTAGAGTTTGAAAACTATGCAGAAGCATTTACAGCTTTAAAATCTAAGCAAGGAGATGCTTTAACAACTGATGATGCTATTCTTTATGGAATGGCTGATGAAGATCCTTCTTATGAATTGGTAGGAAAGCCGTTCACAGAAGAGCCTTATGGCATTGCTGTGAAAAAAGGAAACAAAGAGCTAGTAGATGCATTAAACGATGCGCTTAAAAAGATAAAAGACTCTGGAAAATATGATGAAATTCACGACAAGTGGATCAAACAATAAGCGTACAGTTTTCTTTTCTCAGGATGAGCAGCATTATGCTCATCCTGCTTGTTTAGTTGAAAGGAGGAAGAAAATTGTTGGATTTTTCAATTCTGACGAACAATATGGATCTTTATTTAGAAGGTTTTAAGTACACCATTATCGCCAGTCTGATTGCTTTAGTGGCCAGTTTTGTACTTGGTACAATCATTGCGGTAATGCGAATAGCCCCTCTCAAAATAGTAAATGTAATTGGTACGGTCTATGTAGAGTTCATTCGTAATATTCCACTTGTGGTTATCGTTTTTTTTATTTTTATCGTGGCGGGAATCAGCGGTACAGCGGCCGGAGTGCTGGGACTAACTATTTATACGGCAGCTTTTATCGCCGAAGCTATACGAGCAGGAATTATGGCGGTTCCAAAAGGGCAACTTGAAGCGGCACGTTCATCCGGCCTTACGTACGGTCAGGCGATGCGATTCATTATATTGCCTCAAGCAATTAAAATCGTCATTCCTCCTCTAGGGAATCAATTTATTAATTTAGTGAAAAACTCATCCGTGTTAGGGATTGTTGCTGGTTTTGACTTAATGTATCAGGCAGATCTTGTTTCCTCTCGAACGTACGTAGTGTTTGATGTGTATATTTTTGTGGCTTTGTTCTATTTAGTTCTAACCATTCCGTTGAGTTTAGGAGTGGGTTATCTTGAAAAACGTCTTGGTAAAGCAAGCTGAAAGGAGTGAAAGTGATGAATTTTATGGGTGCTTATTCTCCCGATCATCTTTCCTTCTTAATGGAAGGATTTTGGGTCACTTTAAAAGTAGCATTCATTTCGATTGTATTAAGTTTTCTTATTGGAAGTATAGTAGGTATTTTAAGGTATGCCCGCATTCCAGTTCTGTCTCATGTACTCGCTTTTATCGTAGAAATTATCCGGAATTTGCCGCTGCTTTTAATCATCTTTTTTACATACTTTGCTTTACCTGAAATCGGAATTGATATGGAAATTACGTCAGCAGCGATTGTGGCCCTCACTGTATTTGAATCTGCTATGATTTCAGAGATTATCCGAAGCGGATTAAAATCAATTGAAAAAGGACAAATCGAAGCGGCGCGATCATCAGGTTTAAACTATTATCAAACGCTTCGTTTCATTGTGCTGCCCCAAGCTTTGCGGAGAATGGTACCTCCTTTAGTTAGTCAATTTATTTCCTTATTGAAAGATACGTCGCTTGCAGTAGTGATCGCACTTCCTGATTTGCTGCATAACGCTCAAATCATTTACGGCCAGAAACAAAGTTACGTGGTGCCGATGTTTCTAATCATCGCGATGATGTATTTTATTGTAAACTATGCTTTATCCATCATTGCACGAAGACTAGAAGTCACAAGGGTATAGATACTCTTTTGACTTTATTTTTGGAAAATAAATAACATTGACAATGTATTGATTCAACGCATAAAATGACTAAAGTAACAGTGGTAAAATCAGATCATTTTCATTCATCATAGAGAAGAAAAACAGTGTTGGTTCACCCCCTACTGAATATCCGGTAGGGTTTTTTGCGCAAGAAGTGATTTGGTTAAACTAACACGTAAAATGAACAGAAGGGACGGGCATCATGGAAAAACAAGATCAAAATTTAAAAAAAGGTCTGTTGCCTCGCCATGTGCAGCTCATTGCGCTTGCCGGTATGATTGGGACAGGCATTTTTAAAGGCAGTGCTGATACGCTAGGTATTGCAGGACCAAGTGTTGTACTGGCGTATTTATTTGGTGGTCTTATCTTATTTATTGTAATGACAGCATTGGCGGAGATGGCGATTGTCTATCCGAATATGAACGTACAAAATTTAGTGCATAAGGCATTCGGTACGCAAACCTCTTTTATTGTAGGGTGGTTGTACTGGGTGAACTGGATTGTCGTGACAGTTGTTGAACTGCTAGCGGGGGGAAGCTTTTTGAAGTTTTGGTTCCCTTCTGTACCTCTTTGGCTCTTAAGCTTTCTCTGTGCAGTGCTGATTGTAGGGATGAATTTATTTCAAGTGAAGTATTACGGAGAAATTGAGTTTTGGTTTGCCGGTATTAAAGTAATTGCTCTTACTGCTTTTATCATTTTGGGAGCTTTCATTTTATTCGGTGTAATTCCAAGTGATGTGCAAAACCCTTGGGCAAATTATACGGCTCATGGAGGCTTTTTCCCTCACGGCATGAGCGGTGTGCTGAGTGCCTTTTTAATTGTAATGTTCTCTTACGGCGGAGCTGAATTAATTGGTGTGGCCGTAACGGAAACAAAAGATGTGAAAAACGTCTTACCGAAAGTGATCAAAGGCACAGTATGGCGAGTGATTGGTTTTTATATTTTGCCTATTTTAATTATTTGCGGCCTTATGCCCTGGAATTCTGTATCCGGACAAGACAGTCCATTTGTCCAAGTTTTTAGTATCACCGGACTGCCGGGTGCGGCTCATATTATGAACTTCGTTTTATTGACGGCCGTTTTATCAGCAGCGAATTCAGGAATGTATGCAACTTCTCGTACGCTCTATGCTATGGCTCAAAGCGGAGAAGCATCAAAGCGCTTCTTGAAAGTTTCGAAAAACGGTATCCCGATTAATGGTTTGATGATTACGGCTGTTTGTATTTTAATGGGTGTGTTTTTAGCGTATAAGACGCCGGATAATGTAATTAGTTATTTAATGACTATTCCGGGTTTCACGATTATTCTTATTTGGGTAAGCATTTGTTTAGCTCAATTAAAGTTGCGTAAAGGGTATAAAGAAAAGCCGTTTTTTGCCTTGAAGTGGTTTCCTTATACAACGCTTTTTGCAACAGCAGCACTGCTTGTTATTTTTGTATCGTTTATGTTTAATAAAAACAATGTGATTGGATCAAGCGTATGTGCAGTTATTCTCGTTGTACTCCTCATTTTTTCATTTATTAATAAAAGTCGAAAAGAAAAAAAGTTTGAAGTATAGCAAAAAGGCAATATACTAGAAAGACGAGGGTAAAAGCTTGTCTTTCTTTTTTTGCGGAAGTTTCTGTATCACGTTACATATTTCTAGATGAAATGTTTAGTTAAATAAATAAAGGATGAGGACTATAATGGAATCAAATAATGTATTTACAACAAACCCAAAGAAGAAATCAAAGCACTTAGCCGTGATTTCTTTGGCGATTATGGGAGTGGGCTTCGTTGCCACAATGCCTTTTGGTGATTCGATTTGGGGACGTTTGCTTCAAGGTGGATTCGAAGCTGGATTAGTCGGAGGACTAGCGGATTGGTTTGCTGTTACGGCTCTTTTTCGTCACCCTTTAGGCATTCCTATTCCACACACTGCGTTGCTTCCTAAAAACAGACAGCGTATTACAAGAGGGTTAGTCTCAACGCTTGAAAATGACTGGCTGTCAAAAGAAAGTATTCAAGAAAAAGTAAAAAGAATTGCGTTTACAAAGCGTTTGCTTCCAATTGTTCGAAAAGGTGTTCATTCGGAAACGATTCAAACAAAAGGAACAGCACTGCTTGTTGATGCCATTAATCGTGTGGATACAGAGAAAGTCGTTCCTATTATTGAAAAAGAGCTTAAATCATCGCTTTCAGCAATAGAGTTAAAGCCTATTGTGCATTCGATTGTTGGAGAAGTGGTAAAAAATCAGTATGATAAAAAAGCGCTTGATGGTCTTTTAAATAAAGGAGAGAGCTGGATTAAAAAAGAAGAAACGCAGTATCAGCTCGGAAGTATTGCTAAAAATGCGCTTGATAATATTGAGCTTGATGGTATTTTACAATTTGCTCTCAAATCATTTCAAAGCATGATTAATGAAGAGAAGCTAGGGTCTATTTTGCAAAATTTATTGCTTTCTATTACAGGGCGTCTTCGTAACGAAGAGGATGAATACCGCCTTGCTTTGGTAAATGGAATTAGAAAAGAGCTGCAAGGCTTGGAGCAGAATGAAGAACTTCTTGAAAAATTAGAAGCATGGAAACAAAAAACGATTAATGAATTAAATGTAACGAATAAATTAACAGAAATCGTCGATAAAATGAAAGCGAAAGTGACAGTATTCATTGAAAGCCCTGAATTTATGAAAAGCTACGCGGTTCCTTACGCAGAGAGCTGGCTGAATGCTCTTGAAAAGGATGCACAGCGTCAAGGAGCAATTGATACGGCTATTCAAAAGCAAATCATGAGCTTTGTAGAAGAGAATCATTCGAAAATTGGACAGCTTGTTCAAGAAAACTTAGATAAATTAGATGATGAAACACTTGTGGATATGATGGAAAACAATGTCGGAAAAGATTTGCAGTGGATTCGAGTGAACGGAGCTCTATGTGGATTCTTGATTGGTATTGTATTAACGGTTATTAAATTAGCGGTGTAAAAAAAGAAGCACGCTCCTTTTGGAGTGTGCTTTTTCTATTAATCATCTAGTTCTACACTGATTACGTTACCGTTTTTGGCATCTACTGAAACAGTTGCTTCACGTTTATCAGCTGTGTCAATTTCAATTTCATATACTAAACGGTTGTTTTCTTGGTCTAGATCCGTTTCATTGACGGTTCCTTTAGCACTCTTTAAAGCTGTTTTTATCGCTTGATCTAATGAAATAGCAGGGGAAATGTTTTGAAGTTCCTCTTCTTTCTCATCTTCATCGTCTTTTTGCTCTTCATCAAATTCAATGATTTTACCGCTGCTGCTGTCAATGTCTACATCGTATTCTTTATTACCTTTTGTGACGTCTACTTCATATTGTTTAACGCCGTCATCTATGGCTAATTGGATATTTGTAATGTCGCCGCCGTCTGTTTTTTGAAGGGCAATGTCTTTTGCTTTTGCTTCTTCAATCGTTGTGGTTTGCTTCTTATCATTGCTTTTAGACTGGTCTGTCATTGCATATGCGCTTGCACCTAATCCACCGACTAGTACTGCACTGGCTAAAACGGTTGTAATAACTTTCATATGTTATGGCCTCCTCGATTTGTTGTTAAAACTATCTTAGCCAATGAACTTTAAAGGAAAAGAAGAAGAAGTTTAAAATTTTCTTAGAAATAAATAAAAATGGATAAAAAAAGCACAGCTTTCCGCTGTACTTTTAATCATCGTCAGTTTCATAGGTGATGGAATCTACATGTCCAGAGTAAGCATTGATCATCACTTTAGCTTCTCTTGTTTTAGACTGATCAATTTCGACTTCGTAGAAGATTTGGCCTTCTTCCTCTTCTATTTCAACTGAGGAAAACGTTCCTTTTACTTTTTGTAAAGCAATGTCTCTTGCTTGTTCCATTGAAATGAGAGGCTCGTCGGATGTAGGAGAAACTGGTGGCTGCTCGCTCTTTTTTTGCTCTTCTTCTATATTATTTTTAGTTTGAGTAGACGTTTGTTTCTCTACTTTTTGTTTGATTAATGACTGGACTTCTCCATTTTCTCCATTTACTGTGATGTGGTATGGAATATCATTTTTAAGCAAAGTGATTCGATAAATCGGTTCATCATCTTTTTGGGAAAAGCTTGCATTTTCAATAGTGCCGCCATATTTTTGCTGAATCATACTGCTGACGTCTGATTCCGATAAAATTGTATCAGGCCGATTCACTGCTTTTGCTATTCCGTAAAAGCAAGCTGAACCAACAGCAAGAAAAATAAGTATAAAAAGCACCGTTTTCTTCATACATTCACCTCCAGTATCTTAAAAAGTAGTATAGCAGGCAATTCTTAAAAATCTCTAAGAAAAGGCGAGAAATCAAAGAGGAAAGGAAACCGTTACTGATGTCCCTTTTCCTTCTTGGCTGTTAATCTCAATACGTCCGCTATGGGCTTCTACAATCTTTCGAGCAATGGATAATCCAAGCCCTGAACCACCGGTTTCTCGATTTCTTGCTTTATCTACGCGAAAAAAGCGTTCATATACGTTTGATAAGTCTTCTTTTGGAATACCGATTCCTTGATCTGTGACCGTAATCATAAAGCTTTCGCTTCTTGTTATAGTTACTTCCACTGCTTTTTCACTATATTTAATGGCATTATCTAAGAGGATGTACAGCAGCTGCTTTAAGCGTTTTTCATCCGCTGTTACGACGGGATGATCCGTTTTTATATTTAAATAAATGGTTCGTTCAAAAGCTTGTTCTAGATGCTTGATTGTTTGGTTACAGACGGCCGCCGCATCTACGTGTTCCATGTGAAGCTTCCACTGCGACTCATCTTTCGCAAGCACCAGCATTTGAGACGTAAGCTGTTTCATGCGTAAAGACTCAGAGTGAATGGCTTCGATGGCTTCTTCTAAAATATCTGGACGCTTCATTCCCCATCGTTTTAGCATATTGGCATAGCTTTCTACAACGGTAAGGGGTGTTTTTAATTCATGAGAAGCATCGGATACGAACTGCTCTTGTTTTTTATAGTTTTCCTCTAATAAATCCATCATATTATTGAAGGTATTGGCCATTTGATCTAACTCATCTTTAGAAGAAGAAGAGAGATCAATTTTTTTAAATGTGCGAGACACTTGAATTTCTTCCATAGTATGAATAAGAGATTTGATAGGCCGCAAAATAATTTTACTTAAAAGCCGTCCGGCAAATATGGTCGGAATTAATATAACAAGAGAGGCAATGAGCAAGATAAATTTTAATGTCTGCAGAGATTGTTCCACATCTGCCAGCTGTTCTGTGACTTCCAAAGAAACAACTTCGCCGTTCGTCCAAATGACGGGGGTATGCGAAATTGCGTATAGGTGGCCGTCGTCTTCTTTGATTGTTGTTTGTTCATTTGAATAATAAGAATAAGGCAAGTCCTGAAGCTCTTTCGTTTGATCAGTAACCGATACAACTAAAGGACCCCCTGATTTAGGCAAAATGCGAATCATTCCGTTAGGAGGCAAATAGGCACGAAGCAAATTGGCTTGTTTAACCGTCGCACTCGTTTGCTTTAGCCCATTTGTTACATTGCTTGTTTCTGCTTGCAAACGTTCCATTGCGTTGTCTTCCATGGTTTTCTTGAAAATGAAGTAAATCGAACTGTTTGCAATTACTAAGAGAATAAAAAGCAGGGCGGTTGATGTAAGGATAATCTTTGTTTGCAGTTTCATAAGCTACTCCTTCAGCATGTAGCCAACGCCGCGCACTGTTTGAATATAAGGTGTTGAAAATGGTGCATCAATCTTTTTGCGCAAATAACGAATGTATACGTATACAATATTGGTGTCTCCGTAGTAATCAAATCCCCACACGTTTGTAAGAAGCTGTTCAAAGCTCAGCACTTGATTGTTGTTTTGAAGCATATAGACAAGCAAATCATATTCTTTAGGAGTCAGCTCAATAGCTTCATTTTCACGCGTGACTTCTCGCGTTTTTTCATTAACAACTAAAGTTCCTAGCTTCAGAGTATCTGCTTCTTTTTCAACAGGAGGCGCTGATGCAGGATGGCGAAGCCATACGCGAATGCGTGCAAAAAGCTCCTCAATTTGAAAGGGCTTTGTAATGTAATCGTTCGCTCCTAAATCTAGTCCGCTTACCTTATCAGGAAGGGCGTCTCGAGCGGTTAATAAGATAACGGGCGTTTGATCATCATTTGCTCGAATGCGGCGCAATACTTCGAGTCCGCTCAGTTCAGGAAGCATCACATCTAAAAGCAGCAAATCCCAATCGTGTTCTTGAAACTCTGCCAATCCTTCTGTGCCCGTATAAGCCATGCCGGTTTCATAGCCTTCATGTTCAAGCTCGAGCTGAATTAAACGAGCAATTTTGCGCTCATCTTCTACAATTAAAATTCTGCCTTTACTCAAAAAAATTCCCCCTTGTGTCTATGTATAGTTGCGTACATTATAGCACGGAGAGATTCGGGGTGTATAAAAACAGCCGGAAGTTAAGCCGGCTGCTGATTTGTTGAAAGAGGAATGTCCAAGGTAATGGCAGTGCCTTTATGAAGAGCAGATTTCACTTCAATATGCCCTTTATGAAGCTCGCAAATGGCTTTTGCGATGCTCATGCCAAGTCCAGCACCCTCTGTTTTTTCGGTTGTATTTGTGCCGCGGTAATAGCGGTCAAATAAATTTTTCTGTGTTTCTTCATCCATTCCAATTCCATCATCTTGAATCGTAATCAAGACGCGGTCACTTTTTATCACGGTCGAAATTGTAATGGTAGTGTTCTTAGGGTTATGTTTAATAGCATTAAAAATTAAATTATCAAGCATTCGTTCAAACCAGCGCGGGTCAGCTTGAGTAAAAGGTTGAAGATGAGCGGGCACATAAGAGAAGTGAACATTTTCAATGGTTCGATCGTTAACGAATTTTAAAACAATATGCTGAAGTAATTGATGAACATCCACTTTTTTTGTTTCTAAAACAACCACGTTATTTTTAAGCTTAAAAGCCAGTGAAAAATCCTCTACAAGCTCCACCATGTATTCACTTTTATCACGGAGTGTTTGGCCAATTTCTTTTAACTCTTCTTCGTTCCAATTGTAATGGCCGCTTTCAAGCATATGCCCATATCCTTGAATCGTCGAAAGAGGTGTGCGCAAATCATGTGATATTCCCGTCATCCATTCTTCGCGAGTAGTTTCTAGCTGTTTTCGTTCTTTTTCAGCTAAGCTAAGCTGCTCCGCCATCTCATAAAAAGCTGTGATTACTTCTGAATACAGGCGATATTGAAAACGTACTTTTCCATTCTTCCGAAAGACGCGCTTCCGCTCTTTTTCTGTTAGCACTTCTGAATAGTTTCCGCTTCCCATACGTCCGAGCCAGCTGGTGAAGAGAAGTAAGGGCCCGCCGTAGCGAAAAGCGTTCCAGATGGAGAAGGTGATAGTTGCTATAAGAACAGAAACAGCCACGATAATGGAGATCATCCAAGCTTTTCGAATAATAGATTCATCAGTTATACTGTGGTGATTATTGGGAGTGTAAAAAATCCATGAAATTTTCTTCTTCGAGTCATGGAATACAGTAGCTGTTGAATCATATTTATCTTGTTCAATTTTTCGGGAAATAATTTCTAAAGGATCGTAACTTGTTTTTTCTTTAGACATTCTAATTGAAGCTAAGATATCACCTTTATCATTTAAAATTTGAAGCGAAGCATTTTTTTCTTTTAATGCCTTCTTGATAAGAGGAATATCGCTTTTTGGAGGCACACCTTCCTTATTATAGTTAGCATACATAGCATATAGCTGGTCTTTTAAATCACTTTTATAGCCCAAAATATAATAAGTAGGTGTAGTCAAAAAGGTATCAAGTTCTGTTACTACATTATAGTCTTTAAACTTTTTGGTTTTATCCATTTCTAATAGCTCTGAAAGACCGTAGTGCTTGGGTAAGTCTTTTGGGGAGTTGACTTCTCCAATTACTTTTCCTTGTTTGTTCAGTACTTGGTACCATAGTCCTTCTTGTTTAAGCTGTTTTGCTAAATCATCTGAAACGGTTGCTTTTCCACCTTCAACTGTTGTATCCCCGGTTAACACGCTAAGTGATCCAGAGGGTAAGTCTCTTTTGATATCTTGCTTTGAAAGGTAATAAGCTAGAAACATTAAAGCGCAAAAAAGAACGCAGCAAACACATGCAATAATCGCAATAAACTGAAATGAAAAATGAAAGGTCAACCTTCTTTTAATGGATTTCATAGCGCTTTTCCGTTCACTAATTTATACCCAAGCCCTCGTACCGTAACTAAATGTTTTGGGTTGCTAGGATTATCTTCAATTCGTTCTCGAATTCTTCGAATATGCACGGTTACTGTATTATCGTCTACAAACTGATTATATCCCCAGACGGCTTCAAGAAGCTGTGATTTAGAAAGAACAATATTCATATTTTTACAAAAGTGAAGAAGCAATAAAAACACTTGGGCGGGGCAAGAAACCGTTTGACCATCCACAATGAGTTCTCCTGCCGATTCATCTACAGTAAAACGATCAAACTCATAGCGATTTGACGATTGTGGTTCCGTTCTTATAAAAGTTCCTTCAGTCAGCACTTGCTTTCTGCGCAGTCGTGCTTTAATTCGTGCCGCAATTTCTAAAGGATTAAACGGCTTAGTTACGTAGTCGTCTCCTCCCATGGCGAAACCCGTTAGTACGTCCAGGTCGGATACTTTGGCTGTTATGAATAAAATATACGCGTTTGAGAGCTCACGAATTTTAGGACAGATATCAAATCCGCTTTGATCGGGAAGCATTACGTCCAACAAAATAATATCAATTGTTTGATTATGTAAAACATCCAGCGCTTCTTGAGCGGTGTGAGCTTTATAAATTTGGTTGAATCCTTCTTTTTTTAATACTGTCTCCAGCATTTTGACGATGGCAACTTCATCATCAACTAGCAATATAGACGCATCTTCCAACGTAAATCACCTCTGTTTCATTTCATACGTATTCGATTTTAGCATAAGAACATTACGAAAAGATTAACAAAATTGGAAAATGTTAAGGAAAAGATAATCTCCTGGTTATTTTCTTGAAAACTTCATTTCATATACTAAATGCACAGACACATAGTAAAGGAGTTAAAAGGATGAGTAATGATTTTAGGCGGGTTAAAGTAATTGATAGTATGAGAGGATTCAGCTTGTTTGGTATTTTACTAGCGAATATGCTGATTTTTCAATATGGCATTTACGGAAAGGATATGATTCATCTCTTCTCGCTATCACCAAGTGATTCAGCAGCCTATGTCTTTTTAAAAGTCGCGGTAGAGGAAAGTTTTATGCCGATTTTCACCTTTTTATTTGGCTATTCAATGGTGAAGATGAAAGAAAGCTTAGAAAGAAGGAAGCTAGGCGTAAAAAGGCATTTCTTTCGCCGTTTTCTTCTGCTTCTAGGGTTTGGCTTACTGCATGGAGTGTTTTTATGGGAAGGAGATATTCTTACGTTTTACGGAATGATGGGAGTATTTTTACTACTTTTCTTTTTAAAGCGTAAAGCCAAAACACTTTTGGTGTGGGTATCGATTTTGCTGGTCCTTACAGGAGCAGCCGGATACGGTTCATTAAACGATAATATGTATCTTCTTAGCGATAAACAAACGCTTACGACATATGTAAAAGATACGATTCATGTGTATGGAAGTGGAACTTATGAACAGATTAAAGACCACCGCAACAATGTTGATCCGATGAATATAACAGGATATAAATTTGCTTTTGCCTTCTTGTTTACGCCATTTATAATGGGCGCTTTGTTTTTATTTGGTATGTATGCAGGAAAGAAAAAGTGGTTTTACGATGTTTCAGCTAATCAAAAACAGTATGGCCGTTGGGCAGCCGCGCTGATTCCGCTTGGCTTGCTGTTAAAAGGGACTATGTACGTATGGCCAGATGCTAATTGGGCTGGTTCTACACATATGTTAGGTGGAAGTCTTCTATCTCTTGGTTATATTGCAGGCTTTGCTTGGTTATATGCAAAATACGAGAAGTCATTTTTGATAAAGGCTTTTGAAAGTGTAGGCAGGATATCGCTTAGTAATTATTTAATGCAAACGGTCATATGCACGACGATTTTTTACGGTTATGGATTAGGTTATTTCGGAAAGCTCGGCATGATTGCAGGGATTTTTGTCTGTATAGGTATTTACGGAATTCAGCTTATCGGCAGCTATATGTACGTACAAAAATTTCAAACTGGACCGGTGGAGAAGCTACTGCGTATATGGACAAATTTTTCTTGGAGTGGAAAGCCCAAAGAAAAAAAAGCTTTACCGGCGGAAGTAAATCATCCTTTTGTTGGATGATAGCAGTCAAACTTATTTAAAAGGAGATTTTGGAAATGTGGGCTATTAGTTTAAAAGAGTTTCAAAGCTTATTTAAAAGTATTAAATCAATTATCGTTATCTTAATCGTATGCGGTGCTTCCTATGGAATAGCCCATATAGTTAGTCAACTTGGAGGTCAACTGACGAGTGCACAGATTCAAGATGGAGCCAACGGGGGAATTTTGGTGATGCTTCTCGGGTTCGGACCTTTATTTATTTCAAGTCTTTCTCATAATGTTATTAATCAAGAAATTAAGACAAGAACAGCAAGGTTTTTAGTTACCAAAACATCAAGAGAGCGTATTGTACTAGGGAAATTCTTAGGTATTTGCTGTTTCTGGCTTGTTTGTATCTCTATTTCATTTCTACTGATTGCGTTTATTTCGCATCATTTTTCTTTTTATATATTTTTAGAGTGCCTGCTATTCACCGTTTGTATCATTTCATTTGTTTTAATGCTTTCAGCTTTAATGCCAAGCCCAACTCATACTATGTTTTTATCAATTATTTTATCGTTTGTTCTACCGGTACTGAGCGTGTGGAGCATATTTTCATCAAAAGCGTACATTGCATGGTTTAAGTATGTGACACCCTACTACTATTTAAAGCTGGAGAAAGGGTATCTAACAGTTCTTCTTATTTTTGCAGCACTTTGTTTATGTACGGCACTTTGGAGTTTTAAAAGGAGAGAAGTATAATATGTATGCTATTGAAACAAGTAAATTAACTAAAAAATATGGATCTAAAACAGTTGTTAACGGTATTAATTTACAGGTATCACAAGGGGAAATTTACGGATTTTTAGGAAGAAACGGAGCAGGAAAGTCTACATTTATTAATATGCTTACCGGCGTTTCATTTCCTTCAGCAGGAGAATTTACGCTGCTGGGACAGAGTGATATTGATTTAGAGCTTCAGAAGAAAATAGGTGTGCTTCCTGACTATGCTAACTTTTATGATGAGATGACAGCGCTCAATCATTTGCGCTATTTTTTAAAGGTAAACGGCCATCGTTTTTCGAAAGAATACTGTAGTAATGTACTGAAGAAAGTAGGACTAGAAGGACATGAGCATCAGAAAGTTGGAAAGTTTTCATTTGGAATGAAAAAGAAGTTAGGAATTGCTCAAGCAATTGTAGCAGACCCAGATCTTATCTTTTTAGATGAACCAACTTCTGGAGTAGACGTTGAATCTGCTCTCCACATTCATGAACTAATAAGAGAACTCCAAAATCAAGGCAAGACAATTTTTATGACGTCTCATAATTTAAATGAAGTTGAGAAGATTTGTACACGTGTAGCGATTATGAAAAATGGGGTCATTTTAATAGAAGGTACAATGGAAGAGCTGCGCTTTCAATATCAAGCGAAAAAAACGGTGATGATCAAACATGATCCTTATCCAAACAGTCACAAAGAATACATTCAACAGTTTTTCCGTACGTTGAGTCCCGAAGTTGAATACCATCACATGTACACAAAAGTGATGCTTCAAAAAGAAAGAAATATTCCTCTTATTATTCGCGAATTGATTCAATGCGGCATCGACATTTATCAAGTTCACGTCGAAGAACCTTCTTTAGAAGAGATCTTTTTGCAAAAAAATATTGTGGATCACTCACAGGTGAGTTAATAGGCGAAAGGCGTTGATTTACTACTGAGCTTGAGTACATTATTTATAAATACCAGTTAGGAAGCTTCTGACAAAAACATGTTCATTTTCTCAAGAAACTGATAAGATAGCTAATGACATTTAAAAATAAGAAAGGATTTCGATTATGTTATCAGCTATTAATTCAGTAGATTATACCATCTTCCACGCGGTGAATCAGTATGCCTCACACGTAAAGCCTCTAGATTCGCTGATGGTATTCTTTGCAGATTATGCCCAGTATGTACTTATCGTTTTACTCGGCTTGTTTTTACTTATTAATAAAAACGGCAGCCGTGTTGTAGCATTTCAAGCTTTGTGTGCTTGTGCAACAGGAGTCATTATCAATAAAGTGATTAGTTTATTTGCTTATCGAGATCGTCCGTTTATCTCTCACCACGTGAATCAGCTCATTGATCACGCCGCGAATTCTTCATTTCCAAGCGATCATGCTACATCTGCATTAGTTATCACTTTTACCATTTGGCTGCATTTCAAACGCTCAGGACGCATGTGGGTTATAATAGGTGCACTTATTGCATTTTCACGCGTATGGGTTGGCGTTCACTATCCATTCGATGTGTTAACAGGAGCTATTTTAGGATGCGTGCTGGCGCTGTTTATTCATTATGTTATTTTTAATACGAAAATCATGAGAGCTATTACCAATCTGTCTATTTTTCGAAAATCAGCTTATGACAGGCAGTCTCAATATTATTAAGAAAAAGTCGCACATATGCGGCTTTTTTTATTGGGAAATTTTTAATGTATTTAATACTTGTTTTTTAAAATTAAATTGTGTACAATTAAATCACAGAAACGATAAATGAAAAACTTTTAATACAATTACTAAAAAAGAGGAGAGATTTATACATGAAAGCTTTATATGAAACAACAGTTGTTAACACAGGTGGAAGAACAGGAGAAGTTCACTCTTTAGATAACATCTTTAACTTAGACGTGGCAACACCGCCAGCGCTTGGTGGAGAAGCAACAACAGCAACAAACCCAGAGCAGCTATTTGCAGCTGGATACAGTGCTTGTTTCAACAGCGCGTTAGAATTTATGTTGAAAAAACATAACGTAGAAATCAAAAGAAGTGAAGTGAAAGCTACTGTTCAGCTGCTTCCTGATAAAGCTGATCAAGGAGTAAAAATTGGAGTAGCGCTTGAAGCTCATATCGAAGGCTTAGATTTAGAAACAGCTAAAAAATATGTAGACCTAGCCCATTCATACTGCCCGTATTCAAAAGCAATCAGCGGTAACGTAGACGTAATGGTAGAAGTAGTTTAATTGCTTTAAAAAGCCCTGCTAAGCATGTAAAGTTTAGCAGGGCTTTTCTATTTGAATTTTCTCTATTCATTTGTAAGCGGTACTAGTATAATGAAGAAGAAAATGAATTATTCGCACAGTTTAGGTGCTCTTACATAGCGTAAGAGGTAACAGGGAATCGAGTGCAAATCTCGAGCGGTCCAGCCACTGTAAGCAGGGAGTTTTCTATCTTATCGTCACTCAAAACGGGGAAGGCGGTAGAAAATGATGATCTCAAGCCAGGAGACCTACCTATTCTGTACACTTGACTCTTCTAGGAAAGAGGCGGTGTATCAAGGTACGCAGTGAGCAATTGCTGTTTATTTTCATATGCCGACACATCCTCAATTTCTATAGAATTGAGGCTTTTTTACGTTTTATTTTAAAAAAAGGAGTGTAGGAAATGGAAGGTTTATCAGTTTTTTTACTTGTCTTTTTATTAGGAATCAGGCACGGATTGGATGCAGATCACTTAGCTTTTATTGATGGCCAGACTCGATATAATTGGCGAATGGGCAGCCGTTTTGCCCCGTGGGTCGGAACGCTGTTTTCACTAGGTCACGGAGGAATGGTGGCCGTCACGGCCGGGATGCTGGGCGTGATGATGAAGAATTTTACGTTTCCATCGTATTTCGATCATTTTGCATCTTGGGTATCCATTATCTCTCTCTTTCTAATCGGGACATTAAACACATATCATTTGCTTCGAACCAAAAATAAAGAGGAAGAGTTTCAGCTGAGCGGGTTAAAAGGGAAGTTTATTCCGAAAATCGCAAAAGGAACAACGAATCCTTTTTTAATTATTCTTGTAGGAGCATTGTTCGCTTTAGCAGCCGAAACGGTCAGTCAAACGGCCGTGTGGTCTCTAGCTGTAGGGAACGCAGGCAAGTATACGCCGCTTTTGTTGGGACTAGTGTTTATGTTTGGTATGATGCTAACAGATACAATCGATTCATTGATTGTACATAAAATGGTGAATGAATCGAGTAAATTTGGACAATCTGCTTCTCGCTTGATGGGCTGGGTTATTGTTGTCCTCGCGTATGGTGTGTCGTTCTATTTAGCATTCACTTTCTTTAACCCATGGGCCGAAGTAAACTTTGAAATGGTTGGCATTATTCTGTTTGTTTTTTTAGTGTCTATGTTTGTTTTTGTGAGTGTGAAGTCAAAAGGGAAAAATATTAAAATAAATGTCAATTAGTCAAACGAAAGCTTTAATCTGTTGAAGATTGAAGCTTTTTTGTATGAATTTGTTGAAGTTTATGGCTATTTTCGGTCGGTTATGAATAAGTTAAAGTATTATCTGTATTTAAAGGATGGAAAATTGTCTGAAAACCATTATAATTAAGGATAATTTAAGATCGTTATGTGAAACGTAGAACATAGTTATACGTACGATAAATAAAAGCATTTAATGCAAGCAGCAGGGGTTGTTTGGAGGAGGAATTGATTTGAGTCAGGTAATGGTAGAACAAAGTGTATTTAGTTATTTAAAAGAACACGAACAAGAGATGCTTGAAGATTTAGTCGGATTTGTGAAAAAAGAATCACCGTCCTACAGCAAAGAGCTAGTAGATCAGTGTGGAATGTATTTAACGCAGCTATTTCAAAAGCGTTTAGGGGTAGGGTACGAAATCATAGAAGAAAAAGAAGTAGGAAACCATTTGAAATTTACGATTGGAGAAGGAGAAAAGCAGCTTTTAATTATCGGTCACTTTGACACGGTATGGGAAAAGGGAAGGCTGAGTCTAAGAACAGAGGGAAACAAGCTGTACGGTCCGGGAATTTTAGACATGAAAGGCGGCATTGTCCAATCTATATGGGCGATTAAAGCGATTCAAGAGCTTGGCTTATCGCTCGATAAAAAAATTGTGTTTTTCTGCAATTCGGATGAAGAGATTGGGTCAATTTCTTCTAAAAAATACATTGAAGAAGAAGCACAAAGAAGTGAAGCAGTGCTAGTAGCGGAACCGGCGGTGGCGGGTTCAGGTGCGTTAAAAACGTCGCGCAAAGGAGCGGGGATTTTCACCGTAAAAGTATGGGGACGAGCAGCACACGCGGGTAATCACCACAAAGAAGGAATCAATGCGATTGAAGAGCTGGCGCGCCAAGTGATTTTTCTGCAGAGCTTAACTGATTATGAAAAAGGTACAACGGTAAACGTTGGGACGTTTACCGGCGGCAGCGGTACAAATGTAGTGCCGGAATATGCAGAAGCGCACGTGGATTTACGTGTTTCTACAGAAGAAGAAGCAAAACGCATGACGGATATTATTTTGAATTTAACACCCATTTTAAAAGGGATTAAGCTCGAAGTAACGGGAGGTATGAATCGTCCTCCGATGGTCAAGTCTAAACAAACGGAAGAGCTATTTGAATGCGCTCAGTCAATCGCGGCGAAACTGGGTATGAAATTGGAAGAAGCAGCTGTGGGCGGGGGAAGTGATGGCAATTTTACAGCGGCCATTGGCGTTCCCACGTTGGATGGATTAGGAGCATGCGGAAAAGGAATACATGCGGAATATGAACATATTCAAATTGATACGTTGTCCGAGCGTTCTTCTTTATTTGCGAATTTGCTGCTGCAAATATAAAAAAAGCCCGCCTCAAACGGCGGGGACTAATCTCAAAGCTTATATTGGGAGAGTATAAGCGTTCTTTTTTTATTTACTGCTTTCTTCTTGAAGAGAAAAGGCAGTTTCTTTCTTTTTGAATACCACTGCATCAAGAGCAAGGAACTGGCTTCCTGCAAGAAATAAGTGAGCAGACATGGCAATTAAGGCAATATCAAACTCAAACCCGCCAACAAATCCGCTTTTAAGCTTGGCTGTAAAAATGGCGCCAAGCATAACTGCCACAAATAAAGCAGATACGACTCTTGTTGCTAGGCCAAGAATAATAAGAATCCCACCTACGAGTTCAATGGTTGCAACAATATATGCCATGAAACCAGGGATTCCTAAGCTATCGAAGAACCCTACTGTATTTTCAATCCCGCCTTGCCATTTTTGAAAGCCGTGTACTAAAAATGTAAAACCTAATACTAAACGAATAATAAGTGAACCAATTTCGACGTTTTTATTCAATTTACTTCCTCCTTTAAGTGTATTTGAAAAACACTACATTATGTAGTGTAAAAGCCCGAAAAAAGAAATGTAGCAATTAAATCAGAAAGTCTTTCTTATTTGGATAATTTTACAACATTATGAACATCACACTACAAATTGTAGTGTGATGTTTGTCCTCAGTCAAGTGAAAATATAAAATTAGACCATTTGGCATACGAAAATTTTCTGAAGAGCACTTGAAAAATCCTTTAATTATGTACAATTTAGTCCCTTATTTTCAATCTTATTCTCCAACATGCTATACTGATGGCGGAGGTGTGACGATGCGTTTAGAAAATAAAAGAGTTATTGCGCTTGTTAGTGCAGACTTTGAAGATCTAGAACTATGGTATCCAGTGATGCGTCTTCGAGAAGAAGGAGCAGAAGTACATTTAGTTGGAGAAAAAGCAAACGAAACGTACATGGGGAAATACGGTGTTCCAGCCGTATCGGACTACGCGTTTAAAGATGTTGATCCAGCTGAATATGACGCTATTTTAGTACCTGGGGGCTGGGCGCCGGATAAACTGCGCCGCTATCCTGAAGTAATTGAAATGGTTCGTCATATGGATGAACAGCAAAAGCCAATCGGCCAAATCTGCCATGCAGGATGGGTATTAATTTCTGCAAAAATCTTAGATGGTCGAAACGTAACAAGTACGCCAGGAATCAAAGATGATATGGAAAATGCGGGAGCTATTTGGCATGATGAAGCAGTCGTAATCGACGGCCACATTATTTCAAGCCGCCGTCCGCCAGACCTTCCTCCTTATGCAAAAGCATTTGCTGATGTACTAGCAGAGCAATAAGAAAAAAGCCGAAACCACATTGGTTTTGGCTTTTTTATAAGATCCGCTAAAAAAAGAAATGATAAAGTAAATAAAAAAGTATCATTAAAAAAGCGAGCAGATGCATCTGCTCGCTTTTGTTCGTGTTTCTTATCAGTAACTTGCTTTTGCAAGTGTAAAAACAAAATGATTACTTTCTTTATAAAATCCATGATTACGGTTTTTGTATGTTTCGTTGTTGTTAGGGCACAATTAGCATTGATTGTGCTTGCATGGATTTCATCCATTGCCGCGGTTTGTTTTTCCACATGATCGATTAACCTAAACGACGCAAGCCCTACCTCTCTTGCATCCTTACGGCTCCGAAGCCGATCCAGTGTGAATAAGTTTTGTTCAAAGACATGTGTCGAATGCCAGTATTTTTACCTTGCATTGTACGATACATCCTTTCAAGTTACTTTCACTATGTCCAGCTCTTAAAGAAAAGCCAGAAATATAAATATAACACCTCAGTTGATCTATGTCAAATAGAAAATGTGATTTTTTCACGTGAAACAATTGCAGCTAAAACATGGTTAAATAAAGGGATATCTTTTTTATATGGAAGAGTTTTTTGATACGATAAGTTAGAGGAATCCTAGAGGAGGATGAAAAATGAATAAAAATGAACAGTTTCGAAATGATGTATTGAGAAGTGTAGAATCATTAACATATGAACAATTAAATCAACAGCCAGCATCTAATACATGGAGCGTTATGCAAGTATTAGAACATTTATATTTGATGGAGCGCATGATTGTTTCACGTGTAAAGGATCAGTTAGAAAACGGTGTGGATCAGCCGACTGAAGATAAGCCGTTTCATTTAGCGGTAGACCGTTCGCGAAAAGTAGATGCACCGGCTCAAGTTACGCCTTCTAATGAAAAGCAGACATTAGAAGAAATGAAGAGTAAGCTGGCAGAATCAAGAGCAGCTTTAATAGAGCTAGAGGAAACAGCAAGTGAAGACAAGCTAAAGCAAAAATCATTTCCACACCCTGTGTTTGGGTTAATGGATTTAAAGCAGTGGATTGATTTTATTGGCTATCATGAAAAGCGTCATCAAAAACAAATAGAAGAAATCAAAACAGCAATTGGTGCATAAAAAAACAGGCAGTCCGCCTGTTTTTTTATTTTTGGACCAAAATAGGATAGTCCGACATCATCCAAATACCAACACTATATGTTTGGGGATTATGATTCCCTACGGTAGAGCCTGTTTGAATCGTAAACGAGAGTTGCAGAGGATCTTGATCGTAATAAATAGTTTGCTTGGTGGAAGGGGAATAAAGGCGCTTCGGAGGGATTTTAGGAACCGTATCCGTCGTGTTAACAAAACAGCGGCTATTTGAAACAAGATTTGTGTATGTTTGAACGAATTGAGGATCACCTACTCGAGGAGCTCCGTAGTTGTACATTGTAACTTCCGGAAAAGATGCGTTTGTGGCGACATCTAAGGCATGAAGAGCAGCGAGTGCACCACCTAGGCTATGCCCTGTTATATAAAGTGGCTTGGGGGTAAGGGACTGATATGTTTCAAAAATTTCATCACGGCATGATTCGTAAACGGCTAAAAAACCTTCGTGGACGAGACCGGCTTGTTGATTGTATGGATAAGGGCGCTGCCGAATGCGAGCATCAGCAATCCAGTCTGCCTCAGATTGAGTTCCTCGAAATGCAATTACGATAGAGTCATCAGATTCTAAAATAAAACCAAACCATTCTTGCACCCCTACGGCAGAAGCTTTAAACGATTTAATAAGCCGGTAGCCTTCAGGTACATCAAATGTGCCTCCCTGTGCGTATTGCTTATAAGCTAAGACGCACGCATAAAGAAGGTCTAGAGCTAAAGGACGATAAAATAAAGGCTCTATTCTCATCATTGTTTTTCACACCTTCTAATAGAAAATAACTCCTATAGCCTATGTGTTCCTGAGAAGAAAGGTGCAGATACCTCTCTTTTGAAAGCGATAATTACGGAATGTAAACGGTTTATCGTTGGATGTTTTTGAGGATTTTACAAGTTTTTTTGTATATTTTAACTAAAAATTAGTTTTAATTTAGAGTTTTATTGTTAAAATTTATAATTTAACTTATAATTTAAAATAGTCTGAATCTAAAATAAGGGGGTTATCGTTTGGAGCAATTTGTAACGAGTTTGAATAATGTGCTATGGAGCACGCCTGTTATTTATGGGTGTCTTGCGATTGGCCTGTTTTTCTCAATTTTAACGAGGTTTTTGCAGGTGAGACACTTAAAAGACATGATTATGCTGATGTTTCAAGGTAAAAGTTCAGAAGCAGGAGTTTCTTCCTTCCAAGCCCTGTCTCTAGCGCTGTCGGGACGAGTCGGAACAGGAAACATTGCTGGAGTTGCGACAGCTATCGCGTTTGGAGGTCCAGGGGCTGTATTTTGGATGTGGGCTGTTGCTTTTATTGGTGCTTCTAGTGCATTCATCGAATCAACACTTGCTCAAATTTATAAAGTTAAACAAGATGGCCAATATCGAGGTGGTCCAGCGTACTACATTGAAAAAGGAACAGGTATGAAATGGTATGGCATTTTATTTGCTATTGCAGCACTTGTTGCGATGAGTATCTTAATGCCGGGTGTTCAGTCTAACTCCATCGCGCTTGGAATCGACAACGCATTTGGCGTTAGTCCAACGGTTACAGCAGTAGGATTAGTTATTATTCTTGCTTTTATTATCTTTGGAGGCGTTAAGCGTATTGCAGGAGTGGCCCAATTCGTTGTACCTTTTATGGCACTTGGGTATATTATTTTAGCTCTTATTATTATTGCCATGAACATTTCCGAGTTGCCGGGAGTTATCGCTCTTATTTTTAAAAGTGCTTTTGCATTAGATTCTGCTTTTGGAGGAATTGTTGGTTTAGCTGTTTCTTGGGGAGTTAAGCGAGGCATCTATTCAAACGAAGCAGGACAAGGTACAGGGCCTCACGCAGCAGCTGCAGCAGAAGTTTCACATCCGGCGAAACAAGGTCTCGTACAAGCTTTTTCGGTTTATATTGATACACTGTTCGTTTGTTCAGCAACAGCGTTTATGATTTTATTCACAGGCATGTACAACACGGAAGGACCAGGCGGTTCATTTATTATTTCAAATTTACCGGGTGTAGAAGCAGGACCTGGATTTACACAAGCTGCTATTGAAACAGTGTTGCCGGGGTTCGGAGCTGGGTTCGTGGCAGTGGCTCTATTTTTCTTCGCGTTTACAACGATTATGGCTTATTATTACATTGCTGAAACAAATATTGCTTATCTAACTCGCGGAAAGAACGGAAAGTGGGCTATGTTTGCATTAAAGCTTGTCCTGCTGGGAGCTACGTTCTACGGGTCAGTTAAACAAGCATCACTAGCTTGGGCGTTAGGTGATGCGGGACTTGGTATCATGGTATGGCTAAATTTAATTGCTATCTTAATTTTAGCTAAGCCTGCGTTAGTTGCATTAAAAGACTATGAAGCTCAGAAAAAACAAGGGGTAGACCCTGTGTTTGATCCCGTTAAACTAGGAATTAAAAATGCAGACTACTGGGAGAAAGAATATAAGAAAGATGAGTCACAAGTTTCGTAAACAAGAAAATCCTCACATATGTGAGGATTTTTTTATGAAGAAAGCGAGACAGATGAGTTATTTAAGTTATATCGATCCTTCAAACAATGAATACGGTGTAGTTCTTCAAGCAGATGGTGAATTGCAAGCAGTTCGTAAAGCATTGTTGTTTCTGTTGAAAAAGGGTGATCCCCTCTGTTTTCTTCCTGCTTATGTGCCCAAAACCTTTGTTTTAAAGTCAAAACAAGCGTTTGATGATGCAAAGAGCTTTTATATTGTTCATTTTGTAAGACGTTATGAAAGGAAATGAATGTATCCCATATTACTTGATGTCTTGCACTTTGCAGCTGATGAGCAGGCAAGTAAATTAAATTACCAATATGGTAGACAAGCTGCCTCATAAGAGAAAGTTTCTTATATTCATAGTGGAATTTTCTCATAGCTGTACGAGTGAAATGATGAAACTTCCATTCTTTCCGCTGATACTCACAAAGAGTCTCAATTTTTTCAATTTCAGCGGAAAGCTGCTGAAATTGAAGCTTTGTTTGTTTATGACAAGCATGTACTTGGGAAAGTTCGCTTCCTCTTTGCTGTAGAACGCTGCTCATTTGTTTTGAGAGATTTTGAATTTTCCTCGTAATAATCGGTGTATAATTAGGAGGAAGAACGATGATATTCACAAGTGAAGAAGTAAGCAGCCCAATACTGGTGGTCGCTAAGCGAATTAAAAACGAGATAAAATAATGGTCGTGCACAATCGTCAGCATAGCCACTCCTGTTAGCGTAGCAACGAGTGTTCCTGCATGCAAACGCAATTTAGAACAGGATATAATAGTAGAAACAGCAACAAGCATATAGGTAAGCGGCGTCACTCCTAATAGGAATGTGTAAAGCATGGCAAAAGCAGCTCCGATTGCTGAAGCAGGAAAGCGGATGAACGCTTTTTTAATAGAATCGGCAGCTGTTGGTTCAATCGTAACAATAGCTGTAATAACAGCGAGCATATATGGCCAGCCGATAGACTGGCAAATGAGTGCAGTCAAAAAAACGGCAATGCCTGTTTTAATAATACGACCGCCTAAAAAATTGAATTTTTTTATGTAAATCATTATACATACCTTCTTTAAAACAGTTAGTAGTTTAATTATAAGGCATATTAAGGTGATAGGAAAACACGTCTTAAAAACTAGCTTTTAAAAAACGAATAAATATACTATAATTTGTTTAAATATTTAAAAGAGGAGTACGACTAATGAAACAATTAATAAATGAAGCAATTAATAAATTACAGGATACATTTTATGATGTAAGCAAATATATTGGACACAACCCTGAGCTTGGTCACGAAGAATTCAAAGCGTGCAAAGCATTAACGGATGTTTTAAAAGAACAAGGGTTCACAGTTGAAATTGGTACATGTGACTTGCCAACGGCTTTTACTGCTGTTTATGACAGTCAAAAGCCAGGTCCGTCGATTGGGTTTATGGCTGAGTACGATGCTTTGCCGGATCTCGGACATGCATGCGGACATAACTTAATTGGAACCATGTCGATTGCAGCTGGTATTGGTCTTAGTAAAGCAGTTGCAGAAACAGGCGGTAAAGTATACGTATATGGAACGCCTGCAGAGGAAACACGAGGCGGCAAGGTAACGATGGCTGAACAAGGCATTTTTAATCATTTAGACGTAGCTATGATGGTACATCCTTATTACTGTCACCAAAAAAGCGGACGTTCTCTTGCGATGGATGCCATTCAGTTTGAGTTCTTCGGAAAATCCGCGCACGCAGCTGCTGCTCCTCATGAAGGAATCAACGCGTTAGACGGCGTATTACAAACGTTCAACAGCATTAATGCGCTTCGCCAGCATGTGAAGCCGGATGTACGTATTCACGGAGTGATTACAGAGGGAGGCAAGGCGGCCAACGTTGTACCGGATTATGCAGTAGCACAATTTTATGTCCGCGCTTCAACTCGTGCATATGTAGATGAAGTGACAGAGAAGGTGAAGGCATGTGCAAACGGCGCTGCTCTAGCCACGGGAGCAAAATTAAAAATCTCAAACTATGAGTTTTCGTATGATGATATGCAAACGAATCAAACATTATCCGATGTCTATACAAATAATCTCATCTCATTAGGCGTGAGCGAACAAAGCATTACAGAAGACCAAGGCGATCATGGATCTTTAGATATGGGAAATGTAAGTCAGGTTGTTCCAGCTATTCATCCGTATCTTCAAATTTGTGATGATTATTTTGTTTGTCATACGCACGAATTTAGAGAAGCAGCTTTAAGTGAGCAAGGAAGAGAAGCAATGATACTCGGGGCACAAACAATGGCATTAACAGGGTATGACGTATTAACAAATCAAACGCTGCTCCAAAAAATCAAAGAAGAATTTAATGCTACAAAGTCAAAGTAAGAGGTAATGATAAAACCATACCAAATAATACGCTTGCGACTGCAAGCGTATTATTTAGTATGAGAAGTGGGACTGAATGGTTCGGAAAATTTGACCGTGGCGCTGTTCATCGCTCGCGGCTCGAACAATGCGGCTTTGAATTCGAGCATTTGTGATTCTTCTAGCGATTGATTGATAAAATGGAACGGTTTCTACTTCATCTTTAATGGATTCAGACACCCCTTCTTGAAAAGTATTTGGCAGTTTTATGTTTAATGAAATTTGTGGGTAGCTGCCTGATAAATCATAATAGGCCTTAGAAAACCAGTCAAAGTGTTTAATTTCATCCTGCCGAATACCTAATATAGCTTGTTGAACCTGATTATTAGGAGCCAGTTCTGCTAAGCGTGTATAGTAGTGAATAGCGGAAAACTCATCGTTTACAGCTTTGTTTATATCTCTTAGAAGCTGTTCGTCTAGCCTTGTATCATCTTCCCAATATTCTTCATGCCGGGAGTAAAATTCATACATATGGATATACCTCCTCACCGTTTTGTTCTCTTGTCGTCACCATCATCGTATGTATAGACGAGAAAAGACGTACATTAAAAGAAAAAAGTTTAACAAAATGGTAAAAAGGGTATGTGCAGAGAATAGTATCAAAAAAGACAGAGGTTATCTTATGATTAAAATTGTAGCTAAAACCAAAGAAGGAGCTATTAAAGAAATAGAAATGAATGAGATTCGTTCAAGCCATGACTTTCAATGGTATTGGGTTGATTTTTACAATCCCACCGAGGAAGAAAAAAAGCAGCTTGAACAATTTAATTTTCATCCTTTAGCAGTTGAGGACTGTTTAAATCAAGGTCAGCGCGCTAAATTTGAGTTGTATGATGAGCATTATTTTTTAGTCTATTATGCCCTTCATAAAGAAGAGCTTGAGCACTTAGAAGTATCTGCGTTTGTAGGGGATAACTTTTTAGTCACTTACCATATGGATAAGCTAACGAGCGTGGCTAGGGTATGGGAGCTTATCAAAAAAGACCCTGAGGCTACCGAAGATGGAACATGGGATATCATGTATGAACTCTTAGATCATACCGTTGACGAATACTTCCCCGTGCTTTATAAATTTGAAGATCACATAGACGACATTGAAGACAATGCAAAAGACGAACCTATGGATGAATTAATGAGGCAGCTTTATGACATCCGAAGTGATTTGTCACGAATGCGCCGCATTTTAAACCCCATGAGAGATTTAATGTATCGTATTATGTCAACTAATGCGTTAAAAGCAAAAGAGCAGGTTCACTATTTTAATGACATTTATGACCACTTATTAAATATGATTGAAATTATGCAAGCAAGCAGGGATTTGTCAAATGACATTCGAGAAAGCTTTATGTCCATTAACTCGGATCGTATGAATTCAATCATGTTTACGCTAACGCTTATGTCAGCTATTTTCTTACCGTTGACGTTTATTGCTGGCCTCTATGGCATGAACTTTTCATATATGCCGGAACTGACGGGGAAATATAATTATTTTATTGTACTTGGCATTATGATTGGGCTTGTAGGCCTAATGGTCTTTGCCTTTTATAAAATGGGATGGTTTAAATATCGAAAAGGACCGAAACTATAAAGTAGATTGTTAACCTTCCTGTATAAATGTTAATCAACTCAGTAAAAATGAAATTAAATAAGCGAAGATCTTATCTGACTCTAGATAAGATCTTTTTCTTGTGCTATAAACAAGAAAAGCAGGGAAGCGAGGGAAGAATGTGAAACACGGAAGAATGGGTCTGCGAAGCATCACGGTGCTGCTTGTATGCATGGTGGTGATTCTATCGCTATTGTTAACCGATTTATTAGTTAGCAGTTCAATTGGAAAAAATATTCGGGATCAACAGGCTGAAAAAGCTCGGACTATTGCTGCGATTATTTCAGAATCCACGAACGTGAAAGAAGGACTAGAGACAAAAACACCTCAGTCAATTCAAGAATTCACTAAACGAATTCGTAAAAAATCAAGCGTCTTGTTTATCGTTGTTATGGATATGAATGGAATTCGGCAATCTCACCCAGATCCTAAAAAGATAGGAAAGAGGTTTGCCGGAGGCGATGAGCAAAAATCATTGCACGGGAAATCTTATGTATCTGTATCAAAAGGAACGCTCGATAAATCTCTGCGCGCTTTTGCACCTATTTATAATGAAAAAAATCAACAAATTGGCGCAGTAGCTGTGGGGATTTCTTTGAATAATGTAAATGAAGCAATTAGAGATGGGCATCGTCGAATTGTTTTAGGTTCATTAATTGGTTTACTTGTAGGCATTCTTGGTGCTATTTTATTAGCGAATTACATAAAGAAAATTTTATTTGGCTTGGAACCCTCTGAAATTGCTAAAATTCTAGAAGAGAGAAGTACCATGCTGCAGTCGGTTCGTGAAGGAGTGATAGCTGTTGATAAAGAAGGTAATATTACACTTGCTAATCGTTCTGCACGCCGCTTATTTGTTAAAGCAGGGTTAGCACCAGAGCCAATCGGTTTGTCTATTCAAGAATATATGCCCACCTCCAGGCTGGACGACGTTTTGTCTACGGGGGAATCTCATTACGATGAAGAGCAATTCATAAATGGAGTAGCCATTGTGGTTAACAGGGTTCCGCTAGTAGTAAACGAAGAGATTGTAGGGGCACTCTCTACGTTTCGGGATAAAACAGAAGTTAACATCTTAGCAGAACAGCTAACAGGTGTTAAAATGTATGTGGAAGCGCTTCGAGCACAATCGCATGAATTTATGAATAAACTTCATGTGATTTTAGGAATGGTACAGATGAATTATTATGATGAGCTAAAAACGTATATTCATCAGCTTGTTAATCATCGTGTCGATGAATCTAGTTCAGTAACTAAATCTATTAAAGATCATGCGTTGGCAGGGTTCCTCATGGGCAAAATGAGTTATGCTAGAGAGGAAAGCGTAGAACTGACGTTTTCCGCTGATGAAGTTATTCCAGAACCTTCAGATCCACACGTTACTCATCATCTGATTACCATTATTGGAAATTTAATTGATAATGCAATTGATTCAGTTCGTCATCAAGCCTCTAAAAAAGTGTCCGTTATGCTTGTGTATAAAAACAATAAACTTACAATTCAAGTCACGGATACAGGCTGCGGCATTCCTTCCGATACAATGAATCAGATTTTCAAGAAAGGCTTTTCTACAAAAGGCACGAGCAGAGGGTTTGGGCTGCATTTAGTGAAGCAAACGATTGATGAACTAGGTGGCCAAATCGTCATTGACTCATTTATAAATAGCGGTACCACATTCTATATTGATATTCCGTACGAAACAAGGAGAGATCAAGTTGATTAAAGTATTAATTGTTGAAGATGACCCAATGGTTGCTCAGTTTAATCAAAAGTACATTGAAGAGATAGAGGGGTTTACAGTGGTCGCTGTTGCTCATTCGGGTCATGAAGCCTTGGTGAAGGTAAATGAATATCAAGTTGATTTAGTGCTGCTTGATGTCTTTATGCCTGGACAAAATGGTTTGAAAGTTTTAGAAGAGATTCGAACAAAACAAGAGGAAATAGATGTCATTTTTATCACCGCTGCTTCGGATGCCCAAACGATTCAGCAAGCTCTACGCTACGGAGCGATTGATTATTTGATTAAGCCTTTTACATTTGAACGCTTTTATCAAGCACTTTCGGCTTACAAACAAACATTTCGTACGTTAAAACAGCAACCTCAGCTTAACCAACAGGAATTAGACGGGCTGCTGTCTAATAAAAAAATAAAAGAAGCTCGGGTAGAGCCGTTGCCTAAGGGTTTAACGACAGGAACATTAGAAGTTATCGTAGAAGCCATTGAGCATCTTAAAGATCATCCTTTTTCGACTGATGATGTAGCTGAAAAAACGGGAATTTCAAGAGTGTCTATTCGGAAATATTTAAAATTTCTAACAGATATAGGTCTTCTTGGAGAAAGAATGACTTACGGCACAATAGGACGACCTGTGTATGCGTACTTATACAATGAACAAAACCGTCACTTGCTGCATCACTACCTCGTTGACTTTGAAAAATAAAGAGATTGACCTGTCAGAGACGTCCGGTGCTATCTTGTCAGTGTGAGAATATTTTACTGTAGAGTGCGGGTGAGTTAAGTGGTATGGTTGATAATAACAAAGGAAAAAACAAGTCGTTTGACTGAAAAAGAGGTGGTTTCTTGATTGAAAGCATAGAACGCTTGACTGAATTACTGTTATCAGGGAATCAAGATGAAGCTTGGAATATTGTGTGGAAAAAAAGACAGCAGGGTTTCGATACATTTTATATTTTTCAGCAATTCATTTCAGTGTCAATGGCTCAAATCGGTATGATGTGGGAAGAAGATGAAATTTCAGTGGCTGATGAACATTTAGCTACTACTACCTGTGACTATGTTTTGTCACGCTATCAATTGTGTATAAGACAAGAAGTTATTAAAAATGAAAAAAAAGGTCTGTTTTTGTGTATAGAAAATGAACAGCATTTTTTAGGTTTAAAAATGATTTCCATTCTCTTTGAAGAGCACGGATGGCAGACGAAACTTTTAGGGGCAGATTCTCCGCTTTTACATGCAACACACGCTGTTGAACAGTGGAAACCTGATTTAGTAGGAATCTCGTTCAGTTTAACTCATCATATAGAAAAAGCAAGCGAATATATAGAAGGATTACAAAAGACAAAACATCAGCCGCTTATTTTAGTTGGAGGCCGAGTAGTTTCAAACTATAAGTTTCCTCTTGTTCAAACAAATCAAGTTCGATTTATTGCACAGTTAGAGGAGTTGAAAGAGTTTTTTCATTATCAATCAATTAGGGGGATTAAGGTTGTCGACTATTAAATATTCTCCGCTTCCTGTTTTTATTATGGATGAGGAAATGAATATTCTAGCGCAATCTGATGAAGCAGCCGCTTTATTCGGAGAGGTTCAACATTTTTTAGAAATTGTTGACGAAGATAGTCAGATCAAAGCTAGAAAACGATTAGGGCAGAAGAAAAAAATAAAAACAGAATTAGTCATGCATTCGCGCAAAGCTAAAATGTCTCTTTATACGGTGAATTGCAAATGGGAGCAAGGTAAGGCGCATGTAATATGTGTAGAGGAAGATTCTCAAATTAGAATTCTTTCAGAAAAAATCCAACAACATACAGCGCGTTTATCTGAAACAGACTTAGAACTGCTGCTGCAAAAAGAACGATTAGAAAAAGCAATGAACCGAGTTATAGAACTGTCGGGACCGTTTATTCATTTATCGAACAACATGGTGCTTATACCTCTGTTTGGTGATTTATTTGAGGAAGTCATCATGAAAAATGAACATCGGCTGCTCAGACAAATAGATGAAGAAACGGTTGATCGAGTTATCATTGACTTTAATGGAATAGGTCAAATTGATGAACGAGGTGTTGCAGCCCTAGAACATTTAATATGGGAATTTCAGCTAATGGGTGTACAGATTTATTTAACAGGTGTGACACCCGATCATAGTCAATGGCTTCACCAGTATCATTTTCAAGCAAATGTAAAATCTATTAGTAACTTAGGTCAGGCCATTCATCAATTTTTTACAACGGCATGAAATGGCTACAAAAAGTGAACACTTCATATAAAGACAATAAGACAGGGGATCAATATTGATAAACAGGTGATTAAAATTTGGTGAAACACGCGCGTAAAGTAGCTTTAAGAATTTCAATTATATATATCATTATTGGCGCTGTATGGATCTTGATATCTGATAATATATCTAGAACATTAGCGCAAGGTCGTTTTGAAGTATATATTTTTTTTCAACAATACAAAGGTTGGCTTTTTATTTTAGCTACGGGGATTATTTTGTATGGGTTGGTATATAGGAGAGCTTATAAACTAGTGGAGTCCCAGCAAGAGCTCGTAGTAAAAGAACACGAACTTCAAACGAGCAATCAGCACTATCAATCTTTATTTAAACATAATCCCGATGGCGTTTTTGAAATCAGTAAAACGGGTGAAGTTCTTCTTGCTAATCCAGAAGGTGAAGCAATCGTTGGATACTCCAGTGAAGAATTGCAAAAGATGAAACCTTCAGCTCTTATCGCAGCTGAAGAGTTTGATATGTGTAAAGAGTATTTTAAAGAAGTGCTGAATGGAAAAGGTGCTAAGTTCGAAATGAATGTGATCAATAGAAAGCGAGAAAGACGGTTGCTTAGGTGTTCTTTGCTTCCCATCATCGTTCATAAGCAGGTAGTAGGTGTATTTATGATTGCACGCGATATTACTACATACCGTCAAGATGAAGAGCTTATGATAACCTCGGAAAAAATGTCCGTTATTGGACAAATGGCAGGTGCCGTCGCACATGAAATTAGAAACCCGCTTACTTCTTTAAAAGGCTTTGTACAGGTTATGCAAGCCTCTAAGGAAACAAATGACACATATTTAGATATTATGATGTCTGAAATCGACCGCATCAACTTAATCTCCAGTGAAATGCTCATTCTTGGAAAAAAGCAGCATGTATCTTTTGAAAAGACCAATTTATGCGAAATTTTAAAACAAGTTGTTACGCTAATGGAAGCGCAGGCAAATTTAAATAATGTTTCTATTTTATTGAAAGAAACAGCCAAAAGGCCTATTTATGTTTCTGCTGATTCAAATCAGTTGAAACAAGTTTTCATCAATGTGATTAAAAACGGTGTAGAAGCTATTATGGAGAAAGGTCATATTACAATAACAGTTGAAGAAAAAGATACACGAGCATTGATTCACTTTGAAGACAATGGAATCGGAATGAGTCAAGAGAGGATTGAACAAGTAGGAACGCCGTTTTATTCTACAAAAGAAGCTGGCACTGGCTTAGGGCTGGCCGTGTGTTACAAAATCATGGAGCGTCATCAAGGTACCATGCATTTTAAAAGCGGTAAAGGAAAAGGGACAACGGTTATTATTGATATGCCAATTATAGAACGAAACAGCCGCCTCTCGTAGCTCAGAGAGGCGGCTGTTTTCTTGAAAAAGAGGAAGTAAGCAGCTGAACCCTTTGCGTCTAGATCCATATAGGACATAAAACCTCCTTCTTATACAAGTTTTCGTCCATAATAAAGAGGATCATATTGTTTTCTATAGAAGCAATAGTGTATCATAGTTGAAGCTATGTTTATTGATGTAGAAAAGTTAAGGTAACAACCGATTTTTCTACTGACGCATTGACAGGGTCCCTTGGGATAAGAAAGGTTTATTTATAAATAGAAATTAAGGTCAGTATTAACGCACATGGCCACTGATACATTTGTTTAATTGAAATGAAAAAAATCGTTTATAATATCGAGAAAAGCATGGAAAAGGAGATAGATATGAGTCAGTTTATAGAGACTTTACAGCCTTTTTTACAAGAGGCGTGGAAAAAAGCAGGGTTCAATGAGCCTACTGTTATTCAAACGAAAGCTATTTCAGAGATTTTAGCTAATAAAGATGTAATAGGAGAATCCCCAACGGGAACAGGAAAGACGCTGGCATATTTGTTGCCTGTCTTACATCGCATTCAGCCGGGACCATCTCATATTCAAGCTGTTATTTTAGCATCTTCCCATGAATTGGTTATGCAAATTCACGGTGAAATTCAAACTTGGTCGCAGGGAAGCGGTATTTCAAGCGCTGCGTTTATTGGCGGAGCAAATATGAAACGGCAATTAGAAAAACTCAAAAAACGTCCCAATATCATTGTTGGTACCCCAGGACGTTTGAACGAGCTAATTAAAATGAAGAAATTAAAAATGCACGAAGTCAAAACAATTGTGATTGATGAAGCGGATCAATTGTTTGTACCTGAGCATGTTCAAACGGTTCAACAGATTGTAAAAATGGCGTTAAGTGATCGTCAAATCCTAGTCTTCTCAGCTACTGTATCAGAACGTACCAAATCGCTAGCGAAAGATATGATGAACCACCCTCTTGAAATAGAGGTAGGAAGAGATGAACTTCCGGCTTCAAAGGTAGAGCATGTATACATCAAAAGTGAAGCTAGAGATAAAGTGGACGTGCTTAGAAAACTAGTTCGTCAAGAACAAATGAAAGCTTTAGCCTTTTTTAAAGGAATTGATACTCTAATCGAGTTTGAAGAAAAATTAACATTTAAGCGTGTAGAAGCAGGGTCTTTACACAGTGAAACGAAAAAAGAAGATCGTGCTACGACGATTAAAGGGTTTCGAAAAGGAGATTTCCCTGTCCTATTAGCAACGGATGTCGCAGCTAGAGGATTAGACATTAAGGGGTTGACGCATGTAATTCACATCGATGTTCCTCAAGATGCAGATCAATACGTCCATCGCTCAGGTAGAACAGGCAGATCGGGAGCAGAAGGTACAGTCATTTCTCTTGTGACTGAACGTGAAGAGCGAAATTTAAAACAAATCGCACGTGAACTTCAACTTTCATTAGTGAAAAAAGAGCTTTATATGGGTGAAATCGTGGATGAAGGAACAAAAGAGCAGTCCCGTACAGCTAAAAAACCTTCAAAAAAGCCATTTAACAAGAAAAAGAAACAAAAAGGTCGAATGTAAACTAGGTATTCTTCCTTTTATAACAGCAGTGTCACAACCTAAAAAGCAACGTCTACTGCTTTATTACAGCAGCCTGGCGTTGTTTATTTTCTCTATTTTACCTGTATAAATAAGTAAAAAAAGAGAAATGTAGATATTTTTTCCTAGGTATGAAAATAGTTTGAATGATGGATTTTGTTTTTTGTAACCTTATTTTAACATTACTTTAAGAGACTTCTAATAAAAGAGGAAGAAGGACGTGGGGACATTTTATGGATGCAATTGATGATCTCTTTGACGACATAGAGCGAAGAAGAAAAAGTAAAGAATATAGTCGAGATGCAGATCAATTAGAATCATATTTACATGAAGTTCAACGTATCATGGAATTTCTTGAAGAGGGTATCTATCTGTTTCAAAATTCGCACCAACAATATGCGTCAGATTGGTCAGGGCGTTCTAAGAGCTCATATGAGGATATTTATAATGATATTACGCAATCTACTTTTCATCTGTACGACGTAAGGGATGAATTGTTTCAAACTTTACGCTTAGAAATTTCACGATTAAGAGAGTTAGCATCGGCGTAATAAATAACATTATCGACTCACTCCTTTAGAAAGTGAGTCTTTCCGTATAGGCTTAAAAAATGTTTGGATGATGACTGAAGGCTTACAAGAGATAGGGGGACGGACATACATGGAGATAAAAGTAAATCCAGAGGTGCTGCGGACATTTGCAGAGCGAATTCAGCACTCTCATTCACAGACGGCTGATGCACTTCAAAAACTAAGCTGGGAAGCTACAAATCTACATTTCTTGTCTGTTGCAGATATTGATAAAGTGCTGGACTTGCAGGAAGAGTTACAGCATATGATTCGCAAACTTGATTCGCTAACGGAAAACGCACATTTATTAGTAAAAGACACTGCAGAACAAATGAGAAAAGCAGATGGAGAGCTAGAAGGCTCTTCAGGCTGGACGGAGTTTTGGTCGAGCGTGTGGAGCAATGGGGGCACACATTCACAAGATACGTGGAATGACATAAAGAACTTAAAAGAATGGAATACGTATGACAATATGCATAGAACGATTGAAAAACCTTTAGGTACTCTTAATGTTATGTGGAATTCGCTTTCTATGTCTTGGGAAGAAAAAGTAGTGAATGGTTCTACATGCAGTCGAACCGAATTTTTTACTTATGGCGTTATTCAAATGGGGTTGGGCATTTTAAGTCAGGAAATGAATCCTTCAAACATTATGTTTAGTGACAGCACAGAGGAAGTGAAGAGAGAATGAATGAAGTATATGATGGCGCTGGAAGTGAAATGGTACAGTTCCTTACAGGGTTGTCTCGGCAATGAAATATACATTTAACTTATTAGAAAAATCATTAATTGAAGCAATGAAAGATAATAAGAAGATTGCTCAATTTTATAAGACTTTAATGAATAGCAATTTATGGCTAGTTGTTAGTTCAGAGCATGGAGCATCAGATATATTAATTGCAGAGCACTACGTTCAGACGATGAAAAGCGCAGCGTACCGATATTTACCTGTTTTTTCGTCAAAATATCCGATTGAACAGATGCTGAAAGATGAAAAGACCGTATGCGTATCATTTAAGGATATGCTGCCTGTATTAAATGAAGAAATAGCGATATTACTTAACCCTGACACGCCTCTCTCAAAATTATTCATCCCCGAAGAAATAAGGATGTTAAAAGAAGATCAAAATTATTTTAAGCAGTAGCCAAAAAATAAAAAGCGCATGTGCTTTTCCCAAGCATGTCTGAATCTTAAATAAATAGAAGATATATAAAGGGGCAGGGCCTTAAATAGGCTGCTGCTTTTTTATTACTAGTAAATAGTTCTATAGATAATGAACAAAAATGTAATTTAATAGACTTATAGTTTTTATTTTCCTTTAAATAGGTACCTATAGATCATATGGAAAAGATTTAAATGAGAATAAAATCTTGGTTGTTTAGGTTTTATTTGCATTTTTTAGGGGTATTTGTAGATACATATTCTCATTTTTGGAGGCTTTTGCAAGTAACCTTTGACCTTATCATTAGAGTTTCTTACAATAATAGTAAATATATAAACCGAAGGAGAGATATGTATGTCAGGAATTATTCGCGTAACACCAGCAGAGCTTCGCGACATGGCAGGTCGTTATACTAACGAAAGCGGTCAAGTTCAAGAATTAGTAAGTCGTCTTGATACAATGAAAAATCAACTTCAAGACATGTGGGAAGGTGCTTCAAGCGAAGCGTTTGCTGCTCAATACGAAGAATTAAAGCCTTCTTTCGTTGAAATGTCTAACCTACTTACAAAGATTGCTAAGCAATTAGATGACTCTGCAAACGTTCTTGAAGATACAGATAACCAAATCGCTAGCCAAATCCGCGGTTAACTTCATCTAATAATCTAAGTGAAGTAATAAAAGGAGCGCCCTATTCTCAAAAGATGAAGGCGCTTTTTCTATGTTTTGAGGTGATGAAACCCTATGTATATAGAAGTAACAGTAGACTTAAAGCACTATACAGGTGATCGGTTCGATTTGCGACTATCAAACTATCATTCACTCAAAAAAGTAGTCGAGATCGTTTGGCAAGCTAAAAAGATTACTCAATCACCAAAGGACGGTGCGTGGATACGTGTTTCAAATAAAAATCTTATTTTCTCGGGAAATGAGACGATGATTAACTGCGGAATTACCACAGGTGATTGTATCGAAATTCTCTAAAGGAGTCTATTAGAATGTCAGAGAAGAAACCGACTTACTTAGAAGAACAGCTCGAAGCTGTAATGACACGTCATAATAATGAATATACATTTGTTTTTCAAAAAGAAAAAATTCGACTTAATCGTTCTGTTGAAATTGAAATGTTAAAGGATGTAAACACGGCTTTTCAAAAAGAAATCATGATGAGCGATAATGAACTTAAAATAACAATTAAGCCTACCTCTGAATTTCAACCTTTTACAGCATTAAGAGGAAAAGAAGAACAGCAAAAGTGGCTGTTTGCAGATCAGTTTATCAAACAGGTAAAGCAGCATTCTTTTTCAAGGCTGCATTTGTTGATTTGTCCAGAAAATATCATTTTTGATAAAAGTTTAAGTCCGGCTTTTTTACATTATGGAGTCAAAGAAAGTTTACCTCCTTATGAGTCTAACGGGGAACAAAGTTTTCAAGAGTTAAAGGCTACGATAGCAGCGGCCGTTGACTCATCGCATACATTTGAACAGTATTTTAAGTTATATGAGACCTTGCAATTAAAAGAAGACGCTAAAAAAATAATGCATATCAGCAATGAGGAAGAGTTGAGTCAATTTGTTCAGCATAAGCTAACTCAAATTGAAAAGCATCAAAAGACACTGGTTCAACTTCCTCAAAAACGCTGGACCATTTTTAAGTTTTCATCTGTAGGTATACTTGTCTTATTAATTCCAGCTCTTATTTATACTTTTTACTCTTACTTTTTTGCTCAGCCGAAACAAGAAGCATTTGTAGAAAGCAACGAATACTTTCTTGAAAAAAACTACAGCAAAGTAGTCGACACACTTGAAGATTACGACATTGAAAGCATGCCTAAAATTGTGCAATACGAAATAGCAACTTCCTATCTTGTTAATGAAAAGTTAGGGGAGGAGCAAAAAGCAAATGCTTTAAAGACTATTACGCTTCAGTCAGATCCTCAGTATTTTGCCTATTGGTTTTACATTGGCCGAGGAGACAACAAAAAAGCGCTAGAAGTCAGCAGGTTGTTAGAAGAACGTTCGTTAATTATCTATGCACTAATGAAATACGAAGGTCAGCTAAAGACAGACAACGATTTAGCGGCTGATAAAAAGCAAGAGGAGCTTGATAAAGTAGCGAACGAACTTGAAGAATTTAAGAAAGAAAATGATCAGCAAGAAGCTGAAGCAGCCAAGCAGCAAGAAGAGAAACAAGCTGAGGAGGCACAGGCGGCCAAACAGCAGGAAGAAGAACAGAAAGCTGCAGAAGCCGAGAAAAAGAAACAAGAAGAGCAGAAAAAACAGCAGGAAGATCAATTGAAGTAGGGAGGTAGTTGTATGAATATGCTTTGGGTAGTTAGTGGGCAAACGTATCAGCAGCTGCCTGTAGATTTTAAAACCTTTCGCCAAGCAACGGTAGGAAACACTCAGCATCAAACTTTTACGTTTTCCTATCCGTTTGAGAAAGGACAAATGACTCTGTCATCTGAAAAGAACGGCCGGCTCTTGATTTCCTACGGAGAAAAAAGGATAGCAGAGCTATCTGTTTCTGAGTCGTTTGTATGGCGAGAACAAGGACATGCTTTAACCTTTGTCCTTACAGACACGGCTGTTAAAGAAGCTGTCTATTATATTGATTACGGATCAGAAGTCTCGTTTTCCACAAGTGATGAAACAGCTGATGTGTATCAGCAGAAAGAAAAGTGTGTAGTAGAGCCAAAAGAAGGATTTTACCTATCAAAGATAAACGGGAAGTGGAAGGTCTTTTATAACCAAGAACCGCTTTATCTTAACGGACACCGACTAGAAGAGAATACGAACCTTCAGCCCGGAGATCTTATTTTATGGTCTTCTATGACGATTCAATTGATCGAAAAAGATTTGCTGAAGATTCAAAGCTGCTATGATTATGCATCTAAGCTTCCAACTACGGCACAGCCTATTTCTGAAATGAAAAAGAAGTACCCGGTTTATAGACGGACACCGCGCATGATATATGATTTGCCTAATGATAAGGTGAGCTTGTCCTTTCCGTCTCAAGACAATGATGAAAATAACCGAAGCTTGTGGCTTACCATTTTACCGCCATTAGTCATGCTTTTAGTCATGGGTACGGTCTCGATTATTCAGCCTAGGGGAATTTTTATTATTATATCTGTCATGATGTTTACGACCACGCTGATTGTATCTACCGTTCAATACTTCAAAGATAAAAAACAGCGCAAGAAGCGGCAGGAGCGTCGTCGTCGAATTTATACCAAGTATTTAGAGAATAAGCGCGAGGAATTACAAGAACTAGTATCAGTTCAACGAGATGTATTATCTTATCATTTTCCGACGTTTGAACGAATGAAATATTTAACAGAACAGATTTCTGATCGAATTTGGGAACGAACTGTAGAAAGCAGTGATTTTTTACAGGTGCGCCTTGGAACAGGAACAGTTCCGGGAAGCTACCAAATTTCTTTGAATAGCGGAGATATGGCTAATCGAGAAATTGATGATTTGCTTGAGCAGTCTCAGCACATGGAAAAGGTCTATCGAGAAGTGAAAAATGCCCCTGTTACCGCTCATTTAGGTTTAGGCTCTATCGGTCTGGTAGGAAAGATGAAAACGGTGAAGAATGAACTGCATCAGCTTGTAGGACAGCTGGCATTTTCCCACAGTTATCATGACGTAAGATTCGTATTCATTTTTGATGAAGAAGAATATAAAGAGTGGGAATGGATGAAATGGCTTCCGCATTTTCAGCTTCCGCATTCTTTTGCGAAAGGTTTCATCTATAATGAACAAACGAGAGATCAGCTTTTATCTTCTATTTATGAAATGCTGAGAGAACGCGATTTAGATGAAGCAAAAGGAGAAGGGGTTTTCTTGCCTCACTTTGTTTTTATTATTACGAATCAGCAGTTAATTGCAGATCACGTTATCTTAGAGTATTTAGAAGGATATCACCCTCACCTTGGGTTTTCTGCGATATTTGCGGTAGAGACAAAGGAAAGCTTAACGGAGCATGTTCATACACTCGTCCGTTATATTAACGAATCCGAGGGGGATATATTAATTCAAAAGCAAAAAGCTGTGAATATTCCATTTCAGCTTGATAAACACACGCTTGATTATAATGAAAGATTTGCAAGGATGCTGCGGACATTGGATCACCAAGTTGGTATGACCAACTCAATTCCAAATAGCGTTTCATTCTTAGAATTATTTAAAGCAAGAGAAATTGGTGAGTTGGATATCGTGCAAAGGTGGCAAAGCAATGAATCAGCTAAGTCGCTAGCAGTTCCCATTGGTTTAAAAGGAAAAGAAGATATTGTTGAACTAAATCTTCATGAAAAAGCTCACGGCCCTCATGGATTACTTGCAGGTACGACGGGGTCAGGGAAAAGTGAATTCTTACAAACGTACATTCTTTCTCTAGCGGTGAATTTCCACCCCCATGAAGTCGCGTTTTTATTGATTGACTATAAGGGCGGAGGAATGGCTCAGCCGTTTAAAAATATGCCTCATCTGCTTGGAACTATTACAAACATTGAAGGAAGTAAGAATTTTAGTACAAGAGCCCTAGCTTCTATTAAAAGTGAATTAAAGCGACGCCAGCGCTTGTTTGATAGATATGAAGTCAATCACATTAATGATTATACAGATTTATATAAGCAAGGTATGGCAGAAGAACCTCTGCCTCATTTATTCTTAATCTCGGATGAATTTGCCGAGTTAAAAAGTGAAGAACCAGAGTTCATTCGGGAATTAGTCAGCGCGGCGCGCATTGGACGTAGTCTGGGCGTTCATTTAATTTTAGCGACGCAAAAGCCAGGCGGTGTTATTGACGATCAAATTTGGAGTAATGCGCGCTTTAAAGTAGCTTTAAAAGTCCAAGATGCCGCTGACAGTAAAGAAATCTTAAAAAATGCGGACGCTGCTTCTATTACGGTGACGGGTCGAGGCTATCTGCAGGTTGGAAATAATGAAGTGTATGAACTGTTTCAGTCAGCTTGGAGCGGCGCGCCGTACATGGAAGATACGTATGGGGCGGAAGATGAAGTCGCCATTGTCACAGATCTCGGGTTGATTCCTTTATCTGATGTATCTACTCAGCAGACTTCATCTAAACAAGCGGAAGCAGAAATTGATGTTGTGGTGCAAAAAATTGAAAAAACGCAGCAGGAACTAGCTATCAAAAAATTAAATAGTCCATGGCTGCCGCCTCTTAAAGAGAGATTGCTTCGCAGTGAGTACACAGAGAAGCGAGACGGCGTATTCCCAATTGGCTTGATTGATGAACCGGAAAAGCAAAGTCAAACGGTATACAACTATCAGCTGATGGACGATGGAAACATTGGTATATTTGGTTCGTCAGGATACGGTAAATCGTTTACAGTCATGATGTTGCTTCTTAATCTAGCTGAAAGAAAGAGCCCGGAGCAGCTTCATTATTACATTTTTGACTTTGGAAACGGCACGCTGCTGCCGCTTCGTCAGCTGCCTCATACGGCGGATTATTTCTTAATGGATCAAATGCGTAAAATTGAAAAATTCATGACGATTATCAAACAAGAAATCGCAAGGCGAAAGCAGTTATTTCAACAGCGGGAAGTTAGCAATATCAAAATGTATAATGCTCTAAGTTCAGAAGAGCTTCCTCTAATTTTTATCACGATTGATAATTTTGATCTTGTCAAAGAAGAAATGCAAGATCTAGAAATGCAGTTCACACAGCTCGTGCGTGACGGTCAGTCTTTAGGAATTTATATGATCTTTACCGCGACGCGCGTGAATTCTATTCGTCAGTCGCTTATGAATAACTTGAAAACGAAAGTTGTTCATTATTTAATGGATCATTCAGAAGCGTATTCTATTTTAGGACGTACGCCGTATGCGCTAGAGTCTATTCCAGGCCGGGCTATTATTAAAACGGATCAACCTTATTTTGCGCAGCTGTTTTTACCTGCGGAAGGAAAAGATGATTTTGAAATCTTTGATGCAGTTAAGCTGCATATTCAACGATTAAAGAATCAATATGCTGATGCTATTGTTCCGGAGCCTGTACCAATGCTGTCATCGAAACTTGTACTTGTCGAGTTTATGACGGACAGAAGGGTTATTAGGGAAAAAGGAGTCATTCCTCTTGGATTAGATGAAGAGTTTGTTCGACCGGTGCATATGAACTTTACGAAAAATAAGCATTGCATCGTCATGGGGCAGACGCAAAAAGGAAAGACAAATGTAGTGAAGGTCATACTGCAAACAGCGCTTGAACAAGGCGTGAAGCAAATCGGACTATTTGATTCGGTTGACCGCGGTTTATCAAGCTATGCAGCTGAAGAGCAAGTTGTGTACATGGAAACAAAAGAACAGATTATCGACTGGCTTGATTTAACTGAAGAACGATTGCAGCGACGTGAAATTAAGTATTTGGAAGCAGTGCAGGAAGGAACGGTACACAGTCTTTCATTTGCCCCGATCATGCTTGTAGTAGACGGATTTGTACGATTCCAGCAAAACTTAGATAGCGTCCTGCAGGATCGTATTACAAAATTGATGAAAAATTATAGTCACCTGGGCTTTAACTTGATTGTTGCAGGGAACAACAATGAGTTTTCAAAAGGATTTGACGCGTTAACAACAGAAGTGAAGCAAATTAGCCAAGCTGTGTTGCTGATGAAGAAAACAGAGCAAAGCTTATTTACACTTCCTTATGACCGAAAAGAAGCCGACATTAACCCTGGCTTCGGTTATTATATTAAAAGTGGAAAAGAAACAAGAATTCAAATCCCGCTATGTGTAAGTGAAAGGAAGATCTTAACATGACCGAACAGCGTAAGTATACACTTAAAGTCATATTAGCTGTTGTTTTAATTTTGGCTCTTCCTTCTTTCTTTTTCCAGTATATTGGAGACAACCCGCTGCAAGTCACAGAAAACTCAACAAGAACGATTGCAGTGGTTAACGAAGATAATGGAGTAAAAGAAAATAGTGAAAAAGCGATAGAGTTTGGAGAAAAAGTGACTCCTCTTTTACAGGAGGGGTCGGATTATCAATGGACCGTGCTTGGACGAAGCGCAGCTACAAGCGGTTTACAGAATGGAAAATATGATGCGGTTATCTATATTCCCTCGACCTTCTCACAAAATATTTTATCGTATCAGGAAAAAAAGCCAGAAAAAGCTACTTTGGAATACAAAGTTCAAAGTCAGCTTAACGCAGTTAATAAGGAAAAAGTAGTAGGGGAATTAGAAGATGCTACTACAAAGGTTAATAATGAAATGTCCTCTTTGTACTGGAGTTATGTATCACAGGAAGTGGATAAGGTACGCGGACAGTTCGATAAAATTCTAAATAAAGAAATAGCCTTTCAAAAAACAATGGTCGCTTTTTATAAACCGAATTCAAAAGATTTAGCAGGTGAATTAAATGATCAAAAGAAAATTCTTCAGCAAATCCAAGATAATGTAAATAAAGCGGAAAAAGGTTCGAGTGACAGACAAGGCGACGTAGAACAGGTTGAAAAGAATTTAAACAGCTTTATTGAATATGTAAATCAATATCAAACATATCAAGAAACACAGAAACAAATGCTTGAAAAAACGCAGGCTCAAAGCGTCACTGCGATTCAAGAAGGGCTGTCTTCCCTTGAATCTAATCAGCCAAGCTCTAAGCAAAATTTTAATGAGCAGGCCAATCAAGTGTTTAGTGGCTTATCTTCCATTCAACAGCAGTTGGATCAAAATCAAAAAGCCGTCGGAGAACTTGGAGACCAACAAGCGGATAACGTCAGTGAACAAGAAAAAGCTCTGCAAGATTTGAACGGCCAAATAGTCAGTTCATATAAACAGCAGTCTGAGCAAACAACCCTAAATCAAATTGAAAGTAAGCTAAAGCCGCTTCGTGCGCAGCTAGAGGCAGCTTCATCAAATGAGGGTGGCGGAGGCTCAACGGATCCAGGAGAAGACGGCGAAACTCAGCCAGATCCGAATCAAGGTGGAGAGACGCCAACGGACCCTGGGGAAGGTGACGGAACTCAGCCAGATCCGAATCAAGGTGGAGAGACGCCAACGGATCCTGGAGAAGATGATGGAACTCAGCCAGATTCCGGTCAAGGTGAAGGAACGTCAGAACCAATTAAAGTGGATTTATCTCAGCAAACAGCAAAGCTTGATGATATATCAAAAGGGCTTGAAGACTTAGAACAGCAGCTCCAAGGAATGGTGAACGAAACACCTGAAGCGCCTGAAGTACCTGAGACATCTGAGGGAACGGAAACGCCTGAAACGCCTGAAACGCCTGAAACACCGGACACATCCGATGCATCAGGTACATCCAATGCTGTGAAAAGTGCGCTTGAAAAAGTGGCTAATCTGAAAACACAGGTACAAGCAGTCAAAGATGAGCTGCAAAATGTAACAGTTCAGCCGGAAGCTTCAGGAGAAAATACGGATGAGCTGAAGCAGAAAATTGCCAGTTTGGAAGCAGACGTTAAGTCTTTGACAGCACAGAAAAACAAAGCAGAGAAAGACTTAGAAGAAGCGACCAAGTCGTCGAGCAGTCAAATTGCTAAGCTTCAAGAAGAAAATGAACGATTAAAAAAAGAGAATGAAAAGTTGAAAGAAGACGGCAAAAAGCCTTCTAAAGGTAGTGTGAATGTAGACAATCTCATTACGATGATTACAAACAAAGAAGATAAAATTTTATCTTCTCCAAACCTTTCAGCTTCTCGCAAGGAAAAGTTGAGCAATACATTCTCAGGTAAGATTCAAAGCAGCAGTGCAGAAGATCTGCTAAAGTACTACGGTGATTTATCGCAGTATGATTTGACTTTAGCTCAGGTAGGAAATACAGACATACAGAATAGCGTCCTTAACAATGACTCTATTAAAGGAAGTTTGCAGCAGGCGTTAGCTGGCACCGTCTCTTCTCAAGATGCACGTAAGCAAATCCAACAAAACCTGTCTCTAACAAAAGAAGAGTTAGCACAGTTCCAAAGTTCAGTGCAAGATTTTGCTGATCAATATGGACAAACAGTTGATGCTGAACAAGCATCTATTATGGAAGAGCTATCAGCTATTCAAGAAAAAGCAAATGCAATGAATCAAGAGCTTCAATCTAGCGCAGGTGAAGATCAAGCATTAGAAAAGAAAGAAGCTCCGGACGTAACGGGCTTAATGACGTTGCAGCAAAGTATGGGTCAAGAGTTGAAGGGAATGAACGAACTCATTTCATCTTTAGGTGAAAGACAAGCAAATGTTGTCACATACACAGATGAATTGCAGAAGCGTGTAAATGAAGTCCAGGATAAAGCTGACACGCTTAACAGCAAGTGGGCCCAAAACGTGGATTCAACGAAGTTGGTTCGCGGCCAGGTATACCGTTTGTTAAATAATACATTAATAGATGGACAGAATAATGATTACGTTTATCATTATTTAGCTAATCCTCTTCAAGTAAGCGGTGAAGTGCCGGCTGAAAAAGTAAAAGAGGTTCCACCAGTTGTCATTTTGGTTATTATCTTAATCAGCAGCTTACTAATTGGCTATTTCAGTCAATACTACCGACATGCACCTATGCTTGTGAAAGGTACGCTGTTTGGGTTATTGAATTTGATTGTAGGGTTAATGGTAAGTATCTTTAGCCTTAATATTTATTCGTTATCGGGAGACCGGGCAATGGAATGGTCAATCTTTACGATCGTCTTATTGCTTGCTACATCTACACTCGTACGTATTGCTTTCTTATTAGGAAGCTTCGCTGGATGGGTGACGACAGTAGGGTTGATTTTATTTTATATTACCCCGCTTCTTAACTTATCTATGCCAAACTTTAATTACGAAGATCCAGTATCTAAAGTATATATGTCAATTCAATATGATACGCAGTCTCTGTTTGGACAGGCGCTTATTGTATTACTGGGAATGACTGCCGTTTTAAGTGTTCTGCCATCTATTATTCGTGCTTTAAAGACGACTAAAGAGGTTGAAAATGATGAAACCTATAGTGCTTAATAAGAAGATTGGAAGTATTGTTCTTATTTTTTCACTTCTTTATTTCCCTATAGCAGCAGCGGCTGAAGCTGATGACGGAAACGTTGAAGAGATTAAACCAAATGTATATAAGGATGATCCGATTAACTTGGACCCCGAATCTTTGCTAGAAAATAAAAAAGAAGTAGGAAATATTCCGGAGGAAATAAAGGGTCTTACATTTGAAAAAGAGGAAGATGTAGAGAAAGAGAGCTTAAAAGAAAGTCTTTTTGCGAACGCATCAGCTGAAGATAATACGATTTCTGCGAAAGCAAAAGAATATAACTTGTTTTCTTCTAAAAACACTTCCTACAAGAAAGATCGAACAGAACAAACTGCTTCTGAAAAGTCATCAGACCTACAATGGTTTTATTTATTATTGATTGGTGTGGGGGTTGTTGTATTATTTGCGGTTTTAATACCGCGCATTAGCCCTCAGCCTTCTGTGAAAAAATGAAAAAACCTCGCTGTTAATCAACAGCGAGGTTTTTGCGTATAGACGCAAGCTTATAGGCGGCGGAAGCCTTCTTCAAACAAATAATCTTCTGCTTCTTCGTAAGATAGAAATGCTGCCTCTAAATTCAAGCCAGAATAAACATTCCACAGATCATCTTCATGAACAAGTAAAAGCGTTGCATTGTCTGGGCCGTTCCAGCGCTGTTCATTTCCATTCCCTACAATAGCTTCTTCTCTAGCTGTATCAGGAAGGGTTGACAAAGATTCAATAGAAGCTTCAATAATTGAGCGAAGCTCTTCTTCTGTATAATCACGGATATTTACAAGACCTTTGTCATTTGTTTCATATCCTTTTAAAAACCCTCCATATACAAATCCATTTCCGTTAGGATGCAGATGATGCACAACAACCGTTTTATCGTACACGCTTTCTTCATAATGAAAATTCACGCGTCCTAAAGATACATCTTTTCGATGCAGCTCTGGAAACGATGAAATAATAGCTAATTTTTCGTCAAAACTAAGCATACACAATCCTCATTTCTATTTAAATCATTTCATTTTCTGAAATGGTATAAGCTCTTTTACGATTCGGTTGATTATACCATATATAAAGAAAGACACATAATGCTTTTTCCAATGTGGACTTTTAAAAATATAACCCTTCGCATAAAGTGGCCGTCACTGTAAAGAAGAATACATCTTTTTCACTATAAAACTTAACAAAAAAGAGGCAGGGAATTCACAGTGAAAAAATAATATAAAGAGGTAGAAGAAAACTAGTTTTCAAACCTATCATATAGGAGGAATAAAAAAGTGAAATTATACGCTCTGTGTAAAAAAACATGGGCAATATCCCTGCTTGTTTTTGTTCTTTTAGTGAGCTTAACTCCTGTTAGTCAAGCAGCCGCATTTTTATCTGTTGCACAAGCTCTTGAGAATCAAAACAATAGTGTACAAACGGTCAAAGGATATGTAGTAGGTCAACCTACAGGCACATCTACAGTTATTACGAACAATTACCCAAACGATTATGCACTTGCTCTTGCTGACAGCTCAAATGAAACCAATACAGACAAGATGGTGTACGTTCAAATTCCTTCAAATTTGCGAAGTACATTTGGACTTCAAAGTCACTCGGAGTTAAGAGGGAAAAGTCTTACTGTTACGGGCACACTCACTCCTTATTTTTCACACCCAGGAATAAAATCAGTTACTTCTATCATTACAGAAACAGGAGGAACTGATCCGGCTCCAGATCCCACAGAGCCAACCGTTCCAGTAGAAGACTACTATCGTACTGCAGCTGAAAAAACAGGAAACAGCTTAAAGACAGAGCTTCATAACATTATTGATCATCACACAGAACTGTCGTATTCAGCCGTATGGGAAGCTTTAAAGAAAACGGATGAAGATCCAGCTAACGCAAATAACGTTATTTTGCTCTACACAGGGCGTTCACAGGCTAAGAGTACAAATGGAGGCGGAGTGGACGATTGGAACCGTGAGCACGTCTGGGCAAAGTCTCACGGGGATTTTGGAACAGCTATGGGACCTGGAACAGATCTTCATCACTTACGTCCAACCGATGTATCTGTAAACAGTACGAGAGGAAACTTAGATTTTGATAACGGAGGGACGGAACATAGCGAAGCACTCGGAAATTATTTTGACAGTGATTCATGGGAACCTCGAGATGAAGTAAAAGGCGACGTGGCTCGTATGTTGTTTTATATGGCCGTGCGCTATGAAGGCGATGTAAGTGATGAGCCTGACTTAGAACTTAATAACACAGTGAATAATGGCACTGCTCCTTATCACGGGAAATTATCTGTGCTTCTTCAATGGAATGCCCAAGACCCAGTAGATGATCGAGAACGACGTAGAAATGACATTATTTATTCAGACTATCAGCATAACCGCAATCCTTTTATTGACCATCCTGAATGGGTGAATGAGATTTGGAACTAATGAAGAAGGCGTCCTGGCGGGGCGTCTTTTTTTATAAAAGAAAAAGGAAAAAACTAAAATCCGCCGAATACCTATAGGTGATTTTGAAAAAATGGAGGGAAGATATGAAACAGCTATGTAAAAAAGGGTTGGCTTTCGTTTTGATGTTTATTTTTATTAACGCTTTCATTTTGAGTCCAATTAACGGAGCGGCTGCCGTAGATGGAAAATCAATGAATCCAGGTTACAAAACCTATTTAATGGCGCCTTTAAAAAAGGTAACAGACTATACAACATGGGAAGCGTTTGAGAACGATTTACGCAAAGCGAAACAAAATGGATTTTATGCAGTGACAGTAGACTTCTGGTGGGGAGATATGGAGAAAAACGGCGATCAGCAGTTCGATTTTTCCTATGCGCAGCGCTTTGCTCAAGCAGCTCGTAATGCAGGTATAAAGATCGTTCCTATTATTTCTACTCATCAGTGTGGAGGCAATGTAGGAGATGATTGTAACGTTCCGCTTCCATCTTGGGTATGGAACTTAAAAAGTGATGACAGCCTTTACTTTGAATCTGAAACAGGTACGACAAATAAAGAAACGCTAAGCCCGCTTGCAACGGACGTTATTTCTAAGCAATACGGAGAGCTCTACACTGCATTTGCGCAAGCGTTAGCACCTTATAAAGACGTGATTGCTAAAATCTATTTATCAGGAGGCCCTGCAGGTGAAATTCGTTATCCGTCTTATACAGCAGCAGACGGAACCGGCTATCCGTCTAGAGGGAAATTTCAAGTGTATACGAACTTCGCCAAAAGCAAGTTTCAATCATATGCTTTGACTAAATACGGTTCACTCGCCGGCATTAATCAAGCATGGGGAACCAATTTAACGTCTGCATCGCAAATTTTACCGCCATCAGATGGCTATCAGTTCTTAAAAGATGGTTATTCAACAGCTTATGGAAAAGATTTCTTAGCATGGTATCAAGGAGCTTTGGAAGATCATACAAAACGTATTGGACAGTTAGCTCATCAGGCTTTTGATTCCACCTTTAACGTACCAATCGGTGCAAAAGTGGCAGGAATTCATTGGCAGTATAACAATCCCACGATTCCTCATGCTGCAGAAAAACCTGCTGGATATAATGATTACAACGCGCTTTTAGATGCGTTTAAAATAGCTAAATTAGATATAACGTTTACGTGCTTAGAAATGACGGACAGCGGAAATTATCCGGAATATTCTATGCCAAAGACGCTTGTACGCCAGGTAGCAGGTATTGCGAATGCAAAAGGAGTTGTTTTAAACGGGGAAAATGCTTTAACTATAGGCAGTGAAGATCAATATAAAAAAGCAGCTGAAATGGCCTTTAACTATAATTTTGCAGGATTTACTTTGCTTCGTTTCTACGATGTTATTAACAATGATACGCTGATGGGGCAATTTAAAAATACGTTGGGCGTTACACCACTTGCGCAAACGGTTGTAGTAAAAAATGCGCCAACTGCATTAGGAGAAACGGTTTATATTGTTGGAGACAGAGCTGAGCTAGGTCAGTGGGATACGTCCATTTATCCAATTAAATTAACATATAATTCATCTACAGCTGATTGGAGAGGCACCGTCCATTTTCCTGCGAGTCAAAATGTTCAATTTAAAGCAATTGTGAAGAGAGCTGATGGATCGTTAAAAGCATGGCAGCCTTCGCAGCAATATTGGAGCGTGCCGTCAACAACAACGACTTATACAGATAATTGGTAAAACAAAGCCGCATAGCAAACGCTATGCGGCTTTGTTTTGAACACAAGAATTATTTCCAGTTCGTTTCAATAAATTCATCTCGACCAGACTTAGCGCGGTCTTCTTTATAATGCTTTGGATTTTTCTTGTGAAAATCTTGGTGATACTCTTCGGCTTCATAAAACGTAGAGGCAGGAAGAATGCTTGTTACGATTGGTTTTTTAAAACGTCCGCTTTCTGCGACCTCTAGCTTCGTCTCTTCAGCTGCTTGTTTTTGGCTGTCGTTATGGTAAAAAATTGCTGTTCGATATTGCGAGCCGCGATCTTGAAATTGACCTCCGTCATCTGTTGGATCAATTTGCGGCCAATAAAGATCTAATAAACGTTTATACGGAAACACTTCGGGGTCAAATGTGATTTGAACCACTTCGTAGTAACCGCTTGTTCCAGATTTTACTTGCTCATAAGTAGGGTTATCCACAGTTCCCCCCATATATCCTGATACAATGCCGTGAATACCTTCTAGCTCTTCAAAAGGTGTAACCATACACCAGAAACATCCACCTGCAAATGTAGCTTTTTCCATACGTAATCCCTCACTTAATCCGTTGTTATGAAGGGTATTATAACAAATTTATATTAAAACAGCTAGAAAAGGGTTTGTAGTCTGTGTAAAAGCTGTGGATAAAGGTGAATATCCACAGCTTTTACACAATAAACTCGACTGTTTTGAAGATTGAAAAATGAAGGAGAGAATAAAGAAAAAATGATAGAATAGATAAGATGTATATATCGTTTTAGAAGAAATTGCATAACAGAAGTACAATCTACGGACTGGACTTTGGGGTGCTGATGGCATCTAGATAAATAAAGTTAGTACGTTAGTAACAAGAGGTAAGAAACAGCATATTCGCGCTGTTAAATAAATATACAAAGATAATAGGAGAGTTGAATATGTTACAAGATAATCTCATCCTAGAGCACTATGGATTAAACGAATTAAATTTTGATACGATCAAAAGCTATCGGGATCGGTTTGCTGAAGTAAAACCAGCTCATCCTTGGAATGCGCTTGAAACAAAGGAGTTTTTATACAAAGTAGGAGCTTGGGGAAAGGTTAGAGATACCCATAAAGAAGGAGTCACACTCGCAGGCCTGCTTTTATTCAGTGAAGAACGGATTATCACAGAAGTTTTACCACAATACTTTTTAGAATACCGGGAAAGTAAAGGGAACGAAGAATGGACAGAGCGCTTTACCTCTCAAGACGGGACGTGGTCAGGAAATATTTTTGATTTTTATTTTCATATTCATGAAATTGTTCGTAATAGCGAACCTCAGCCGTCAATCGCTTCCTCTTTAACAGAAGTTTTGATTAATATGCTTATTCATGCAGATTATAATGGCGAGGGCGGCGTTATTTTAGAAAAGCAACCTTCTCATTACGTTTTTTCTAATCCAGGTCTTTTGTTAGTACCTACAGATTCAGTTTTTAGCAATACCGTTAGTCAGCTTCGAAATCCAAATATCGTTAAGCTATTCAGTTTACTAGGGCTATGTGAACGTTCGGGCTCTGGTTTGAAAAAAGTAAAGCAAAATTGGAGCCTGCATCATTATAAAACGCCAGCTATTGATCAAGATGTTTCTATGCATCGTACAGTGGTCACGTTATCTTTGTCCACTCAAGAAAGACAGGTAAGTTCTTCTGAAAAAGACACTTATCATACGTCTGCAACTGATTCGGGAAATAATTTTAAAGATGTCGAAAAATATCAAAATACACCTGAAAACAATGTCGAAATTGACTCCTATAATAAAAATAAGTACTCCTATAATAAAGGATTAATAGAGGAGTTTAAGTCATATAATAACGATGTTAACTCCTTTAATAAGGAAGATAACTACTATAATAATGAGAGTAACTTATATAATAACGATGTTAACTCCTACATTAATAACCACAACTCCTATAATAATGAGCAAGAAGAGGATTCTTCTAATTTGGTAAATGTAGAGAATATTGATACGAAGCTATGGGATATTGCAGCGCTGGCTCGTGAAAAAAAACGGCTTTCGCCGAATCAGATGGAACATATTATTCTTGAGTTATGTAAAGAAAAACCGCTCATGCTTAAAGAGTTTGCTTATTTACTAGAAAGAACGCCGGATGGAGTACGTAATAATTATTTAACAAAGCTATTACGAAAAGGACAATTACAGTTGAAATATCCAAATCAGCCAAACCATCCAAAACAGGCATATTTATTTAATAAGAAAGATATAGAGAAATAAATCAAGCAACCGATAGAACATATAGAGATTAAGCTGCAAAAAATTGATAAGGAGGAGTTTGTTAAAAGCTACAGATTTAAGGGGGAAATTCAGCATAAAGTTGTGCCAAGCTGTCAGACTCTCTTTATATGAGTTCTGGCTCGTATAAAGGAGGAAAAAGAGTGTGAAAAGCAAGTGCGTTCTTATTTTTCTGGTGGTTGTATGGCTGTTTAATATGGGGAAAGGAATAGGATGTGGATCAAAGGTGAATGCAGAGATAAATATACCGCTGTCGACGTGGGTGTGGGATACAAAGAAATGGATGCTGAACCAAGAAGCTATCCTCGAAAAGCTTCAAGAAAAAAAGGTGACAAACGTTTATTTACAAATTGATACTCATCTTTCACCTTCCGTATATCGGCATTTTATCCAACAAGCACAAGCCCAGGGCATAAGTGTTTACGCACTTGATGGCGCTCCTTATTGGATAGGGCCTTCTGGTATAGAAGAGCAGGAAGCATTTTTTAATTGGATAACAGCTTACCAAGCACAAGCAGACGAGCCACAGCAATTTTTAGGGGTTCATTTGGATGTAGAGCCTTATTTGTATAAAAGTTGGGAAAATAATCGAGCGAAAAGTATTCTGCAGTATCAATATGTTATTTCTCAAGCCGCTGTACAGTCTCATGAGTTACACTTGCCGCTTGCTGTAGATATACCGTTTTGGTTTGACGAAGTTCCATTCAAAAATAGCAACGGTTCCGGTTTGCTGGGGCGGTGGATTATTCAGTACGCTGATGAAGTCACAATTATGGCGTACCGAAACCACGCAGATAAAGAAAACGGTATTGCTGAAATAACAGAAAATGAACGCAAGTGGGGACGTGTACTATCTACTCCGATTGAAATAGGGGTGGAAACGATGGCTTCAGATGAAGGAGAATACATTTCTTTTTCTGCTAAAGGAGAAGAAAAGATGATGCAAGAGCTGGATATGTTGCTTACGGAGTGTCAAGCTGAAAATCCTCCAAGCAGTATAGCTGTTCATCATTTTGATAGCTGGCTACAGATGAAGCCATGACAACGAAAAGACCGCTGCATCGCTGCAGCGGCCTTTTTGGGTTTAGGGAGTATAGATACAATATAGCCATTTTCTTAAAGGACTATACATAAAAAAAGTAACCATTTAAAAAATGGCTACTCACACAAAGGGGGGGAACTTAATCTTATCATTCCCACTTTTTCTAAAAGATATGCCTCTTTTAACCCGTTTTTTTAAAATAATTTAGTCGTCCAAGATTCGCAGTTCCACACGTCTGTGACAACATCTTGATAAAATTCAGGTTCGTGGCAAATAATTAAGATACTTCCTTTGTATTCTTTTAAAGCTCGTTTTAATTCATCTTTCGCATCTACATCTAAGTGGTTTGTAGGCTCATCCAGTACAAGAATGTTGGTTTCATTGTTAATTAGCTTACATAGACGAACTTTTGCTTTTTCTCCACCGCTTAGAACTTCTACTTTACTTTCAATATGTTTTGTTGTTAAGCCGCATTTAGCTAAAGCTGCACGAATCTCGTATTGGGTAAAGTGAGAAAACTCATTCCATACTTCTTCAATACACGTATTGTAATTAGCGGTTTTGATTTCTTGTTCAAAATAGCCAATATGCTGGTAATCTCCTTTTTCTACAGAGCCTGAAATCGGTTTGATTTCTCCTAAAATACTTTTTAAAAGAGTTGTTTTCCCGATTCCATTTGCTCCTACAAGGGCAATCTTTTGACCTCGCTCCATTTTTAAATTCAGTGGCTTAGAAAGCGGCTCTTCGTATCCAATGACTAAATCAGATGTTTCAAAAATTAATTTGCTTGAAGTACGAGCACCCTTAAAGTTAAACTCTGGTTTTGGACGCTCCTGAGCTAGTTCAATTACTTCCATTTTATCGAGCTTTTTTTGACGGGACATGGCCATATTTCGTGTCGACACACGGGCTTTGTTTCTCGCTACGAAATCTTTTAAATCTGCCATTTCTTGCTGTTGTTTTTTATACGCTGCTTCAAGCTGCTGTTTTTTCATCTCATATACTTTCATAAAATCGTCGTAGTCTCCTACATAGCGATTTAACTCTTGGTTTTCCATATGATAAATTAAATTGATCACGCTATTTAAAAATGGAAGATCGTGAGAAATTAAAATAAAGGCATTTTCATATTCTTGCAAGTAGCGTCGCAGCCACTCAATATGCTGTTCATCCAAGTAGTTTGTAGGCTCATCAAGTAAAAGAATTTCTGGTTTTTCAAGCAGCAGTTTGGCTAATAATACTTTCGTACGCTGTCCGCCGCTTAAATCCTGTACATCGCGATCTAAGCCGATATCTTCTAATCCTAATCCGCGTGCAATTTCTTCGACTTTCGCATCGATAACATAAAAGTCATTGTTTGTTAAGAGGTCTTGAAGCGTACCGACTTCTTCTAATAGTTTTTCGAGTTCTTCTGGTGATACCTCCGCCATTTTCTCGTAGAGGCCATTCATTTGAGCTTCTAAATCAAATAAGTATTGAAAAGCACTTTTTAGTACATCACGAATAGAAAGGCCGCGCTCTAATGCTGTGTGCTGATCTAAATAGCCAACGCGCACTTTTTTAGACCATTCTACTTTTCCAGCATCCGGTTCTAGCTTGCCTGTAATGATGTTCATAAATGTTGATTTACCTTCGCCGTTTGCTCCAATTAAGCCGACGTGTTCACCTTTTAACAATCGAAATGATACATCGTTAAAAATCGCACGGTCACCAAAACCGTGGCTTAGATTTTTTACGTTTAATACACTCATGCTGACACACCTTTTCTTTTAAAATATCTATCGTACGTTTCGTTATAAACAAATTGATTCATAACGATTATAGCGAACTTATATACATAAATCCATATGAGTTTTCCAGCCTTGAAAGTCATATAAAATTCACTCGCGTCTTCCTTTCACTTCATTCATACTATATATATCAATGTAGAAAATCCTTCATGACGAAGGGACGGTTATATCGAATCATTCAAATAAAGTATATAAAAGAATAAAAAGGCAGGGGGAAAAGAAATGAACATTCATACGATACTAGTGGCAGGAAGAATGCATAAAGAGCTGGAGGAGATAATCAAACAAAAGCAGCTGCCTCAGACGTTTCGATTTATGGAAGAGCAAGACGTGACAATTGAAGATTTAAACTGGGCTGACGCGCTTTTATCCTTCGGTCCAACGAATTGCTTTGAAGATCATAGCTTTAAATGGATTCATTCTCTCGGCGCAGGAGTCGATCGGTTCTTAGAAAGCGGTAATTGGAAAAAGAGTGTGATGTTAACACGTACGGTTTGTTCATTCGGTCAGCGAATCAGTGAATATTGTCTTAGCTATATGCTAGCTGAACTTCAGCACCACGCACAGTTTCAGCATCAGCAAAAACAAAAGCAGTGGAAAGTGATAGAGCCTAAGCAGCTTTCTACTCAAACGGTCATAATTTACGGAACAGGTGAAATCGGCGGGCGTCTTGCAGCCGTTTTAAAATCTTTTGGTGTACGAGTAATGGGTGTATCTAAAAGTGGAAATGAAAAGCCGTCATTTGATCAAGTGGTCTCGATTTCGAAGGAAAAAGAATTGCTAAAAGAAGCCGATTGGATTATTAGTACAATGCCGCTAACACATGAAACAAAAAGCTACTTTGATCCAAAATGGATGAATGTAGTTGAAAGTGCATACTTTATAAATGTTGGACGAGGAGCAACTGTAGATGAAAATGCGTTAGTAGAGGCTATTGAGCAAAAACGTATTCGAAAAGCATACATAGACGTGTTTGAGCATGAGCCGTTAACGAAAGAATCGTCTTGGTGGGATCATTCAAACATCATCATAACACCTCATATTTCAGCGGTGACTACGCCTGAAGAAGCCGTCAGGTGCTTTGTTGAAACGCTGCAAAAAGTTGAGCAAGGCGGATTGCCTTCTAACTTGGTTAATATTGAAAGAGGCTATTAAAGCATTATGATGCGCGTTTCCGCTATGAGAATGGTATACTGAAACTTGCTTTTCTTGAACGAAAAGAATGAAATCTGTTCTTCTAGGGGGGAACAAACGTTGAAGCAAGAAGAATTATTTGAACAAGCACGTGTATTTATAGAGACGTGTTACGCTGAACTTGAAAAAAGCGAAGCGGATAAAAACAAGCGGTTAAAAGAAATCCATCAGCAAATTATGTCACTCGGACATTATGATCATACATTTGAAGAGTTAGAGCACGGAGCTCGTATGGCTTGGAGAAACAGCAATAAATGTATCGGCCGACTATTTTGGCACTCGCTCAATGTATTTGATAAGCGAGATGCGAACACAGTTGAAGAGATAAGAGACGCCCTGTTTCACCATATTGAATATGCAACAAATGACGGGAAAATCCGGCCTACTATTACGGTGTTTAAACCGAAAATGAAAGCAAAAGAGCCGGTTAGAATATGGAATCATCAGCTAATCCGCTATGCGGGGTATGAGACTGAAGACGGTACGATAGGAGATCCTGATTCTGTTGCGTTCACGGAGGTTTGCCGAAATTTGGGGTGGGAAGGTGAGAAAACTCACTTCGATGTTCTTCCTCTAGTCCTGCAAGTGAACGAAGGGTCGCCTCGATGTTTTGATATTCCAAAACATTTAGTGAAAGAAGTAGCTATTACGCATCCAGAACTTCCTGAATTTGAAGACTTACAGTTAAAATGGTACGCTGTCCCGATGATTTCAGATATGAAGCTAGAAATTGGAGGGATTGATTACGTCGCAGCACCGTTTAATGGATGGTACATGGGGACTGAGATTGGGGCGCGAAATTTAGCGGATACGTATCGTTATAACCAACTTCCCAAAATAGCTTCTATGATGGAATTGAACATGGATTACAACGCGACGCTTTGGAAGGACAAAGCTCTTGTTGAATTAAACGTTGCAGTGCTTTCTTCTTTTAAACGAGAAGGCGTTAGCATTGTAGACCATCACACCGCTGCTCAGCAATTTCACTTGTTTGAAGAAAGAGAGCAAAAAAATGGCCGCGAAGTGACTGGGAACTGGACGTGGTTGATTCCGCCGGTTTCGCCAGCTACCACGCATATTTTTCATAAGCCTTATAAAAATAAAGTATTATCACCAAATTATTTTTATCAAGACGCTGCTTATTAAATGAACAAAAAAGAGAGTACGCATTTGTACTCTCTTATTACACGTTAATTAATTTTTGTGTTTATCAAGCAAGTTAGCAAGTACATAGGTTTTGTACTTTTCTACTTTGCGGCCTTCGTGGTTGCGAACTCCTCGTTTCTTAAGTTTCTCAACATACCAACCTTTGCTTCCTACGTGCATACTCAAACACCCTTTCGTCATTTTTTAGGATGAACAGAATGAGGTTCATTGTCTGCTCGAATGGAGACATCTTGTCTTTCCAATACGTGCCTCATTGTAACATCTTTTATTTTATGATGAAAGGGAAAAAGGTTAAAAAAATGAGAATGATTTCAAGTGAATTTTAGTTTACTCATTCCTCGTTTTTTTGAGATAGAAGGAGGAGGTTTAAATCATCTTTATTTTGAATTAGATCTTCTAGCGTATATTGATCTAACACCTTAATGAAGGCTTGCATGGCTTCATGTAAAACATTTTTTAACTTACAGACGGGGCTAATAATGCAGAAGTTTCCTTCACGGTCAAAACATTCAACGATATGAAAATCTTCTTCTGTTTGACGTACCACTTTTCCAATATTAATGTCTTTTGGAAGCTGAGCTAAACGAATGCCGCCGTTTCGTCCTCGGATCGTTTCAATTAAGCCAAGTTTTCCAAGCTCGTGAATGATTTTCATAAGATGGTTTTTTGAAATATTATACGCTTCAGCAATTTCTTTTATATTGCTTAGTTTATTATTATCGCGAACGCCTAAATATAATAAAACTCGCAGTGAGTAATCTGTATATTGTGTGAGCCTCATCTTTTTACCTCTTCTCTTATCAGCAGCTGATATATCTATAATAGCATGTCTATATCTAAGAAATACAGAAAGAATGCTCTCATTTTTGACAGGGTGAATTTGTGAACATTTCTTTAAATATGTATATAAAATATATCTTTTTAAGCAGGGTATGAGTATTATAAAGATGTATTAAAAATATATCTTTTAAAATGAATCTTTCGGAGGCGAAAGTTATGAAACAAACAACTATTTCTATTGTAAAAAGTACAGTTCCTGTTTTAGAACAGCATGGTCAAGCAATTACAACTCGTTTTTATGAGATGCTTTTTGAACAGTATCCTTCTTTAAAAAATGTATTCAACCAAACAAATCAAAAAACAGGCCGTCAGCAAATGGCGTTAGCTAATACAGTTTATGCCGCTGCGCAGTACATCGATCGGCTTGAAACGCTGCTTCCAGTTGTAAAGCAAATCGCTCATAAACACCGCAGTATTGGCGTAAAAGCAGAGCACTATCCAATTGTCGGAGAGTTCTTATTAAAAGCAATTAAAGATGTTTTAAAAGAAGCTGCGACCGATGAGATTATGGAAGCTTGGAAAGAAGCATACGGTGCCATTGCGGACGTGTTCATAAGTGTGGAGCAAGAATTATATGAAGAAGCCGAAGAAAAAGGATGGAAAGATTATAAAAAACTAATGGTTCATAAAAAAGTAATAGAAGCAGAAGACGTGTACTCGTTTTATTTAGTATCACCTGATCAAAAAGCGCTGCCTGCTTTTCTGCCAGGTCAGTATGTCAGTGTACGAATTCCTGGTCAAGAGTATTTATCCATTCGTCAGTACAGCTTATCTGGCTATCCAAACCAACCATACTATAAAATTACGGTGAAAAAAGAAAAGCAAATGGAAGACGGGGTCGTGTCAACTTATTTACATGACCAATTGAAAGAAGGAGACTTGCTTGAAGTCAGCGTTCCAGCAGGAGATTTTGTCTTAAAAGAAAATAGTAAATCAGTATTTATCAGCGGAGGTGTAGGAATTACTCCAATGATGTCAATGCTTCATCAAGCACTGGAAAACAATCAAGAAGTAACATTTATTCACAGTGCTAAAAATGAGCAGTTTCATGCAATGAAACAAGAGCTTCAATTGTTGTCAGAGACATATAAGTTTGAACAACACGTTTTTTATAGTCAAGCGCAAACAGACCAGCATGATGAACATATAACGTATGGTCGCTTAACTAAAAAAGAGCTAGCTAAATATGCCGGCGATAAACATGCATATTATTATGTTTGTGGATCTTCTTCATTTACACAAATGGTGTTAGAAGGCCTAGCTGAAATGGGTATTTCCCAAGAAAATATCATGTATGAATCGTTTGGCCCGAAAATGAGTATGACTCCTTCCGCATAAATGTATGGAAAAAGGGTAAAAAGCTAACAGTAGACAATACTGTTAGCTTTTTTTATGAAAGGGAGTTTAAAGATGACAAATAAGCAGTATGACATGGTGGGAATAGGAATAGGACCTTTTAATTTAGGCTTAGCGGCCCTTGCTGAGCCTATTGATGAAATTGATGCCGTCTTCTTTGATAAAGAAGAGAAATTCGAATGGCATCCGGGCATGTTAATTGACGGCACGGACTTGCAGATTCCGTTTCTAGCAGACTTAGTTACATTTGCGGATCCAACAAGCCCCTATTCTTTTCTAAATTATATTCATAAGCAAAAACGCTTGTATCCGTTCTTTTTCTTTAATCGTTTTGATATTCCGCGTCAAGAATACAACGAATACGCAAAATGGGTAGCAGAGCAGCTATCTTCCTGCCACTTTTCTTCAAAAGTTGTGGACGTGATACCGAAAAATGAAGAAGAGTATTATGAAGTAAAGGTAGAAACACCTGAGGGAATTCAAACGGTAAATGCTAAACACGTTGTAATGGGAACAGGAAGCATTCCACTTGTACCTCCGGCTTTTGAAGAAAAGCTTAATGAGCATATCTTACACAGCAGCGGCTATTTACATAAAAAAGAAGAGATTCAAAAAGGAAAGCATGTAACGATCGTTGGTTCAGGGCAAAGTGCTGCAGAGATTTTTCTTGATTTACTAGAAGAACAGACTGAACATCATTACCACCTTACATGGTTTACAAGATCTTCTAATTTTTTTCAGCTTGATCAATCCAAGCTTGCTCAAGAGTTATTTTCGCCAGACTATGTAGATTACTTTCATTCGCTGCCTTTTGAGGAACGTACAAGCACGGTAGAAGATTTAAATCCTTTACGTCATGGAATTGAATCTTCTACCTTAACGAAAATCTATGATTTACTTTATCATCGTTCACTTAAAGGAAAAGTACCCGTTACGATTCAAGCTTCGACTGAAGTAAGTGATATTCATAAAAAAGGGAATGGATATGAGCTGGAGTGCAAACAATTAAAGGCTGAACGCTCTTTTCAATACGAAGCGGATCGTTTGATATTGTCCACGGGCTATAAGCCAAAAATTTCGCCGTTCATCGAACGAATAAAAGATGATATCGAATGGGAAGATGACAAGCGTTTTAAAGTCACAAAAGATTACCGGCTTGTCTTTAAACAACCTCGTAACCACCACTTTTTTACGTTAACCAATATTGAACATTCACATGGATCTGGTGCAACAAATCTTGGTTTATCCGTTCAGCGCAATCAGCGTATTCTGAACGTGATTGCAGGGAGAGACGTGTACCCAGTTCCAGAAGAGACGACGTTCCAGACATTTAATTTGTTTTGAATTTCTTCTTTATAAAAATCTTCAATGTGGTTTTTGATTATTGTAGAAAAGTTTTTTACCCATAAACTATGTTTAAAAGAATAGTGTACGGGTATTTTATTTATAGAACATTAGTACACAAATCAATTAAGGAGTTGCTTAGAATGAGTAAGAAGATTGCAGTATTAGTAACAGATTTATTTGAAGATGTGGAATATACAGATCCAGCCAAAGCCTTTGAAGAAGAAGGCCATACGCTAACAAAAATCGATGTTAAAACAGGTGAAGTAACAGGTAAACAAGGCGAAACAACATTAACAATTGATAAAGCAATTGCGGATGTAAAACCAGAAGATTTTGACGCATTGTTTTTACCGGGAGGTTTCTCACCAGATATCTTACGTGCGGACGATCAAGTCGTAGCTTTCACAAAATCATTTATGGATGAAGGCAAACCGGTTATGGCTATCTGTCACGGACCACAGTTGCTAATTAATGCTGAAACGTTAAAAGGACGTGACGTAACTGGTTTCAAATCAATTGCTATTGATTTGAAAAATGCAGGTGCAAACTTCCATGATAAAGAAGTGGTGGTATGCGGTAATCAACTAGTTACAAGCCGTACACCAGACGATATGGAAGCATTCGTACGTGAATCAGTAAATGTCTTAAAATAAGTAAATAATATTAGTAAAACTTTCTGTAAAAGGCGATAACAGGGTGGTTTACCACTCTGCTGTCGCCTTTTTTGTATGTAACGATTTTGACGAGGAATTTACAGTTATATTACTGCATTGGATGAAACGGTTTCTAAAAGGATATGAAAACCTTTTACTATCAATAGATAGAAGCCACGTAACACAATCGAAATATTTTTTACATAAATGAAAGTATAATTTTGGTAGCTTAAAAGACGTTGCGAGTTTCATAGTTTTCATGCAACAATGAGGGTGCATCACGAGATTGGCTTGCTACAAGCTTAGATGCGTTGCGGTTTTACAAAAAAACTTTATTATCACATAGGAGGATTTCAAACATGAAGAAAAGGTTTCGTATTGCCACTGTCGCAGGTGCCGTATCATTAGGATTACTAACAGCAGGACAAGCAAATGCAGCAGCTCCTGATTGCAACACTCCAAAACAAATCACTATTAAAGATGCTCAAGCAGCACAAAATATAAATGTAGATGAGCTATTAAAGAAATTTAACGCTCAAGGACAATCTGCTCAAGCAGCAGCTCCACAACAAGAAACACAAGCACCAGAGCAAGCTGAAGCAGCTCCACAGGAACAAGCACAAGCACCAGAGAAAAGTGAAGAAGCAAAAGCTCCAGAGCAAACACAGCAAAACACAAAAGCTCAACAATCAGAAAATACTGATAAAGCAGAACAAACAAAAGATGCTAGTCAATTCGAACAAAAGGTCGTAGATTTAGTGAACCAAGAGCGTGAAAAACAAGGTTTAAAACCTCTAACACTTAACAAAAAATTAAGTGACGTTGCACGCACTAAATCAAAAGATATGATGGACAAAGGGTACTTTGACCACAATTCACCAACATATGGTTCACCATTTGATATGATGAAACAATTCGGCATTGAATATACAACTGCAGGTGAAAACATTGCAAAAGGTCAGCAATCTCCTGAAGATGTAATGAATGCTTGGATGAATAGTGACGGTCACCGCAAAAACATTCTAAACCCTGATTTCACTGAAATTGGTGTTGGATACGTAAAAGGTGATACTACGTACTGGACTCAACAATTTATCGGTAAGTAATACAAAAAGAGCAGGATATACCTGCTCTTTTTTGCGTTTTTAGCTGTCCAATTTGGGTATAGTAAAGTAAGAACACGTAAAGGAGTGCCTTAAATTGGGACGTATATTAAAAAAAATTCTAGTCGCTGTTTTTCCTATCCTTTTAAAAGAAGGATATCGTCATTATAAAAATCGTAAAACTCGAACTGCGCCGTCTAAAGGATATAAATAAAAAGGACTCGAAAGAGTCCTTTTTATTTTATGCTTGAACGGTGATATGCTTAAATTCTTTTACGTTAAATAATCCTTTGTCGGTTAATTTTAGACATGGGATAACAGGCAAGCTTAAGAAAGATAATGTCAGCAGCGGGTTGAATTTCTGTGAAATATCAAGCTCATGAAGAGCCCCGTGAAGCTGCTTAAGTAAGCTGTTTACTTCATTGTAAGGGTGAGGTGACATTAATCCTCCAATGGAAAGAGGGAGGGAGCCAATCACTTCATTGCCTTTTACAATAACAATACCTCCGCCGATTTCTTCAATTGCCGCAATTGCTTTTGCTAAATCTTCATCATTTGTTCCTACGGCTACGATATTATGTGAATCATGAGCAATCGTGGTAGCAATCGCTCCGTCTTTTAACTGAAAACCTTTTACAATCCCAAGACCAATATTCCCTGTTAGATGATGACGCTCAACAACAGCCATTTTCAGCTGATCGTTTTCTACAGAAGACTGAAATTCGTTTTGCTTCACTTGAACTTCTTCTACAATATGATTTGTAATCAGGCTGTTTGGATTAATTTCAATAATATTAGCGTGATTGTGCTGAAGTGGTATCGTAAGGTTTTTAATGGAAAAATTTTTGAGATGAACAGAATTCATTAGTTCTGTTGGAAGATCAATTTGTTCTTCTTGAACAGAAAGCATCTCTCCATTTTCAGCAATAAGCTCTCCGTTTTGATAGACATGTGCTGCAGATATATCGGTTAAGTCGTCTAATAGAATAAAATCCGCTTTGTAACCAGGAGCAACCGCACCTCTATCTTTTAACCCGTAGCATTCAGCGGCATTTAACGAAGCCATTTGAATCGCAATTAACGGATCCAGCCCGAGTTCAATAGCAAAACGAACATTGTAATCAATAGAACCTTCCGTTAATAAATCATCTAGGTGTTTGTCATCGGTACAGAATAAAAATCTGCGCGCGTTGCGTTCATTTACAGCAGGTAATAGTTGTTTCAAATCTTTAGCGACAGAACCTTGGCGGATCAGAACATACATCCCGCGCTGAATACGCTCAATTGCTTCTTCTGCTGTTACGCATTCATGATCTGTTGAAATGTCAGCGGTACGATAAATATTAACGCCCGTAGCATCTAGCCCCGAGCCGTGCCCATCAATTACGCCGTTTGCATCGTTAGCTGCTTGTAATTTATCGAGCATATCGTCATCGCCATCTCGCACAGCAGGGAAATCCATCACTTCTGCTAATCCAAGCACGCGAGGGTGAGAGAAAAATGGCGCTAAGTCAGTTGCTTTTAAGACGGCTCCAGAGCTTTCAAAAGGAGTTGCTGGCACGCTTGAAGGTAAGTTCACAAATACGTCTAAAGGAATGGAATCCGAGTTTTGAAGCATAAACTCAATGCCAGATTTCCCTGACACATTCGCAATTTCATGAGGGTCCGTTACGACAGTTGTCACGCCTCTAGGTACAAGAAGTTTTGAGAACTCTTTAGGTGTAACCATTGATGATTCAATGTGAACGTGTCCATCAATGAATGTAGGAGAAATGTATTTTCCTTTTGCATCCACGACGTTATTCCCATCGTATTGACCTATTCCAACAATCACTCCATCAGCAATCGCAATATCGGCTTCAATGATGGAAAGCGTAAAGACATCGATAATTTTCCCGTTTTTCACTACAAGATCTGCAGGTATTTTTTTATTGGCAACAGCAAGCTGTTTTTTTAAGGTTGTTTTTGTATTTGACATGAATGTGACTCCTCTCATTGTATAACTGAATAACAATGAAGGACTATGTAAGGGAGAACATAAAGAAGAATAAAAATGCAGTATGAATGATGTTCAACCCTCGTAGTCCAACTATTTACGGTAGTTCGGTAGAAACTCTTGGACCCTATTTCCAAGACTATACGAGCTTTAGGTATTTCGGTACATTCTATAGACAAATAATAAAAACGTCAATTCCTAATAAAAAAGAAAGATTTTTGGGAATATTTCATCTATGTGTATGTAAACGATTTAACTCTTATTTGCTCGCTAAAAGGCGCAGCATTCATGTATAGAAAAAAATGTAGAAAAAACCGTCAATGGCTATTAGTCATTGACGGAGTTGTCATTAAGCTTGTTTACGCAGTGTACCTAATTCTTCCGCGATCGCTTGCATTTCACTTGGGCTAAAAGAATCTTTTCTCATTACCATATCGTATAAGTACTTTAAGTCTTCATACATTTCTTCGTCAAAAGCTTCAGCTTTAATTGCTCCGATATTTAGCATGCGCAGTTTTTCACTAATGCTATCGACCATATGTTTAATATTCTCTGGAGATTTTACTGATAAATCCACTTTGTTCATCCTTCCAGTTGCGTTTTTTTTTATTGTAACATGTTTTTATCGTGTGAACACTTTTATGTCAGGTTCTTATCCACAGAAGAGTGAAAACGATATAAATAAAAGAAAACTATTTTTTAGTTTAAAAATGATTGTATATAATGTTTGTAATAAGGGAAAGGAGTCGAGACTATGATTAACGTATTATTCGTTTGTTTGGGAAATATTTGTCGTTCACCCATGGCAGAAGCGGTCTTTAAAGATATGGTGAAGAAAAAAGGGCTAGAAGGACAAATTCACGTAGATTCTGCAGGCACAGGAGGCTGGCACAAAGGCAATCCTCCTCATGAAGGAACGCAATCTATTTTAACGAAAAACAACATTGATTTTAAAGGGCAAACAGCAAGACAAGTGATTCAAGAGGATGTAGCTAAATTCCATTATATTATTGGAATGGATGTCGAAAATGTAGGAAACCTGAGAAGGATGGCTGGACATACTAAAACAGGTTATATTGCAAGGCTTTTGGATTTTGTGCCCGATTTACATATTGAAGATGTGCCTGATCCTTATTTCACGGGAAATTTTGACGAAGTATATGACTTAGTTCAAGAAGGATGCAAGGCTCTTTTAGACGAAATTATAGAGAAGCATTTTTCGGAATAAGCGATACTTAAAAAATAAAAAACGGAGGAGAAACGACAAATGGGTAAACGAAATAAGCTAGTAGAAGGTATTGTCATTGGAGCAATTATAGGAGGAGCTGTTTCTTTATTTGATAAAGAAACAAGAAGCTCCGTCATTCAAGGAAGTAAAAAACTGAAAGACAAAACAACAACTCTTATTCAGCACCCTGAACTTGTAACGGATACTGTCAAAGAGAAATATGAAACCATCCGTACGACCATCGAGCAAGTTTCTGAAGATGTATCATTTGTAGCAGGAAAAGTAGAAAAGTTAAAAGAAACAACACCTCAGGTGATGGAAATTGTAAACGATACAAAAGAAGCATTTGTGGAGAAGTATGGTGATGAACAAAAATAAATAAGGAGGCACATATGGCTGGAATGTACATAAATAACATCGTAAGGTTTGGCAAAGAACTGATGGGCCGCATTCATCGAGATGAGCTGCCCAGTTTATCAGCTGAATTGGCTTATTATCTGCTGCTCTCGCTATTTCCTTTTTTAATTTTCTTAATTACGCTGATTGGATTTTTGCCATTAGAATCAACAGACCTGCTTGACCTGGTCGAAAATGTAGCGCCACAGCAAACGCTGCACATGATTGAAAGCAACGTTTCCCATATCATTGGTTCTCATAATGAAAAGCTATTATCCTTTGGTATCATTGCCACGATGTGGTCTGCTTCAAATGGAATTAATGCGATCGTAAGAGCATTTAACCGAGCATATCACGTACAAGAAAATCGGCCTTTTTTAGTGGCGAGAGGTATGGCAGTTCTCCTTACTTTTGCGATGATATTTGTTATTATTGTAGCGCTTTTACTTCCTGTTTTCGGTCATATGATAGGCCTTTATTTATCGTCTACATTTGGGTTTTCAGAAACTTTTCTCGCTTTATGGTCTGCTTCCCGCTGGATTATCAGCGGCCTCATTTTATTTACTGTTTTTACGGGGTTATATTACTTTGCTCCTAATAAAAAACTGCTGATTCGAAATGTTGTAAAAGGAGCGGCTTTTGCTACGATCGGATGGACAGTGGTATCGATGCTGTTTGCATATTACGTAAATCATTTCAATAACTATACAGCTACATATGGAAGCTTGGGCGGAATTATTATCCTGCTTATTTGGCTGTACCTATCGGGGATGATTATCGTTATTGGAGGAGAAATTAACGCTATTTTCTACGACCGTCGAGTCAAATCTTCATAGTCATAAATTGGGATGAAATCATTCGCAAGATATGAGCATACTAACAAAGTGAAAGGGAGGTTTTACATCATGACAAAGCATACAAAAAAAGACGGAAGCAATACAAAGCAAAATAAAAAGAGCCAGCCAAAGCATAAAACAAGCAACAGCCAAAATGGACAAAACGGTTACCATTAAGGCATTGATTTCCATAATAAAAAGCCTAACAAATACGTTAGGCTTTTTTGCGTTAAGATTTTAGCAAGCGAAGGCCGTTTAAGATAACTAAAATGGTGCTTCCTTCGTGACCTATAACACCAAATGGCATATCAAGCACTTGGAAAAAATTCGAACAAATTAATAAAAAGATGACGGCAATAGAAAAAATAACGTTTTGTTTCACAATTGAGTTCATTCGTCTGGAAAGAGCTACTGCATCCGAAATTTTTGATAGATCATTTTTCATTAAAACGATATCGGCTGTTTCAAGTGCCACATCCGTTCCTTCTCCCATAGCTACTCCAACGTTAGCAGTAGCAAGAGCAGGGGCATCGTTAATGCCATCTCCCACCATTGAAACGGTAGGGAATTTTTCTTTTAACGCTTTAATTTTATCTACTTTCGCTTCAGGCAAACATTCTGCAATGTATTCATCGACTGCACACTCTTTTGAAATAGCTTCGGCTGTTTTTTCGCTGTCTCCTGTAATCATGACGGTATGAATGCCCTGCTCTTTAAGAGATTTAACAGCGTCTACAGCTTCTGTTCGTACAACGTCTTTTAGCGCAAGCAATCCCACAATACCATGCTGGTCTTTTGCGTACACAATCGTTTTTCCTTCACTGGCAAGCGTAGATGAAATCCCATTTTCAAATTCAGCTGCATCTTCTTTACCTACAAAATCTGCTTTTCCTATTTTCCACGTATCTCCTTGAAGAGACCCAATGACACCGTATCCGGGAACGTCTTCAAGCGAATCTGGCTGAACAAGCGTCAATTCCTGCTTATTTTTCACAAAGTCAACAATAGATTGAGCAAGCGGATGATTGGACTGACGTTCAATTGATGCGATTTTAACAAGAAATTCCTGTTCGTTTATATCAGAACGGACAATGACATTTGTTACTTCTGGCTTTCCTTTTGTTAACGTTCCTGTTTTATCAAAAGCAATTGCGCTTAAATGGCTTAACCTTTCCAAATGCACGCCGCCTTTGAACAAAATTCCTTTTTTTGCTCCGTTTGAAATAGCAGATAGCGAAGCAGGGGTGATAGATGCAACCAGAGCGCAAGGAGACGCTACAACTAAGAGAATCATTGCACGGTAAAATGTCTCGGTCCAGCTCCATCCAAGCACATAGTGTGGGAGAAATAGCATAACTGCCACAACCGATAGAACAATTTTTACGTATGTGCCTTCAAATCGTTCAATAAACAATTGAGAAGGCGACTTTTCACTTTGAGCCGTTTGAACAAGTTGAATGATCTTTTGAAACAGCGTCTCAGCACTTGGCTTTGTCATTTTAATGGTAATGGCGCCTTTCACATTCACCGTGCCCGCGAATACTTCATCATCGAGCTGTTTTAATACAGGAACAGATTCCCCTGTAATAGCAGCCTGATCAATCGTTGTTTGACCTGAGACAACAATACCATCGGATGGCACTCGTTCACCCGGCTTAACTAACAGCAAGTCACCGATTTGTAAATCCGAAATGGATACAATTTCTTCTTGATCTCCAATCAGACGCGTTGCTTCTTGCGGCTGTAAATTCATCAAGGCGCTAATTTCTCGGTTGCTTTTATTCATGGTGTACGTTTCTAATGCACCGCTTAATGCAAAAATGAAAATAAGCATAGCACCTTCTGTCCAGTAGCCAATTACAGCCGCTCCAATGGCTGCAATAATCATTAACATTTCGACATTCAATTCTTTATTTTCAATCGTTTCTTCAATGCCTTCTTTTGCTTTAGCAAATCCGCCTATCACGTAAGCTAATACAAAGAGCGTAATAGATACAACAGTATCCTGCTGTTTTGATAGCAGCCAGCCGGCTAAAATCAGCACTCCGCTCAACAGTGCAGCAATGAGTTCACCATGTGTTTTTAATACGTTGACAGCAGAAGATGTTTGAGGCGTTTGTTCTTGTTTTTTAGGTAACGCATTTTCCATACAAATCCTCCTTGAACGATAATTGAGAAGAATAATCACAATCATTACCCCTAAAAAAACACGAAAGCTGCCATCTCAGCGATAGCAGCACATTTTTTTAGTTCTTCTCTTTTAAATTGGGATATTTAGTATAGTATAGCACGGAACAAGCAAGGAGGTAACGACTAACGCCTAAAAAATAAAAACAGAATGCAGCTGGACGTCTGCATTCTGTAAAAAACGTACTACATATCTAAATGTTCTTCATAATATTTATAAGCGGAAGTGTAAATGTGCTCGATATCGGCATCCGTCATGTACATTAAGGTTTCACGGTCAATCCCCTTCATTGTTTCAATAAATGTAATCATGTTTTTGCGTTCTTGTCTGCTCATTTATTATTCTCCTCTCCATCTGTTTTAATACAGTTTATTATATTTAATTGTATTATATAACAGAAAAAGTATTTTGTGTGGATTTTTTTTAAAAATAGGCAAAAAAATTTAGAAAGACGTAAATAATTGACTATATAGAAAAAGGTGTTTTATAATTTATATATGAACATATGCTCATATACTTGCATATAATGAACGGAGAGATGGTATGAAAAAAGATGAACATTCGTTTTTATCGCCTCAAACAGTAGAAGAAGCGTCAAGAATACTAAAAGCTATTTCAGATCCTACGAGAATGAAAATTCTTTATTTGCTATTTCAAGAAGAGTGTTCAGTCGGTCATATGGTTGAAGTGCTTGGTGTTTCACAATCAGCTATTTCACATCAGTTAACTCACTTGCGTCATTTACGTTTAGTAAAATATCGCCGTGAAGGCAATACGTATTTCTATACGTACGATGATGAACACGTGGTTGGAATACTGCATCAAGTAATTCAGCACGTAGAATGCGCACATAATGAATAAAAGGAGGGGCTTTGCATGAGTCATGATCATCACCACCATCATGGTCACCATCACCATTTTGATACACAGCGTGAAGGCAACAAAAAAGGTCTGTTAATTGCACTCATTATCACCGCGGGTATTATGGTTCTTGAGTTTGTTGGAGGGCTTTTTACAAATAGTTTAGCGTTATTATCCGATAGCGGACACATGCTTTCTGATACAAGCTCACTTGCTCTTAGCCTTGTAGCGATATGGTTTGCTAACCGAGCTGCATCGGCTAAAAAAACGTACGGTTACTATCGTTTTGAAATATTAGCGGCTCTTTTTAACGGAGTGGCACTGTTTGTAATAGCAGGATTTATCATCTATGAAGCCTATCAGCGCGTATTAGAGCCGCAGTCTGTAGCAAGCGGCAGCATGATGCTGATTGCTACTGTTGGTTTACTCGCTAATTTAATCAGCGCATGGTCACTTATGAGACAAGGCGATGTAAAAGGAAATGTAAATTTACGCAGCGCTTACTTACACGTATTGGGAGATGCTTTAGGATCTATTGGAGCTATTGTAGCAGGACTTCTTATGATGATGTTTGGATGGTATATTGCTGATCCTATTATTTCTGTAGTTGTGTCTGTATTAATTTTAAAAAGCGCTTGGGGCGTGCTTGCTCATAGCGTTCATATTTTGATGGAAGGCTCTCCTGAAGGGGTAGATCACAGTGAAATAAAAAACCTTCTTAAAAACATTGAAGGAGTCAAAGATGTGCATGATTTACACATTTGGACGATTACTTCAGGACTGGACTCATTGAGCTGTCATATGCGCGTAGAAGATGAAAAAGATTGTCAGCAAATTTTGCAAAAAGCCATCGATTTAGTACATGATCACTGCGGCATTGAGCATACCACGATACAAATTGAAAAATCAGCTCTTCAGCATCGAACGCTAAAAGTTTAAAGAACGAGCGAGAACCTATAGGTTCTCGCTCGTTTTTTGTTGCATAGGTACCTTTTGTCCGAATACAAAAAGAATAATAAAAATAAAGCCAAACATCCCGCTAATAATATTAAAAAAGCTGATATGGTGAAAGAACTGAATAAAAGTACCGCCTATGTAAGGGCCGGCAAGGCTTCCGATACTAAAAGCAATGCCGCATAGTAAATTACCTGTAGGCAGTAGACGAGCAGGAATCAAATCCGTCATATAGCTGATTCCTAAACTAAACGTCGAGCCTACAACCATGCCAGCTATAAATAAACAAGCTACTAATGGAATAGCGGTCTCTTCCAAGAGGCTTGCTGTAAAAAACGTAACGGCTCCAATGGATAAAATCCATCCTAATACTAATTTCCGTCCAAATTTATCGCTCAGTATTCCGAGAGGAAGCTGAAATACAATAGCTCCAACTGCAAAGGAAGTCAGCAGCAGTGAAATAAACTCTACTTGCAAACCAATTCGTAAGCCATATACAGGAAAGCTTCCGTTCAGTGATGATTCTAAAAATCCATATCCAAAAGGAGGCAAAAAAGCAATCCAAGCATACTTAGCCGCCTTAGAAAATCGCTTAGCCGTTTCTTTTAATGAATTAACCTCCACTTCCTGTAGGGGAAATTCATTTTTTATCAAAAATAAAAACACCCATGTTATGAGGCAAAGAGCTGAAGAAATCATAAAAGGAAGCGCTTGATTAATTTCAATTAACGGCGTCATTAAAGGGCCAACAGCAAAACCAATACCGAAAAAAAGCCCGTACAATGAAATGTTTCGACCTCGTTTATCAGCAGGTGAAGACGATGTAATCCACGTTTGAGTACCAAAGTGCAGCGCGTGATCTCCTATTCCAATAAATAAACGGAGCACAAACCAAAAAACAACAGATTTCCAGAGGGGAAACAAAGCTAAAGATACAATAACTAAAAGTCCCCCTGCTGCGATAATTGGTTTATATCCGTATCTGCGAAGCGGCCCTTCCATGAAAGGAGAAATAAATAAAATACCTAGATACAATCCAGTTGCGTTTAATCCGTTTATAGTAGAAGAAAGACCATCTTTCTCCAAAATAATAGCAATTAAAGGAAGCAGCATACCTTGGCTGAATCCAGAAATGGCGACAAGGCTAACTAAAATCCAGAAACGTTGTTTATGAGTAGCACTCATAGCATTCAACCTCTTTTTATCTATATTTTGTCAATCCAACTGTTTAATCGTACAAGGAAAACGCTTTATTGACAAGGATGTAGACGTGCTGTGCTGTTAATTTGACATCTTTTTATAAGGAAAGTAGAATAAAACATGTAAATAGTTACATGTTTTAATTTACAAGTAAAAGGTGATCGCTAGAATACAAACAGTGCTTAGGAAAATAGCGACATTCACAATCAATGTCGGTACAACAAGTGTCATTGGTCATACAGGAAGTGCAAAATATAAACGCTTACACAACTGCGTTTTTCTAGGCATTGCTGTGAGACACTTAGATCGCGTTGTGTCAGACATATACGAAGTGTTATAAATCAAAGGAGCGATATAAAAATGGAAAAATTTATTGGAAATCATATGATTTACACATACGAAAACGGATGGGAATATGAAATTTATATCAAAAACGAAAATACAATCGATTACCGTATTCATAGCGGAATGGTGGCAGGACGATGGGTTCGCGACCAGAAAGTAGATATTGTGAAATTAACAGAAGGTGTATATAAAGTATCGTGGACTGAACCGACTGGAACAGATGTATCTTTGAACTTTATGCCTGATGAAAAACGGATGCACGGCATTATCTTCTTCCCAAAATGGGTACATGAACATCCTGAAATTACCGTGTGCTATCAAAATGACCATCTTGATTTAATGCATGAATCCCGTGAAAAATACGAAACATATCCTAAATACGTTGTACCCGAATTTGCTGACATTACATTTATCAAAAATGTCGGAGCGAACAATGAGGAAGTTATCGCTCAAGCGCCTTACGAAGGAATGACAAATGATATTCGCGCCGGAAAATTAATTTAACACAGAGTCATAAAAAAGACTGAGGCAAAAGTATTATAGCTGAAGGAAGATCCGAACGATGAATCGAGATTCTTGATGGAGAATCAAATTCGTTCGGATCTTTTTATGGTGACGGTGTAACAAGTATCCGTATTGAGAGTAGTTGGTTATATAAAAAGCGGTTTATAATGAAGTAAAGGAGTGAAGGAAATGGAATTTAACATGAAAAAAGAGGCGGGATTTACAACAAATCTTCCTTATGGAGAGCTACATATCGCCGGAGATGAAGAGTATGGCTTTCGTCCGTATCAGCTAATGGTATCGTCCATTGCTGTTTGCAGCGGAGGCGTGTTAAGAAAGATTCTAGAGAAAAAAAGAATTGCTTTTTCTGATTTACGAATCCAAGCTGGTGTGACGCGGAATGATGAAAAAGCGGGGCGAATCGAAAAAATTCATTTGCACTATATCATTACAGGAGAAGAGCTTCCATTAGACAAAATTGAAAAATCAATTGAGCTAGCACGAAAAAATTGTTCGATGCTACAGTCGGTTATTGACAGTATTGAAGTGACAGAAACCTTCGAAATTAAATGAGGTTGGGACAAAAGTATTTTAGCTGAAGAAGATCCGAACGATGAATCAAACTCGTTCGGATTTTTTATGGTGTTATTACAAGCGGTGCAGCGCTTTGCACCCATTTGTTCGTCTTTAGATGAATGGACTTAGCTACGCCTCAATCTCATATTTCCTTCGGTTTGCTGCCGGCTTTATCAAAATAGCGCATGCGTTCAGGAGTCAGCTGAAGAAGCAAATAATTTGGGTCATCTGGACTTTTAATCCACTCTTTTAACTTTTCATTCCAAAATTTCTTTTTTAACTCTTCGTTTGTTTCTACATTTACTTTGGCTTCTACCTCTACATACGGATCACTCCAACCTTGCCCATCATAGCCTAACAAAATATGAACATAAGGGTTTTTTTCTAGTTCTTCGACTTTATGGGTATCTTTATTGGTGGCGGTGTAGAGCACAAGATCTTCATGAAAAAACATCATAAAGCGTGAATAAGGATTTCCATCTTGAATTGTAGCTAATGTTCCAATTGTATAGTCATCCAGTACGGATAAAATTTGATTTTTCACATCATTATTGCTCATTTTTTCACTCCTTATTATATCTTTTCACCCTTGGTAGTTTGGCTGATTTTTAACTATCTTAAACAAAAATCAATTAAGGGTTTATCATTTATAAAAATAGGTTAAAAATACTAACATTGACGGTGAGTCTATACAAATTCCATTAATTTGATATGATTGATTTTGTTGTCAAAAAATGAATAAGGTGGGTGTACATATCGATGATCAATCGGATTTTTCTTATAGCGGTTATTCTTGGGGTGCCGCTATCTGTTATTGGGCACATGATGCACTGGTCAGATGTTCTTATGTTTATTATTTACTGTTTAACAATCATTGCCCTCGCAGCTTTTATGGGGAGAGCAACAGAGAGCTTAGCTGTTGTAGCTGGTCCTCGAATAGGCGGTCTATTAAACGCTACGTTTGGTAACGCTGTAGAATTAATTATTTCTATTTTTGCTCTAAAAGAAGGCCTTACAGCGGTGGTGCTTGCATCGTTAACGGGTTCTGTATTAGGAAATCTTCTTCTTGTAGGCGGTCTTTCATTCTTCATTGGAGGATTAAAATTTAAGCGTCAAGAATTTAATGTCTATGATGCAAGACATAATTCTGGATTATTGATCTTTGCCGTTATCGTTGCGTTTGTTATTCCTGAAGTGTTTGCTAGCGAAATGGACGAAGCGAAGACCATGTCCCTGAGTGTCGGAATCTCCATTATTCTCATCATCTTGTACTTAGCGGCGTTATTTTTTAAGCTGGTAACGCACCGAGGGGTGTATCAGCATAAAAGTGAAGAAGTGGAAGAACATGAGGAGCCAGAATGGTCAATGTGGAAAGCGATTACTGTTCTCTTTTTGTCTACGTTAGCTGTAGCTTACGTATCCGAAAGCTTGGTTAGTACAATCGAAATTGTATCGGAAAGTTTTGGGTGGAGTGAGCTGTTCATCGGGGTCATCATCGTAGCGATTGTTGGAAACGCAGCAGAACACGCTTCGGCTATTATTATGGCCGTTAAAAACCGCATGGGTGTAGCTGTTGAAATTGCTGTGGGATCCACTTTACAAGTAGCGATGTTTGTAGCACCAATATTAGTGTTAGTTTCGCTGATGTTCGAAAACCAAATGTCTCTTGTCTTTACTTGGCCTGAGTTGATTGCGATGGTAACGGCCGTATTTTTAACTATTGCTATTTCTAATGACGGAGATACAAACTGGTTCGAAGGTGCAACTCTTTTAGGTGCTTATATTATTATGGGAATTGGTTTTTATCTTATTTAAAAAGAAGAGGCTGAGACAAACATGTTTTAGTTGAAGGAAGAATCCGAACGATTAATCGTTCGGATTCTTTTTGTGTAAGTGAATAGAAGAATTTCCCTTTTGGTATTCAGGATAAAACAGGAGATGTTTGAAAAAACTATGGTTGCATTCATTAACGATGTTGAAAGGAGTTTCTAGATGTTACGTAAATTGCTTTTATTTGTGTTTACCATCATTATTTCATTTTCATGTTCAACGAAGATCGCCATTGCGAAAACAGCTCAGCCGACCATCAACGTGCCTTCTTCAGCTTTAAATATTTCAAAAGAAAATACGTATCCAAATGCTAGTCAAGATACGCCATATTTGCAGCCAAGTGAGTTTACAAAAGAGCTCATTGAAACATCAAATGTAAAAATTGAAAACCCTGATTTAATTCGTATATTAAATGAATCAAACATTTCTAAAACTCCATGGGCAATTGGTTTTAGAGCAACCGTCTTTTTAGGACAGTGGCCATTAAATTACGAATCAACAGAAACAAACGTTAACTGGCAACACCAGCGAATCAATACAAATCATTATGATAACAGAGCAGGAAAAACTCAGTACAAAATGATGTACAGTCAGGAAAATCAAAGTCATGTAAAAGGCGGATTAACAGCAAAAGTGCCTCAGCCTGAGCATGTTAAACAAATGATGCTAATTGAAGCAGCTAAAAAAACAAAGCTCACTTTATCATTTCAAACGTTTGTAGGTGCCGGAACGAAAAAAGACCAGGTCTATAACGTAGCTCCTAAAAAAGTAGGTTATCTGTATGCGTATACGCCTGCTGTAAGTGAAAAGGGAAAAGTAACATATGGAGAAGTGTATGTTACAGTAAAAGGCAGCAAGCGCTCAATTGTGGTGAGAAATGTAACGTCTCAAGGAATTGGAGCATGGATTCCAGTACAAGATTATGTTTCCTTAAGCTTTGGAGCTTATGACCAGCCGAGATAACAAAAAAGAGATTCCATTGTGGGAATCTCTTTTTTGTTATTTTGTAATGCTCGCTTGGAGTTTGCTAAAATCAGTATCTTGATAATAGCTGTTTTTCACCAAAATATTAGGTCCTAAACAAGACACTGCTGAACAATGACAGCTAAGTTCTTTAGAAATCGTGCTTTGCTGCCACATATCAAAAGCGTCTGTAAGCTTTGTATCTTGAATGTTGCCAAGAGGAGGCGTATCACCAAAATCCGTTACGATAATATCTCCGTCGAAAATATTTACATTTAGGCGAGAGCGCCCGTCTGGATCGTTTCGAACGGTTACATTTTTACTGCTAAACAAACGCTGTAAAAGCGATAAGTCTTCCTCATTATTACTGCATGCATAAAACGGTAACGTACCGAATAGCATCCACACATTTTCATCTCGAATATCAAGAAGGTGATGAATAGCTTTACGCATTTCAGGAAGAGATAATGTTTCTAGAGTGCTAGCAAAGTCACTTGGATACATAGGGTGTACTTCGTGACGCTGACAAAGCATTTCATCAACAATTTGACGATGAATCTTTTCCATGTGAGGAAGCGTACGTTTGTTTAACATCGTTTCAGCTGATACGGTTACACCCGCTTTTACAAGCGCGCGGCTGTTTTCAATCATACGATCGAAATATTTGGCGCGCTGCTCATAAGTAGGCTTTCGCTCCATCATTGCAAAGCCAGCTTCCACAAAATCGTCCATCGTTCCCCAGTTGTGAGAAATATGTAAAACATCTAAATAAGGAATGATTTGTTCGTAACGAGCAAGATCTAATGTTAAATTTGAATTAATCTGTGTACGGACACCTCGTTCATGTGCATACTTTAATAAAGGCACCACATAATTTTTCACAGAAGATAGAGACATCATCGGCTCTCCGCCCGTAATGCTTAACGCTCGAAGAGTTGGAATTTCATCGAGACGTTTTAAAATTAAATCAAGCGGCAGTGCGTTTGGGTCTTTTGGCTGCAGCGTATATCCAACTGCACAGTGCTCACATCGCATATTACAAAGCGTCGTTGTGGTGAATTCAACGTTTGTAAGCGTCGGTTTGCCATATTGTTTCATATCTAAATACGCTTCCCACGGATCGAACTCCGGGGTAATTCGTTGTAAAGTGGCCATAAAAAAACTCCTTTTATTTTTCCGTAAAGTGAAATGATGATGAAAACATCTCACGGTCCGTCCTGCTAGACTAAATTATACGTCTCATTCAAAACGGACACCAGTGACTATTATGGATTTTATTGCTTTTAGTTGTCAAATATGAAAGTATTCGTTAGGATATAAGGAAATACGATTGAAAAGCTATATCAGGAGGGTTTAAAATGGGAAACGCCGTTCGAGATAAAGATTCACAAGTACGTTATTTAAAAGATCGTTTAAATATGTTTGTACACGTATTAGACTCTATGGAGCCTGAAAACACAGACCTAGAAGACATTGACCGTTTGATCACGATGATTGATGACCTTGAAGCAAAATGTGAGCAGTTTAAAAAAGATAAAGAATGAACAAAGAAAAAAGCGCTAGAAAAACTAGCGCTTTTTTGCTTGAAGTGGAAATCCTCCTATAAAGGTCTTTCGAAACAATTTTTGAAGGAGTATAATAAATTTTGAAAGTTGTACGACAGATAGATAAATACATACATTAGCGGGATATGGGAGGAATTAAGTGATGATTGAAGCTTTAAAACAAAGCATGTACGATTTAATTGTTGAAACATCTACAAAATTGCCAAAAGACGTTCGACGTGCTATCGCAAAGGCAAAAGCGCGTGAAAATGCAGGAACGCGTGCAGCAATGTCTTTAGCGACCATTACCAATAATATTAAGATGGCGGATGATAATTTATCGCCAATTTGTCAAGATACAGGTATGCCAACATTTAAAATTAAAACCCCCGTAGGAGTGAATCAGCTTCAAATTAAAGAAGCGATTTATTGGGCAATTGAAGAAGCAACAAAGCACGGAAAGCTTCGCCCTAACTCCGTAGATTCGTTAACGGGAGAAAACAGCGGTAATAATTTAGGCGGAGGCACGCCGGTTATTAAGTTTGAACAGTGGGAAAATGACTATATTGATGCGCGTCTTATTTTAAAAGGCGGCGGCTGTGAAAATAAAAACATTCAGTATAGCCTGCCTTGTGAAGTAGAAGGGTTAGGTCGAGCTGGCCGCGATTTAGACGGCATTCGTAAATGTGTGATGCACTCAGTATACCAAGCGCAAGGTCAAGGCTGTAGCGCCGGCGTCATTGGTGTTGGAATCGGTGGCGACCGTACAACAGGCTATGAATTAGCAAAAGAGCAGCTGTTCCGAAACTTAGATGACGAAAATCCAAATGCTCAGCTGAAAGAATTAGAAGAGTATGTAATGGAAAATGCTAATAAGTTAGGAATCGGTACGATGGGTTTTGGTGGAGAAACGACATTACTTGGCTGTAAAGTCGGCGTAATCAATCGTATTCCTGCTAGCTTCTATGTGTCAGTTGCGTATAATTGCTGGGCTTACCGCCGCTTAGGTATTAAAATCAACGCCGATACAGGAAGTGTTCAAGAGTGGCTGTATCAAGAAGGCGAAGAAGTAGATTTTAATAAAAATGCAGGCGCCGAAGAGAAGCAAAATGCGGATGAAACAAAAGAAGTTGTATTACAAGCACCTATTACAGAAGAGCAAATTCGTGAATTAAAAGTTGGTGACGTGGTGCGCATCAACGGTATGATGTATACAGGACGCGACGCTATCCATAAACATTTAACAGATCACGATGCACCAATTGATTTAAATGGACAAATCATTTATCACTGTGGTCCGGTTATGTTAAAGGACGAAGACGAAAAATGGCACGTAACCGCTGCAGGACCAACAACAAGTATTCGTGAAGAACCTTACCAAGGGGATATTATGAAGAAATTTGGTATCCGCGCGGTTATCGGTAAAGGCGGTATGGGTCCTAAAACGCTTGCTGCTCTTCAAGAGCACGGCGGCGTGTACTTAAATGCTATCGGCGGAGCTGCACAGTACTATGCTGATTGTATCAAGAGTGTAGAAGGCGTTGATTTGATGCAGTTTGGTATTCCTGAAGCAATGTGGCATTTAAAAGTAGAAGGCTTTACAGCTGTAGTGACGATGGATTCACATGGAAACAGCTTGCATGCAGATGTAGACAAGTCTTCATTTGAAAAGCTTGAGCAATTTAAAGAGCCGGTATTTAAATAAACATACATTCAAAGCGTATGGTAAAAAGTAACGTTCATGAACGAGAAAATTGAGTGGATACTAAGCGTAAAATGACTTCCGAAAGGAGCTTCTTATGCGCCGGTTCACCTTTTTTCTCGTTTTTTTATTCGTGATGTCAACAGGCATAGCATCTGTTGAAGCACAAATGTATCCAAACACTCCGATCAGCTGGGGATTTCAAAAAAGTAAAAATCACAAGCCCGCATCCGCAGGTACAGCTTATGAACAAATTCTTGCTAAGTATGATGCTTTTTACCTCGGAGATACAAATAAAAAAAATATTTACTTAACGTTTGATAATGGTTATGAAAATGGTTATACACCGCAGGTATTAGACGTGCTCAAAAAAAGAAAGGTTCCTGCCACATTCTTTGTAACAGGACACTATTTAAAAGAAGAGCCTAAGCTTATTAAGCGAATGGTAAAAGAAGGGCATATTGTCGGGAATCATTCATGGCATCACCCTGACTTAACTCAAGTGGATGACGCACGTTTTAAAGAGGAATTGCAAAAAGTAAAAGATGAATACAAGAATATTACGGGTCGTGATGAAATGAAATACCTTCGCTCACCTAGAGGGGTATTTAGTGAACGAACGCTAGCTCTTTCAAAGCAAGAGGGCTATACGAATGTATTTTGGTCACTTGCATTTGTTGACTGGAAAGTGAATGAACAAAAAGGCTGGCGCTACTCATACGACAATATGATGGCTCAAATACATCCAGGTGCGATCATGCTTTTGCATACCGTTTCAAAGGATAACGCAGATGCGTTAGATCAAGCCATTGTGGATTTAAAAAAGCAGGGCTATACGTTTAAAAGCATTGATGATTTAATGAACGAACGCAAACAAATGAAGAAAAGTCCTTCTAAAACGAAATAAAGATAAAAACCGATGGGAATGTTTCTCCTGTCGGTTTTTTGCTGTTGAAGTGTTATAATATGCGTTGATATCTTTTTTAAAGCAATACGGTCTAATAGGTTTTAAGCAGATAAAGACCGTTAATAACTATATAAAGAATTTAAACTAATCGGAGTTGGTCTCATGAATAAACCAAAAACTGAAATGAAAGTTCAAAAAGGACAAACGTTTCCGTTGACTATAAAAAGACTCGGTATTAATGGAGAAGGCGTAGGATATTTTAAGCGCCAAGTCGTCTTCGTGCCGGGAGCATTGCCGAATGAAGAAGTGGTTGTAGAAGCAACAAATGTTCAGCAAAAGTTTGCCGAAGGAAAAATTAAGCGAATTCGCAAAAAATCTCCTCACCGCGTAGAAGCACCCTGTCCTATTTACGACCAGTGCGGAGGCTGTCAGCTTCAGCACTTATCCTATGAAGGTCAGCTAGAATCTAAGCGCGATATTGTTCTGCAAGCGTTCGAACGTCACAGTTCATTAAAAAAAGTAGAGGAAAAAACACGCCAAACAATTGGCATGGAAGATCCTTGGGGCTATCGTAATAAATCACAGTTCCAAGTAGGTGTGGATAAACAAAAAGTTATCGCTGGTTTGTACGGACTGAATTCTCATCGACTGATTGACATTGAAAACTGTCCGATTCAGCATGGAGCCACAAATCACGTGACAAAAGAAATAAAACGAATTTTACAAGATCTTCAAATTCCTATCTACAATGAGCGCAAACGCCGTGGTATTGTACGTACCATCGTATCTCGAGTAGGATTTGAAACGGGTGAAGTGCAAGTTGTCTTGATTACGGCCAAACAAGAAATTCCGAAAAAAGAGCTTGTGATCAAAGAAATTAAGCGCCGTCTACCGGAAGTGAAATCGCTCGTACAAAACGTAAACGGTCAAAAAACATCGCTTATCTTTGGAGACGAAACGTTTACGCTATCTGGAAAATCGGTGATTCAAGAAACGTTAGGCGATATTTCATTCGAACTTTCAGCGCGTGCATTTTTCCAGTTGAATCCTCTTCAAACAGTGAAGCTGTATGACGAGGTGAAAAAAGCAGCTGCGCTAACAGGCAGTGAAAAAATTGTAGATGCTTACTGCGGAGTAGGGACAATTGGCTTATGGCTTGCTAAAGATGCCAAAGAAATTCGCGGAATGGATACGATTGAAGAATCCATTGTAGATGCGCGAAAAAATGCCAAAGATCATGGATTTGAACACGCCACATATGTGACGGGTCCAGCTGAAAAGTGGATGCCGCAGTGGGTAAAAGAAGGCTGGAAGCCAGATGTTATCGTCGTTGACCCGCCGCGAACAGGCTGTGATGATAAGCTTCTAAAAACGATTTTACAAGTAAAGCCAAAGAAAGTGGTTTACGTATCTTGTAATCCATCCACATTAGCGAAAGATGTGCAGCAGCTGTCGAAGGCTTATTATGTGGATTACATTCAGCCTGTGGATATGTTCCCTCATACGGCGCATGTGGAGAATGTGGTGAGTTTGACGTTAAAGAAATAAATAGATGAAGAGTAAAGGGCAGATTTGATTCTGCTCTTTTTTGTTTGTAATAGGGTGATCTTTGTCACAAGTAAAGAAACAAGATTTTTATGTAGTGTCTTCTTTTAAAGAAGGTAAATAAATGAAAATTATTTTTCCTGTTGACAAAGCATCCAACTGGTATTAGAATAAACAACTATTCGACAGTCATTCTATTGATTGAAAAATTGAATACGTAGAAAGCTATGATTGCTATGGATCACACTATAGCAGGAGCAGCTTCTGGAGAGATCGCGATAGTTTCGCGACGCCGAAGGGTTCACAATCTCAGGCAAAAGGACAGAAGAGTACCGGATATTTATTTGGCATGTTACTAATTGGTAGTATGTACCATAATATTTGTTATTCTTATGACCATGAGATTGGAGCGCATCCAATCTCTTTTTTTATTGGGCTTTATTTTGTAGTCTGCACGATCGTATCAAAGGTTTTATTGTTAGGAGGAGTTAGAGTTGGAACAACGAGAATTAAAGAGGGATTTATCCAATCGTCATGTTCAGCTAATCGCGATTGGAGGAACCATTGGGACAGGATTATTTTTAGGTTCTGGTAAAGCAATACAGCTTGCAGGTCCCTCTATCATCTTTGCTTATTTAATTGTGGGTATTGCGCTTTTCTTTGTGATGAGAGCGCTAGGAGAACTACTGCTGTCTAAAGCAGGTTATCAATCTTTAACAGATATTGCTGAAGAGTATCTTGGACCGTGGGCGTCGTTTGTAACGGGATGGACGTACTGGTTTTGCTGGATTATGACAGCTATGGCTGATGTGATTGCAGTTGGCGTATATGTGAAATATTGGTTCAATATTCCTCAGTGGATTCCCGCACTTATTTGTGTAATCATTTTATTAGGTCTTAACTTATTAACCGTAAAATTATTTGGAGAATTAGAGTTTTGGTTTGCTTTAATAAAGGTTATTACGATTCTTGCATTAATTATTATTGGCGTTATTTTGCTGGTAATGGGATTTAAAACAGACGCGGGATCCGTTACTGTTCAAAACCTTTGGAATCACGGAGGGCTATTTCCAAATGGGGTTTCAGGTTTCTTACTTTCATTCCAAATGGTTATATTCGCATACGTTGGGGTTGAATTGGTAGGGGTATCGGCAGCAGAAACATCAAACCCCAAAAAAAATATTCCATCGGCCATTAATAAAATTCCGCTACGAATCTTATTTTTCTATGTTGGAGCGCTTATCGTCCTTTTATTTATTAACCCGTGGATGGAATTAAATGCAGCAGAAAGCCCATTTGTTAAAACCTTTAGTTTAGTCGGAATTCCGCTTGCTGCTGGAATTATTAATTTTGTTGTACTAACTTCAGCCGCTTCTGCCTGTAATAGCGGAATGTTTTCAACAAGCCGTATCTTATATAATTTAAGTAAAAATGACCAAGGGCCATCTAAGTTTGCAAAACTGAACAAAAACCACGTACCAAGCAACGGATTGTTTGTATCTACGCTGGTTATCTCAGCGGGAGCTCTTTTAAGCAAACTTATACCAGACCAAGCTTTCGGCATTGTCACGACCATTAGCGCTATTTGTTTTATTTGGGTGTGGAGTATCATTCTCATTTGCCATCTAAGGTATAAAAAGACGCGTCCGCAGCTGCATGCAACATCAGCATTCAAAGCACCGTTAACACCATTCATAAACTATGTTGTGTTAGCTTTGTTTGCGGTGATTCTTGTTATTATGCTGTTTTCTGACGCGACGCGCCCAGCCTTATTGTTGACGCCCGTTTGGTTTATTCTCTTATTTATTTTTTACTGGACTAGAAGGAAAAAGAAAATAAATCTTTAAAGGCTAGAAAATCAGCAGGGAACAAACATAATTTTTTATAAAAGAATATAGTAAATTTCTGACCTCATCACTCTGTGATGAGGTCTTTTTAGTGGAGGATAAATAATTGATTTCTACTGCATGAATAAAATGCAGGAAGCAAAGTTTATAGAAGAAAACTAAAAATTTGTTCTAACAGAAAACACAGTGAGAAAGCTCGTAGTTTTCTGATAGGAATGTAGAACAAATTGCTTTTCTTCTGTGTCTAAAGATGGAATTCCGTCATTTATATGGAAAAGTTTTCATTTTGCAGTACAATGGAGGTAGACTTCATTAGATTAAGGTGAACAAACATGAAATGGTTTAAATCTCATACGTTTTGGAAAATCTTCACGATTAATGTGCTTCTTATTTGTACCGTACTGATGCTAATGTTTATTGTTTCAAGAGTGATGCTGCCTAATATTTCTCAAGATCAATATCGGCAGGTAACTGATAAAACCGTCAAGAGAATGAAAGAGCAAATTAACGTCGTCATTAAAGATATTTGGAGCCTAGGCGACGAGGTACAGCAAGATCCTATTTTTTTATCGGATGATGAACAAGAAATAGACAAAGAATTGCAGAAAATAGTTAATATTTCACCGTATATCGATAGCGGAACCATTTTTAACGTAAAAGGGTATGTTGAGCATTATTACCCGAACGATTTAAAGAATATGAAACATGTGAACTTAAGTAAAAGAAAATATTTTCAAGAAGCGCTGCGAACCAAAAAAATATATTTAAGCGATGTCGTTTCAGCAGATACAAAGCACTACATTGTGGTGATGGCGATTCCTATTTTGGATGGGCAGCAAAATGTAAAAAAGGTCGTAAATTTAGCGCTGCGAATTGAAGAAAATAAAAGTTTTCAATCCATCTTTCAAACGTTCGATATAGGAGAGAACGGCTATACATTTATTGTAGACCGCAATGGTAGAATTATTTCCCACCCAGAGAAACAGAGAATCGGTGAAAATGCTAAGAAAAACGAAATCGTTCAGAAAACGATGAATCATAAATCAGGATATCAGCGCGTGGTGAACACCGAAGGTAAGTATTTCTTTGCGTCTTTCGAATATATTCCTGTTTTAGATTGGGGAATTGTCGCTGAATTACCCGTTGAAGACATTTACAGGCCTTATAAAATGTTTGAAAAAACGCTTTGGATCGTTTCAGGTGTTACGATTTTACTGCTTTCTTTTTTTACTGCGTTATATGCAAGGCAAATTGTGAATCCAATTCATAAACTATATGAATTGGCGGGACAAGTAGCGCGCGGGAATTTTAATCAAAAAATTCCGGAACGAGAAATTGAGCGGGGCGAAATCGGTATTTTATCTAAACAGTTTAATGAAATGATTAGCTATATACGCCATTCTAAAGCGAATTTACAGCAAAAAGAAAATCAGCTGGAGGAACAAAAAACGTTTTTAAGACAAGTTATTGACATTAATCCAAGCTATATTTATGCTATCAATCAAAAAAGGGAATTCATTCTCGTCAATGAATCTTTTGCGATGCTCTTAGGTGAAAAATCTGATGACTTAATTGGACAATCAATTGATAAATATCAGTTCAACCTTCAATCAGATCTTTTATATAAAGGAGCGTTTTCAAACTGTACCCAAAAAGGGACGGTATTAGAAGAACAGTTTAAAGATTCAAAAGGAAACCGGCGCTGGGTCGAAACAGCAAAACTTCCTATTATGAATGAAAAACAGGAAGTGATTCAAATGCTGTGCGTATCGACAGATATTACGGAGCGTAAAAAGGCAGAAGAGAAGCTTAGAACTTCTGAGAAGCTTGCCGTTGTAGGAGAACTTGCAGCTGGAGTTGCCCACGAGATCAAAAATCCTTTGACGTCTTTAAAAGGTTTTGTTCACTTATTAAAAGAACAAAATCCCAAAGATGCTTTGTATATAGATATCATGGAAACTGAATTAGAACGAATGAATGGAATCGTAGAAGAATTTTTGATGTTGGGAAAACCTCAGGTTATGAATGTTGAACCCTTGAATATGCAAGCGCTTGTTCAAGAAGTGTGCTTGCTTCTTGAACCTGAAGCAGTAGAAAAAAAGGTAGCTTTCATATTTGAAAGGGACGACCAGTTACCACAGGTATATGGAGATAAAAATCAGTTAAAACAAGTATTTATTAATATTATTAAAAACTCTATCGAAGCAATGCCGGAAGGAGGAGGGATTCATATTACTATTAAAGCAAAAGAAAACCACCTTTGGCTGCAGCTTGCTGATGAAGGGCAAGGTATTCCTCCTGAACGGTTAATGAAGATAGGTGAGCCTTTTTATAGTACAAAAGAAAAAGGTACAGGTTTAGGGCTGATGGTCAGCTACCGGATTATTAAAGCTCACCGTGCGCAGATGACATTTTCTAGTCAGTTAAATCAAGGAACAAGTGTGGATATATTGTTTCCAATAATAAAAAGGTAGGGGAAGTTTCCCCTACCTTTTTATTATTATACTTATAATATATCGAAAGCCTTGATGGTATTAAAATAAATGAAAGTACTAAAGAAGATATCCACAGGTTAACAAGAAGTTAACTGCTGAATTATATAGGATATTCACAATTTTATCCACACTATTCACATTTTTTCAGAAAATTTACATAAAAATTACCCACTGTCATTTCAAGTTATGAAAGCGGTAATATGCATATTCAATAAAGTTATGCACATTATCCACATAATTGTGGGTAAACTTTGTGGATATAGTAGAGTAGTAAAAAAACTTCAATAACATCTATAAAATCTTCGTATTATTATGTCTGCATAATATAAAAACGTCCTTCCGATACAAACTGTACAGAAAGGACGTTAAGATGATCAAGCGTTGGATAGAGATGTTTTGCCTCACTTATTTTTTCGTGTAGCCGCCTGCACGGTCTGCTTTTTTAAACTCACGGCCGTAATAGATTTCTTGAGCGCTACTTAACGTATTTTTTGCGTTTTCTTTTCGTTTTTTTTCAGACATAAAAAAACCTCCAATTAACGTTTTTCGATCATGCTACTTATTTTTTCCAGAATCTCTCGTTTTTAATCATAAAAAAAGCTCTCCGTTACACGGAGAGACTCTTACGCTTCTTTAAGCTGGTGATCTTCTTGAACGTCTTGTTCGTGACGCAAGTAGTATAATGTATACAAGTCTTTTGGAATTTCGTATAAATCATATACGTCTTCATGTTGATTAATTTCATCGTATAAAGCTTTGTGTGTTTCATTTGCAAGTACTGCATAAGGCAGTTTTTCTGCAGCCTTAATAGACCTGATATTGATTTTACGAATTCGCATAAAAATTCGCTCTATATTTAACTCAAAGAACAGTTCATTAAAGAACGCTTCTTTTGCAATTTGATTATATCCTTTTCCATGAAACGGTTTGCCAAGCCAAGTGCCTAAAAAACCAGCTTGGTCCTGTACATCAAATAAATTAATGGTGCCGATAGGGTTACCCCATTCGTCTAAAATCGTGCGAGAAATAATTTCTCCATGATCTTCTGCTTCCATCGTTTGTTTAGTCACAAATAAAAATTCTTCATAGGAATGGGCTTTATGACGAACAAAAGGGAAGACATCAGGATGTACCATGAGTTCGTATAGAGATTGACAGTCATTTAGGTCACGTTTTTTTAACATAACTTTTCCCTCCTGATCGAGGGTATATACAGACTCCAATCAAGTCCCCACCCTCGAAATTTTTTAATAATTAAAAAAATTTCGGGGTGGGAATCGAACCCACTAGAACCAGTTACCTGGTGGCGCACCATTTGCCTTCCCATTACAAGTCAACAAACATAAAAAGTCAACGTGTGATGTTTATGCTTTTGTGAAATTCACATGCTTCTAAACGTATCATACTAAAAAAAATAAAAAAAGAAAATAGGTAAAATGTTAATTTTTTTTAAATAATATTTTACCATCTATCATGGTGAAAAGGGGCTTTGCTAAGTAGTGAAAGGGATGATGGCTCCATAGCACTAAATCAGCGTCTTTTCCTACTTCGATACTGCCGATTCGCTGATCAATACGAAGATTTCGAGCAGCAGCAATCGTGATGCCTTCTAATGCTTTTTGTTCTTCGAGCCCTTCACGTACGGCAATGGATGCACAAATATTTAGGTACTGAATGGGCGTATAAGGATGGTCTGTTGTAATAGAAACTTCTACTTCTTCATTGCAGAGAGCTTGATAGGTTTTCCATGTTTTATTCTTCAGTTCAACCTTTGAGCGGCGTGTTAAAGTTGGTCCCACGCTTACTTTTAAGTTTCTTCCGCCTAGCTCTTTAGCAATTAAGTGACCTTCTGTACAGTGTTCAATACGAACGTCTAAATTAAATTCATCTGCCAAGCGCAGAGCTGATAGAATATCATCGGCTCGGTGAGCATGAATTCGAACGGGAATCTCTCTATTCAGTGCTTGAATGAGTGGTTTGATTCGCAAATCATCTTTATTGTCACTGCTTTTTGCATGATAAAAGGCTTCTCTCAGCATCCCCATAATACCCATTCGTGTAATGGATTCCTTGTTGCCATGGCTGTGGATTCGTTTTGGATTTTCTCCTAGCGCAATCTTAAGTCCAGCTGTCTCTTGAATCAACATTTGAGAAATACTTGTTCCGGCTGTTTTAATAACGGACGTTGTACCTCCGATCACATTTGCACTTCCAGGCATAATGTGTACAGACGTAATACCCGCTTCAATGGCATCTTTAAACCCAGGATCTAAAGGATGTACGCTGTCAAAAGCTCGGATATGCGGAGTCATAGGCTCGATTGTTTCGTTAGCATCATTTCCGGCCCAGCCGGTTCCTTCATCATATAGTCCTAGATGTGTATGAACATCAATAAATCCAGGGAATAAGTAACGCTGTTTGCAGTCAATGACTTCTACTTGAAGAGGAGGCTGCAAGTTTGGCCCAATTAAAACAATTTTTCCATCTTGAATGAGCACATCATTATTATAAATAGGTTTTGACGTAATAGGATAGAGCGTTGCATTTTTCAAGAGAATGGTTTTCATAAAGGATGCTCCTATCTATCGGCAGCTTAGTCACCTGTTTTAGGTAAATATCAGGAAATAACTAGAGTAAATCTCGCAATGCATCTTCTAATACAGTATATGTAAAAATGTAATTCTGTTGAATCAATTTTTCAGGTAAAACACGCTGTCCTTTCAAAATAATCATACTCATTTCTCCCATCAGCAGCTGAAGGCCAAAGCTAGGTACGGGCATCCAGTGAGGGCGATTTAACACTTTGCCAATCGTCTTTCCAAACTCTTTCATTTGGACGGGATTTGGGGCAGTTACGTTAACAGGTCCTTCTATTTGTTTGGTATGAATACAATAATCAATAATTTTGACGACGTCTTGAAGATGCACCCAAGACATCCACTGCTCTCCTGAACCAACTGTTCCTCCTGCAAATAATTTATAAGGAAGGGCAGTAGAAGGGAGTGCCCCGCCATCTTTGCCTAATATAACGCCGAACCTTGTTAAAACAGTACGAATATTGAGTTCCATCGCTTTTAACGCTTCATTTTCCCACTTTTTTACCGTTTCAGCTAAAAAGTCTGTGCCGATGGATGGAGAAGCTTCTGTGAATGTTTCTGTAGTTGATGTCCCGTAATAACCAACTGCGCTTGCATTTACATAAAGGGACGGTTTTTCGGGTAAGGCAGCCATAATACGAAGGATTTCTTGAGTAGAAGAAAGGCGACTTTCCACAATGGCTTTTTTGCGCTCGTCCGTCCAGCGGCCGCTGTTAAGTGAAACGCCAGCTAAATTGATAAAAACGTCTGCTCCTTCTACATGCTCTTCAGGTTGGCTGCTTTCTTGCATCCACTCTACATATTTAAGTTTCGGATCTCTTGCAGCTTTATCTGCATTGCGTGTTAAAATATATACATAATGTTTTTGTGTTAAAAAATGTTTTGTTAAAGCTTTACCTACGAACCCAGTTCCTCCAGCAATAACAATTTTCATACGAATTTCCTCCTTTATTGAGATAAATAAAAATGTGTATGATATGTTTGGCGGTTCTTCAGCCATCAATTTAATAAGAAATATGAGGTGAAGGTGTATGCCTGTTGTCACAAAAATCACAACGCAAAAGAATAGCGGTGAACGTTATAATGTGTACTTAGATTATGGTAAAGGTGAAGAGTTTGGCTTTGGTGTTGACGAAAATGTCCTCATCAAATATGACTTGAAAAAAGGTCGTGAGCTTGATGAATTTGAATTAACGGAAATTCAGTACGCAGATGATGAGAAAAAAGCTTATAATTTAGCGATCACTTACTTATCTTATCGAATGCGCTCTGAAAAAGAGGTACATGATTATTTGAAGAAAAAAGAAATTAACTCTACTATTATTCAACAAGTTATTCAGAAATTAGTCAGCCACCGTTATTTAAATGATGAAGAGTTTGCAAAAGCATTCGTGTTAACTCAAATGAACACGACATCAAAAGGACCAAGTGTGATTCAAAGAGAATTAAAAGAAAAGGGAATTTCTGATTCCACTATTACCCTTAGTTTATGTGAATACCCTGAAGAACAGCAAATTCAAACTGCTGTGAAATTAATTGAAAAGTTAAAAGGAAAATATAAAAAATTATCTCAAGTAATGATGAAACAAAAAATGGAACAAGCATTGGCAGTGAAGGGTTATTCATTTTCTATTATTCAAGAAGCATTTCAGCGCACGAATACAGAAAAAGAAAGCGATGAGGCATGGGAAGCTCTGCAATACCAAGGAATGAAAGCTCATCGTCGTTTTTCAAAGTATGAAGGCTGGGAATATCAGCAAAAAATGAAGCAGGCTCTTTATAGGAAAGGATTCTCTATTGACCAAATTCAATCATTTCTAGATTCTATTGAAGAGGAATAAAGGCGGGACAAAAGTATGTTAGTTAAAGGGAAATCCGAACGATGAATCGAGATTCTTGATGGAGAATCCAACTCGTTCGGATTTTTTATTGTGATGGTAAACATAAACTTCATGTGTTTAGTTGGTTCTAGCAGTGGATTGGAGGGCAAGACGAAGACTCCTGCCGTCCCCAGAAAGGGAGAAGTCCTGCACGGAAATCACCCGCTGTGTCACAAGCAATTCCTATAAGATCATTTATACAATGTGTTTATCTTTAGAATAGATTAATGCAGTTATGTTTCACTCTTTTTTAAAACAAAATATCTTCTGAGTCATTCTGCTGTTTATAAATAATCTCAGCAATTTCGGAAGCCGAGCGCAATCGGCTTTTATCTTTAATGTGGTTGTTGTGATCCCAAAAAGGGGTATTCATGCCTCCCATGTAAGCTGCAATCACATGAAGGCTGGTATCTTGGTATTCCACTTTTAAACTTTCTGTAAATCCCCTTACGCCAAACTTACTTGCCACATAGACGCTTTCATTAGCTTTCCCGCGAAGTCCTGCAGTTGAAATGATATTCATAACTTTAGGTTCAGGTCTCGTCAAGAGATGAGGCATAAGCGCTTGTGTTAAAAAAATAGTTCCTTTTACATTTGTATCGATGACTTCATCGATGGCTTGTTTTGTATAATCGGTCAAAGGACCAAAATGTCCAATGCCTGCATTGTTGATAAGGATATCTACTGAATGCTGCATCAGCAGTTTTTCTACAGATTTTCCTACTTCTTCATACTTTGTAATATCTACAGACATCGTATATACGTTGTCTCCTAGCTCATGCTGCGCCTCTTTTAATTTATGTTGATTGCGTCCAGCTAGAATGACGTTGTAGTCTTTTGCGTAAAGTTTAGCGAGCTCTTTTCCAAGACCCGTCGCACCGCCCGTGATTAGCACTGTTTTCATTCCCAAAACTCCCTTTTCATAGTCTCCCTTTAGTTATACCTTTTGTTATAATAAAATGAAAGCAAACAAGGGGGAAAACAGCATGTCTGAAAAACGTTACAGTGATATGACGACGTATGAACTTCAACAAGAAATTGGGTCTCTTCAAGAAAAAGCACGAAAAGCTGAGCAGCTTGGCATGGTCAATGAGTATGCAGTATTAGAAAGAAAAGTAACAATGGCTAGGTCGTATTTATTGGATCCCGAAGCGTTTAAAGCAGGGGAAGTATATGAAATTCAAGGAGATCCGGGTTCATATTTTAAAATTGATTATATGAACGGAGTTTTTGCGTGGGGATTTAGGCTTGGCTCACCGCAAAACGAAGAGGCACTGCCTATTTCCATGTTGAAAAAATAAAGGGATGAACAAGCAGCACGAAGTGTGCTGCTTGTTTGATTTCTATATTCACTCTATTTTTAAACGTAAAGCAAGCGGTTATTCTTCGCGCTCATTAGAAGCATGCATACGTTCTTGAGGATGCGTGTTAATTGTTCCATTTGCACGTTTTGAAGCGTACTCAGCTTTTGCGCGAGGTTCGCCTTCAAGCTTAGTATGATGTTGGTTTGTAAAATCTTTTGCTTTATTGCGCATAGATACCTCTCCTTTTACAACAGAAAGCGTTGCGGTTATGATATAGTACATGAGGGAGTGAATAACTCCGCATTTATAGTGTAAGTTAAAAGTGCAAACATACTCATAAAGAATTTTGGTAATCGAGGTGTTCTTATGAACGATATATTTGAAAGATTAACGAATCAGCTCTTAAATAAAAACAGTTCGCTCTCATATGCTCAAGCACGCACGTGGGTCGAGCTTTTCTGGGAAGATTTTGAGTCATCTTACGCAAAAGCAGGATATGATTATAAAGGGAAAGAAGCGACGGAAAAGGTTGTTACGATGTATATCAACAGCTACGGAGACAAACTTCATGAAATCGCGGTTAAAAACCCTAAATATCAGCATTTATTAAATAACGATGACTATTTAAAACATTAAATAAAAACGAACCGTCTTCTCAAGACGGTTCGTTTTTGGGTTTCATATTTGTTCTTGTTATGATTAGTGCGGGAGATAATCAAGCTTTTTACGCAATTTTTTCTCACTGAAAATCCAACCTGTGTACGAACAAATGATATTTAAATCGTAATCAAGCTGGACTACGGCTACAAATGGATAGTAGTCTTTGCTGCGGTAGCGTAAATCAATAAAGCGCACTTCAATGTGGTCGTTATATTCATCCAGTTCCCATCTATAAATAGGTGAAAATGAAAGAAAAGCAGATAAATTTTCATCTTTTTTCGCTACTTCAATTACGGCTGATTCGGGAATTGGAACTTTATCAAACGTATCATAAATAAAAATTTCTTCTCCGATTGCTCTTCCTACATGAAAATACTTTTCGGTCGTCACAGCTAAGTGCCAGTGAGTGAAACGCAGCGTAGGAGAGATATTGAGCTTGATAACATCAGGAAACTGTTTTCGAAGCTTCTTGGCGATTTGGTGGCGCATATAAAAGCGCAATCCATAGTAAAATGCCAATAACACATACAGCGTAATGAATGTTGGTCCTGGCTCTGCTCCAATAAACCAGATTAAAATCGCAAGTACGTGAGCTGAGAAAATCACGTAATCAAACGTGTTGATTACGCCAAGCGCAATCCATTTATTTGTGAAAGGCCGTAAAGCTTGCGTACCATAAGCGTTAAAGATATCAACAAAAACGTGAATAATGACGCCTGCAAAGGTCCACATCCATAGATGCAGCAAGTTAGCTCCTGGCAGCAGAAGCGAAAGAATGAGCACAATAAGCAAAGGCCATAAAATAACGGCCGGGATAGAATGTGTAATTCCACGGTGATTGCGGATATACTGTGCATTGTTTCGCAACTTTAAAACAGTGTCTAAATCAGGTGCTAATGACCCGGCCATTACGCCAATCATTACAGCATCCAGTGTGGCTGTATTCGCAGATACAGTGGGGTCTAATGTTGCAAGGCCGCCTAAAGCGATTCCCATTGCAATGTGTGTACCAGTATCCAGAGCGAACTCCTCCTTTGTAAAATGACAATCTTAGAGTATCCTAATTCAGCATGGAAGCTTGATTCAGGGCGAAAAATCTCGCTTTATTACTAACGCAGCAAATTAGCTGTTTTTATTCATTATTTGAACAATTCATTTTACTATTCATATTTGTAGTTGTTATAAGGTTATCATAAAGTTACTAAGATTCAAAAAGCAACACATTGTATATGTATAGTTAATACCTCGGAGGCTATGACGTGAAACAAAGTAAAGATATTGTACAAAATTTCGATATTCGAGCATTTCAAGATGACTTAATCTCTTGGTTTGAGCAGGAACAGCGCATTCTACCTTGGCGTCAAGATCAGGACCCTTATAAAGTGTGGGTATCTGAAATTATGCTTCAACAAACGAGAGTAGATACGGTCATTCCGTATTTTAATAATTTTATTAGCAAATTTCCCACTATTAAAGATTTAGCTTATGCGAATGAAGATGATGTGTTAAAAGCGTGGGAAGGATTAGGCTATTATTCCCGTGCCCGTAATTTACAAACCGCCGTTCGAGAAGTTCACGAACAATACGGGGGAGAAGTTCCGAATACGCCAGCAGAAATCTCTAAACTAAAAGGAGTAGGCCCTTATACAACAGGAGCTATTTTAAGTATTGCATACGGAGTGCCGCAACCTGCTGTAGATGGAAATGTCATGCGTGTGCTATCGCGCATTTTATCCGTTTGGGATGATATTGCAAAACCGAAAACAAGAAAGCTGTTTGAAGATATCGTGCATGAAATTATTTCAAAAGATAATCCTTCCTATTTTAATCAAGGCATGATGGAACTGGGCGCCATTGTCTGTACACCAACTTCTCCTTCCTGTTTGTTATGTCCAGTTCGCGAACACTGCCGCGCGTTTGAAGAAGGAGTGCAGAATGAGCTTCCTGTTAAATCAAAGAAAAAAGCGCCGCGTGCTCTTCAGCTTGCTGCAGTGGTGATTAGAGACGAGGACGGAAATTATCTGATTCATAAACGTCCAAGCAAAGGACTTTTAGCTAACCTATGGGAATTTCCAAATATAGAAGTAGATCTTAGTATAGCGCCAGATCATCAGCAGCTTCAGGCATTTATTCAAAATGAGTACGGAGCTGATATTAAAATTAATGCGCCGTTTACCACAATTCAGCACGTATTTTCTCATATCGTCTGGAACATCACAGTATATGAAGCAGAGCTGGTAAGTGATATCAGTGCATTAAAAAACTTGAAAGTAGTTTCTGAAAAAGATTTAGAACAATATGCATTTCCTGTTTCCCATCAAAAAATCTTAAAAGAATATTTACTTGTTAAATAAAAGAAGCGTGGATAAACTCCGCGCTTCTTTTATTTAATCATATGAAACATGCGTGCCGTGTGTATAATCTGCTTCGTGGCGCTGTAACCCGCCCCGTGCTTCAATTTCTTTAATAATTTGCTGATGAATACTTTGTCCTTCAGCATTTAAATACGGCGTCATTTGCTGTAAAGAGTGATGGAAAAACGCAAGCTCGCTGTCTTTCCACTCGCTTTTAGAAATCATTGAAAGAGCCGTCATGTCTCTACCTACATACATTCTATTCACCTCGTTCATTTTATCAAGTTTTATCTATTTTCCCTATATTACTTGTTTCTTATGCGATAAAATCAGTACAATGTAAAGATAATATGATACATAAGGGAGATGACATCATGTCACAAAAGGTAGCACTAGTTACAGGAAGCAGCAGAGGTATTGGTAAAGAGATTGCCTTACGTCTGGCTAAAGAAGGATACGATATTGTATTAAACTATGCACGAAGCAAAAGTGCAGCTCAGGAAGTAGCGGAAGAAATCAAAGCATTAGGCAGAGAAGCATTAGTTGTTAAAGCAAACGTAGGAAAAGTAGAAAAAATTAAAGAAATGTTTGAGCAAATTGATGAAGCATTCGGTCGCTTAGACGTATTTGTAAGTAATGCGGCTTCAGGGGTTTTACGTCCTATTATGGAATTAGAAGAAACTCACTGGAATTGGACAATGGACATCAATAGTAAAGGATATTTATTCTGTGCACAAGAAGCGGCTAAACGTATGGAAAAAGTAGGGGGAGGAAAGATTGTTACCATCAGTTCGCTTGGGTCTATTCGCTATTTAGAAAATTATACAACAGTAGGCGTGTCAAAAGCTGCTGTAGAAGCGTTGACCCGCTATTTAGCAGTGGAGCTGGCTCCAAAGAATATTGTGGTAAATGCTGTATCTGGAGGGGCTGTGGATACAGAAGCATTAAAACATTTCCCAAATCGCGATGAGCTCCTAGATGATGCGCGCAAGCATACTCCAGCTGGTCGTATGGTGGAGCCAAAAGACATGGTAGATGCAGTTATGTTCTTAGTGTCCGATCAAGCAAATATGATTTGCGGTCAAACGCTTATTATTGACGGAGGGCGTTCACTTTTAATGTAAGGTAAATGTGTTTTTTGCTTACACCTTAAAATACTGAAAAAAGTTTGCATACCCTATTTACCTCCCGGGCATATTAATTTTCGTGGAGGTGATTACAATGGCAAAACAAACAAACAAAACAGCATCTGGTACAAGCACACAACACGTGAAACAACAAAATGCTCAAGCATCTAAAAACAATTTCGGTACTGAATTTGGTAGCGAAACAAATGTACAAGAAGTGAAACAACAAAATGCTCAAGCAGCGGCAAACAAAAGCCAAAATGCTCAAGCATCTAAAAACAACTTCGGTACTGAATTTGCTAGCGAAACAAGTGCTCAAGAAGTGAGACAACAAAACGCACAAGCTGAAGCAAAGAAAAACCAAAACTCTGGTAAATACCAAGGTTAATATCAAAAGCGAGCTTAACGTCTTTCATACGGCGATGTTAAGTTCGCTTTTTCTTATATAAAAAGCAACAAAGTATGACAAAACTTCTTGAAACTTTACATAGCTCGTCAAAGGAATCTGGATCACCTAAACAGAATGTTAACAGAAGTGCCGCGTGTATGGTTAAAGCAAATAGGGAGGAGCTATCGTATGAAAAAATTTGATCAGCTAGTGACTCAACAATTGGAGACCATGGATCAACTTCTGTTTTTGCAGTCTGAGATTGAGCGCTGTCAGGAAATTGAAGGTGAACTAGTAAAACTTCATGAAGAAGCAAAACTGCATTCTGTGCAAGATGAAATTAGTGAAATGAAGCTAAAATTAAAAGAGATTCAATTGACGTTTGAAGCACAAACCGAAGACATTATTCGTACATATAAAAGTGAAGGGGCTTGCTCTACACTTGCTTAATGAACATTGATGGGTCACTTCCTCTCTTTTTTAAGGCTGCCAAGCAAAGGAAAAGTAGGGGAAGTGACTTTTTTGAACTCAAGAAGGTTAGCACATTTGTGTTAAAATGAGAGAGAAACCGTTATAATAAACATAAGACAAATGGAGACGTTATATGAATTTTTTTAAGTGCTAAAATGAAAGTAGGTATTGGAGATGGGAATTCCGGTGGAAGGAGAAACAATTCAAATACACAGCTACAAGCATAATGGACATATTCATCGCGTGTGGGATCGGACAACCGTATTAAAAGCAACCAATAACTTAGTGATTGGAGGAAATGATCGCACGGTCGTTACAGAATCAGATGGACGAACATGGGTCACAAGAGAGCCTGCAATTTGTTATTTTCATGCTCAGCAGTGGTTTAATGTCATTGGGATGATCCGTGAAGATGGAATTTATTATTACTGCAATATTAGTTCGCCGTTCATTTATGATGACAATGAAGCGCTCAAATATATTGATTATGATTTAGATATCAAAGTCTATCCAGATATGACATACACCCTTCTTGATGAAGATGAATATGAGAAGCATCGAAAAGAAATGAATTATCCAGAAGTGATTGACCGTATTTTACATAATCACGTTGAGGAGTTAAAAGGTTGGATTCGACAGCGAAAAGGCCCGTTTGCTCCAGATTTCATTGACATTTGGTATGAGCGCTTTTTAACATATCGGCATTCTTGATGAATGATCTAGAGAACATTATGTTAGGCCGTCTAAAGCTGACTGTTTGATATAATGTTCTTTTTGGCGTTATGCTCACCATCTTTTAGAAGAGATAAAAGCACTAAAAAATCGACGCGTGTACATATACTAAGAAAGCTTGCCCTCATAGATAGAAAGGGGAGATTTTATGGGAAGTATAAGACGCTACATGAAGTTTGTACAGCCATACAAATGGCAAATTGTCGGTACTGTATTAATTGGTATTATTAAATTTGCTATTCCTTTATTAATTCCGCTGCTTTTGAAATATGTGTTGGACGATATCGTAAATGGACATGGCATGTCCTCCTCTGAAAAAGTTCATAAAATGGTGACGATTATGGGGATTTCGTTTGTTGTATTTTTAGTGTTAAGACCTCCCATTGAATATTACAGGCAGTATTATGCTCAGTGGGTATCGAGCAAAGTACTATATGATATACGAGATCAGCTGTTTAGCCATATTCAAAAGCTTAGCTTGCGTTATTATGCAAATACGCGAGCGGGTGAAGTGATTTCACGAGTCATTAATGATGTAGAGCAAACAAAAAACTTTGTTATCACAGGTTTAATGAACGTATGGCTTGATATGATGACGATTGTAATAGCCATTGTGATTATGTTTACGATGAATGTACCTTTAACACTGGTATCGATTATTTTGCTGCCGGTTTATGCGTTCTCTGTAAAATATTTTTACAGTCGTCTTCGCCATTTAACAAGAGTCCGTTCGCAGGCTTTAGCGGAAGTGCAGGGGCATTTACATGAAAGGGTTCAAGGGATCTCTGTTATTCGCAGCTTTGCTATTGAGCCTCATGAGCAGAAGCAATTTGATAAGCAAAATTCAAATTTTCTACAAAAAGCAATCAATCATACGAATTGGAATGCAAAAACATTTGCAGTAGTGAATACCATTACCGATTTGGCACCTTTAATCGTGATTACATTTGCTGGATATCAAGTCATCACAGAAAGTCTTAGCGTAGGAACGATGGTAGCATTTGTGGCCTATATTGACCGCTTGTATAATCCGCTTCGCCGCTTGGTCAATTCATCGACTACGCTCACGCAGTCTGTGGCATCTATGGACCGGGTGTTTGAGTTCATTGATGAAGAATACGATATTACAGACAAGAAAGATGCAAAAGAATGTACTGAGCTTCATGGAAAGGTGCAGTTTGAGCACGTTTCATTTGCTTATGAAGAAGAAAAACCTGTGATTCATGATATTAATTTAGATGTAGAAAAAGGAAAATCCGTTGCGTTTGTTGGAATGAGCGGAGGAGGGAAATCCACGCTTATCAGCTTAATTCCGCGCTTTTATGATGTGACAGAGGGTAAAATTCTCATTGATGACATTGATATCAAAACCTATAAAGTACGCAGCCTGCGAGATAAGATTGGAATCGTCCTGCAGGATACGGTGTTGTTTAGTGACACGGTTAAAAACAATATACTGCTTGGAAAGCCAGGAGCGACAGATGAAGAAGTAATTGCTGCGGCAAAAGCCGCAAATGCCCACGATTTTATTATGAATTTGCCCGAAGGATATGATACAAAAGTGGGAGAGCGGGGAATGAAGCTATCAGGAGGACAGAAGCAGCGTATTTCCATTTCGCGCGTATTTTTAAAAAATCCAGCTATTCTTATTTTTGATGAAGCCACTTCAGCTCTAGATTTGGAAAGTGAGCACTATATTCAAGAAGCACTAGCTGAACTAGCAAAAGACCGTACGACTTTCATTGTAGCCCATCGTTTATCTACAATTACTCATGTTGATGAAATTGTACTTTTAGAAAATGGAAGAGTAGTCGAACGAGGTTCTCATGAGGAGTTAATTAAGAAAAAAGGTCATTACTATCAGCTCTTTAACGTTCAGCAGCTTGATACAATTTAAAAACACCACCTATTGTCTAACAATAGGTGGTGTTTTTAATCTTCTTGTCGCTGATGATTAATATCAAATGAGTTAGCATCCTTGTGATAGTTTTGGAACGTATCAATCAGCTTATCAAGATGCTCTAACTCTTCACTATACTCAATGATGACAGAAATTAAAGGGAAGATATGATAAATAACCTTATTCTCTTCATCATTATCGTATATTTTGTACTGCATAAATTTATCGATTAAAGCTCGTTTTCCAACGCAGGCTTCGTTTGGTACAGTAGTGGTTGGCTGTACGCGTAATTTCCCAATGAATTTTAATAATACTTGCTCATGATACATTAACAGGCACTCAACTTCAGATTTGATTAAATCTTGAAATTGCTGCGGCATGACTTGAAGATCATTTTCCACTCGGTGAAGTAGTTTCAAGGTTGTAAGAGCTCGTGTTGTTACGGTAATCATTTGACGAAATAAAACGAGCTTGCGTGACTTAACAAAACGTTTTTTGGTTGAATAAGTGCGTTCTTCTTTGTAAAAATCAAAGATTTGATTCATTTTAGCCACATTGTCTTTCATTTTTTCAATGTCTTCTTTTAGCAATGTGTGCTCAGATGCGTGATAAAGATTCATGCGAATCCATTTAATAATTTCTTCCGTTGTGCTTACAATTTTATAATACAACCTTGTTTCATACTTTGGCGGAATAAAAATAAGATTGACAATAAATGCTGAGAATACCCCAAGTAACACTGTACCAAAGCGTATAAGTGCATATTCAACGAAATTATCTCCTGGATTTTCCATGATTGCAATTACTGTCACAAGCGCAAGCCCAATTGTATTATTAATACGTAATTTTAAGTTAACTGCAATGACAACAACAGCGGTAAAACCAATAATGATGGGATGGGTACCAAAAATAAGTCCAAAACAAACTGCAGAAGCAGCTCCAATCACATTCGCCTGTATTTGCTCCAATATTGTTAAATAAGATCTGTAAATAGACGGTTGAATTGCAAAAACTGCCGCAATTGCCGCAAATATTGGAGATGGTAAACTTAGAAATTCACCTAATAACAATGAAAGTGTAATGGCAATTCCCGTTTTTAAGATGCGGGCACCAAGTTTCATGTGCGTTCGTAGTTCCTTTCTGTAAAAAAGTTTTTTCGTTATGAAGAATGTTCCCCAAAACAAATGATAAATTGCAAAAATCAGTCCTTCTTTATTACATAACCTGTTGGAAATAATATAAACAATAACATACTATACAAGGTTTAAGAATGGATATCAAGAGAAAACAAGCAGAAAAATAAGGGTATTTCTCGGGATTTTTCGACAGGCTGAAAAAAAGGAGATGACGCGTAAGAAATGGTTATGAAAGGTGGGAATGTTCTATAAGGAAACCCGAAGGTAAAACGAAAAAGAGGTCGAGACATAACGAAATAAATCCAATCTAAAGACGAACAAATAGGATACATGAACTGAACCGCTTGTGACACAGCACTTGATTTCCGCAGCAGTCTTCCACTTGCCCTTCAATCAACTGCTAGAAAGACCTGTACACACGAAACCTACGTTTATCATAACAAAAAAACGAACCACTAATCAAACATCTTGATCAATGGTTCGTTTTTCACTTCGTCTAAAATCCTTTTATTTCAGCCTCTTTAGAATAAGAATTAACGTTCTTCACTTAATTGTTTAAATGCTTTTTCGACTGCTTCTAATGTGTCGGTAATATCTTGTTCTGTATGAGCTGTAGTAAGGAACCATGCTTCATATTTCGAAGGAGCTAAGTTGACACCTTGGTGGAGCATTAGTTTAAAGAAGCGTGCGAATAATTCGCCGTCTGTATTTTCTGCTTGTTCATAGTTTTTGACCGTTTCGGTTGTAAAATAGACAGTAAGAGCGCCTTTTAATCGATTGATAGTAATAGGCATGTTATATGTACGAGCATGTTTTAAAATACCCTCTTCGAGCATCGCCCCTAACTTATCCAACTGTTCATAAACACCTTCTTGCTTTAGTACTTCTAGGCAAGCAATCCCAGAAAGAATAGAAGCTGGGTTTCCAGCCATTGTACCTGCTTGATAAGCGGGTCCAAGCGGCGCCACTTTTTCCATGATTTCTTTTTTACCGCCGTAGGCTCCGATTGGAAGGCCGCCGCCGATGATTTTTCCAAATGCAGTGAGATCAGGTTTTACACCAAGTAAATCTTGAGCTCCACCGTACATAAAGCGAAACGCTGTAATAACTTCATCGTAAATAACAAGTGCTCCAGCTTCGTGAGTTAATTCATTAACTTGTTCTAAAAAGCCAGGTTCCGGCTCAACAATTCCGAAGTTTCCAACGATTGGTTCTACTAAAACAGCTGCAATCTGATCGCCCCATTTTTCTAATGCTTCCTTGTAAGGCTCGATGTCGTTAAAAGGAACTGTGATGACTTCGTTAGCGATACTTTTTGGTACACCAGCAGAGTCAGGAGTGCCAAGTGTAGAAGGACCAGATCCAGCTGCTACTAATACAAGGTCAGAATGGCCGTGGTAGCAACCTGCAAATTTAATAATTTTATCGCGTCCAGTATAAGCGCGTGCTACACGGATAGTTGTCATAACGGCTTCTGTTCCAGAGTTGACGAAGCGCACTTTATCTAATGCGGGCATCGCTTCTTTGAGCATTTTAGCAAATGTGACTTCATGAGCAGTTGGCGTACCGTAAAGAACACCCGTTTCAGCTGCTTTTGTAATAGCTTTCGTGATATGAGGATGAGCGTGTCCCGTAATGATAGGACCGTAAGCTGCTAAATAGTCAATATATTTATTTCCATCAACGTCCCAGAAATAAGCTCCGCTTGCCTTCTCCATTGCAACAGGGGCTCCGCCTCCTACGGCTTTATATGAACGTGAAGGGCTGTTAACGCCGCCTACAATATGCTCGAGCGCTTCAGCGTGTAATTGTTCTGATTTTGTAAATTGCATAGTATGCCTCCTAATGAAAAGTTCAACTTCTTTATTCTATCAAACTTATTTGTTTCTTGAAAAACATTCGAGAACGTGTATGATAGAAATTTGTGAGCTAACTGCTAGAAAATAGTTCCTCGTCTCTTGGAGGAGTTGCTAGCAAGGGCGCCGGAAACAATAAAAGAAACCACTAATACGTCGACGTAACGGAGGGAATACAATGAAAAATGCTATTGAGGTGAATCAACTTCGGAAAGAATTTAAAGCCTATTCTAGCCGCTCTGGCCTTAAAGGGGCATTCCGGGATCTATTTACCCGTAATTATAGAGTCATGAAAGCTGTGAACGATATATCGTTTACCGTAAAACAAGGGGAAATGGTAGGGTATATAGGAGAAAACGGAGCGGGGAAATCGACCACAATCAAAATGCTGACAGGAATCTTAACGCCTACTTCAGGCGACATTACCGTAAATGGAATGAATCCCCATAAGGAAAGAGAAAAGTTTGCCCAAACGATTGGTGTTGTTTTTGGTCAACGCTCTCAGCTGTGGTGGGATATTGCCGTACAAGAATCTTTTCGCCTGTTAAAAAAAGTATACAAAGTGTCAGATGAAGATTATAACGCTCACATGGAGCACGTTATTCAAACGTTAGATATCGGGCCGCTGCTAGATAAGCCAGTGCGAAAGCTTTCTTTAGGTCAAAGAATGCGCTGTGAGCTGGCTGCTGCTCTTATTCACAATCCGCCGCTTCTATTTTTAGATGAACCGACGATTGGTTTAGATGTACTAGTTAAATTAAAAATCCGTCAATTTTTAAAAGAAATTAATGAAAAATACAACACGACAATTTTGCTTACAACACATGATTTAGCAGATATTGAAGCTTTATGTGAACGCGTTGTAATGCTGGATGAAGGCAGTATTATTTATGACGGATCGCTGCAAAAGTTGCGTTCGAACTGGGGCGACCTTAAGCAGGTTACGTTTGAATTCGGAACTGCGCCAAATAAAGAGCAGTTGAAGCTATTGACGCAAGGAATGCCTGTTAACTGGATTGAAGGTGATCAAAAATATTTGTGGATAGCACAGCTTCAAAATAAAGGAGACTTAATGTCGCAGCTGATTGCTAAAGTGGTGGCAAAGCATGAAATCAGCGATATTAACATTGAAGAAATTTCGACGGAAGAAATTATTCGCAACATTTATGAAGAAGGTGTTGTGAATGGATAAATATATAGAGATGATACGCATTCGTTTTTTAATGATGCTAGCGTATCGGACGAATTATTACAGCGGAATATTGATTTATGCAATTAATATTGGTGCTTACTATTTTTTATGGTCCGCTATTTATGGAGGAAAAGAGAATATTCAAGGTTTATCCATCACTCAAATGACAACGTATGTAGCCGTTTCATGGATGGCAAGAGCCTTTTACTTTAATAACATTGACCGTGAAATGGCAACGGAAATTAAAGATGGCAAAGTGGCTGTAGAGTTAATTAAGCCTTATAGCTACCTTGGTATGAAAACGATGCAAGGACTGGGAGAAGGGATTTTTCGGCTGCTGTTTTTCTCAGTGCCCGGCATGATTATTGTCGCGTTTTTATTTCCAGTACAGTTCTCAGCAAATGCAGCAACATGGCTTTATTTTGGACTGTCTTTAATTTTTAGTTTCATTATCAATACACAAATTAATTTATTAACGGGTATTACGACTTTCTTTCTCTTTAACAATGATGGACTCATTCGAGCGAAGCGCGTTGTTATTGATTTGTTTTCAGGACTTCTTCTGCCCATCAGCTTCTATCCTTTCTGGGCGCAACATATTATGAGCTATTTCCCTTTTCAAGCCATTAGTTATATTCCGAGCATGATTTTCACAAATGGATTTAAAGGGCAGGAAGTAATAAATGCTCTTATCACACAAGCAGTTTGGTCAGGACTTCTATTTATCCCTATTGCATGTTTGTGGAACATAGCGAAGAAAAAAATGGTTATTCAAGGAGGGTAGTCTATGAAAATGTTTTATTTTTCGATTTTCTTTCAGTACATCGGTCAATATATGAAAACAAGGCTTCAGTATCGTACCGACATGGTAGTTGAAATCATATCGGACTTATTATTTCAAACGGTTAACTTAATTTTTATTTTAGTTGTATTTGGTCATACTCAGTCGCTGCACGGATGGTCACGAGAGGAAATTATCTTTATTTATGGTTTCTTTTTAGTTCCTTTTGCTATTTTTTCGTCTTTCTTTAACATTTGGGATTTCAATGAACGCTACATTGTTAAAGGAGAAATGGACCGAATTTTAACGCGGCCGATTCATAGTTTGTTTCAAGTTATTTTGGAGCGAATGGAGCTAGAATCATTGTTTGGTGGTGTCACTGGGATTGCCGTAATGGCTTACGCTGCGTCTTCTTTACATCTTCATTTCCAGTGGTATGATGTTTTTATTTTTCTATTATTCATTTTAGGAGGAGCGCTTGTATACGCAGGAATTTTCATCGCCTTAGCAAGCATAGGCTTCTGGTCGGATGCCAGAACCTCTATTATGCCTACTATTTATAATATTGGAAACTATGGAAGGTATCCTGTAGATATTTATAATAATGTCATCCGATATGTTTTAACGTGGATTCTTCCTTTTGCATTTGTAGGCGTATATCCAGCTGCTTATTTCTTAGGGAGGTCAGAATGGTATGGATATGCATTTTTAACCCCAGTTATGGGAATCGTCTTTTTTGTAATCTCTATTTTCTTATGGAATACAGGGGTCAAAAAATACAGAGGAGCAGGCAATTAAATGCCTGCTCTTTTTGGTGGATTCGGAGTAGTAATGATTGGACAAGAACGCGCGTATAGTGGTAGTAAGAGTATAAATTAAAGGAGTAGAATGATGGTTATTTTTCTAATCCTCGTTATCATTGTTTTTGTAATTGGTAGTATGAAGTTTCTCTTTGAAAAAGAACTTGGAGAATTTCATTTTTTCTCAATTGGTCATTTCTTTGTCTTGTTTTATTCATATATTACAGTTTTATTGGGATTTAGCCTTATTTATACAGTATGTGAGATGGGGAGTATTCCAGTATTAAGCGGAGGGTTTGAACATGAAGGTCATTATTTCTATACCCTGTTTAACAGTATGTATTTCAGCGCAGCGACGTTATTTTCAGTAGGCTACGGAGATATGTATCCGGTTGGAATTGGGAAATTATTTGCAACTTTTGAAGCGTTTATCGGCTATATTATGCCTGCAATCTTTGTGATGCGAACTGTTACCCGCACTTAAACTTGTCATCTTATCTAATATTAGGTACGCTATTCAAAGAAAATGAAAAGCGTAAAGGAGAAGATAAATATGACAGCTGTAGTTGGAGAAAAAGCACCCGATTTTGTATTGATGTCTACAAATGGAGAGCAAGTATCACTAGCGTCGATGAAAGGAAAAAACGTTGTGCTGTATTTTTATCCGAAAGATATGACGCCAGGCTGTACAACAGAAGCCTGTGATTTCAGAGATCAGCATGAAAATTTTGAAGAGCTAGATGCGGTAATTCTAGGAGTGAGCCCGGATCCAATCGACAAACACCATAAGTTTATTGATAAGCACGGCCTTCCATTCTTACTTTTAGCTGACGAAGATCACAGCGTAGCTGAAGAGTATGGAGTATGGACACTGAAAAAAAACTTTGGAAAAGAATATATGGGCATTGAACGCTCCACTTTTATCATTAATAAAGAAGGAATGCTCGTAAAAGAATATCGTAAGGTTCGAGTGAAAGGGCATGTGGAAGAAGCTTTATCATTTATTAAAGAAAAAATGGCATAAAAACAGGCAGATAACTAGAGCAGTTTTAGTCTTTGAACATACAATATCAGTGTAGGGCATACCTCCTCAGATGTTAATATATTTAAAAGTGTGGATTGATTTCCACACTTCTTTTTTTGCATAAAATATATGAAAAGTTTCTACTTATTACATAAAATAGGAATAGGCATCAAGTTGACAAAACGTGGGTAAAACATGTAGACTAATTATAAGAATTATAAAGTAATAATACTTACAGAAGAGGGGTGCATGACGTGTCAAATCATTTACAAGAAGCCCTTGAAACGTTAAAAGGTACTGGCGTTCGTATCACACCACAACGTCATGCTATTTTAGAGTATTTAATCAATTCAATGACACATCCAACAGCAGATGATATTTATAAAGCGCTGGAAGGTAAGTTCCCAAATATGAGTGTAGCGACCGTTTACAATAATTTAAGAGTATTTCGCGAAGTAGGTATTGTAAAGGAACTAACATACGGTGATGCATCAAGCCGGTTTGATTATGTTACAACAGAGCATTACCATGTGATTTGCGAAAGCTGCGGAAAAATTGTGGATTTTCATTATCCTGGTTTAGACGAAGTAGAAAAGCTGGCTGCTCATATTACTGACTTTGATATTAGTCACCACCGAATGGAAATTTACGGAACGTGTCCTGATTGTACGGCTAAAAAAGCGCATTAATAAGCTGATAGTAGTGATACTATCAGCTTTCTTTTTGTTTTTTTCTATTATACTTTTCGTCGAATTGTTTTCCTTCAAGAGACTGGTCAAGCGTAAGCGGCTCATTGCAATACATACACATATCTACGCGCCCTAGCATTTTGGTTTGCTTTTGACATGTAGGGCAGGTTACTTGAACCGCTTTTGTAGAAAGCATGCCAATCCAGAAATAAACGCCGGTACTAGCTACGATGCACAGCAAACCCAAAAGCATAAAAATAGTCATTAGCCAGACTGAAGATCGAAAGAAAATTCCCCCATACATAACAATGAACCCAACAAAGATCAGACTGAGTGCAAACGTGCGAATCTTGTTAATTTTATTTGAATACTTTATCCCCATCAGTATCCCCCCTATTACCAATATATCATAGAGTGAGACAATGAATGATAATGAAAATTGAATCTTCGGAAAATTATTGTTGGTTTTTGAGCTTTCTGAATGATTTCCATAATTCTGAGTGGGATATCCGTTATACATCGTATATAATAAAAAAAGAAATCTTAGTCCATAGCCTTTAAAATTTTGAAAAATATTTGTTTATTACAGTTAGGAGAGCTCAAAATGGAAGATGTTTTACGGCCAATATATCAAGAAAGAGCTAGCAATAAAGACACACTAGGTATTTTACTGATTGAAAAAAAGAAATCAGAATCTCCAGTGACGGATAATTTGGATGCTATCTTATTTATTGTGACCAAAACTACAGAAACTTCTCTTTTTATTAAACAATACGAATATGAAAATGAGCGTGCGGCACTTTATATGGCTTCTGAACAGCAAATGAGTGAATGGATTATGAGGGGGACGAACCGCCGTATTATTGATTGGATCTTAAATGGTAAAGTGCTATTTGATCGAAACGAATATATGGAAAACTTAAAGAAACGCTTAATTGATTTTCCTAGAGAAGATCGGACAAAGAGAATAGGTGTCGAGTTTGCTAAGTTGATTCGCCGATTTAAAGAAGGAAAAGACTTTTATGCGTCTAATCATTATTTAGATGCATTCAATCATGTCATTCATGCTCTTCATCATTTAGCACGACTGTCTGTGTTGGAAAATGGATTTCACCCAGAAGTGACAGTATGGAACCAAGTGAAAAAAATAGAACCTGAAATTCATCGTCTTTACGAAGAGCTAATTATTAGCCAAGAAGAGGTTAGCAAGCGTTTAGAGCTGCTTTTCTTAGCGAGTGAATTTCTAGTAAATAAAAAAACTGAATTAGGTGCCAAGCATCTTGTTCATATTATGAAAAGTAAAAAGCAGGAATGGACGTTTAATGAACTGGTTCATCATCCCGAAATACGCCCTTATGCTATTGATTTAGGAATACTTCTTGAGTTTTTAATTGAAAAAGATATCATTATGGTAAAAAAAGTAGAAACCAAAGGAAAGAGTTTGTACCATAGACACTATGTGGCGAAATGATAGAGAGGATAAAGGGTATCTGATACGGTGCGGTTATGACGTGCAGATACCCTGACATATGACTTTATAGCCTGGATAAAAGGTTTTTCTAAAAAAACACGATTTATTTTAAAAAATCTATTGACGCTTTAAAATATCCGTGGTAAATTTATATACGTCGCCAATGAGCGATACTAAATTTATCAAAAACTTGAAAAAACTTCTTAAAAAAGTTGTTGACAAGAAAGAGATAAACTGATAAGATAAAAAAGTCGCTTAAGAGCGGCGGTTGAACTTTGAAAACTGAACAAAGCGACAAACGTCAACGTTAAATTTTATTTTTTATTAAT
>NZ_JAPCIN010000070.1:0-1335 GCF_025910025.1 Priestia sp. JV24
CCTCCACTGGAGGAATGTCATTCCTCCAGTGGAGGAATACGTATTCCTATGATTTATAGGAATAGTTGATTTATCAGGGTTTACAAACATTCCTATAAAACGTTATAATAGTATTACAAATATCTTAGGAATACTTTTCGAAGTAAAGGGGAGGATATAAAAATGGCAAAAATCACTATGAGTAACACAAGAACTATAACTGATGAAGATGGATCTATAAGATACCAGGAAGAGGATCTCACAGTTAACTGGGGCAAAGAACCAAATTACATAAAACTCTACTTAGATACTGTTTTGTATTTAAAAGATTTACCTAAAGGCTTAAATACAATTTTATATGCACTTTTAAAAAGAATGTCCTACGGGAATCAGCTAGTGCTTAATGCAGCCTTAAAAAGGCAAATAGCCGAAGAAATCGACTTGTCTGTATCTAGTATTAACAACGCCATAACCAAATTTGTTAAAGGCGAACTTCTCGAAAGAATTGATACAGGTTTATATAGAGTCAATCCTCATCTTTTCGGTAAAGGTGAGTGGAAAGATATAGCCAAGATAAGACTTGAAGTAGCATTTGATAGTGAAGGTAAAACCATAATGTCAGAAATCGAAAGAAAAGAAATTGATTAAACTAACTAAAAAGCCCCTACACTCTTGCTGTAGAGGCTTTTTAAAGTTATCTCAAAGCATAAAGAGCCTAGTCAAAAATCCCTTGGATAAAAAAGACAAGGGCGCACTTATACATTGGATCAATGTGTGCGGTTCTTTCAGAACAAAAAAACAAAAACAGAGCCTAAACACTTAAAAGCAAAATGAGCAACTTAAGTTGCTTCTGTGTTGGCTTAAGCCAACCTTAGTTCTTAAAATTCTTGCTGCTACGTTTCGTATCCAGTCATCTCAAAACTCAAAATACTTATATAAGCCCTCAAATTTCGTTTTAAAGGTTTTTTGCCTTTTAAAATATATTTCCTATCTCTCCCGTAGGGTAAATTGCTTAAAAAGCAATCTGGCCCATTTGACCATGATATTTTCATGGTGTGTAAATGGGCATTGTGCTTCTCAACGATTTTTTATTAATTGATTATCAACTTAAAAATCAAATTGAGTTTAAAAAATATAAATCTATTTTTAGTTTTTAAGTTTTTTTGTAAAAAACTAAAAGCATTTTTTTGTAAAAAAAAGTGCTTTTTCGGGTTAAAAACACCCTCAAAAACCAGACCCTCAAAAAAACCCCCAAATAATAAGAGAAGGGAAAAAGGGGGTAAAAATAGCCTTCAGACTATGGGGGACAAGGCTTAGAGGTGTTTTGGACCATTCCTCCACTCATGTAACAACGTT
>NZ_JAPCIN010000071.1:0-1085 GCF_025910025.1 Priestia sp. JV24
CCCCTCAATGCTTTGGAATGAATCACGACTATTCGCAGCTTTTAACCCTTCGGGTAGAATAACCACATCAATGGAACCACCACCAATGTCCACCATAACCGTTTCACATTCTACATACTCATTCGCATCTTCACGATCTTCAAGGGTTAAGTCTTTTTTTAAGGCAAAACGTGCGCTTTCTCCCTCTTTTAAGCATGCACTTTCTTCCACTACTACCTTTAACGTATTTTCGAAACCAGGCGTATGCACAGTAAACGTATGGTCGCCTAAGAAGCGATTAGCCATCGCTTTTTGAGCTGCCCCAAATGTGCTCTCTTTCTTAAGGAGCCAGATTGGTAACATCGTAGAAAAATAGTCAATTTCAACTGTGTTGTCTTTTTTATCCTTCGCATGTAACGCATGGTAATACGCAATCGCAGCTAAAAAGGTGATGTATGGAATATGACTTGTAATTTTATTATGTAATTTATTAATGTGATTGTTGGCAAGTAATTGACTTGCGGCAATGTCACCTACTAAGAAATAGCGCTCTTTCTCTTCTCCCTGAATAGTTGTGGAAAGTAAAATACGCTTCTTAAATTCTTCTGGAGCTGTAACCGCATCTGTAAAAAAAGAATCTGCAGCTTCTTTTTGCAGTTCAACTACATTCGTTGGAAAATCAAATAGATATCCATCCATAATGTTCATATCAACAGAGTTCCCGCAATCTTTATTAAAACGTGAAATTTTCATTTCTAAACACCTCATCTTTTAAGTTGAACTTATATTCAACTCATTGTACTTGATGTAGGTTAAATATTCAATATATGAGAACAATTTAATGATCTACAAAAACTTACATCTATCAACAATTATTCAAATTAAGTAGAACTTATATCTACAAAGAATATTCAAGGTCAATCCCTTCTGTATCTTACTTTATATCATCAACATAATAAGAGCCTACATCGAAAATGATGCAGGCTCTCCTCTCTTACAACAAAATAATTCTTCTGTTCATTTGCCCTTGTGAGGCCCTTTCGTTACGTATATCGATTCATAACGAGAGTGCCATTCGTTAAATCACAATACCTACTTGTCAATTT
>NZ_JAPCIN010000072.1:0-1074 GCF_025910025.1 Priestia sp. JV24
CATTTTGGCGAAGCCAAACACAGGGAGGAACGCCGACCGCCACCTCGTAGAGCGCGCTCCCAATTTTATCGAAGATGAAAAATTGGTGTAGTGCGTTACACCAAATCTCAAATTGTGGTATGCTAGACCCAAGTACAGTGGTCGAAATGGGGGATTGAGGGATGGCCAAATATGGGATTATCCGCATGCAAAAGTTCCACAAAGACGCAATATTGGGGATCCAAAAACACAACCAACGAGAAGGCGAGAACAGTAAAAATAAAGACATCGATTCAACCAGAACGATGCTCAACTATGACTTCATGAATGAGGACAAAATTAAGTATCATGAAGAAATTAAGAAGATGACGGCCACCCGTGTGAAACGAAAAATTCGGAATGATGCGGTCCTGGTGGCAGAGTTCTTTGTATCGGCCAGTCCGGAATATATGCATGCGATGTCGCCAGACGAGCAGCGTAAATATTTTGAAGCATCACTAGATCATATTGCCGGCAAGTATGGTCAGCAGAACATTTTGTATGCCGTGGTACATAACGATGAAGCGACGCCACACATGCACGTGGGGTTTGTGCCAATCACAGATGATCGGCGCTTGGCGGCGAAAGAGTACTTCCATGGCAAAACCAAGATTCGTCGAATTCAGGATGACTTTCACAACTATATGAACAAACGTGGCTATGACATTGAGCGTGGCGAGCGGAGCGAGCTGCAGCATAAGAGTGTTCATGAGTTTAAAAAACAAGAACGCGAAAAAGAGCTAAAGCATCTGCAACAATTAGTGGCTCACAAGGAAAAAGAGCTCCAACAGATGGACAATTTAGTGGAGTTAAAATCAGCACCACCCGTTGAGATACGTAGCGAGAGACGGATTGAAGAGTTATGTAGCCAACCGATTGAAGTAGAGGCGGCCAAGAGTGTCATGGGTTCCAAAGTGAAAGTGGAGGAAACAGATTTTCATGAGCTGATGAGCCTCACAAAAGAGCTCCAGCAAACATTGGCGGCCGAGCATAAGCGTACGCATGCATTGAGCCATGAGCTTGATCGCTATGAAAAAGAGAATAAGGCATTAAAGC
>NZ_JAPCIN010000073.1:0-1003 GCF_025910025.1 Priestia sp. JV24
GCCTTCAATGCTTTGGAATGAATCACGACTATTGGCAGCTTTCAACCCTTCGGGTAGAATAACCACATCAATGGAACCACCACCAATGTCCACCATAACCGTTTCACATTCTACATACTCATTCGCATCTTCACGATCTTCAAGGGTTAAGTCTTTTTTCAACGCAAAACGTGCACTTTCTCCCTCTTTTAAGCATGCACTTTCTTCTACTACTACCTTTAACGTATTTTCAAAACCAGGCGTATGCACAGTAAACGTATGGTTGCCTAAGAAGCGATTAGCCATCGCTTTTTGAGCTGCCCCAAATGTACTCTCTTTCTTAAGGAGCCAGATTGGTAACATCGTAGAAAAATAGTCAATTTCAATTGTGTTGTCTTTTTTACCTTTCCCATGTAACGCATGGTAATACGCAATGGCAGCTAAAAAGGTGATGTATGGAATATGACTTGTAATTTTATTATGTAATTTATTAATGTGATTGTTGGCAAGTAATTGACTTGCGGCAATGTCACCGACTAGGAAATAGCGCTCTTTCTCTTCTCCCTGAATAGTTGTGGAAAGTAAAATACGCTTCTTAAATTCTTCTGGAGCTGTAACAGCATCTGTAAAAAAAGAATCTGCAGCTTCTTTTTGCAGTTCAACTACATTCGTTGGAAAATCAAATAGATATCCATCCATAATGTTCATATCAACAGAATTCCCGCAATCTTTATTAAAACGTGAAATTTTCATTTCTACACACCTCATCTTTTAAGTTGAACTTATATTCAACTTATTGTACTTGATATAGGATAAATATTCAATATGGGAAAGCAACTAAGTTGTCTACAAAACCTTACATATATCAACATAATAAGAGCCTGCATCAAAAATGATGCAGGCTCCCCTCTCTTACAATAAAATAATTCTCATGTTCATTTGCCCTTGTGAGGCCCTTTCGTTACGTATATCGGTTCATAACGAGAGTACCATTCGTTAAATTACAATACCTACTTGTCAATTG
>NZ_JAPCIN010000074.1:0-884 GCF_025910025.1 Priestia sp. JV24
GGGTAATACATTTGCTGAAGTCGCTGTTACGTCTTTCAAAACCGAACCAGTCCCTTCATTAAGCTAAGTATTTAACCTTTTACAGTAGCCTCTAAAATTCTTATGTTGGCTCTGTACTATTTGTTTACCACCTATATATATTCTAAAACATCTTTTTTACTTTCTATTTTACAGCCTCTTTTAATTCTTTCCCTGCTTTCTATTACAAATTGGTCAACTAAACCAATTTGTAAAAATAATTTCTCATCTTATGAATAAACCATTCTTCTTTTACACATCTTAACGATACAAACTGTAAAGGAGTTGCATAAAATGGCAAACAATAAAAATAGCAACACAAATGAATTATTAGTATACGGTGCTCAACAAGCAATTGATCAAATGAAATATGAAATCGCTAGTGAATTTGGTGTAAACCTTGGTCCTGATACAACTGCACGTGCAAACGGATCAGTAGGTGGAGAGATTACAAAACGTCTTGTGCAAATGGCAGAACAACAACTTGGTGGCAGTAACATCCGATAATGCAATCATTTTAGCTAAACGTGTATGTAAAGAAGAAATGGGTTTCTATTTCTTCTTTTTTTTATTGATATGTATTTCCCTCTACTTCCATCTAAAAAGAACATATGTTTGACCTTTTCTCAAAACATATGATATATTCTTACTCTACATACCCTATAAAAAGAGATGAGGTAGTTACATATGAAAAAAGCTGAATTCATTGAGGCAGTTGCTTCAAAGTCAGAGTTAACAAAGCAAGATGCGAAAAAAGCTGTAGACGCGTTATTTGAAACCATTTCTACAACGCTTGCAAAAGGCGAAAAAATTCAACTGGTAGGATTGGGAACATTCGAAGTACGTGAACGTTCAGAGCGTACAGG
>NZ_JAPCIN010000075.1:0-825 GCF_025910025.1 Priestia sp. JV24
TAAATTAAATAATTGTAACGAATAATATGGCGGTGTAGCTCAGCTGGCTAGAGCGTACGGTTCATACCCGTGAGGTCGTGGGTTCGACTCCCTCCGCCGCTACCATATAAGTTACATTTGTTATAAATATACGGAGGAATACCCAAGTCCGGCTGAAGGGATCGGTCTTGAAAACCGACAGGGGTGTTAAAGCCCGCGGGGGTTCGAATCCCTCTTCCTCCGCCATTTATTTATATCATTTCATATCATCGCGGGGTGGAGCAGTTCGGTAGCTCGTCGGGCTCATAACCCGAAGGTCGCAGGTTCAAATCCTGTCCCCGCAACCAAAGTGGTCCCGTGGTGTAGCGGTTAACATGCCTGCCTGTCACGCAGGAGATCGCGGGTTCGATTCCCGTCGGGACCGCCATTTTGTTTGGCTCGGTAGCTCAGTTGGTAGAGCAAAGGACTGAAAATCCTTGTGTCGGCGGTTCGATTCCGTCCCGAGCCACCATTTTAAGACGGCGATTGTGGCGAAGTGGTTAACGCACCGGATTGTGGTTCCGGCATTCGTGGGTTCGATTCCCATCAGTCGCCCCATCTTAAGTAACGCGGGTGTAGTTTAGTGGTAAAACCTCAGCCTTCCAAGCTGATGTCGTGAGTTCGATTCTCATCACCCGCTCCAAATGAAGGGCCTATAGCTCAGCTGGTTAGAGCGCACGCCTGATAAGCGTGAGGTCGGTGGTTCGAGTCCACTTAGGCCCACCATATTCCACAGTAGCTCAGTGGTAGAGCTATCGGCTGTTAACCGATCGGTCGTAGGTTCGAGTCCTACCTGTGGAGCCATAC
>NZ_JAPCIN010000076.1:0-802 GCF_025910025.1 Priestia sp. JV24
AGACATTGTCTCCCTTAACAAGGAAAACAATGTCTTTTTTTGTGATGAACTAAGCCCTTGAAATAGATGTCAATTTCGTATAAAATAAAACCATAAGTTTTATCTTATCGATAATGAAACTATTAACAAGAGACTTCGACAGGTGTTTTCCCTAGGCTTGTAGGGGGAACGGTCTAAGGGTGCAGCTAACACTCCTTAAACACGTTGAAGTCTTTTTTCTATTCCGTCCATTTTTGTTAATTCTATTATACCTTCTAGTAATCTGATAATTCAATGGAAAATAGTAATATAAACCAAAAAAAGAAAGCTCCATCGTAATGGAGCTTTCTTTTTTTTGGTTTATATAGGTTAATAGTTCAATTGTTATTTACCTTGGAATAATCGGGATAGAAATCCTTTGAATCCTGATTTACCAAGGTCTTTACTGTGGTTTTTATTTAAGTCATCAGCAACAGCTAACATTTTTTTTGTTTCTAAAAGAGACCGAGCTGTTTCATCAAAACGTTTATAATGGTCTTCATTACGATTACTTACTTCGTCTAATTTTTTAATAAGAGCCATATTAAACTGTTTTTGTTGTTCGTTATGTTCTCTTAATAACTTGATCTCTTCTTTTAGCTCTTTTAATTCGTCAGCAATAACTTCACCTGTTGCCTTTTTAGGTTCTGGTTTAAAAGATTCTCCTCCTGTAGCAAAATAATTTTCAATTTGCTTAATTGACCAATTTTGATCTCGGTGCAGCGATCGGATTTCTTTTAACCTTTCCATACCTGCTTTATCAAATTTTGTATAGCCATTAGAT
>NZ_JAPCIN010000077.1:0-788 GCF_025910025.1 Priestia sp. JV24
TATTTTCTACAGTCTATAGACAAAAATAGGCTTCAAGATAACTATATTAAGCATCTAATTCTAAAAAGTTATAGAATAACGGATTAGTTTTATTCCTTTGAACTTCTTTTCTACGCTCAGCAGCAAATAAACCTCTTAAAGTCCCGAAAAAATAGGCTTCAAAGGTTGTCTTTATTCGGTTTCTTTTATAAGCAAAGACGGTTTCTTTAAATGCTTGAACAGCAATTGATACTACTTCTTCAACAGGCTTCTCTAGACGGCTTATTTTGTGTGCTAAGCGTACTTTCCCCCATAATTGATAAATATCATCTGCATAGTTAAAAAACGGCTGTACGGCCCCTTTAAATGGTGTTGGAATAAAAGAGGGTAGATAATCCGTCGAAAGCTTTATATCTATGTCTTTACGTATGTATTTATTTAAATCTTTTAAAGTTAAATTATAGGTAGGGATTTTTTTTGCCTCTTCATCCTTACTCTCGCAAGGGGTTTCAGCATTTTCTGCTTCAACATCTGCTTCAACATGGGAAGTTAAATCGAGCTGTAAAAAGTGTACCCAGTACTCGAAGTAAGGGTGGTTAACAAATAAGTGTACAGGATTCCCTTTGCCGTTATTACGAGGACAACGTCGATAGACGGTTACAATTTGCCCTTGTTCTCGTAACTCTTTTACGTGACGGTCAATGGTTCCTTTAGATTTTTCATAAGTTTTACCTAAATATGTACTGCCAGGAAAACAAAATCCTCTCTCTGCACCTAACCAGCATAGTCGATCTATTGCTTTTCTTGTA
>NZ_JAPCIN010000078.1:0-706 GCF_025910025.1 Priestia sp. JV24
ATGCGTCCCGCATCTTACCCGGAGTAAAGAACCTACCTACCCCTATCGTATCTGTGGAATGTGGAACTTGGTAAGCCCTATGTCATCTGCGCAAGCAGTAGGATGACTGCAAAGTCAAACGATGTGACAGAGGGTATGGGATATGGGAAAAAGCGAAAGCCGTTACCCTGAAAAGGGACAGGAAATCAAGAACATTGTATAACTGGACGGATACTGTCGTCTTCACAGACAATGACAGGCTCGAAAGAGCGCCTACTTCTCATGGGTCTTCAACACGAAAATAAATTTGTGGCTATCTTCTAACGAAAAGGAGCGTGCTGTTATGAATACCTCTCTACGAGCGTCGGCGCACGTCTCGCATAAAGGTTGGTACTCTATTGATTGGAATACTATACAACAATATGTAACGAAGTTACGACAAAGAATTTATCGTGCCGAACAACAAAATCAACGAAGAAGAGTAAGAAAACTTCAACGTTTACTCCTCCGGAGTAAAGCTAATTTATTACTCTCCATTCGCAGAGTAACGCAACAAAATACTGGTAAGCGAACACCTGGTGTAGACGGCTATACGGCCTCACAACCAAACGAACGTATCAAACTGTATCAAGAACTACTAAGACGTAATGTTTTTCAGCATCGCCCAAAACCAGCGAAACGAACGTTTATCGCTAAGAAGAATGGGAAATTAAGACCCCTCGGTATT
>NZ_JAPCIN010000079.1:0-680 GCF_025910025.1 Priestia sp. JV24
GCAATGGCTGTTCGTTTCGGTCAAGAAGAAGCAAAAGTTGTTATTAACTATTACAACAATGAAGAAGAAGCTTTAGATGCGAAAAAAGAAGTAGAAGAAGCAGGCGGACAAGCAATCATCGTTCAAGGCGACGTAACAAAAGAAGAAGATGTTGTAAACCTTGTTCAAACAGCTATTAAAGAATTCGGTACATTAGACGTTATGATTAATAACGCTGGTGTTGAAAACCCAGTTCCTTCTCATGAGTTATCTTTAGACAACTGGAATAAAGTTATTGATACAAACTTAACAGGTGCATTCTTAGGAAGCCGTGAAGCAATTAAATATTTCGTTGAAAACGACATTAAAGGAAACGTTATTAACATGTCCAGTGTTCATGAAATGATTCCTTGGCCATTATTTGTTCATTACGCAGCAAGTAAAGGCGGTATGAAACTAATGACGGAAACATTGGCTCTTGAATATGCGCCAAAAGGTATCCGCGTAAATAACATTGGACCAGGTGCGATGAACACACCAATTAATGCAGAGAAATTTGCAGATCCTGTACAACGTGCAGACGTAGAAAGCATGATTCCAATGGGTTACATCGGTAAACCAGAAGAAGTAGCAGCAGTTGCAGCATTCTTAGCATCATCACAAGCAAGCTATGTAACAGGTATTACATTATTTGCTGATGG
>NZ_JAPCIN010000008.1:0-54096 GCF_025910025.1 Priestia sp. JV24
GTTATCAGGCTGTTATTATTCCACAGTAGCTCAGTGGTAGAGCTATCGGCTGTTAACCGATCGGTCGTAGGTTCGAGTCCTACCTGTGGAGCCATTTGGAGAGCTGTCCGAGTGGCCGAAGGAGCACGATTGGAAATCGTGTAGGCGGTTAACGCTGTCTCAAGGGTTCAAATCCCTTGCTCTCCGCCATTTTTATTTAATTAGCACAGTGGCCCGTTGGTCAAGCGGTTAAGACACCGCCCTTTCACGGCGGTAACACGGGTTCGAATCCCGTACGGGTCACCATTTATTTTCATCTACATAATAGTGGAGGATTAGCTCAGCTGGGAGAGCACCTGCCTTACAAGCAGGGGGTCGGCGGTTCGATCCCGTCATCCTCCACCATATATTATCATCGCGGGGTGGAGCAGTTCGGTAGCTCGTCGGGCTCATAACCCGAAGGTCGCAGGTTCAAATCCTGTCCCCGCAACCAAGTGGTCCCGTGGTGTAGCGGTTAACATGCCTGCCTGTCACGCAGGAGATCGCGGGTTCGATTCCCGTCGGGACCGCCATTTTAAATTTAATAAGGCTCGGTAGCTCAGTTGGTAGAGCAAAGGACTGAAAATCCTTGTGTCGGCGGTTCGATTCCGTCCCGAGCCACCATTTTAAAAACATTTGTTTTTAAAATGCCGGTGTAGCTCAACTGGTAGAGCAACTGACTTGTAATCAGTAGGTTGGGGGTTCAAGTCCTCTTGCCGGCACCACAGTTATTGTGGAGGGGTAGCGAAGTGGCTAAACGCGGCGGACTGTAAATCCGCTCCTTCGGGTTCGGCAGTTCGAATCTGCCCCCCTCCACCATTTACAGGGGCATAGTTTAAAGGTAGAACTACGGTCTCCAAAACCGTCAGTGTGGGTTCGATTCCTACTGCCCCTGCCAATTATAAAATAACATTGCATATAGACGTGGCGATTGTGGCGAAGTGGTTAACGCACCGGATTGTGGTTCCGGCATTCGTGGGTTCGATTCCCATCAGTCGCCCCATTTATAAACGATATGCATGTTCCAATATTGGGCTATCGCCAAGCGGTAAGGCAACGGATTTTGATTCCGTCATGCGTTGGTTCGAATCCAGCTAGCCCAGCCATATATGCGGAAGTAGTTCAGTGGTAGAACACCACCTTGCCAAGGTGGGGGTCGCGAGTTCGAACCTCGTCTTCCGCTCCAATTTTAATAAAGTTATTTAGTCTTGAGTAAATGGCGGCATAGCCAAGTGGTAAGGCAGAGGTCTGCAAAACCTTTATCACCGGTTCAAATCCGGTTGCCGCCTCCATTTATTTACAAGCTGCCGGGGTGGTGGAATTGGCAGACACACAGGACTTAAAATCCTGCGGTAGGTGACTACCGTGCCGGTTCAAGTCCGGCCCTCGGCACCATTTATAATTTTAACTTGCCTTTTTTATTTTGCCGATGTGGCGGAATTGGCAGACGCGCACGACTCAAAATCGAAGGTCGGCAGCGGATAACCCAACGTACAACCAATCGGAAACATACATATCGAGTTATCAACGTCTTTCTACGTTTGTAGGAAGACGTTTTTTGTTTGTCCGCGTACTATTTTACGTTCAAAATCGTATGAACTATATCGTACGTGGGGGTGTCGGAAATGAGTCGACGTAGTAATGAATTAACCACCGAAGAAATGAGAGCGTTAGCAGGCGTCTTGCCTGCGAGTAATTTTACGCTAGAAGAATTGATCGATATATTTATCGATGACTGCACCGTTAGGAATCTCCGAGAACATTCAATTAGGTTTTACCGTAATGAGCTATCGACGTTTATGCGTTCTATTCAGGCGCAGGGCGTGGAGGTTAATGCGGAAACCATTACCGCAGAGGTAATTAAACGTAATGTAATTCTACACATGAAAGAGCAAGGTATTAAGCCGGTCAGTATTAATACGAGGCTGCGAGCAATACGGGCGTTCTTTAACTTCCTCTATAAACAGCGTTATATCAAACATAATCCAATGAATCAAATCGAATTGTTAAGACACCGCAAAGAAGTAATAGAAACACTAACAGTAGCGCAAATAAATAAACTCCTAAACGCATGTAATTTGCGGACATTTATAGGCGTACGTGATTACACGATTATTATGCTATTAGTTGAGACTGGCGTTAGAGCTAACGAGCTAATTGGAATAAACGTTGAGGATATTAATTTCAGCAATGGACTTATTCGTATTCGCAACGCTAAGAGTTATCGTGAAAGGTTAGTGCCGATTCAATCGAAAATGAAAGATCAGCTTCGTAAATACTTGAACATTCGAGGTGAGGCAATTACAGACGCTTTATTTGTAACGTTAGATGGAACATCGATTAGCAAACGCCAAGTACAGAGCCGTATTACTGGCTGTGCTAGGAAGGCGAAGATAACAGACGTCAGAGTTAGTTGCCATACGTTGCGTCATACTTTTGCAAAGCTGTGTGTAATGAACGGGGCTAACGCATTTCAACTGCAAGCTATCCTCGGTCATACAACGTTAGATATGACGAAAGTATATGTAAATCTGTTTAGTAATGAAGTAGCCGAAGGACATAAACAATTCAGTCCACTTAAAAATATAAATAATTTTCGCTTCTAAATAAAAATAAAAAAGAGCACCCACAAAAGTAGATGCCCAACCCTACCTAAAATAATATAGAAAAAAAGCGTGATAGTCAAACGCTTATTTAACTGTGTCTATTTTGTTGGTGTCCTCTTAAAAGAGAGGAGTAAACGAAATGTTGAAGTCGGCTAACTATACAGAAATGAAACAACTGCAGTCATTTGAAAACGTCGCAGCAATGAATGAAGCTATCCGTGGCTTCTTATATACATACAAACACGAATTAACACCGTCAGCTATTAACGTTTTAAAAACCGTTTCTCGCTACGCATGTAAAATCGTTGGCGTAGCGTTCTTAAAGGTGGATACAATCGCTAAGTTAACGGAAAGCAGCAAACGTACTGTTCAACGCGCACTAAAAACGTTGGAGACATACGGTGTAATTGAGCGTAAAGCAACGATGAGAGAGAAGGGAGGATCTGGTCATAACGTATATGTAATCCGAGCTGTTGACGGTTGTGTCACCCCGGATGTCACTGCGGAAATGTCATCCCATGAAGAGACGAAAAGTGTAGACTTACCAAGCGCTGAGCAGCCGAAAGTGAGCTCCGAAACTGTGATTGCTAAAACATCGCCTTCTAAGAGAATAAATAAACGAATTAACGTAAAGGACGTCCAACTCGACGAATCATTTACACCGTCTAATGTTCCGAAAGAATTCGTAGATGCTACTGCGCCTTTTTATCGCTCAGCAGACGTTATTTATCGTTTGTGGAATCGTGTATTAATTGCGTATAAAAAGAGCGCGGTGAATAGACCGGTAGAAGAGGCGGAAGTATTGAGCGATGTGATTAAAGCGTTCAAAGAGTCCGTATTCGCTAAGAAAGCGAGTAAGATACGTACTACCTTCGAAGGTTACTTTTATCGCATAGTAGAGGCGAAACTGGCGGTGTGGAAACGTAGGGAGAATCCGTTGTTTGATTGGTTAGCAAACGAATAAATCTACGTCTCCGTAAACGTAATTGTTGATGTTTACATTCATAAACAAAGAGCCCGCAACTATATCGTGTTTTACTCTGCTAGTACGCCTATGAACGTACTTATAGGTAAAGCCGTTTTATAGCCACGGACTCTCGGATATTATTTTTACTTGCGTTTATTAATTATTTTACTAAGTAATTCTAGTGTTTCGATGTCACTACAAAATTGCTCTATTTCATCTGATACCTGCGAATCAGAAAGTGTGGAAGAGTTAAGCAACCACTGTATAAACGCCACCTTATAAAAGTCATATTGTGTATAGTAGACATTCGTTTCTGTCCGAGTCGGAGAAATGTATTTATTAAAGTCGTCACGACGTTTTCTTATTGTACCTTCCGATACATTACATATTCTAGCTAATTCGGTTTGGGTGTATCTTTTCATGCGTTTTACCTCCAGTTATTACGACGAGAGTCCGAAGGCATAACGCTATTCTATACGCAGAATGATTAGCATACAACGTACGATTTTACTAATTAAAACGAAAGTTTACATATTCGCCAATTCCCTACGTTTAACCAGCAGCACGGTCCGGATGGAAGCCAGCCCTGTAAAACCTCAGGGTTCATTCCCAGTCTATATAGCGATGGTACTCCGAAATGTGAATACGTCTGAATACGTCATGCACATTAGTATACCGATGAGGGGTATAATTGGTTCCGAGAACATATGTTATGTAAACTAGAGCAGTGTATGAAGCGTTGATACTACAGCGTTTGTAGGTACGATATGGGTAAGCAATGTTTATACGAATATACAAATCGTATTCATTCATTAACAAACGTTGATGTTATGCGATTCTTGACGTTGATTCGTTTATTTGTTTCGTCACTTTAACGTAATAAAATAATGCATAAACCAAACGTTGTATATTAACGAATGACAAAGTGAATAGGGCACCGACTCCCCCAGCCCATGTACCCGCATATCCTTCACCTCGTACCCAATCAATCTAAATATCATTTACTCAACACGAGGGTAAAATTTCGCGCAATATTTTTTTGAAGCCGAGGGTTACATCCAAAAGAAATCATTTGGTACGTCTTTTCCTAACGATTTTAATCCCTTTCGTATCTTAGAGGCTGTCTCATATTTAGGACGGTATGTGTTATCGTTACATAACCGGGAGATAGTCCGCCGACTTAAGTTCGCTTTTCTTTCTAAATCTAATTGCGTAATTCCTTCTTGATCCAACCATTTTCCGAATTTTGTACGTGCTTTTCCTAATCCAAATAAATTAAACATATTATCACCTCGCTAACAGCCTTGACCAAAAAGTTACTTCTTAAACCATGCGCAAAAAAGTAACATATCGAACAAACAGTACCGAATACTTTTTATTAATCGCAGCAAACGTCGCGAACAATCTACGATTTCGGCAGTCGTGATACGGTTCTACTATAGAATTGCGAAAAGACCTAATGAAAGGCTTAACGAAGGGGACCACGGCTGTTTTATAACGTCTTTTTATGAGGGACTATTCTTACGAATAAATAACGGAAAGAGTGGTGCTTATGATATTCGAGATAGCGTCGTCACTTGTAATGGGTGGAGTCGTAGTGGGTAGTTATTATTTCGAGAAAGGGGCTGGCGGAAATGACCATCAAAAGATTATTAAAATCGCTCGTAACTGCGGATTAATCACAAAGGATAGAAAAGAATTACGTATCCACCGTCGCACGAACAAAGGATCCTACAACGAATATGTTTATCAAATCCCACTCGGTTTATCCTCTATCGAATTCATCAATAAACTCGATCACTTCCAAGACGGATTGAACATTAAACGAAACGTATTAGATATATCGCTTACAGATTTTAAAAGCCTTGATTGGAAAAAAGATGTCATCAAACAGTTACGTGTTTTATTAGAGAAAAAACGTAAGCTTCGAAAAGAAGTAGAAATTAAATTTGATGGAATGTTGATTTTTCGTATCCATAAAGAACCATTAACGACAAATTTTCCGTATGATGAGTCATTATTTAGTCGCTTGAAGGACTGGGAGGTACCTGTTGGAGTTACAAGGGATGGCGAATTAATTAAGCATGACTTCGATAAGGTTGCTCATCTTATAGACGGCGGTGCAACTGACTACGGGAAGTCTAATTGGTTAAAGAGTACTATTACGACGTTAGTTCAACGTAAACCGAACGATGTAAAGTTTACGCTAATTGATCTTAAAGGAGGTTTATCATTTAACCGTTTTAAAGCGATAAGACAACTCGAATCACTTGCTACAAACCCAGTCGAAGCATTAGAAGCGCTAAAAAACGTCCAAGAAGAGATGAACGTAGTAATGAATCGCTTAGCAGCTAACGGATTCGAGGACGTGAAAGAAGCCGGGTATAAAGAACGTCACTTCGTTATTATTGATGAAGCTGCAGATATAGCCGACGATAACGCTTGTCAGGAAATTATCACCGACATTGCTAGACGTGGGAGAGCGGCCGGCTTTCGGTTGATTTATGCGACTCAATATCCGACAAGTGAGGTCATAAAATCGCAGGTGAAAAGAAACTGCGTAGGTCGTCTGTGTTTTGTTGTAGATTCCGCAACTGCAAGCCGAGTCGTACTAGATCAAGAAGGTGCAGAAAGTTTACCGTTAGTTCAAGGGCGGGCGATTTACAAGACTGTGCGAAGTGTAGAAGTTCAAACGCCTTATATTAAAAATGATTTTATTGAACGAACTATTGAGCCTCATATCAATATTAGACCGCGGAAGGAGAGTATCGATATAAATGCAAAAAATTGTTCAGCGACAACAACGGATCGAAAATATTCTCTTATCATTGAAGAAACTTGATTACCTCACCAGATCGCAACTACAGGTCCTTCATGACCTCGGTAGCGCTAGAAATACGTCTAGGGTATTAAAAGATATGGGTGAATACGTTACACATTTTCGTGAAGGAGAAGCTGTTTATTATCTAACGAAGGAGGGGCGTGATCTAGTCGGGGCTACTAAAATACGAAAGAAAACATCTACTGCTCGCCACTATATCATGCGTAACTCTATTTATATTGCGTACGGTAATCCTTCTAGTTGGAAAAATGAAGTTAAGCTCGAGGTTCCAAATCAAATTAAAATCATCACTGATGCGTTATTCATAAAAGATGGCCGTTATCATTTGGTTGAAGTCGATAATATTCAAAAGATGAATGCAAATCGAGCGAAAATAACTAAATATCGCAAGTTATTAGATTACGGAGTATTTGAGAAGCCACCTGTGTTCGTTTGGATGACAACGACTGAGTATCGACGTAAGCAATTAACTAAGCTATGCGAAGGGCTAGACGCTAAGATTTTTATAGTAAGTGATTTTCACTAATAAAACGGAGGCGATCAGCATGTTCAGACAGCGTAGAATTGAAACGGTAGGTACAATCGGAGAGTTTATACGTAAGGAAACGAAGGGGAAAGCAGCGAAAAGTCTCACAACGCAGGCAGCTATTGCAACTTTAGCGGCGAGCACACTATCGATAATATCAAAGCCGGTTAGTTATGCGCATGCAGAAACGATTGAGTCAGCTGGTCCGGTCAGCGATTATATTAGCGATCAATTAACCGAAAAGATAATACATGCATTCGAGCCATTAGTCGGCTTAGTCCAGGGGTTATCGTATCCAGTAGCGATGATAATGCTAACAGGAGGGGCGTTGCTTATAATGATTGGATCGAAAGATAAGGGATTGTCACTCATACAGCACGCAGGAATCGGATATATTCTCGTCCAATTAGCTCCGTTAATGATGTCGTTACTAGTTGAAGTTGGAAAGACTGTTGCAGTTGCATTACCATTGATTTTCGTCTAAATAAAAAAAGCATCCTAAAAGATGCCTCTAACAGTTAATTCCTTCAACTTCTTTCTCTAATATTGATAAAACTTCCACTACAACATCTGATAGGTCGCCCAGATGGTAGTCAACATCCTTTAAAGAGGTATAATAATCCCTGAGACGTTCCTCGGGCGTAGCATCATAGTCAAAACCTAAGACAGTAGCATCTTGAAGGAGTTCATAATTACCTTCCTTTTCTTTTATAAAGTTTACAATAGTCGCATACTGAGGGTTTCTCTTGGCTGCGTTACTTAATTCAGGCATGTTCCTCGTCCAGCCTTTTCCACGTTTATTTAATGTGTAATTTAAGGCCCTAGCTATATTTACCGGTAATTTTACTTTTCTCATCGCTAACACACTCCTCCAATTAGCTTTCGATAAAGTTTATGTCAGATAGCTTGACTATCATTCGAAATAAAAAAGGCGCCTGCGAGGGCGCTTATTCGTCGTCTTCAGATATATGATCATAGGTTGTAGCGAAAGCAGTAGCGATTAAACTAACGATAAGGATTAACGGTAAGAACAATATCATAATAACATCTGATAACTTTCGCATTAGAGCACCTTCTCCTACGTACTTTGATGCTTATATTTTAATACAAATATGTAGACCATAATGTAGAATGAAGGATAATTTACATAATTTTTACAAAAAAATAAAAAACGCTCTCACAGGCTCATACGGCTTGATAGGGCGTCTTTTTGTGTGTCGCTATAAAAGAGATATTCGGTTATTGCTTTTCATTTGATGCAGTCAATTCTGACGATTCGAGTTTAATTAACTCATCTAAACTCTTAATCTCTAAAGCAGTCGCAATGATTTCTAAGTATTTTCGATTAATAAGATTTGTACTTTTATTTTGATATATGTCAGACACAGTAGCTGCACGTAAGCTTTCGCCAGTTTTCTCTTTAACGATCGCTAACAATTCTTTTTGTGTTTCAATTCCCCGACTTTTCATCGCATTTTCCAGAGTAACGTTAATTCGATACATACAATCACCTCTCTATAAGTATAAACTGAAAAACTTTTTTACGCAAATACGAAAAAGCGTATTGACATTAACCTCCTGCCCGTCTATAATCAAATTAACAATATACGAAAAAGCGTATATTCGTAAAATAAAAAAGGTGGATGATATGAATGAAAAAAGAAAACGTAACTTACAAGTGGACATTCGAAGAAGACGGAGAAGTTGAAGTAGTATATGACAAAGAACAAATTATTAGGCTCAGTAAAGATATAGCAGTTAGAGCTGATACAGACTCAGGTATCACAATAGAAAAAATTGCAGAGACTTCGAAAGGTGAAATTGTGTACATCGAAGAGTTGTTCCACTTGTATTTAGACGAAAAAATATCGAAATCATTTGATGTCGGTGAGATTCCTAATTTATCTGCAGTCGGACTGTTAACGAAATTAGCTAACATGACACTCGGTCGGGAGGGCTAACGATGGAAGTTAAAACGCTAAAATATTGGTATGACTTCGGTATAACTGAACCGGAATTAGAAATCGTTGAAAAACAAGCGCTTATAATCGCGCCAAATACAGTCGTGACGGCACACGGCGAGGGTTGGAGCATTGAAGTAATCGAGGAAAAGGACGCTGATGGAATCGTGCTGAACTGGCGGACAGTAACCAACATCACCTTCTATCCGAATGAAATCGTGACGGAAACTGATTTCGCATCGTTAATGGAACTTTCAGTGGCAGAAATGTTCCGGAGATTTGCGGCAATAAGCACGAAAAAGGCCTAACGCGTGGCTGCGATAGACCTCAGAGGATCCCGTATGGCATCGGATTCCAAATAATATTCGATTTATAACACACCTAAATTATAACATATTAGCGAATATTTAGGCAAGGATTTTCGCTTAATTAGAGGGCTCGCGGCAACGAGCTCGTACGTTAAAAAAGCTGGCGGCAGGCAATTTAATATAGATTAAGCGAGCATCTGGGGCAACAGGTGCTTTTTTGCGTTGTGTCCAATTTCCGAGGTGCGTTCGTATAGTCCTGTATAAGCAGTGTCCAGTTTTGCGAAGTGAAACGTTATATCTTATATGAGTTTTTTTGTACAAAGCGATAGATTAGAGTCTTATAGCTAATGTGCGCGAACGTAGGACCCTTCGGCGTATTTTCTACTAGGACGTCCACTTTTATAATCTCGCGGATAATATCCACTATCGGAACTAGCTGCATTATATACGTTGTGCCAAACGCTATCTTCGCACGTAATATTGGTTAGTTGGTTCAACGTCCAATTTTCGAAGTTACTGCAGATAGTGAATGAGAGGAATTTTCTCTTACAATTTATCGGTCGACATCGTCTGATACGTTATAGACGTTAAAATTCGCTGGCACTAGCCGGCTTTAATATAACAAATCGAAAAAGGGAGAGATAACGATGAACAAGCCGTTCAGCAAAAAGAAAGACGCATACCAACGACATTTTATTAAGTTGCCGAGCGATCTTAGTCATTACATTTACCACAAGGAGGTCAAAGCCGAAATGATGTACCTTTACGCACTAATAGTCGACTATTTGAACGAAGATGAGTTTGGCTACGCTTTTCCTAACGTAGATACACTGGCGCTTAAGTACGGCAAGTCTACGCGTACTACAAACGCACATTTAAAGATTCTTCGCGATGTAGGGCTGATCGAATTTATCGAAGGGACTATGTACGGTAGAGCTTACGTTCCGTATGAACCGTTAGAGGCGGAAGACTTTTACGGGAAATATCCGGATGCTTGGAACGCCTATAAAAGTAATATCAAAAAACTCGAATATGAACGAGCACAGGCGCGAATCCGAATGCAGACTTACCGCGATAAGCAAGGTTAATGTGTTACGGAAGATTCTTCAGTAACGTAAGGAAAATAACAGCATATTGTTATGTCGTTGCTTTAACGTTAACTAGATTTAATAACAAGATTTATTTATCAAGATTTAAAATGATACCGCCTCTTAACAAAGAACGTTAATAGACGGAGTCCTTAAGAGATATCGTATATTCGTAAACTCATATACGAGTCATCATAATTTCTTACGAAATCATTCGACTATATATTAGGGCGAAGGTCTTTAAATAATAAAAGAATAAGAGCATAGGTGATACGCGGCGCGGCGCCTAAAAACGAGGAGGAACAGGTCATGAAAAAGGGGTTGGATAAATTAGCGAATGAGGTATTTAAAATGGTCGGAAGTAAGTACGCAGCACCGGAAGTAGTTTCTAAAATGAGCGGCCAGATTATCGAAAGACATATTGACGGTGTAAAAGTTAACGAAAAGCGAAAGGCGAAAGGCGGCAGATACATTCGCAAGAGCCATTCTGAAGGCAGACGAAAATAAGCAGCGGCAGCAAGAGGAGAAACTAGCGAAATTGCGTATAAGAGCGGACTGGCAAGCGTTAGAAGATGAATATGTCGGTGTGAAGCCGACGATAACAGAAGATGGGCGTCCAATTTGCACATGCTGGAAATGTAAGCGTCCGGCTAGAAAACGTAGTAAGTATTGTAGCGAAAACTGCAGAAGCGAACAGAAGATGGCTGTCCAACGTTTAAAGAAGCATGGAACGTATTTAAATACGGATGAATATAAGAGCTTACGGGCTGAGAATGCTGAAAAACGGGAAAGGGGGCGTATAGTTTCATATAATGACGAATATAACTACGCACTACTTAAGAAAAGAGCGAAGAAAAAAGCGCCAGGTAGCGATAAAATTAAAGGTCACAAAACGAATGTTACCTTACCACATACCGATGGAGATAAAGAGAGGTTAAGTGGTCCGGTGGACGAATATAAAATTTCACCGTTACTCTATAAATGGTATGAAGCGACGGTTCGCGGTACAAAAAAAGATGTGGAAAACGTCGAAAAAGAGATAGAAACGTGGAATAATTTCACGTATAGAGTGGAGAAAGAAGAAGCAAGATGCGCAGTTGTTTCTTCTAGCGTTAGCCAAATTGGTTAGCGCTTTTTTTATTAAAAATTATTGGAGGAGATTTAACATGACAAAATTTAACGAAATGATGGAAAGTGTAGCTAAACTTCAAGAAATCAAAAGTTCAACAGCAGGACTTGTATCGACAGCTAGAAATTTATTTAGAGAAGAAGCATCAAAGATTAACCAAGATAGAGATTTATCGCCTACAGGTAGAATGAAAAAACGCGAGGCTCTTCAGAAACAGTATGGAGAAGCATTTATTAAGAATGCCCGTCAACTACGTGAGGATTACGATAAAGCTGTAGTAAAAGCGAGTGTAGCTGCGGAATCTTTACTCAATGAAGGGCCGGCTAAGCCAACGCCTACAAAGATAGCGTCTTTCGAGCGCGAGTTTTCCGCACTAAAGACGGAGCTTATGTTAGAAACGCGTCCGGACAACGCAATGCGTAAGGTCAAAGCATTTGCGGAAGCACAGAACGATGCATATCTGGCGAAACAAGTATTAAACGATTTCCCTTCCGTTGTACAGTCGGTATTAGATATCGCAGGCTCAGAGAAAGCAAAATATAAGCTCGACCTTCAAAACACGTTAACTGCTGTACGCGATAAATCAATGACGGATGAACAAAAGAAAGCGCAGGAAATTCACGCCGGAATGGCTAACGAGTTCGGTCGTGATATCTTTCTGCAAAATGGAATCGAATATAATGCAATCCAAGAAGCATTCGGCGCAGAGTTTGCGCGTGCTGCAAATAGTCCGCAGTATTACGTCTTGGACGAGGAAAAAACTAACGAACAAGGTTAATAGTTGAACTAACGGATGATGAAGTTCACTCATGAAATAAAGGCTGCCCTTCGCTGGACAGCCTTTAAAATGAGAATCGCTTATGTAGATTGATTAAATAATCGAAACCAACATAGGAGAACGTTTCCCTCAATAGTATTACTTAATGCTTATATCAGATTTAGAAACGTTCGTTGTTTTTTTACAGTGCGGACAAGTAGTTTTATTGTCCGTTATAGTTGCTACATTAAAAACATCAGTGGGTAATTGAATAGGAGAAGGAAATTCTCCACCACAATTTCGACATTTTGCTACTAACATTAATATCACCTCCTTGTTCTGTAGAATAAATTCGACAAGTAGTATTAAAATCCTACAGAAAAAACAAAAAAAGTAAAAAAATATTACTATTTTAATATGAAAGGAACATAAACAATGGCAAACGATAAAGAAAACATCTATTGGGGCGACTTAGAAGGCCGAGATTTCAAGGAGATTAGCGAAATTACAGCACCGAAGGAGGAAAAGGGAGATGGCATCGAATAAAACACCGAATTTAGGATTAGATATATGGCAACCGGATGATTTTTTCAAAAGGGCCGAGGTTAATAACAACTTTACGAAGATTGATTCAGCTCTCATAAATGAAATTGGTAATCTATCAGAAGATATGGATGCGAAGTTGGCGGATAAGGCTTCAAAAGATGAAGTTTTTACAATGGCTAATATGGGGCAAGACGTAAGGGAAGCATTGACAGGCGGAAGTGTAGCTGTCGTTGGAGTTAATGCCGTATTAACAGATAATATTGTTAATAAATCTGTTACATTAGAAAAACTGCATGATGCCGTAACTGGAAAAAATAGATTGAACTTAAATGAGGCGGTAGACGGATACCAACTAAATATATCTACAGGAGTACCTTATGCAGCTTCAAATTATGTAGTTTCAGGTTATATTCCAGTAACATCTGGAGAGTATTTATATTTTGCTACGCTTAATTCAGCAAAAACGACTTATATCTTTCCGACGGGCACAAATACAAGAATTTGTTATTACGATGCAAATAAAGCATTTATAGCCGGCACTGACGCGGCCACTTTAGGAATGGTAAGTAATACAGACCCTATTACATGTAAAATCCCTATTTCGTATGCCAATGCTAAATTTATTCGTGTAACAGCAGCTATGTCATTAAGCACGTTCAAAGATAGAAATCCATTAGTAGCGTTAACAACTGATTATCCTACACTAGCTAGTATGCTGGCAGGGTATGAGGCATATTATTATAAATTACCAAAAGACAAAATTTTAGGTCTTCCAACGAAATTATCGGATCTCAATAATGACGCTGGTTATGTTACAAACGCTGATAAATCTGTAACGATAAATATGTTGGCAGATACAGTAACGAGTAAGAATAGACTAGATTTAACTAGGTGTTTAGATAGCAAACGCTTAAATACTACGACAGGTGTAGTAGAAGATGTTTCAGGTTGGCTTACAACTCCTCTTATGCCTGCCGAGTATGGAGAATCTATTTTCCTAGCCACATTAAATACGAACAAAACACAATATCTTTATTCAGGTTACGGAAGGTACTGTTTGTATGACGCAAACAAGAAATTTATAACAGGGGTAAACTACAGTGGTTATAATTCGGCGTCTTATCCACTTCCCTTAACAGCGGATACAGTTTATATTATGTTTTCTTTGCAAATGACAGTAGCCAACCTTGCAGCTTCAAACCCAATTGTTTCAACAGCTGATCTTTACCCTACACCAGCCGATATGATGGCAGGATATGAAGCTTATTATATTAAGTTACCCGCAAGTATCATTGAGGATATTGATGGGGTAAGTGGTGATTGGAAGGGTAAAAAGTGGCTTACTTACGGTGATAGCATTACAGCTATTGGTAATGTACTTTCAACCACAGCATGGCAATACATGGTTAATCAGTATTACAAATTCGGGGACTACTTAGGTCGTGGGGTTGGTAGTAGTACGTTTTGTAAATCGACTCAAATTTGGTATGCAAATGCTGATGGAAGTTATAACAGTAGAGATACTGATTACGCTACTGCTCCATCGGGAACCACATCTCATAAGGGTTATTTCTGTTCATGGGATAGAATTACTACAATGATTCCACAAGATTGTGACCTAATTTTTGTTATGGGTGGAACAAATGATTTTGGTACTGGTAAACCAATTGGAGATTATACATGGGTTGCAAATTCAACAGCAGATTCAGAATGGGCGAATTCCTCTTATTACAATGGTGGAGATTTTAACATTGATTGTTTTAAAGGAGCTATTGCTAGTGCTGTTATGAAAATACAAGCATGGTGTCCAAAAGCCGTAATCGTCTTAGCTAGCCCGTTAAGTGGGCGTGGTGATACTGCTGGTGCTAATATGACTACACCTGTAGTTATTAATGGATTATCAACAAAAGATTTTAGAAATGCAGTACAGGATGCAGCTATTTATATGAGTATACCGTTTGTAGATGTATTTGGAACGACAGGGATCAACCAATTAAACCGCGCAACCTATATTTCGGATACCGTTCACCCTTATCAAATAAATGGTGAAAACAAAGGGAACCAGGCTTTAGCTAGAGCCGTAATTGGTGGATTAAAAGGTGTTATCCCTAATTTTAGTTAAAAGCTATAAGAATTAATTTTAAAACGCCTCGCACATGCTGCCTGGCGTTTTTATTTTACCTAAACGGAGGAGATTGCAATGAAATCAGAAACTATGCGCCTGGTTGAACGAGCCTGCGCGAATTACGGAGAAGGCCACTGTTTAATCTTAGATAGACCTTGCGTATACCAAAACGACACAACCAATTTACGTCGCTGCAGTTACTTCGAGCAAGCCGTATTGCCCGGTAATCCAACGTTAGAAGCAAAGTATCATGCGTCTCGCGGCCAAGTCGATAATAAACCTCGCTGTGAGCATTGCGGAGATCCATTTGAGCGAAAGTCTAATCGGCAGAAATTCTGCGTTGAATGTGGCGTTGAGATACGTAAGCAGAAGCAGCGAAAATACAATCGAGAATACAGAACAAAACGAGCACTTTGACGTTTGATTACGTGTTTTAATCGTCATATTAGGCGATTCTAGGCGTTACGAATCTCTCCAAAGGTATTTACATTCGAACGCTAAAATTCGCTTTCTAAATGCTCAGGCGGTCGGAAAGCCAAGCTCTCTCTCCAAATCTTAAACGAAAGGAAGTAATTCAATGAGTGAAATAGATTACGATAACATTGAGAAATTGAACGAAGACTTAGAACGTAGGCTTGAAGAACATCGACAGGAACGAATAGCACAAGGTAAACCAGCCGAAAAACCGGAGTTTATACCAATTCCATACGGTGTTCTTCTGCTCGAACGTGTTGGACCCGTTAAGGAGTTCCTTGTTAAGTATGCGGTACTTACTAATCAATCTAAGCGAGTCCCAGCATTCAATTTATCGGCTTTAGATAAATACCGACCAGATCTCGAATTATTACAAGCCGTAAAAGGAACAATGACCGGAGCCTCCGGAGCCCTAATGCGCCAAATGTTGGAAGCTATCGAAAAAGCGCAAAAGAAAGTAGCGGCAGGGTTTGAGGCAGAAGAAGAAATCTCAGCAGAGCTAAGTAAATCGCTGTATTTACGGCTACAACTTCTTGATAAAAGGGTTAGGGTATCAGATGAGCACTACTGGATCAATATGGACTACAACTATTACAAAGATAATCCAGATTTAGATAGAGATAAATCGGAGTATGAACGATTAAAAGCAAATCCTGAAGAGTTAGAAAAGGAGCTTGCAGAATATCGATCACACTTCGAATCTATAAAGGAGGAATTTTAGATGGCAACACTAAGCGACTTAAAAGCGAGTCTATCCGATCAACAAGTGTTAGCAGCGCATCTTCTAACAGAAAATGAGTTCGCTGGCAAAGAGAAACGTACGCAGGAAGAGTTAGCCGACGATTTAGGTATTACGCGTATGCAACTGTACAAATGGCGTACCGAGAATAGCGACTTTATCAAGTATCAGGCGGCATTAAGTACGAGTATGCTTGAGTCTTATCGCGCTGAAGCTGATGCGCAATTACTTAAGTTAGTTCGTGGTACTTCTAATAACGGTATTCCTAGCGTCAAAGGACTGCAGTTGTACTACGAAATCATGGGCGTTAAACAGAACAAACTTACAATCGAGAGTGAGAAATCTAGTTCCCGACGTATTTCCGATGAGGAAGTTAGCGCAGGACTTGCGGAACTAAACGACATGTTTAAAGAGAATTAATGGGCTGCCATTTGGCGGCTCTTTTTTAATATGCTAAAGGAGAGATAACTATGGATAAACAATTAATCGAGTTTGATAACGCAGTTGAAGCTTTGGGGAATTCTATTTTTTTTGATGTACCGCCTAAATATATCACAGATGTACAGCAATTCCGTGATTATTTCGATCAACAAAAGGATACTAAATTACGCAAGTTAGGATTGCATCTTATCGATGCATGCACCGCGTTTGGATTTATGTACCGCGCAAGCGTGGACTATAACAAGTTATACGATAAAACATTAGAAATAGGGCACTTACGAGGGGAGGTATATAGACGTGGCTTACAATCTCACGGCGGTGCTCCAATTAAGAGATGACCTATCTAAAGGTTTAAAGTCAGCGATGAAGAATATTGGTGCCGCACAAAAAGCTACGAATAATTACCGTGACTCGATGGGGCGCCTACGTGATGCTAACGGCCGTTTTGCTAGTTCAAATCGCACCAGTATCAGCTCAATGAACGGCTTCAAATCGGCGACACACGGCGCTATAGCAACAGTGGGAACATTAACGGCAGGCGTCTTGTCTGCTGCAGGCGCTTATAAGACGTTACAGGCTACGGTTGGTGAAGCGATGAAGATGGAACAGTCGCAGGTAACCATTGACGCCATGTTCGATAATAAGAAGCTATCTAAGCAGTACCAGGATATGCTGAACTCGTTCGCTATTAAATCGCCAGTATTAGATTCCTCTGAAATGTTTTCTAACTCAAAATCGTTTATATCGCAATCAAAGGACGTAAAGCAGTTAGAGAAAATGTGGAATTTAACAGAACGGCTACTTGCTGTCGACCCAAAACAAGGTGTAGAAGGCGCAGTAATGGCGATGAAAGAATTAATGAGTGGTGATACGCAATCAATGGTAGAACGTTTTGAGATGCCACGTAAAGCGCTTAATGACATCAAAAATCTACCGTTGGATCAGCAGTTAACAGCTCTAGATAAGCTATATAACAAAATGGGTATGACGAATAAGCTCGTAACCGCAATGGGTAGCACTTCTCTCGGTTATATTACGCAAATTAAAGAGGCACTATCTATGAAGTTTCGTGCAGTCGGATTTGAGGCATTAAAATCGCTTAAACCGGTTATTGTCGACATCAAAAATGCGGTCAGTGACGGCGCACTAGACGGTTTCTTTAATTCGATGGGCCGCGCCTTCGCTTTCTTAGGATCCGAGGCGTCTAAATTTGCGAATTACATTAAAACGAACTGGCCGACTATCAAATCGAATTTCCAATCGACACAATCGCTACTGCAGCCGGTTGGTGATGCGCTGAAATGGGTGTATGACAAAGCGAAAGTAGCAGGCGATTATATTATCCAGAACTGGCCAGCCGTACAGACGACGGTCCTTTCACTCGCAGCAGGATTCGCGACGTTAAAGGCGGGACTAGCGATTGCAGGCGCAATTAGTACGTTGACTAAAGCGTGGGCGTTATATCGTGCAGGAGCAACAACAGCAGCAATTGCGCAGTTAGGACTTAATGCGGCAATGTTAATGTGTCCTACAACGTGGATTGTGGCGGGTATAGCAGCAGTGGTCGCGGCTGGAGTGGCCTTATACCTGAATTGGGATAAGGTGAAAGCTAAAGCGCAACAGTTGTGGTCTAAATTCGGAAGTCTTATTACGAAAATACTAGCATTCTCTGGGCCGTTCGGACAGTTAATCGCAGCAGGTATTAAAGTAATGTCTAACTGGGATTCGATTAAAGCTAAAGCGTCCGTAGTATTCGGAGCAGTTGGCGGGTTCATCGACGGAGTAAAAGCCAAGTTCCATTCGTTCACAAGCGCAGTATCATCATTTAAAATGCCAAGTTTCAAAATGCCGAGCATGGCAAGCACGAAAGCCGGAATGGGACCGTCCAAATCGAAGTCGAAGAAGAAACATTATCACGGTCTATCACGTGTTCCTTACAACGGCTATCAAGCGATCCTCCACAAGAACGAGCGAGTATTAACAGCGAAAGAGAACCGTCAGTATGCAACAGGTAACGGCAGCATCAGTATCGCTAAGCTTGCGGATAGCATTGTCGTTCGTGAGGAAGCTGATATCGATAAGTTTGCTGCGTCATTAGCTCGTAAGATTTATCTTGCTGGCGAGGCAGGCGCATAAAAATAACGGAGTGGCCTCTTCGGCTTGCTCCGTTCTACATATAATAGGAAGAAACTCGCCTAAAATACCGTATATACCCACCGTACAACCAGCGTAAACATACTTCGACAATTTTTTTTCGAAAAAGGTGTTGACTCTTTAGCTATATCGTACTATAATTACATTATCGCTTTTGAACGTGATCGTACGTAGTAATACGGAACAAACGTAGTAGAAAGCTCGATACTATGCCGATGTGGCGGAATTGGCAGACGCGCACGACTCAAAATCGTGTTCCTTCGGGAGTGTCGGTTCGACCCCGACCATCGGTACTTTAGCTTTACTTGACAGGATGATTCCTGTTTTTATTTTTACTTATCGGTCGACAAATTTTGATAATATTTGCGGGTGTAGTTTAGTGGTAAAACCTCAGCCTTCCAAGCTGATGTCGTGAGTTCGATTCTCATCACCCGCTCCATACATATTGTTATCACAACGCAGTGTCTCGCTTTCAAAGCTGAGATGTTGCGTTTTTTATTTTTAGCGTAAATATAGCGTCTATCTTTTCAAGATAGACGCTATATTTACGTACATCAGTTAATGACTTGATAGGTTGCTGCGCCGCCGTGAATTTGAATGAACATGTCACTTAGGGATTTAGTTAGTTTATAAGCCTGTTCTTCTGAAAGTGAAGGCTTTAAATAAATGAACTGTACAGCTTGTGTTGTCTTTTCAGTTACGTACGCTCGGTTAGAATCGACATAAGGGCTTCCGAAAGCTCCTAGGGCATCTTTAGAAATGATTTTATTTTCTAAAGAAATGTTACGTTCATTTAGAGCTTCATAAGACTCTTCTTTTTTACCGATAGTAAATTTGATGGGGCCTTCTAAATTAGAGGAATCATACATTCCAATTGGGACTTCATATTGCAATGAAAAAAAGTTGTTAATGTCCACAGCAGAATTGATAGAAGGCAAATACGTTTGTTTTCCTATTCTTCTAATTAAAGCTTCTATAGAAGGACGGTATTTACTTGGATCAGTTCCAAATGTTTTGAAAAGCTTTCTCCACTCGCTAACACCTTCGAATTCTGTTACTTTTTTTGACTCAAGGTCGAAATAAATGGATTCTTGAAAGAGGCGCAGACGTCCTTTTAGCATTTGAGGAGAATCGCCAACTTCAATATTTTTATATTGAATGATTCCCATTTTAAAAGAAGGGCAAAGCTGTTTAATAGCGGGCGATAATGTAAAGTTCATTTTTTTGATCCTTTCTATTATAATTAGTATTTGTTCGTTTATAGATACCATCCTATCATTTCGTTGAGTGAGAAAACAGTTCAATGCATGAATATATAGAATTTCTTAGAAAGGAGGCCATTATTCACTATGAATGCGTATCAGTTGAAGGAAGAAATTATTTCATATAGCAAAGAGATTGGAATCGATAAGATTGGATTTGCGAGTGCTTCCATGTTTGATGAGTTAAAGAATCGATTGTTAGCACAGCAAGAGTTAGGTTATGCTTCAGGCTTTGAAGAACCTGATATTGAAAAGAGAGTAGATCCCACATTAGTTGTTCCAAAAGCTAGATCGATTATTTCAATTGCACTTGCGTATCCTTCTAAATTAAAGGATGCACCAAAGAGCACAAAGGAAGATCGTCGAGGAATCTTTTGCCGTGCTTCTTGGGGGCAAGATTATCATACGGTTCTACGTGATAGGCTTCAAAAGCTTGAAACCTTCATAAAAGAAAAAGTACCTGCAGCTATCCTTCAATCGATGGTAGACACAGGTGAGCTGTCGGACCGAGCTGTAGCAGAAAGAGCTGGTATTGGCTGGAGCGGTAAGAACTGTGCCATTATTACACCTGAATTTGGTTCCTACGTGTATTTAGGAGAAATGATTACAGATATCCCGTTTCCTCCTGATAAACCGATAGAGGACGGTTGTGGTACTTGTAATAAGTGTGTTGATGCGTGCCCTACGGGTGCGCTTGTAACAGGTGGTCAGCTGAATTCGCAGCGATGCATTGCCTTTTTAACCCAAACAAAAGGATTTTTAGCTGAAGAATTTCGAAGTAAATTAGGCAATCGTTTATATGGCTGTGATACATGTCAAACTGTGTGTCCTGAAAATAAAGGAAAAGACTTTCATTTTCACCCTGAGATGGAGCCTGACCCAGAACTTGCGAAGCCTAAATTAAAACCGCTTTTAACGATGAGTAATCGTGAATTCAAAGAGAAATTTGGACATGTTTCAGGTTCTTGGAGAGGGAAAAAGCCAATTCAGCGTAATGCCATTATTGCACTGGCCCATTTTAAAGATCAAACCGCCGTTCCAGATTTAATTGAATTAATTAAAAATGACGTTCGCCCTGTCATTCGAGGAACAGCGGCATGGGCGTTAGGCAAAATTGGCGATAAAGAAGCGTTAGATATACTTATGAACTTAAGAGAAAAAGAAAAGGACCAAGAAGTAATTGAAGAAATGTCAAAAGGTATAGAGATGCTTCAAGAGATCTAAACCTTATTTTTATTGATAAAGTTAGCTAATGAGTCATAGCGTATAATAAACGCTTAGAAAAGTGGTGACATTATGCTAACAAAAAGGAATGTATTATATACTTTAATTAAAGCGCGTGCGGACAGCTATGTAAAAGGTGAGCTTCATGAAGACTTTAAGCCTTTCATTGAACATCAGTGTGAGCTAAAGCGGTCTCTTATAAAAAAAAGAGAAGTTGATGTTTTAAAATGTAATATGAAAGGTTCTATTCAATCTGCTCATACGGATCAGGAAGAAACAAGAGTATTATATAAGGTGCACATTCAGGCATTTTTAAAACAAAACGATTTTTTCTATATAGAAGAAGAAATTGAAGATCGTTTAGCTCTTTTTTATAAAGATACGCTTATTCAAGATGAGCTGCTGATAAAGGGTTTTTCTGAAGATAAGGCTGAAATGGATGTAGAAGAAGTAGAGGAAGACGAAGAAAGAGCCTCTTATTATGATCGTCTTGCGGCTGTTCAGTATGCAGAAAAACATTGGGATAAACCTAATGAGAGTTATAAGCAGTTTGAGGTAAACTGCACCAACTATATTTCACAGTGTTTGCATGCAGGAAAGGCGCCGATGCGGGGATATCCTAAAAAAGCAAACGGATGGTGGATGAGAGGGAACGCCTGGAGCTATAGCTGGGCAGTTGCTCATTCCATGCACAGCTATTTAAGTAACTCCAAATCAGGACTTCGGGCTGTGAGGAAATCTTCAGCAAGCGAACTTGTCCCGGGAGACGTTATCTGCTACGATTTTGAAGGAGATGGAAGATGGAATCATACGACGATTGTTGTAGCAAAAGACGGTCACGGTATGCCTCTTGTGAATGCGAACACGTATAATAGTCGAATGAGATATTGGGCTTATGAAGATTCAACGGCTTACACGCCAAAGATTAAGTATGATTTTTTCCATATCGTTGATCGGTAAGTCTTTCGTTTTAGCAAGTTAGTGGTATAATGATGAATAGATTTGTTAGCAGAGGTGAAAATTTGTGGGAGTACACGTAGTGTTATTTCAACCAGAAATTCCAGCAAATACAGGAAATATTGCGCGAACATGTGCAGCAACAAATACGACGCTGCATTTAGTTCGTCCGTTAGGCTTTTCAACAGATGATAAAATGTTAAAGCGAGCTGGATTGGATTATTGGGAATTTGTAAATGTGGTGTATCATGATTCATTAGAGGAAGTATTCGAAAAGTATCCTGAAGCAGGTTTCTACTTCATCACAAAATTTGGTCAGCAGCCACACACAACATTTGATTATAGTGACTTAGAGCAGGATCATTTCTTCGTATTTGGAAGAGAAACAAAGGGTCTGCCAAAGCACATTATTGAAGAGAACATGGAAAGATGTCTTCGTTTACCGATGACAGAAAATGTTCGTTCTTTAAATTTATCTAATACAGCAGCTATTTTAATCTATGAAGCGCTGCGTCAACAAAATTATGCTGGTTTATCTTAAGTAAAAAGCGAGGTTCAAATTTTATTGAACCTCGCTTTTTTATTTATGTCGACGATGATATGTAGTGGTTATTTTTTAACGCCCGGTTTATCATTGTATCCCGCTCTGAAGATGGATGCTAAAAAAGCAATTGTTACTCCTAATACTAAAAGTAAGCGCATTGATTTTCCTCCTCAATCTAATTAAAAGGATTATATAGCTACTGCAGTTAAAACCGACTTCCCATATCTCATGATGATAATAATGACAAAATAACTCTTCTAGAGACATAAGTTCTCTAACAAAGTTTAGCCGTTCCTTCTTACTCTTTTATTATAGCTAATAAATACTTTACTGTGAATGCCTAGCAAGGACAAATTTCTGAATTTTACAATTTAAAAAGCATGTTCAAACATTTTGCTGCATAGATTGTATTAATCTTGTTCACTAGCACCATAACTAGTAGGGGAGGTCCTTTAATGGATATATTAAAGAAAGTTGAAAGATACCGCGAAGAAGAGAATCGTCTTAAGTGGGAAGGGACATTTGAAGAGTACCTAAAGCTGATTAAAGATGAGCCTTTAATTGCTCAGCCTGCACACTCTAGAGTATACAACATGATAAAGGATGCAGGAATTGAAGAGGTAAATGGTAAAAGACATTATAAATTTTTCAGTGGACAAATGTTTGGACTTGAAGATTCGCTAGAACGCTTGGTGGAAGAATATTTTCATCCAGCTGCAAAGCGTTTAGATGTTCGTAAACGTATTTTACTTTTAATGGGTCCAGTAAGTGGTGGTAAATCGACGCTAGTGACCATGTTAAAAAGAGGGCTTGAAGCTTATTCGCTTACTGATCGAGGAGCTGTTTACGCTATTAAAGGATGCCCAATGCATGAAGATCCGCTGCATTTAATTCCACATCATTTACGTAAAGACTTCTTTGAAGAGTATGGTATCCGAATCGAAGGAAACTTATCTCCTTTAAATACAATGCGATTAGAGGAAGAGTATGGCGGGAGAATTGAAGACGTCATTATCGAACGCATTTTCTTCTCAGAGGACAAACGAACTGGAATTGGAACGTTCAGTCCTTCTGATCCGAAATCTCAAGACATTGCCGACCTAACAGGAAGCATTGACTTTTCAACAATTGCAGAGTATGGATCTGAATCAGATCCGCGTGCTTACCGCTTTGACGGAGAGCTTAATAAAGCAAACCGGGGAATGATGGAGTTCCAGGAGATGTTAAAATGTGATGAGAAATTTTTATGGCATTTACTCTCTTTAACCCAAGAAGGAAACTTTAAAGCAGGAAGATTTGCTTTAATTAGTGCAGATGAATTAATCGTAGCGCATACGAATGAAACAGAGTATCGCTCGTTTATTTCCAATAAGAAAAATGAAGCTTTGCATTCACGAATTATTGTAATGCCTGTTCCATATAACTTAAAAGTGAGTGATGAGGAAAAAATTTATGACAAGATGATTCGTGAAAGTGACGTATCAGATGTTCATATTGCCCCTCATACGTTACGTATTGCTTCTATCTTTACTACATTAACGAGATTAAAAGAGCCTAAAAAAGGCGATATCGATTTATTAAAGAAGATGCGCCTATACGACGGTCAATCTGTAGAAGGCTATAACGATGCAGACGTAGAAGAGTTACAAAAAGAGTATACGGATGAAGGAATGAGCGGTATTGATCCTCGTTATGTCATTAATCGCATTTCATCTACCATCATTCGAAAAGATATTAAATCAATCAATGCATTAGATGTACTGCGTTCATTGAAAGAAGGGCTGGCACAGCATGCGTCTATTTCTGCTCAGGATCGAGAGCGTTACCTGAATTATATTTCTCTGGCGCGTAAAGAATATGATGAAATTGCTAAAAAAGAAGTGCAAAAAGCGTTCGTTTATTCGTATGAAGAGTCCGCTAAAACATTAATGGATAATTATTTAGATAATGTCGAAGCATACTGCAACAAAAATAAGCTTCGTGATCCGCTAACAGGAGAAGAGTTAAATCCAGATGATAAATTAATGCGTTCAATTGAAGAACAAATTGGTATTTCAGAAAATGCAAAAAAAGCATTCCGCGAAGAAATCCTAATTCGTATTTCGGCTTATGCACGTAAAGGAAAACGATTTGATTATAATTCCCATGAGCGTTTACGCGAAGCGATTCAGAAAAAATTGTTTGCGGATTTAAAAGACGTAGTGAAAATTACAACATCCACTAAAACACCAGATGAGCAGCAGCTGAAGAAAGTAAATGAAGTAGTGGCTCGATTGATTGATGAGCATGGATACAATTCAGTATCTGCTAATGAACTGCTGCGCTATGTAGGAAGTTTGTTAAATCGATAACTCAGTACTAACAAGAAAACATGGCACTTCCGATCTGTGCCATGTTTTTCTTATCTCTTAAAATAAACTCTGCATAATTAGGCTAATGTGTAGTACGCATTGCACTTAACCATCATATGATAAGTCATAAACATATACATGACACTAGACACTATAAAATGAATAGTTAATAGTGAAAGAATTAGTTAGCAAGTATACCATTCTTGCGCATAGGATAAGAGTAACCAACCTTTGAACTAAAGGTATTTGTCAGAAACTTTCGGTATAGCTTATGCATGCCGAGTAAAAACGTGCAGGTGTTTTTTAAATAAGGAGGGGAATAGCGTGGGAAAAGAAGTAGATAAAAGTTTTGCTGTCTCAAAAGAAGACTGGTCCCTCCATCGTAAAGGCCACGATGATCAAAAAAGACATCAAGAAAAAATTAAAGAAGCAATTAAAAATAATTTACCGGATTTAATTACAGAAGAAAATATCGTGATGTCTAATGGAAGAGAAGTTGTTAAAATTCCGATCAAATCATTGGATGAATATCGAATTCGGTACAATTATGATAAAAACAAACATGTGGGTCAAGGTGATGGAGACAGTAAAGTTGGGGATGTAGTAGCACGTGATGGATCTGCTGGAGATGGTCAAAAAGGAGCAGGGAAAGGTCAAGGAGCAGGTGACCAGGCTGGAGAAGATTACTTTGAAGCAGAAGTGTCTCTTATGGAGCTTCAAGAGGCTTTATTTGCTCAATTAGAACTGCCTAATCTTCAGCGAAAAGAATCTGATCAAATTGTTGTGGAACACATTGAATTTAATGATATACGACGTACAGGTTTGATGGGGAATATTGATAAAAAACGAACGATGATGAGCGCTTATAAGCGAAACGCAATGACAGGAAAGGCTGCTTTTCATCCTATTTATCCGGAAGATTTAAAATTCAAAACGTGGAATGAAGTTATAAAGCCGGAATCGAAAGCAGTCGTCTTAGCTATGATGGATACGAGCGGTTCGATGGGCATATGGGAAAAGTATATGGCACGAAGCTTTTTCTTTTGGATGACACGCTTTTTACGTACGAAATATGAAACAGTGGAAATTGAATTTATTGCGCATCATACAGAGGCAAAAGTAGTATCAGAAGAAGACTTTTTCTCCAAAGGAGAAAGCGGAGGAACCATCTGTTCATCTGCTTATCGAAAAGCGCTTGAATTAATTAACCAAAAGTATGATCCGAGCCGCTATAATATTTACCCGTTCCATTTTTCAGATGGCGATAACTTAACTTCAGATAACGCAAGGTGTGTAAAGTTAGTAAATGAATTAATGAAAGTGTCAAATATGTTTGGATATGGGGAAGTGAATCAGTACAATCGACATTCCACTTTAATGTCTGCTTACAAAAATATTCAAGACGAAAGTTTTAGACACTTTATTTTAAAACAAAAATCAGACGTTTTTCACGCGATGAAAAGCTTTTTTAGAAAAGAAACAGAAGACCAGAAATATGCGTAACCTAAAAGGCCTAGACTTGTTATCTAGGTCTTTTTTATGCGGTTTATTCAGCGCTTCTTTGGAGATAGTAAAAGTACGACTTTATCCAAAAGGAGAATAAGTGAATGAACGAAAATATAAAGAGCGAAATGCAAAAACATCAACAAAATCAGCGGTTGAACGCAGCTGAGTTAGGTTACTTATGGGCGCAATATTTAGGCGATACGCTGTATGTATGTGTTCTTGGGTATTTTCTATCTGTTGTAAAAGATGCCGAGATTAAGGAGCTCTTAAAAAAAGCCCATCAGATTTCACAAACTCATGTAGACGAATTGACGGAATTATTCAGTTCAGAAAAAATTCCAATACCAGTAGGTTTTGGGGAACAAGATGTGAACAAAGGAGTTCCTGCTTTATTTGATGATATTTTTATGGCTATTTATGTAAATGAAATGGCAATTGGAGGTATGAAGAAATATGCCAGAGCCCTAAGCGCAGTAAGAAGGCAAGATATTTATGATCACCTGTCTCGATGTGTAAAAGAAAGCGACAGTCTTTTAGAGAGTTCTAACCACGTTATTTTAAGAAAAAGCATGCTGATGAGACCTCCGTTTATTCCTTATCCTGTAAAAGTGAATTTTGTGGACCAGAAAACGTTTATATCACCACTTTTCTCTCAAATGCATCCTCTAACTTCTTTGGAGATTACGGCTATTCAAGAAATTGTTAATACAAATGTATTAGGTAAAACGCTGATGCTGGCCTTTAGTCAAGTAGCCACCACACAAAAATTACGCTCTTATTTTTTTGATGGAGTCAAGCTTGCGAGTAAGCAAATCAAGCACTTTACCGAGTTACTGTCTGAAGCTGATTTACCAAGTCCGCGTCTGCTTGATGCGTATGTAACCAACTCAACGATTTCACCGTTTTCAGATAAACTGATGATGTATCATACTTCCGCAGCGGTGACGATCGCTATTGATAACTGCGGTGCTGGCTTGTCTATGTCGTTCCGTTCGGATGTAGCAGTAGAATTTTCTCAGCTAATTGGACGTATAGGAAAGTACGGAAAAGATGGAATTCGGATTATGATTGAGCAAGGTTGGATGGAAGAACCTCCAATGGCAACAGACCGTAAGAAGTTGGCGGAGAAATAATAAGGAGCATGTTGTGGGTTATCAGTAATTTTGCGGTACTGAAACATATATAGCTAAGCGAAAATAGATTGCTCTAGACCCACTTGAATGAGCAGTGATAAGATAAAAAAGCTGATTTTTCAAGAAGTAAGTCGAGGTGTGGAAATGAACAACAGTATAAGGGAGTCCATTGCGAAAAAAGTAGCATGGATTAGCGTATGGAGCAATATTGCTCTTACGCTAGGAAAAGTAATAGTAGGATGGATTGGAAATAGTGATGCTGTATTTGCTGATGGTATTCACTCTGCAGCGGACGTATTTGCCTCTATTATTGTCTTATTGGTTATACGAGTAGCAAATAAACCAGCAGATGATGACCATCCATATGGACATGGAAAAGCAGAAGTGATTGTCTCAGGAATCGTAGGAATTATTTTATTGCTTGTATCATTTTATGTGGTATTTGAAGGAGTCGTTGGTTTATTCCATCCGGTTGAATCTCCAAATATTTTAGCCATGTGGATTGCTGTTATTTCATACATAGCAAAGGTATTGTTGTACCGTTATTCTTTAAACGTAGCGAAGCAGCACCACAGTAAGGCAATTGAGGCAATTGCTTTTGATCATAAAGCAGATATTGTTGCTTCTATTGCAGCGGCAATTGGTGTTTTATTATCGATTATTGGTGATAAAATGGATGTTCAACTGCTGTTATACGGAGATAAAATAGCAAGTATATTTGTTGCTTATTTAATTTTTAACATTGCCAGACAAATGATGGGAGAGTCTTTTCAAATCTTAATGGAAGGCAATATTGATGAAGAGCTACTGAAAGAACTTGAAGAAAGCATTTATGAATTTGAAGATGTGAAGCGGATTGATCGCGTTCGAGCAAGAGAACATGGCCATTACATATTAGTGGATGTACGTATTTCAATTGACCACTTTAAAACAATTAAGGAAGGTCATGATTTAGGACGAGAAATCAAAGCAACACTTATGAAAAAACATGATAATATTCAGGAAGTATTAATCCATTTGAATCCTTATTATCCAGATTAAATAAGAAGCAGCGAAGTGTTACTCGCTGCTTCTTATTATTTATATATGTAGAAATTAATGAAATGAGTAGCATAAAATAATGAGGATTTTTATTTATAAAGAATCAAGTTTAATAAAATTGTATAAAGGGAATTGTATTTATTTATTGATGTGATAGGATAAAAAAGCATGTAAATGCATTCACTACGAATGAAAGCAGTGGACGGGTACATATAGATAATAATAAATGGTTTTGGGAGTCAAAGAAGGTGATGTTGAAGTGAATGTAAGCATCAGGTCAATCGTTAAAAAAGTCATGTTCATTCTATTTATTGCGTATACGGCAGTGGTCATTTATGCTACTCTCATACGGGAAAACGAACATGTTTACGGAAAAGCAATGAACTTGGATTTATTTAGCACGATCCGTCTGATGTGGGACAGCGGGAATATAATGCTCACTCTGACAAATATACTGGGGAATATCGTGATGTTTGCGCCGCTTGGAATGTTTATCCCTTTGTTTATGAAGTGGTTTGACGGTTTTATTCAAGTGTTTACGACAGGTTTCTTAATCAGTTTTCTGATTGAAATTTTACAGTACAAGCTAACGGAACGAGTATTTGATATTGATGATATCTTTTTGAATACGCTAGGTACATTTATAGGCTGGGTTATTATTAAAATACTATATTGGGTCAAGAACGTGCTGAAAGCACGTTTCAAAAAAAGATAAAGAGATGGAGACATAACTGAATCAATAGCTAGAAAGCAGCTACAGATATGAAGTCTACGTTTACCATCACAATGAAAAGATCCGAACGATGAATCGTTCGGATTTTTCTTCAACTAAAATATTTCTGGCTCAGCTTTTGCTTCTTGCTGATAGAAACACTTAATGCAGCGTCTTACGGAAGAATGTGAGGATTCAACGATAATGTGCTGACAATTTTGCTGAACAAATAATAACTTTCTTTCAAGCTGCTTAATTTGTTCTTTAAGCTGTTCTACTTCATTATTGATAGATATTTGAACCACTGTTAACAAACTCTTTAGCTTTTTCTTTCATTCCTTCTTTTCTTACTTCGTTTACATCTTTTTCATTTTCTTGAGCCATGTTACGAATATCTTGAGAAATACGCATCGAACAGAATTTAGGTCCACACATTGAACAGAAATGGGCTGTTTTAGCACCTTCAGCGGGAAGTGTTTCATCGTGATATTCTTTTGCGCGCTCTGGATCTAGTGACAGGTTAAATTGATCATTCCATCTAAATTCAAATCTTGCTTTAGACAGCGCGTTATCGCGTTTTTGTGCTCCTGGATGGCCTTTTGCTAGGTCAGCGGCATGCGCAGCAATTTTATAGGTGATAACGCCTTCTCGAACGTCTTCTTTATTTGGCAGACCTAAATGTTCTTTTGGCGTTACGTAGCAAAGCATAGCTGTCCCAAACCAGCCAATCATTGCAGCCCCGATACCTGATGTAATATGGTCATAGCCTGGAGCGATGTCGGTTGTAAGCGGTCCAAGAGTATAGAAGGGAGCTTCTTGGCATATTTCCATTTGTTTATCTACGTTTTCTTTGATGAGGTGCATAGGGACATGTCCAGGGCCTTCAATCATAACTTGAACATCGTGTTTCCAAGCAATTTTAGTTAATTCACCAAGCGTTTCTAATTCACCGAACTGTGCCTCATCATTGGCATCTGCAATGGAACCAGGACGTAGCCCATCGCCAAGCGAAATAGAAATATCGTATGCTTTACAGATTTCACAGATTTCTTCAAAGCGAGTATATAAAAAGTTCTCTTCATGATGAGCTAAACACCACTGCGCCAAGATGGATCCTCCGCGTGAAACAATACCTGTCGTACGTTTCGCTGTTAGAGGAATATAGCGTAAAAGTACACCTGCGTGAATAGTAAAGTAATCAACACCTTGCTCTGCTTGTTCAATTAATGTATCGCGATATGCTTCCCACGTTAGATCTTCTGCTACACCTTTTACTTTTTCAAGCGCTTGGTAAATAGGAACGGTCCCTACAGGAACAGGCGAGTTGCGGATAATCCATTCGCGCGTTGTGTGGATATCCTTTCCTGTTGATAAATCCATAATTGTATCGGCTCCCCAACGCGTTGCCCATGTCATTTTTTCTACTTCATCTTCAATAGCTGAACGAATAGCTGAATTTCCGATATTAGCATTGATTTTCACATGGAATTTGCGGCCGATAATCATCGGTTCGCTCTCAGGGTGATTGATATTATTAGGGATAATCGCACGTCCTCTTGCTACTTCTTCACGCACGACTTCAGGATCCATCTGTTCACGAATAGCGATAAATTCCATTTCGGGCGTGATGATTCCTTTTTTTGCATAGTGCATTTGCGTTACATTTTGATTTTTTTTCGCGCGCAAAGGTAAACGATTAGTGATAAAGCGCTCATACTGATCTCTTGGATCACCATCATAATACCCGTTATCCTGTGGCTGAACCGTACGGCCTTGATATGTTTCTACATCGTTTCGTTCTGCAATCCACTTTTCACGCAGAGCCGGTAATCCTTTTTGTAAATTAATTTCATAACAGGGATCTGTATAAACACCGCTCGTGTCGTATACACGTACGGGACTATTTTCTTCTTCCCCAAAAGATCCTGTAGTAGGAGACTGATGAATTTCACGCATAGGCACTTTAAGGTCTTCTCTAGATCCTTGGACATATACTTTGTGACTGTTTGGAAAAGGCTTTTTCATAGAAACTGATACATTTTGTTTTGACATTACATATTCCTCCGGTTTCGCATAAAGTGTAGCTATACCGAACCATAAAAAAATCGGGTTCTGTGATAGACAGAACCCGATGGAATAGGCGAAAAAAGAATAAACATATACTATTCTTTTCAAGACTACTTCCCTCCGCTGGTATAACCCAAATCAGGTTCAAAGGGTTAAAGAGTTTTATTGCACTCTTCTCTCAGTCTGAGCTATCAGACACCCCTAGTAGAAATAACATTCAAATTATTCAATTTACGGCTTAAGTTTACCATCATTCAGTAAAAAATCAACCCTTAAATAAAAAAAGCTAGACAATTAGCGTTGTCTAGCAGCATCGATTGCAATCACAATAGCTGTAATAATATGCATGATAAACCCTAAAAATGGAATCCAAGCAATCAGTGAAGTAACAATCCCTAGTATGTTTCCATACGCAGATAACCCTCGTCTATTAGCTAAAATGAGCGTGATAGCATGAAGAATAAATCCAATAAAAAGAGGAGTATAACTAAAGCCCATAACAATCCCCGCGCCAATTAAAGGAATTCCCAGCAAGGCTTCATACCCAGCAGTGACCCATTTCATTGTACGTACATTTCCATTCATAGTAAAAAGCCTCCTAAAAAAGATACTACTATATACGAGAAAAGAGAGAAAAAAGTTTCAAATTACTTAGGGGATATGTCGTATAAGCAAGCACTAGTTGATTAAAATGATAGATGACAGTAAAGGGGATGGAAAAAACATAATGATTTAGTCATTTTTTATACTAAAGAAAAATAGTCTAGATGATTCATTTTTAGCTAAGGGACCGGAATTTATACCGAACATAGTGACTGCTTTCTAAAATAAATAAAAGCTGATATCGTGTTTTTTGATTATAGCATGTAAGGTTTTTATTACGAATTATTAAAGATTCTTATCTTTTTGCAAATACACATTGTATTTCATAGTTTTAACAATTATGATAAAAAAGCAAGTGTCAAAATAGGAAAATAGTTGAGCATGTAAAACGAAGCGATAAGCTTATTAATTTGAAAGAAAGGCAAGGTACATAGCTTTATGTGGGAAATTATTGTAGCAATCATTTTAGGGATTGTAGAAGGTTTAACAGAGTTTGCTCCTGTTTCGTCAACTGGGCATATGATTATTGTGGATGACCTGTGGTTAAATTCCAAAGAATTATTTTCATCTCCAGTAGCTAATACATTTAAAATTGTTATTCAGCTAGGTTCGATCTTAGCAGTAGTAGTTATTTTTAAAGATCGTTTCATTAATTTATTAGGATTGGGAAAAAAGCCAGCTGCTCCAATTGGACCGACAAATCGCTTGAATTTAATGCAGGTAATTGTTGGACTGTTACCTGCAGGAGTGTTAGGACTTTTGTTTGATGATTACATTGATGAACATTTGTTTTCTTTAAATACGGTACTAATTGGCTTAGTAGTCGGAGCTGTATTAATGATTCTAGCAGATTTGTTTGGACCTAAACGTCCGCGTGTAGAGACGGTGGACCAAATGTCTTATGGACAAGCACTGGGTATAGGACTGTTTCAATGTATTGCTCTTTGGCCAGGTTTTTCTCGTTCAGGCTCAACGATTTCAGGAGGGGTTCTTCTTGGAATGAGCCATAAGGCAGCGGCAGATTTTACATTTATTATGGCAGTGCCAATCATGGCAGGAGCAAGTGGACTTTCATTGGTTAAAAACTGGCAGTATTTCACATCAGATGCACTACCGTTTTTTATTGCTGGTTTTATCAGCGCCTTTATTTTTGCGCTGGTATCTATTCGCTTTTTCTTGAAATTAATTAATCGTATCAAATTAGTACCATTTGCACTATATCGAATTGTTTTAGCAGCTATTCTATATTTTGTATTTTTATAAAAAAATACGCGTGTTCTTTATTCCCTTAAACTTCTAATAGAGACTCAAAGAGCAAGAAAAAGCTATTGCAACATTGCAATAGCTTTTTTGCATAAATATATATTATCGCCTTTTGAAAGCGTTTTATAAACATAGGTATTGACAAAACGTGTCGAAAAATAGTAAATTAATATTTGTGCAGTATAAAGTTAAGTAAAAGTAAGACTTCTGTTTAGTTTTATTGACTGTAAAAAACGTATGACAACGTATAGATCGTTTTAATTTTATAAAAACTGAATAATAAGCTTAATCGTATAGAGCGGGGGAATCATTATCGGCAGTAAAGCTGCCTTGGGGTGAATCCTTACAAAAGGTAGGAAACTCTCAATTCCGAATCCGACAGTTAACCCCGTTTGCTTCATTGAGAGAAAGAGCCCAAAATAGCGTAAGTAAAAGGCTGTTCTTTCTTAAGAATAGTCTTTTTTTGTTTTTTCAGAAAAATATATACAAATGTCATACATCTTTGGGGAGGTACATCTATGAAAAAAATTCGTTTTGGTTTGGCTACGCAGATTTTTACCGGATTAATCCTCGGTGTTCTTGTAGGGGTAATTTGGTTTAATGATCCGCGTGTAGTAACATACCTACAGCCGCTAGGAGACCTATTTTTAAGATTAATTAAGATGATTGTTATTCCAATTGTTATCTCAAGCTTAGTCGTTGGAGTTGCAGGAGCAGGGAGCGGTAAACAGGTCGGAAAGCTCGGCGTTAAAACCATTCTCTATTTTGAAATTATTACGACTTTTGCAATTGTAATCGGTGTATTGATTGCTAATATTTTCCATCCTGGGCAAGGTGTAGACATTCATTCAGCACAGAAGAGTGATATTTCACAATACGTTGAAACATCCGAACAGCAAGAAGGAAAGTCAGTGGCTGAAACTTTCTTACACATTGTTCCGACAAACTTTTTCCAGTCAATTGTTGAAGGAGACATGCTAGCAATTATCTTCTTTACAGTGTTATTTGCACTTGGAGTAGCGGCAATTGGAGAAAGAGGAAAGCCAGTTGTACAATTCTTCGACGGTGTTTCTCACGCAATGTTTCACGTGGTAAACCTTGTAATGAAAGTGGCGCCAATTGGTGTATTTGCTTTAATTGGTGTAACAGTTTCAAAATTCGGCTTAGATTCACTTCTTTCATTAGGAAAGCTTGTTATCTTAGTTTACTTAGCTTTAATTTTCTTCCTACTTGTTGTATTAGGAGGAATTGCGAAATGGGCAGGAATTAACATTTTCCACTTATTCCGCTATATGAAAGATGAACTGTTGTTAGCATACAGTACATCTAGTTCTGAGACAGTTCTTCCGCGTATTATGGAAAAACTTGAAAAGATGGGCTGTCCAAAAGCTATCGTATCGTTCGTTGTACCAATTGGTTATACATTTAACCTAGATGGTTCCGTTCTTTATCAAGCGATTGCAGCGTTATTCTTAGCGCAGGTGTACGGTATTGATTTAACGATCGTTCAACAGCTGACGCTCATTCTGGTATTGATGGTTACATCTAAAGGAATGGCTGCCGTGCCAGGAACATCATTTGTTGTATTACTGGCTACTCTTGGAACAATCGGTGTTCCGGCAGAAGGATTAGCCTTCATTGCTGGAGTAGACAGAATCATGGATATGGCACGTACGGTTGTTAACTTAGTAGGAAACACACTAGCAGCAATTGTGATGTCTAAATCTGAAGGCAAATTTGACCCTAAAAAAGGTACAGAGATCATGAGAGCCGGCTAATTTATAAATTAAAAAGCTACTTATTCTATTCGAAAAATTAGAATAAGTAGCTTTTTTCATAATAATTCCTTTATTATTATGGGAATTGACCCTATAATATGTAACATCAGGTATAAATATATCCAAATTTTATTCTTACATAAAAGCAGTCACTGGTTCCTTTCTTTATCAATAAATATAGAGATAGCTTAGCTAGTAGGGGGATAGTAGAGTATGTGGAAAAAGCGAATATGGGTCATCGCCTCGATAGTAATCGTATGTTTGTTAATCCCTTACAGTTTACCAATTGTGTTTGCTTTATTAACAGCATTAGCGCTTGAGGGTATTGTTCAAAAATTGCATCAATCTTTTAAAATGAAGAGAGTCTATGCAGTGCTTATGACCTTCATTTTATATGTTGTTTCGCTCATACTTATTGGATTTTTTATTGTTCGGACAATCGTTACGCAAGTGGTTGCTCTTTCAAAAATAGCGCCTTCCTTTGTAAAAGAAATCTATGAAACCGCGATTTTTCCAACTATTATTAAGTGGAAATACTATTCAAATGCTCTTCCTACAGAAGTGATTTCTTCTATCGAGCGCACGCTTGAAAAAACCGTAAATTCATTAGATTCTCTATTAAAAAGTACCGTGGAAATCATCATTAGCTTTGCTGCTACTGTTCCTGGGTTTCTATTAGAGTTTCTTATTTATTTAGTAGCACTTGTATTTATCAGCCTTGAGCTGCCTGCTATTAAAAATAAAATTAAGTCATTTTTAACAGAAGAAACGAAATATAAGCTACAAGTTGTCATCACTCAGCTTATCCAAGCGGGGGTTGGTTTTATTAAGGCACAAATTATCTTAAGTGTCATGACGTTTGTAATGGCTTATGTAGGGCTTTGGTTATTAGATGTTCCGTATACCGCGCTGCTTAGTTTATTAATTGTAATTGTCGATATCTTACCAATCCTTGGGACAGGCTCGGTGCTCGTTCCATGGGGGATTTTTGCTCTTACGCAAGGGCATGACTCATTAGCAATCGGCTTATTTATTCTATTTGGAGTCATTACGGTAGTAAGACGTGTAGTAGAACCAAAAGTATTTTCTACAAATATGGGTATTTCACCTTTGGCTGCACTAGTTAGTTTGTACATTGGATTTAAACTTTTAGGCTTTGTCGGATTATTTTTAGGACCGGCTTTAGTTATTTTATACGATGCTCTTCGTAAAGTAGGTATTATTCAAATTAACTTTAAACTATAAAAGTGCTGGATAAAACTAGCGCTTTTTTTTTATTGAAACTTTTGTAGTACGTAATACGTAAAGAGGGAAAGGAAAAAACTATGCCGCGTTGGTTTTTATCTATCAATCGGCTAAATTATAGTTTTGCAGTCTTAGATTTAATGATATGAGGAGGAGAATTTTTGTTAGAGTCGGTTTTACTTTCTTTAATTGAAGCGCTAAAACAGCTCTCTTATTTTGGCGTAATTCTAGCATTAACGTTTGAGTTTGTCCCGGCAGAGCTTGTTTTACCTTTAGTAGGTTATTGGGTGTACCAAGGTGATATGAACTTGTATCTGGCTATCCTTGCAGGTACAGTAGGCGGTGTTTGTGGACCGTTGACTCTTTATGGACTGGGACGTTACGGTGGACGACCGCTGGTTTTAAAATATGGAAAATACTTTTTGGTGAAAGAAAAAGAAATTGACGCCGCCGATCGCTTTTTTAATAAGTACGGCAGCGGGGTTGCTTTTTTTGGACGCTTTATTCCAGGAGTGCGCACGGCTATCTCTTTTCCGTGCGGGATGGCAAAAATGAATGTATGGCTGTTTTCTATTTATACATTTGTGGCGATGCTTCCAGTAACGGCTATTTACGTATATTTAGGATATAAGTTAGGACCTAAGTGGAAAGAGGTGGGGCCGATTGTGTCTCAATATATGCAGCCTATTGGAATCGGAATTGTTGTTTTAATTGCATTGTTTTTTATCATTAAATATGTGCGGAATAAACAAGTAGGGCAGAGCTGATAAATCGAGGAAAAGAGTGAGGATATGTCAGAGCATGAGCAGTTAAGAGTAGAGTTACGAAAAATTGAAAAGTGGGAGAAAGACCAAAAAGGACTTTTTTTCTGGGAGCGGCTGGCTCGTTTGCCTTTTTCAGCTTTAGATAAAGTAACGCCAAAATTCATTCATCAAAAAATAGAAAAATTATTAGATGAAATTGCTAAGTATGTTGATAATGGAGGCCAGTATTTAGCTAATACGTCTGCCACGCTAGAAAAAGCATCAGCACAATTACAAGAAAAGAAACAGCTTTCGATAGAGGATATTCAGCATTTATCTCTGCAAGAAATGGATGAATTGGCAGAGCATTTTATTGAAGTCCGAAAAAAGAACGCACAGCTTCAAGGAGCCACAACCGGGATAGGCGGGATTTTTACACTAGCTATTGATGTTCCTTTTGTATTAGGGCTTACACTTAAGACACTGCAAGAAGTGGCTGTTTCTTATGGTTACGACCCCACTGAGCAAGAGGAACGAATTTTTATGGTCAAATGCATGCAGTTTTCGTCTTCTGACATTGTAGGGAAACGTGCGATTTTAGAAGAATTAGCAAGCGGAAATCGAACGCAGAGCTTGCAGCAGCTGCAAGGGTGGAGAGAAGTGTTTCTAACCTACAGGGACAACTTGGGCTGGAAAAAGCTGTTCCAAATGATTCCTATAGCAGGAATGGTATTTGGAGCGTATATTAACAAACAAGCAATTAGCGATATAGGGGAAGTTGGAATGATGCTTTATCGTAAAAGACGTATTTTGGAAAAAGTCTCACAATCGCAAAAATAAAAAGAGACTGGTACGAAAGTATTTTAGTTGAAGAAAAATCCGAACGAGTTTGATTCTTGGTTGAGAATCAAATACGTTCGGATTTTTTCATTGGTATAGTAAATGTAGCTTTCATGTGTTAAGTCTAGTTCCTTAATCAAAATAAAAAGTAGGAATGGTAATAGTATTTTTTCGTCTAGCAATCAGTAAATAAATAATTCCGATTATACTCCATATAATACCGATAAATAAGGATGTTGTTTCTAAGTTAAGCCACATAAAAAACAAAAATAAACTGCCAAGTAAAGGCATAAGTACATATGAAATATATCCACTGAAGGACCGCTTATTTTGATGAATAAAATAATGGATAAAAACCGCTATGTTCACTGAACTGAAAGCAATTAAAGCACCAAAATTAATTAAAGAGGTAGCTTTTTCAAGAGACAGACCTAGTGAAATTAAAGAGAGGCCACCAATAATCACCACGTTCCAAATAGGCGTCTTTGTTTTAGGGTGAATATAGCCAAAAATTCTCCGAGGAAGATAACCATCTTTCCCAATTGCATAGAGAAGTCTTGATGCACTCATATGTGAGACAAGTCCAGAAGCAATAGTTGAAGTCAAGGCCGCTGCTACAAAAATAGATTGAAAAAGCTGGCCGCCAATTTTATAAGCAATTTCCGCTGATGCACCTTCTAAATCATGAAACAAAGAGGCTGAAGGGAAAAGGAGCTGAGCAAAGTAAGAAACTGTGATAAATAAGGCGCCTCCCGTACATGCAATAATGAGAATCCCTTTAGGAATGGTTTTCTCAGGCTTAAGTGTTTCTTCTGCCATGGTGGTTACAGCATCAAATCCTAAAAAAGAAAAGCATAAAATAGCTGCTCCGTTTAATAACAGAGATATAGAGGCCGATTCACTTATAAACGGTTTAAATGATAGCTCTTGGCCTTGAGTTGTAGCACTTAAAATAATAAAGATAATAGCGACTAAAATTTGAAAAGCAACTAATAGCGTACCCAAAGAAACGGTTAAATGAACGCTAAAAATATTCATTATGGTCATGATCACAACAAAGCTGATAATCCATACGGCCTTTGGAACACCTGGAAACAGAGAGCTTAGGTAAATATTTGTCAAAAGTGCATTGATCATTGGCAGAAATAGATAATCAAGAAGAGCCGTCCATCCTACCAAAAAACCAATGCTTGAATTCATTACTTGCTGTGCGTATGTATAAGAGGAACCAGCTCCGGGAAAAGCTTTTACCATTTTTCCATAACTAATGGCTGTAAATAAAATAGCAATCAACGTGAATGCATAAGCGCCTGAAACATGTCCATCTGTTGATTCAGTTACAATGCCAAATGTATCAAAAACGGCCATAGGTGCCATGTAGCCTAAGCCTATCACGACGATATGCCATAATTTTAATTGTTTAAGAAGAGAAGGTTCATGATTCATATTTGTCATCCTTTCTGTGTATAATCATTCTGCATTATTTATTATTATACTATATTATTAGGTTTGTCATCTTTTTTTGAAAAAGAAGAGAAAATTGCGCGCTAAGAGATAAAAAGCGTTTAATTGATTACTAGATAAAGCAAAAAAATGCTTTTTTTCACTTTGATTTTTACCATTGAGTCTAGAAAGTATTTTACATAAAATGAAAGAAAGTAAAAAAGCTTCGTTTAGGGTGATCTACTTGTAATAAATACGAAAACAAATTTTTGAATGCGGTTACATTTTTGTTGGTATACAAAGTTAAGAATGATGGTAAAGGAGATGAAGGAAGTGATTGCTACACCCTATATAAACTTGGAGATAAACAAGGAACCAGGTGTGCATGTCGTATTGGATGAAACGAAAAAAGATGGTGTTTATTTTATTAAATTAACGGTCAAGTCGGTTAAAAAAAGAATTCTTCCAAAAATGAAATTAAAATGGAGCGTTCCATTGTTAGATATCCAACTATATAAATCTTTACAAACTAGTAAGGGCGATGTGAGTGCCTCTTTTGTTCATTGTTTTATGAATAAGAATGGCTCTAACCGTTACACCATTGCATGTTCAGACATGCATCAGCCTATTCTGTGTGCCACTAATTGGAAAGAAATGTGTCTAGATGTAGAAATGACTTTATTTAGTGAAAGCACTTGGTCTCTTCATAGCTATGAAACTGAACTGCGAGTAGACACAAGAATGGTTGAAACAGAAGAGTTATTCAAAGATTTAGCGAAATGGTTTGAGAGAAAAGAGATTAATCTAGCATCTGCTTTTGAGCATGCAACGGCAATAGATGAAAAAGGAAATGTCTCGTTAGATATTTGATGGTAAGGAGAGGGATAAAGTGGGAATCTTATTTAATGAACGTACAAAGGAATTTCACCTGCAGGGACGCGATGTAAGTTATATCTTTTCAGTGTTGAGAAACGGGCAGCTTGGTCACTTGTACTATGGAAAAAAGCTTAAGCACCGTTCATCTTTTCAGCATTTTTTACGTGTAGAAACAAGAGGAGCTAGCGCTTCGGTATATGAAGGAGAACTAGCATTTTCTCTTGAAACAATCAAACAAGAGTATCCTTCTTATGGAACAACAGATTTCAGAGAGCCAGCCTATCAACTTCTTCAACAAAACGGAAGCCGAATCACAAATTTTGAATACGATAACCATAAAATTTACAAAGGCAAGAAGCCATTAAACGGCTTACCTGCTACATATGTAGAAGAAGAGAGTGAAGCCACGAGTGTAGAAGTTGAACTGATTGATAAATTGCTCAATGCATCACTTATTTTAACGTATACCGTTTACGAAGACCGAAATATTATTACGCGTCACGCACGATTTGAGCATAGAGGAGAAGAACCAGTCGATATTTTGCGTATCATGAGCGGCAGCATTGATTTGCCTACATCAAATTATGAGATGGTTCAGCTTTCCGGTGCGTGGATTCGAGAAAGACACGTGAAAACACGAATGCTTCAGCCAGGTATTCAAAGTATTTCTAGTGCGAGAGGTACAAGCAGCAGTCAGCAAAACCCATTTTTAATTTTAAAGAATCCAGCTGCAACTGAACACAGTGGAGAAGCGTATGGTTTTAGTCTTGTATACAGCGGAAACTTTCTTGGACAAGTGGAAGTAGATCATTATGATGTATCAAGAATAACGATCGGCATTCATCCTTTTGATTTTCAGTGGCGACTAGAAAGGGGACAAACTTTTCAATCACCAGAACTAGTACTGGCTTATTCAAATAGCGGGCTAAACGGCCTTAGCCAAGAGTATCATGAGCTTTATCGCAAGCGTCTTGCTAGAGGAAAATGGCGGGATTTGGAGCGACCAGTTTTAATCAATAACTGGGAAGCGACGTATTTTGATTTTAACGAAGAGAAAATTGTACATATTGCCAAAGAAGCGCAAAAGCTAGGCGTTGAACTTTTTGTATTGGATGACGGCTGGTTCGGTAAACGTAACGATGATACAACTTCTCTTGGAGATTGGTTTGTAGATGAAAATAAGCTTCCGGGCGGTATGAAGTCATTGGCTCAAAAAGTAACGGATTTAGGTATGGACTTTGGGTTATGGTTTGAACCTGAAATGATTTCAAAGCAAAGCAACTTGTATGAAAAGCATCCAGATTGGTTGATTCATGTGCCAAATCGTCATCAGTCTCATGGACGAAATCAATACGTGCTTGATTTTTCAAGAGAAGAAGTAGTGAATTATATCTATGAACGAATGGAAGCTATTTTAAGTGAAGCGCCTATCTCTTATATAAAATGGGATATGAATCGAAATATAACGGAGATTGGATCTGTAGGGCTGCCCGCGAACCGTCAGTTTGAAGTAGTACATCGCTATATTTTAGGTGTGTATGACTTGTATGAGCGACTAACAAGGAAGTTTCCGGATATTTTATTTGAATCATGTGCAAGCGGGGGCGCTAGATTTGATCCGGGAATGCTTTATTATGCTCCTCAAGCTTGGACGAGTGATAACACGGACGCGATTGAACGTCTAAAAATTCAGTACGGCACGTCTTTTGCCTATCCAATCAGTTCAATGGGAGCACACGTATCGGCCGTACCAAATCATCAAGTACGCAGAGTAACAAGTCTAGAAACAAGAGGAGACGTTGCGTATTTTGGCGCATTTGGTTATGAGTTAGATGTTACGCTGATGACAGAAGATGAAAAAGAAACTGTAAAACAACAAATTCAGTATTATAAAAAACACCGATCCCTTATTCAAAATGGCATATTCTATCGTTTAAAAAGTCCGTTTGAACAAGATGGAAATGTGACGAGCTGGATGGTTGTTTCATCCGATCAAAAACAGGCAATCATCGGTTATTATCAAGTATTGTCTAGACCAAATCCTTCTTACGAACACATTGAGCTAAAAGGGCTTCATCCTGATTATGAATATACAGTGATGGAAACAGATCAAACAGCTTATGGAGATGAGCTCATGTACGCAGGTATTGCTCTAACTCATGAGTATCCGGGTGTTGAAGCATACGCTGAAAAATCTGGAGACTTTGTATCGGTTATTTACACACTGCAAGCACAATAAGCAAAAAGCCACTTCTATATCATAGAAGCGGCTTTTTTAGTTAACTATTATTTATACAGTGTTGACATAAAAGGAGAAGTAATGGTAACTTTTAGTTATAATTGTTAACTTTATATTTTTTTAGTTTACTAAAGTGGAGGGGAATCGATGGAAACCACAAGTTTAAGAAATTGGAAAGCACTTGCTCAGTCTATTATTAAAGGGAAAGAAATTACATATAATGAAGCGCTTCAACTTCTTTATGTACCGGATGAAGAAGTGTTAGAGGTCATGAATGCCGCGTACTTAATTCGTCATCATCATTATGGAAAAAAAGTAAAGCTTAATATGATTATTAATACTAAATCGGGTTTATGCCCAGAAGACTGTGGATATTGTTCGCAGTCGATCGTATCAGAAGCGCCGATTGATAAGTATGCGTGGTTAACAAAAGAGAAAATTATAGAAGGTGCTTTTGAAGCTCAAAAAAGAAAAGCAGGTACATATTGTATCGTGGCATCAGGCCGCCGCCCTACGGATAAAGAAGTAGCGCACGTAGTGGGAGCGGTAAAAGAGATCCGTCAAAAGACAGACTTAAAAATCTGTGCTTGTCTAGGATTTTTAACAGATGATCAAGCACACGAACTAGTCGAGGCGGGTGTTCATCGCTATAATCATAATTTAAATACTCACGCTGATAACTATGACAATATTTGTTCTACGCATGGCTATGAAGATCGAGTTGATACGGTTACTACATCTAAAAAAGCAGGTTTGTCACCTTGTTCCGGTGCGATTTTTGGAATGGGCGAGACAAATGAACAAGCCGTGGAATTAGCTTTTCAAATTAAAAAGTTAGATGCAGATTCTATTCCATGCAACTTTCTTGTTGCCGTTCCAGGAACGCCTCTAGAAGACAAAAAGGCGTTAAAGCCAATGCAATGCTTAAAGCTGTTAGCGATGATGCGTTTTGTAAATCCAACGAAAGAAATTCGAATTTCAGGAGGCAGAGAAGTCAATCTCAGATCACTTCAGCCGCTTGGTTTGTTTGCTGCAAACTCAATTTTTGTAGGTGACTATTTAACGACTCAAGGTCAAGAACCTACAGCTGACTGGGGTCTGATTGAAGATTTAGGATTTGAAATTGAAGAATGTGCACTGTAAAGCCGTTGAGAAATCAACGGCTTTTTGATTTTTAGGCGATTTACAGGAACTATACGGTTTTTTTACAAAACTCAACAGCTTCTTTATATTTCCTTCATAAATAACCATTATTATAAAACATGTGAACGATAAGTGAATAGTTACTAAGGTTATGAAATTGAGAAACCACAAAAAACAATAGGTCTATATCAATACCCTATGCGTTTTTTGTGGTTTTTTGTGAATGAAAGGAAGGCATCGTTTTGAATAAGGAAGCAGATTTCTTACAACAGCTTGGGCAAGACCGTTTGATTGCATCCATTAAAAGCCCGAAAAATTTAGAACAATTTTTAGAAACAGAGATCCAGGCCGCCTTTTTATTAACGGGCAATATTAGTGTGATTAAACACTATGTAGATTTACTCAAACAGCATAATCGAACGGTTTTTTTACACGTTGAAAAAATTCCAGGGATTAGCTATGACCGAGAAGGGCTTAAATTCCTTGCTAAGTTTGTAAAACCTACAGGTATCGTAACCACTAAAAGTTCACTCATTAATTACGCAAAGCAAGAAGGACTGGTTGCTATTCAGCGGCTGTTTCTAGTGGATACAGACGCGGTAGCACAAGGGTTGAAAACCGTTCAAGATATTAAACCGGATGCATTAGAACTAATGCCAGGATTAATTCCGGAGATGATAGAGAAAGTCGTTAAAAAAACAAGTATCCCTATTATTACAGGTGGACTCATTCAAAATGAAAGCCATATCCAAGCTGCTTTAAAAGCGGGAGCTACGGCAGTTTCTACAGGGAAATCATGGTTGTGGAAAAAATATGAATGATAGAGAAAGGAGCGTTTTTAATGAAAAAAGTAGAGCTAGTTAACATTGGGAAGTCATACGATCAAAAAACAAATGTTATTCAAGATATTAACTTCACAATTGAACCGGGAGAGTTTTTCGTACTAGTAGGTCCTTCCGGATGTGGGAAAAGTACAATGCTGAGAATGATTGCCGGATTGGAAGAAGTCACGCAGGGAGAGCTACTAATTGGAGATGTAAAAGCAAATAAACTGCTTCCAAGTCAGCGCGATTTGTCAATGGTGTTTCAAAACTATGCCTTATATCCGCATTTGACAGTGGAACAAAATATTCTTTTTGGCCTGCATACAAAGAAAATTTCAAAGCAAGAACAGCAAAAGCGCTGCAGGGAAGCAGCAGAGATGCTTGGTTTAAGTGAATATCTAAAGAGAAAGCCTAGACAGCTTTCGGGAGGACAGCGTCAGCGTGTAGCGCTTGCACGTGCTATTGTTACTCATTCGCCTATTTGCTTGATGGATGAGCCGTTATCAAATTTAGATGCGAAGCTGCGCGCGAAAATGAGGTCAGAAATTCGCCAGATTCAGCGTAAGTTAGGTATTACGATGATTTATGTCACGCACGATCAAACAGAGGCGATGACGATGGCGGATCGAATGATGATTTTAAATGGAGGAAATATTCAACAAGTTGGACGTCCGCTTGATATTTACAATGCACCAAAGAACACGTTTGTAGCATCTTTTATAGGTTCTCCCCCTATGAATTTATCAAACGTTTCTATAGAAAATAACTTACTAGTTTTTGAAGATAGAAGAGCTATTTCTATGAGTACACCACACAGTAACCTTAACGGTAAAAAAGAAGTTGTGGTTGGAGTGAGACCTGAGCATATACAGCTTGCCACAAACGATAATACGAGTTTTATTGTGGAAGTAGATAATGTAGAAATTCTAGGCACGGAAACACTGCTTACATTTCATATGGGTGACAAGCAGTGGATGGCTAAGTGGAACGGTCAATGGACTATAAAGGTGGGGGAGCGAGTTCCTATTTTTATCGATCCAAAACACCTGTTTTTATTTGATGGCGATACAGGATCATGCTTGCACTACGAACCATCAGCAGAAGATTTAACTGTAAAGGGGGCATTAGTATGAGTGCTGTTACCAAAACAGCAAACTCACCTGTTTCTGTTTTAGCAAACCCAAAAGAAAAAAAATCAATGCCTACTATCATTGTTGGACTAGCTTATTTACTGCCATCATTACTGTTATTTAGTGTATTTCTTTTCTACCCAATGATTAAGACATTATATTTAAGTCTTTTTATTACGGACACACAGGGAAATCCCTTGAATTTTGTAGGACTGCAAAATTTCTTATATCTATTTACAGATCCTAATTTCTTACAAAGTATGAAAGCTACTTTTCTATTTGTACTCTACACAGTACCTATTGGCTTAGTTATTGCCTTATTCCTAGCGCTAATCGCAAATGAAAAGCTAAAAGGAATTGGTTTTTTCAGAACAATGTTTTCATCTACGATGGGAATGAGCGTAGCGGCTTCTTCTGTGATTTGGATGTTTATGTATAATCCGACAATCGGGGTTATCAATAAAGTATTAAACCTTGTAGGGATTCACGACGTGCAGTGGTTATTAGATCCTAAGTATGCATTGGTTGCTGTGTCTATCTCGACGATTTGGATGAACATTGGGTTTACCTTTTTAATTTTACTTGGCGGGTTGCAAAATATTGATGGAAAGCTGTATGAAAACGCGCGTATTGCTGGAGTTAGCTATTGGTATCAGCTCCGTAAAATTACGCTTCCTATGCTTTCGCCAACGCTGTTTTTTATTATTACGGTTTCCTTTATTAACGCGTTTCAAACGTTTGGACAAATTGACATTTTAACAAAAGGCGGACCTACAGATTCCACAAATGTCATTGTTTATTCAATCTACAAAGATGCATTTGTAAACTACAATGTTGGCTCTGCAAGTGCTCAAGCTACAATATTATTTTTCTGTATTCTACTGGTTACCGCTCTTCAATTCAAGCTTGGAGAAAGGAAGGTACATTATCAATGAGCATCACGAGAAAATGGACAACTTATTTGTTACTCATTGCAGCTACTTTAGTATTGATGTTTCCTATCCTATACGCTTTTTCCATTAGTTTTATGAGTGGAGCGGAAGTGTTAGAAGGGAAGATTTGGCCGTCATCTTTTTCATTTGAAAACTATCGGGACGCTTTTGAAAAAGTTCCGCTGCTTCATTATTTAATTAACAGTTTTGCTGTGTCTATCTTTGTCATGGCCGGGCAGCTGTTAGTTTCAAGTTTGGCAGCTTTTGCATTTGTATTTATTAAATTTAAAGGAAGAGATGCTATTTTCTTTCTCTTTATTTCTACGATGATGATTCCATGGGAAGCAACGATGGTTCCTAACTTTTTAACAGCACAAAAGCTAGGATGGATTAACAATTATTTAGGATTAACGATTCCTTTTTTTGCTTTAGCGTTTGGGACATTTTTGTTGCGTCAGCAGTTTAAAACCATTCCGAATGAGTTATATGAAGCTTCTCAAGTTGCAGGGATCAGCCGCTTTCGTTTCTTTTGGAACGTCGTGCTCCCTGTGTCTAAAACAAGTCTAGTTACGCTTGGTGTATATAGCTTTTTAACAACATGGAATATGTATTTATGGCCACTATTAGTGACAAATACAGAGGATGTTCGTACCGTTCAGATTGGTTTAAAGCAAATGCAAACACAGGAGATTTCAACTGATTGGGGAGTGGTTATGGCCGCTGTCATTGTTGTAATCTTACCGACATTATTACTATTATTCCTAGGTCAAAAACGTCTTCAAAAAGGATTAACCCAAGGTGCAATTAAATAGGAGAGTGAATGTGATGAAAAAGATATTGGCTATCGTAACGGCATGCTTGCTAGTTATTCTAGGTGCTTGCTCAAATTCAACTGGTTCTTCGGAAGCGCAAGAAACAAAAAAAACAGCATCAGGTAAAACAGAAGTCGTATTTTGGCACGCTATGAGCGGTGACCTTGAAAAATCACTCAATAAAATTGTCGATGAGTACAACAAATCTCAGGACAAAGTCGAAGTAAAGCCTGTTTTCCAAGGAACGTATGAAGAAGCACAAACAAAATTTAACACAGTAGCAGGAACAAAGGATGCACCGGCTATTATGCAAACGTTCGAAGTGGGAACAAAATTCATGATAGACAGCGGTAAGATTCAGCCTGTTCAAAAGTTTATCGATCAAGACCACTATGATACTTCACAGTGGGAGAAAAACATTTCAAGCTATTACCAAGTAGATGGAAAGCAATACTCAATGCCGTTCAACTCTTCAACACCTGTTCTTGTTTATAATAAAGATGCCTTTAAAAAAGCAGGGTTAGATCCTGAAAATCCTCCAAAAACGTATGATGAATTAAAGGCGGCTGCAAAGAAATTAACAGAAAAACAAGGAAATAAAACATCGCAATACGGTTTTTCAATTCTAAATTATGGATGGTTCTTTGAAGAGCTAGTTGCTTCTCAGGGCGGCTTGTATGTAGATCACGAAAACGGCCGTAAAGGTGATGCTGAGAAGGCAGTATTTAATGGAAAAGAAGGACAAAACGCATTTAATTTAATCAATGATATGTATAAAGAAGGTACATTCTACAATGTAGGACAAAACTGGGATGATATGCGCGCAGCATTTCAATCTAAAAAAATTGCAATGTTCCTGGACTCATCAGCAGGTATTAAAACACTAGTAGACAATGCTCCATTTGATGTAGGCGTATCTTATATTCCTGTCCCAAAAGAAGAGGATCGCCAAGGAGTAGCTATTGGCGGAGCATCTTTATGGATGTCTAAAGGAATCAGTGATGAAACATCAAAAGCAGCCTGGGACTTCATGAAATATTTAGCAACACCAGAAGTTCAAGCAAAATGGCACGTAGAAAGTGGATACTTTGCAGTTAACCCAAAAGCGTATGAACAAGATATTGTGAAAAAAGAGTGGGAGAAATATCCGCAGTTAAAAGTAACGGTTGATCAGCTTCGTGAAACAAAGCCTACTCCAGCTACACAAGGTGCTTTAATTTCTGTGTTTCCTGAATCGCGTCAAAAAGTAGTAACAGGGATGGAAAGCCTATATCAAGGAGTAAAGCCAAAAAAAGCGCTTGATCAAGCAGCAAAAGAAACAAATAGAGCATTAGAAGTAGCCAATCAAAAATAACGTATGATTACGAAGCTCGTCTTTCAAGTTATTTTGAGGACGAGCTTTTTACTTAGTGAATGACTAGTTAGGAGAGATAGAGGACAATGAATAGTTCAATTGATCTTTATGCGCATCGCGGCTTTAGCGGACGATATCCTGAAAATACAATGATTGCATTTGAAGAAGCTAGGAAAATGCAAGTTGCAGGTATTGAATTAGATGTACAATTAACAAAAGACGGGGAAATAGTAGTTATTCACGATGAACGAATTGACAGAACGACGAATGGAATGGGGTATGTTCAAGAATTTTCATACAAACAGCTGCGTTTATTCGATGCTGGCAGTTGGTATGACTCTCGTTTTTCTAAACAATGGATTCCGACATTAGTAGAAGTGTTTGAGTGGATGATGGACAAAAAGACAAAATTAACGGTGAATATTGAATTAAAAAATGACCGAATTTACTATCCAAAACTTGAAGAAAAAGTTCTTCGTCTAATCGATGAGTTTGATTTAGAAGATCAGGTTATTTTGTCATCTTTTAACTATGATAGTTTGGCTAAAGTGAGATCTCTCCATTCATATATACCAACAGGTTTTTTATTTGAAGGGGTGAGCGAAGATGCGATTGGAAAAGCAAAATCGATAGGAGCGCACCTACACTGTGATATGTCGTTTGCTCTTTCTGCGTATGGGAAAAAAGCAAAGCAAGAAGGATTAGACTTGCGGGTATATACGATTAATGAAATGGATAATTTTTTAAAGCTCCAGCAGGTTTCAGTAAAAGTCGTGATGACAGATTACCCTAACCGTTTTTCCTCTACCATGTTCAAAGGATGACGTAGAAAGAAGCTGTGACAAAAGTACTTGATCCACAGTGAAAAACGAACCCTTGATCAACATGTTTGATTAGTGGTTCGTTTTTTTGTTGTGGTGAACGTGAGTTTCATCTGTTTCGGTCCTTCTAGCAGTTGATTGGAGGGCAAGGCGAAGACTCCTGCGGAAAAAGCGCAAGCAACGAGGAGGCTCAGCCACCGCCCGCGGAAAGCGAAGTCTTGCATGGAAATCAACTGCGGTGTAACAAGCGGTTCGGCTCATGTCTCCCATTTGTTCGTCTTTAGGTTGGATTAAGTTTGTTATGTCTCAATCTCTTTTTTTGGAAAAAATATTATTTTATTCTGAATAGTATAAAAGTTATGTTGTGAAATTGTTTTATAGATGATATATTGAGAATAGATTATAATGTTCCTTATGAAAGCGAATACATGTTGCGTAGCTCCGCAAACGTTCATTTGCTGGTCCCTAGCATCGTCTGTTATCTCTTTTAGGAGGAATAAAAAATCATGTATGATCAAGATACTATCTATATTATTGGAGATGCCAAAGCTCCTCAAAGCAATCCGATTACTAAAAAGTTCAATCAGTATTTTTTAGGACTGGTAGTTGATAAAACAAATGGAAAAATTATTGATGTGGAATGCTCAGCGACGATTGAGTTGACCGTTCGATTTGTTCAATCAATTTTTATTGGACGTCATATAAGTGATCTCACCCTTACAGACGACATTAACAGCCGCTACTTCGGGTCTTCCCAAAAAGCGCTGGTGGTAGCGTTTCATGATGCACAGAAAAAATATCAGCAAATAACAGCTGCTTTGTCTACATAGACCTAGACGAAATCCAGCCTGACGTTTTCAAACGTTGGGCTGGATTTTGTTTTGTATAAAAATATTTTCGTGGAGATGAAGGGGGAAGAATAAATGATTCAAGATGGATTTATGTATGTGAGTGTGTTAACTGCCTTTGCTGCGCTCATGGTAGGGATTGAAAAAAGATTTAAAGCCAATCGATTTTTTAAATTTATCCCGGGTATTGTACTTATTTATATAGGAGCTGCTCTTATGCAAACGGCAGGGGTATTTGGGGATAGCGAATCAAATGTCGCCATGTATACGGGCGTTAAAAATGCACTGCTTCCGGCCATGCTGATGCTTATGCTGTTAAAGTGTGATGTTCGAAGTGTAATTAAACTTGGTCCAAGAATGCTGGGAGGATTCATCGTTGCGGTTTTTAGCATAATGGTAGGTTTTATCCTCGTCTATGCCATCTTTAAGAATTTCTATGTAGAGGACACGTGGAAAGCTTTTGGTGCTTTATCAGGAAGTTGGACCGGAGGATCAGCTAACATGGTTGCTCTCCAAGGGATTTTGGATGTTCCAGAAAATATATTTGGCTACGCTCTTATGATGGATACGATTAACTATGCCGTATGGGTTATGTTTATGTTTTGGCTTGTACCATTTGCATCTAAATTTAATAAATGGACAAAAGCAGACGTCAGCTTTATTGAGAATAGTATAGATGAAGTCGCAGCAACTTCTGAAAGCGAAAAAGAAGGCCCGCAGTTTCAGTATCTTCTTTACTTACTTGGTCTAGGTTTGTTCGTTTCAGCATTTTCTACGTTTATCGGAGGGCGTTTGCCTGAAGTGGGAGCGGTTATTAATGCAACGAGCTGGACGATTATGATTGCTTCTGTGGTTGGTCTAGTGCTTGCTGTAACCCCAGCGGCAAAAATTCCAGGTACGCTCGATGTATCAAACGTTATGTTATACATCGTTGTAGCGTTAATTGCTTCCCAATCAGATTTTTCAAATTTAGCTCAGGCTCCTATTTACTTAGTATCTGGTTTTCTTATTATGTTCGTGCACTTAGTGATCATGCTGTTGCTAGCTAAACTATTTAAATATGATTTATTTACGCTCGGAGTAGCAAGTTTAGCTAATATTGGTGGAATGGCGTCTGCTCCAATGCTTGCAGCTGCCTATAACCGTGCACTAATTCCGGTAGGAGTTATTATGGCTCTGATGGGTTCCTTCTTAGGTACTTATTTTGGTATGATGATCGCCAAAATTTTAGGGGCGATCTAAGAATAAACCAAAAATACGTATGAAAGAATATTTGTGCTGAATCGAAAGGAAGCGATTGAAATGATAATTAAAGACATAACTGTAAAGCATCAAACCGTTCCACTGCTCGTTCCGTTTAAAACAGCGCTTCGAACAGCAACAGAGATAGACAGCATAAGTGTAGAGATTCAGTTAGAAAACGGAATAAAAGGAAAAGGAGCGGCTTCGCCAACATATGTTATTACAGGCGATTCTTTAGAAGGCATTCAAGCTGCACTTCAAGGACCTATTAAACTAGCGCTAATAGGGGAGGATATACGTCAGTTTCAAAAACTCTTAAAAAAAATTCAAAGCTGCTGTATTCACAATTCAAGTGCTAAAGCAGCTGCTGATATCGCTTTGCATGATGCCTATACAAAGTTTCTTAACATTCCTTTATATGCTTTCTTGGGCGATAAGCAGCCTATCTCTACGTGTATGACGATAAGTGTTGATACACCTGAGAAAATGGCTGAAGACGCACAAAAAAGTGCAGCGGACGGATTTGACATTTTAAAAGTAAAGGTAGGTTCAATTCCTGAGCTAGACCTTGAGCGTATTAAACATATTCGCTCTGTCATTCCGGATCATGTAAAACTTCGTTTGGATGCAAATCAAGGGTGGACTCCAAAACAAGCAGTGCAATTAATTAATAAAATGGAAACTTTCAACTTTGGTATTGAATTGGTAGAACAACCTGTCCCTGCTCATGATTGGGAAGGGTTAAAGTTTGTGACTGAACGAGTAAACGTACCCATTATGGCAGATGAGAGTCTATTTTCTTCCAAAGATGCATTAAGGCTTGTAAGCGGGCGGTACGTGGATCTTTTGAATATTAAGCTAATGAAGTGCGGAGGAATTAATGAAGCAAGAAAAATCGCAAGTATTGCTGAGGCGAACGGTGTTGCATGTATGATTGGAAGCATGATGGAACCATCACTTTCCGTGGGAGCAGCTGCTCATCTGGCAGCCGCTCATCCGAATATCACGTATTTTGACTTAGATGCTCCTCTTTGGCTTTCAACTGAACTGGATGTGTTAAAGTACAGCGGTCAAGAGATTTTCTTATCAGATCTTCCTGGAATAGGAGAAATCACCGTTCCTATCTCAAAATAAAAGGATAGTAATATAGTAGAAGGAGAGAGACGATGAATATAAAGCGTTGGCTTTTAACGGCAACAACAGTTATTTTAGCTACATTTGGGGTCAGTGCAGTTCCTTCTGTTCATGCTTCTGAAGAAAAAGAAACTGCTTATATAGATGTCGCAGCAGCTACTCTGTGGACAGCACCAAACATCTTGCGGGAAGTGGACGCTCCGTCAGCTACTAATCCTGTAGATATGAGAAAGTGGACCACATCGATGAATTTGAAACAGAAGCAGCAGTTATCTAGCGATGGGATGCTTGAGACACAAGCGTTATATGGAAACAAAGTAACGGTTTTAGACGAACAAGGAGACTGGGTCAAAGTAGCTGTAGACGGACAGCCTACTTCTCGAAATGAATTAGGATATCCCGGATGGATGCCTACTAAACAATTAATCTATAGCAAAAGGTACGAACAGTATGCAAAGAAGCCTTTTGTAATGGTGACGGCTCCGACTACTTATTTATATCATTCGCCTTCTTTGAAAAAGAAAGGTATTGAAGTTAGCTATAATACGCGCTTACCTCTTGTGGCAAAGTCAAAGAGTGCATATAAAGTATTAAAACCAAATGGAAAGACAGCATGGATTTCTACAAAAGCAGGAAAAATCTACGCGTCTCAAAAAGATATTCCTGTACCAACTGGCACGGAGCTTGTTGAAAGTGGAAAGGCATTTTTAAATCTTCCATATTTATGGGCTGGCATGAGTGGTTTTGGATTTGACTGCTCTGGATTTACGTTTACGATGTACCAATCCCATGGTATTACGATTCCACGTGACTCAGGGCCACAGTCTCGAGCAGGGAAACCAGTAGATATGAACAACCTTCAACCTGGAGACTTATTGTTCTTTGCCTATAACCAAGGAAAAGGAAGCGTCCACCATGTAGCGATGTATGCTGGAGATGGCATGATGATTCATTCGCCGAACTCCGAGCGGACAGTAGAGATTATTCCTTTAAACACAAAGGGATATATTGAAGAGTATGCAGGTGCACGTCGTTATTTACCTTAATCAGTAAGATAAGAAAGAAGCTCTTTTTGTGAAGAGCTTCTTTCTTAATATAGATTACATATAGGTTACAGATGAAAAATTAGAAAATTTAGTTTATTTACGTTTAACTACTTCTCGGTAAGGGAAGAAATTAAACAAGAGAAAAAAACATTTTTCTTCTTGAAACATATTGACTTTATATGCAAAGCGTTATATTATTATAAAGCGTCGTTGAGACATACTCTTAACAGCGAAGCTGAAAAAAGAATTTTAAAAAGTTGTTGACATTACGTTGATAACTTGATAAGATAATAAAGTCGCTT
>NZ_JAPCIN010000080.1:0-670 GCF_025910025.1 Priestia sp. JV24
GTCCGAATAGCTTTTCTTAAAATTAGCTATTTGTTTAGGGTTCATGACAAACACCTTGGCACCGAAGACTTTTAAGTCTTCATCATGATGGAGAAACATCGACGGGTGAAAACTATAGACCGATGTAGATTCTAAGCCAATCTTTAAGACGTCAACTTCTTGATCGCCTATGCAGTCCAATAAACGCTCTTTAAGCAACGTCGCGCCTGGTAAGTCATTGGTGACGGTAAAGGCATTCAGCTTTTCTCCTTCACCATTTAAAATGCATACTTTCATATCAAACGAACTTACATCTAAACCAACAAATAATCTCACGGGAGAGACCTCCTTTCGATTTAGAATCACTTGGCATTTCCTTGGACGTCTCGAGATATCTCTAGTGTGTACGCCGACCAACAACCTCGTGTATCAGAGCTTCCCCTGCATTCGAAAGCCGCCATAGAGCTACTACCCTCTAGGTTCGAATGACAGGCTGCTCAGCCTGCGAGTAGGGAGTCCCGCGCGTTCACTGAGAAACAGTCTTACATTGTGGTTAATCCACAGGAGAAAGAAGAATTGTCCCAAATGATCCTATGATCATTATCTAGAAATATCTTGAGACGTCCAAGTAATATGTTATTTAGTTTATTAATTAATATGGAAACAGATCTTAGCTCCTAAATAGGGCTTA
>NZ_JAPCIN010000081.1:0-657 GCF_025910025.1 Priestia sp. JV24
GGTTATGATTATACCTGACCAAAATCTCAATTAAATGACTACGGTTTCCATTCCTTAAACCTTTTGAATTACTAACTGTGATAACTCAAATAGAAAAGCCACTAAAATTGAGATACAGTTCAATTCTAGTGGCCTTTTTATTTAAAAATCGTTATATTCTTCTAAGTCGTCATCGTCTAATGAACCAGATATATTCTCTAGATCTGCGACTTTTCCTTCTTCCAGTTGAAGAACCTTTGAAGGCTCTTCTTCTTTGAAGGAATCGTTGCCTACAAAACCTGTTATTTGGGCTAATGCCTTTAAATCAGCTAGTTCATTCTTGATATGTTCAAACATCTCGTAGGTTTTTTTGTCTTCAGTTGCTTTTCTTCCAGTAGATGCATCATCTAGATCACGTAGAATTAAAGATGAAATATAATCTCCTAACTTACGGGATTTAGCATATGTAGCTAGTTGATTATACACTTCATCACTCAATCGATTTGTCTTAATCGTAAACGCATTTTGACGCTCTGACATCCCTATCACCTACGTTGTTAGGATTTAACGGCTTTCTTCTCTGTTGCTTGCTTCTTCTGAACGTAACCAATACTACGAATTTCCAAGCCAAATAAATTTAAGTGACGGCTATCTTGGGGAACCTTATGATACTTGTCT
>NZ_JAPCIN010000082.1:0-657 GCF_025910025.1 Priestia sp. JV24
AGTTATGATTATACCTGACCAAAATCTCAATTAAATGACTACGGTTTCCATTCCTTAAACCGTTTGAATTACTAACTGTGGTAACTCAAATAGAAAAGCCACTAAAATTGAGATACAGTTCAATTCTAGTGGCCTTTTTATTTAAAAATCGTTATATTCTTCTAAGTCGTCATCATCTAATGAACCAGATATATTCTCTAGATCTGCGACTTTTCCTTCTTTCAGTTGGGGAACCTTTGAAGGCTCTTCTTCTTTGAAGGAATCGCTGTCTACAAAACCTGTTGTTTGGGCTAATGCCTTTAAATCAGCTAGTTCATTCTTGATATGTTCAAACATTTCGTAGGTTTTTTTGTCTTCCATTGCTTTTCTTCCATTAGATGAATCATCTAGATCATGTAGAATTAAAGATGAAATATAATCCCCTAACTTACGCGATTTAGCATATGTAGCCAGTTTATTGTACACTTCATCACTCAATCGATTTGTCTTAATGGTAAACGCATTTTGGCGTTCTGACATCCTTATCACCTACGTTGTTAGGATTTAATGGCTTTTTTTTCTGCTGCTTGCTTCTTCTGAACGTAACCAATACTACGAATTTCCAAGCCAAATAAATTTAAGTGACGGCTATCTTGGGGAACCTTATGATACTTGTCC
>NZ_JAPCIN010000083.1:0-643 GCF_025910025.1 Priestia sp. JV24
TCCCGGTAATCTGGAACTTGCTTTCGTACGGAGTTGGCGGCTTCAACTAAGTAATATCGCAAGTAGTGGTTACCGTTACGTGATAGGGACGTGTCTTCGGCAGTAAAGCGCCCAGACTGATGCTTTCGCCAGTATAGACCTGCGTATTTTGCTACTTTAGCTTCATCATCAAACCGGTCTATTTGGCCAATTTCAGCTATGATACCCGCAGCGAATACGGGACCAATTCCAGGGATGGATTCAAGCGTGTGTGTCAATCCAGCCATCAGTTTTTTGATCGCTTTGTCAATTTCTTTTATCTGCTTTTGGAAGGTGCGAATGACCTCGATCGAGGTCCCAAGTATCACATCCATGGAATCTTCCACTACCTTGTCCAAGCGATACGAAGATCGCACGGCTTTCTGAATGGAGGTTGCCACACATTTCGGGTCACCAAATCGGTTTTTCCCTTTCTCTTGAAGGAATGCTGCTAGTTCCTCCAGTGGTAGGTGGGCTAGTTCTTCCAAGCTGTATTTCTCTAAGAAAAGCTCCATCATTGCGTTACCGAAGACCGAGGAGTCTACTTCTTGAGAGAAAGTATTACACTTATAGCTTAGGTGTTGAAGAAAATGCTGCTTTTCTTTTGTCATCATACGAATGAGTT
>NZ_JAPCIN010000084.1:0-637 GCF_025910025.1 Priestia sp. JV24
CATGAAAAAGGGCATCCGTTGAGGATGTCTTTTTTCTTTTTGGCGGAGCCAAACACAGGGAGGAACCCCGACCGCCACCTCGTAGAGCGCGCTCCCAATTTGATCGAAGATGAAAAATTGGTGTAGTGCGTTACACCAAATCTCAAATTGTGGTATGCTAGACCCAAGTACAGTGGTCGAAATGGGGGGTTGAGGGATGGCCAAATATGGGATTATCCGCATGCAAAAGTTCCACAAAGATGCAATATTGGGGATCCAGAAACACAACCAACGAGAAGGCGAGAACAGTAAAAATAAAGACATCGATTCAACCAGGACGATGCTTAACTATGACTTTGTGAACGAGGACAAAATTAAGTACCATGAAGAAATTAAGAAGATGACGGCCACCCGTGTGAAACGAAAAATTCGGAATGATGCCGTCCTGGTGGCAGAGTTCTTTGTATCGGCTAGTCCGGAGTATATGCATGCGATGTCGCAAGACGAGCAGCGCAAATATTTTGAAGCAGCACTGGACCATATAGCCGGCAAGTATGGTCAGCAGAACATTTTGTATGCCGTGGTACATAACGATGAAGCGACGCCACACATGCACGTGGGGTTTGTGCCAATCACAGATGATCGGCGCTTGGCGGCA
>NZ_JAPCIN010000085.1:0-630 GCF_025910025.1 Priestia sp. JV24
TTTAAAGAGGGGTTTACAAGTAGCAACACAGTAGAAATTAGTCAATTTATTGATGAAATGTTAAATGAGCTTGGAAAAATTAAATAACCAAAATCATAATAAAAAAGCTATTCCAGTCTTATTAGCATCAGATTGGAATAGCTTTTTCTAAACATTCAAGAGTTTTATAGTTCGCCATGGATATCTTTATATGTGAAATATATCACAAAGTTTTAAACTTGTAAAGGATAAAGTAAAAAGCCATCTCGAATTTGGAGGACGAGATGGCCTATATATAAGGGGGTTATGCCTTATATACACAGCAGGTAAACTGTAACATATTCTCCTACTAAATAAAAGCAACCTCATATCCCATGGCATTGGAGAGAGGTTGCTTTTTGTCATTCCTACTCGTTGAAGAATGTATAGCACCGCAAGTAAAATATAGCATATTTTTACCATAAATACTACATTTTGTAGTTAAAGCATATGAATAAAACGTGCACTTTTTATTCATCTATTTGTCACTCAGCCCGAGGCCAAACGTTGATAAATCAAGGATGTATAAAAAGCTGCATAAAACAGAAACACACTCTATTGAGGACCCTTACGGCCACAAGGGTTCTTTTTTGTGGTGTGTTCCGGAAAGAG
>NZ_JAPCIN010000086.1:0-625 GCF_025910025.1 Priestia sp. JV24
CGCAAAAACACCTGTTGTTATAAGTTCACCTGGTTTTTCTTCATCAATTCCAACTCTAAAACTTTTCCCAAATGAAATTATGCTTAACGAGAATAATACTAAACCCATCGTGCATAAACCTACACCTATCCAACTAAAGACTTCATTGCTAAATAGTTTGGTACCTAGTTTGGGCAAATCAAAAACACTAGAGAAAATAAGATAAAAAAACAGTAATGCAAATGGGATAATAAAGAAATCTTTTTTATCTAGCTCACCAAATTTAAAAGCTTTAATTCCCTTTTTTCCCAACTGTTTAGCACGAATTATAACCATTATCATCATTAAAAGTAATGATATGATTGCAAAATACCCTTGCATAACTCTCCCCCCTTATTCATTTAATAAATGATTGATATTTTGTTCATTCAACGCAGTATTTGGAATGCCTTGTGTAATTTAAATTTCAAGCATTTATAAGAATTACTTTTCTTACTCGTTATTAGTTATAATCATATTTAGGACTACATTCTTATTTTCAAAGGGGAGTATCTAATAAGTGTTGAAATAGAGTTCCTTCCAAAAAGTTATATAAGTGAAGTTCCCGCAGGAGGTGTTTTTTTCCTTTTGGAAGAGATATAGATAT
>NZ_JAPCIN010000087.1:0-602 GCF_025910025.1 Priestia sp. JV24
TCATTTTGGCGGAGCCAAACACAGGGAGGAATCCGACCGCCACCTCGTAGAGCGCGCTCCCAATTTGATCGAAGATGAAAAATTGGTGTAGTGCGTTACACCAAATCTAAAGTTGTGGTATGCTAGACCCAAGTACAGTGGTCGAAATGGGGGGGTAAGGGATGGCCAAATATGGGATTATCCGCATGCAAAAGTTCCACAAAGACGCAATATTGGGGATCCAGAAACACAACCAACGAGAAGGCGAGAACAGTAAAAATAAAGACATCGATTCAACCAGAACGATGCTCAACTATGACTTGGTGAATGAAGACAAAATTAAGTACCATGAAGAAATTAAGAAGATGACGGCCACCCGTGTGAAACGAAAAATTCGGAATGATGCGGTCCTGGTGGCAGAGTTCTTCGTATCGGCCAGTCCGGAGTATATGCATGCGATGTCGCCAGACGAGCAGCGCAAATATTTTGAAGCATCACTTGATCATATCGCTGGCAAGTATGGCCAGCAGAATATTTTATATGCGGTGGTACATAACGATGAAGCGACGCCACACATGCACGTGGGGTTTGTGCCAATCACAGATGATCGGCGCTTGGCGGCC
>NZ_JAPCIN010000088.1:0-602 GCF_025910025.1 Priestia sp. JV24
CGCCGATTCAATTAAAGATTTTCTCTCTTTTTCAATCTTAACTGTCAAAGCTTCTTTTAAGATCACTTTATGAGACTCCAATATTCTCCTCACCCATTTGCTTTTAGTCGCAAAACAAATACAAGGTTGATTATTCCAATGACGATCAACCTTGTATTCGTTTTATCTTTTTACGTTCCTACAAATATTTTACAGTATACAAATGTCCTTACACAACGGAATTTTTCTTTTCATTTCTTGTTCTTCGTTTATAGTAGAAATATATAGTTTTTATGGTAAAAAGATGATATTATGGGTTTACGCCTATATTGACTTTATTTTTATATGTTGTGAACCCTGTGAAAAAGCTATTTGATTTCTATGCAAAGCCAATGCTTATAGAAACCAAATAGCTTTTTTATACATATAAAGAGTTTCAAAAAAGGAGGAGTACTATTATGTTGAACAGAGACGAACTTTTCTTATTCAACAGAGAACTATTATTTTTAGTAGATCAACACTCGGCCTGTACTGATTCTAGTTTAAAAAAGATTCTTGTCACTCAAATTGCCTTTATGTTTGCTGCCCTTAGCGAAAATTATCTCTCTATTTCTTGATCCTGG
>NZ_JAPCIN010000089.1:0-600 GCF_025910025.1 Priestia sp. JV24
TCAGGATCAAGAAATAGAGAGATAATTTTCGCTAAGGGCAGCAAACATAAGGGCAATCTGAGTGACAAGAATCTTTTTTAAACTAGAATCAGTACAGGCCGAGTGTTGATCTACTAAAAATAATAGTTCTCTGTTGAATAAGAAAAGTTCGTCTCTGCTCAACATAATATACTCCTCCTTTTTGAAACTCTCTATACGCATAAAAAAGCTATTTGATTTCTATAAGCATTGGCTTTGCATAGAAATCAAATAGCTTTTTCATAGGGTTCACAACATATAAAAATAAAGTCAATATAGGCGTAAACCCATAATATCATCTTTTTACCATAAAAACTATATCTTTCCACTATAAACGAAGAACAAGAAATGAAAAGAAAAATTCCGTTGTGTAAGGACATTTGTATACTGTAAAATATTTGTAGGAACGTAAAAAGATAAAACGAATACAAGGTTGATCGCCATTGGAATGATCAACCTTGTATTTGTTTTGCGACTAAAAGCAAATGGGTGAGGAGAATATTGGAGTCTCATAAAGTGATTTTAAAAGAAGCTTTAACAGTTGAGATTGAAAAAGAGAGAAAATCTTTAATTGAATCGGCA
>NZ_JAPCIN010000009.1:0-137147 GCF_025910025.1 Priestia sp. JV24
ACCGAACACGGAAGTTAAGCTCTTTAACGCCAATGGTAGTTGGGACTTTGTCCCTGTGAGAGTAGGACGTTGCCAGGCATTTTTATTATCGCGGGGTGGAGCAGTTCGGTAGCTCGTCGGGCTCATAACCCGAAGGTCGCAGGTTCAAATCCTGTCCCCGCAACCAAATTATCTTTTATACATACTTGAATATATCATTATTATCCTTAGGCATAGCCTAAGGATTTTTTGTTTGGCTATATTTATAAACACTTGTTTAGGTTATGATATAAGATAGTGATGCAGATTAATCAGGAGGTTTTTTCATGTTACAAAGTAATATTCAAACTTATATTGAAAAAGAAATGAACGTTCAAGGTCAATCTTTATCTCTATACCAGGAAGAAAAGGAATATGCGTTGCAAAAAAAGTTGGTACCGCAAAACCTGATGATAGAAGAAAAAGAGGAATCTTTACGTTTTAAAGATTCTTATATCGAAAGAGTAGATAAAGAAACGGACGAGCTGATCGCAGAAGAATTTCCTCTTTCGTTTTTAGATACGCCCATTTCTTACTTGAAAGAACACAGAAGTGAATTTCTATATGTAGAATCAAAATGGTTCGAATTTATTAAGCTTGAGGGATGTTCTTTTGAAGTGGATGATGTGTTTGGCACATATAAAGTATTAACGGGGCTACATATGCAAAAAAAATTCGGTTCTTTACTAAAACAATTTTTTGCTAAAGAATTTAATGAAAGTCCGACAAGCGTCCAGCTTTTATTTAATGATAAAGATGGATTATGGGATGTGAATATTGAATTAGATGCTATAAAAGAGTTTAATGAAAAAATGTCGATAGGTGAAGTTCTTGTTCTTACATATCGTTTTTTCTTTCATCTAGTGGAGTATGTAGAGAACGAAAAAACTTAAGAAATGATGATTACTTTCACTGTAAAGCATAGAACGTAGTTTCTATGCTTTTTTTGATGAGTAATACGTAATGAATGCTAAATGAAGCTGGAAATACATTTACATCTCTATGTTTTTATGGAATGATAAAGAGTATCTTTACCTATATGACTGCTATAAGTAAGGAACAACTATCAGGAATCTTTCTAGTTTTTTGAGAAAGTAGCTCACATATTAGCTGTTAATAGCACTCAGAGCAAGAAAGCTTCCGTAGGATGAAGTATAATATATACATACAGGAACTATTTTTAACTTTATAAAAAATGTCTGCTGACGTATGGGATTATAAATAAAGAGGGGATGTTCATGTTATTAAGAAAAATAAAGTCTGAAGAATTGGCAGAAGTCTATCAAATGGGATATGCCGCATGGCCTAAAGGCAGAACGTATAAAGAGTATGTGAGAGATAATCAAAAAGAAGAAACATATGGAATTCGATATGTATACGTAAATGAAGAGGATCAAATTATTGGTTCATTTATTTTGCTTCTTTTACAAACTCCTCGATTAAAGTTTGCTTTGCATGGTATTGGATCCGTTGTTGTACACCAGCTTTATCAACGAATGGGGTATGGCCGTGATATGCTTGAAGACTTTTTTAAAAAGATGAAGATAGAGAAGCGCAGCGCTATTTTTATGCTGTATAGCGATATTCTTCCTGAATATTATCATCAGTTTGGGTTTAAGGAGCTCCCTTCTCATTTACAACGTTATCCTCAATCCATTGCTATGGTAAATTGCAGCGAGTCACAATATGAATACTTAAGTAAGCAATCCATAGAAGACATACCGGCCTATTTTTAAAAGGTATGTCTTTTTTATAGTATTTATCGGCACAATCGTTTACAATTTTATGTAAGCGTTCTCTTTTTTAGGAGATGAATGATTTTATTCGTCCTCATAACCGTAGGCAAATCGTGCAGTTAATATAAATTTTATTACATAAAACCTTGCTATCATCTTACTAATAACTCTTATTCATTTCCATACCATACCGATATGTACGTTTGCTGCTAAGTATAACCATATCAATATAAGGAGGAAGCAGGAAGATGAAACGATTATTTATAGCAGGGATCACTTTTATACTTTTTTTATCTTTAGGTGCTGTATCTTCTTCAGCCGCAGGAAGTTTTACCTCTAAAACATATAACGGAAGGACATACAAACTGTATGTACCTAGCAGTTATCAGGGAGGTGCTGCCTTACCTCTAGTAGTTATGCTACATGGCTGTACTCAAGACCCTGATCAATTTGCAGCAGGAACACAAATGAATGAACTGGCGGAGACAGAGAAGTTTCTTGTTCTTTATCCAGAACAACCCTCTTCTGCTAATTCAAATAAGTGTTGGAACTGGTTTGATACTGCTCATCAATCAAGGGGAAGCGGTGAACCAGCGTTAATTGCTGAAATGGTCAATCAAATAAAAAGCAGTTATTCAATAGATGCCAACCAAGTCTTTGTTGGAGGGCTATCTGCTGGTGCAGCTATGAGTGTTATTATGGGAGCTACTTATCCAGACATATTTGCGGCTATCAGCGTTGGGGCTGGCTTAGAATATAAAGCAGCGACTAATGTGACAGGTGCTTATACAGCAATGAGCAGTGGAGGTCCTAATCCTATCCAACAAGGAGATTTAGCCTATTCAGCCATGGGAGATCATAAACGAGTGGTTCCAGTTATTTTGTTTCATGGGACAGCTGACTACACTGTTGCGCCTATAAATGCGCATCAAATATTATCGCAATGGGCTCAAACAAATGATAGAGCGTCTGATGGGCTGGATAATAACAATATTGATGATACGGCAGATCAAACTGCAACAGGTACAGTATCTGGTGGAAGAAGCTATACGCAATATATTTACAAAGATACAGCAGGAAAAACAGTAATGGAAAAGTATATGATAGAAGGAATGGGACATGCTTGGTCAGGGGGAAGTACATCCGGTTCTTATACAGATCCTAAAGGACCAAATGCAACTAAATTAAGCTGGAACTTTTTTAAAAGCCATCCGAAAAATGGCGATGCTCCTAATCCAGGAGATATATCCCCACCGGTTACAGCTGCTTCACCAGCGGGAGGAACGTATGGAAGTTCTGTTTCTGTTACATTATCAACCAATGAACCTGCCACCACTTACTATACATTAGATGGAAGCATACCAACTGTTAATTCTCTAAAGTACTCTGAGCCTATTACCATCAACTCTAACAAAACAGTAAAGTTTTTTAGTGTAGACGCAGCGGGTAACCAAGAGGAAGTAAAGACGGAAGTTTATCAAATTTCTGGAACTTCAGAGAAATCTTCAGTATTTTCTTCACTTGCTGCTGAAGATGGATTTATCGGAAACTTATCAGCTGACGGTATGAGTAGTTCTATTCATAAAATTGGGGATAAAGGAATGTACAATACCGACACATACCGAACCATTTTATCTTTTGACACGGGTTCTTTACCTGATGATGCAATCATTACGGATGTATCTTTAAAAATTTATCGCAAATCTTCAACTGGTAATATTTCATCTTTGAAAGGCGATATTAAAAGCGGTGTATTTGGAACTAGCAGTGCTTTAGAACAAATAGATTATCAGGCTTCACCATCTATTTCAGCGGGCTTCCAAATGTCAGTGCCTCCCCTCAATAATGGATATACAACTATTCAACTTCCTTCCTCACTTTGGGGATATATGAATAGGACCGGCAAAACTCAATTTCGCTTGTCAAGCTCAGGTCCAGCGGACCTTTTAAGTGATGTAGTTGAAATTTATGGGGGCGACAATCCTGCATGTGCTCCAACTTTAACTGTTTCATATAAGTAAAAAAACCTTCTAAAAGCAGTTAGCTTTTAGAAGGTTTTTTTGCTGATAAGTTACTTTTATCACCGAATACAACTCCAACTTTTTATAGAGTTTTCTTCAAATTTTAACATGATTTTGATGAAATTTAATCATTATTCAAAAATGAATTGTCAGAAATATTACAAGAAAATGTTTAAAATTAATTAAATCCGTAATAAAAGTAAAATATTCCTGTAATGGAAGTGAAATGAACAGGTGGTATCATTCAGTCATTGAGTAAATAAGGAGGTATTCGGAAAATGAAGAAATTTGTATTTACTCTAGGGACAACGGCAATTCTTTCAGCAGGATTTGTAGGTGCAGCATCTGCCTCTACAAGCGGAACGTATGAAGTACAAAAAGGTGACACTTTATGGAAAATCGCTCAAAATCATAATGTGAGCGTAGACGAGCTAAAAGATGCTAATAACTTAACATCAACACTAATTTATCCAAATCAGACACTAAACTTATCTAGCATAAAAGAAATCGTACATACTGTAAAACGTGGTGACACTTTGTGGTCAATCGGTCAACATTATGGCGTAACAGTAGAAGAAATTAAAGAATGGAACGATTTAACATCAGACTTAGTTTTCCCTGGAGAACAATTTAAAATTAAAACGGCACAAGCAGCTCAATCTCAAACAGCTAGTGCGCCAGTAGCAAAGGCAGCTCCACAAGCGCAGCAGTCTCAAACGGCACAAGCTCAGCAAGAACAAGCAGCACAAGAACAAACGCAAAAAGAACAAGAGCAAGCTCAAGCAGCACAAGCACAGGTAGCACAAGAGCAAGCACAAAAAGAACAAGAGCAAGCTCAAGCAGCACAGGCAGCGCAAGAGCAAGCACAAAAAGAACAAGAGCAAGCTCAAGCAGCACAAGCGCAGCAGTCTCAAACGGCACAAGCTCAGCAAGAACAAGCAGCACAAGAACAAACGCAAAAAGAACAAGAGCAAGCTCAAGCAGCACAAGCACAGGTAGCACAAGAGCAAGCACAAAAAGAACAAGAGCAAGCTCAAGCAGCACAGGCAGCGCAAGAGCAAGCACAAAAAGAACAAGAGCAAGCTCAAGCAGCACAAGCGCAGCAGTCTCAAACGGCACAAGCTCAGCAAGAACAAGCAGCACAAGAACAAACGCAAAAAGAACAAGAGCAAGCTCAAGCAGCACAAGCACAGGTAGCACAAGAGCAAGCACAAAAAGAACAAGAGCAAGCTCAAGCAGCACAAGCACAGGCAGCACAAGAGCAAGCACAAAAAGAACAAGAGCAAGCTCAAGCAGCAGCACAAGCACAGGCAGCGCAAGAGCAAGCACAAAAAGAACAAGAGCAAGCTCAAGCAGCAGCACAAGCACAGGCAGCACAAGAGCAAGCACAAAAAGAACAAGCAGCTCAGCAACAGCAACAGCAACAAGCAGCTCAACAGCAACAACAGCAGTCTCAACAGCAAGCTAGCGGCAAGTCTATGACTGTTGAAGCAACAGCTTATACAGCTAACTGTGCTGGATGCAGTGGTACAACAGCTACTGGAGTAAATTTAAAATCAAATCCAAATCAACGAGTAATTGCGGTTGATCCTAGCGTTATTCCATTAGGTTCAAAAGTATACGTTGAAGGTTATGGTCAAGCTGTAGCAGCAGATACAGGTGGCGCAATTAAAGGAAATCGAATTGATGTATTCGTTTCTTCAGATAGTGCTGCACAAGACTGGGGCAGAAGATCAGTTAAAATTACAGTTATCGACTAATACTAGTCTTATAGAATAGAAGTAAAGAGAGATGTCTTTTAGGAGACATCTCTTTTTTATGCTTAAAATGAACGTTTGAAAAAATTAGGTCCGGGCATACTAAAATTTATAATAGGAATTAGTTTGTTATATTAGTAATTATTTCTTGATTTATATACAATGTTTGAGTGTCCTAAAAAGCTGAAAAGATGTCAGGAGTATAGAAATATGAAACTTTATAAAAAAATGCCTTTACTAATAGTGCTGGGTGTTATCGCAGGATTCTCGTATCTAGGTCATCAGGGATTATTTCAGCACGATGATCATTTGAATACGTCTGATCATAATCCTTTATCTTCTTCTAAACAGAAGCAGAATAGTATAGAAATTGTAGGGAACACAGAATCCATTGGTGTGTTAGTAAACAAGCAAAATCTTCTTCCTGATCACTATGAACCCAATGACCTTGTATACCCAGACGTTCGGTTTATATTTAAAGAAAAAATTGAAAAGCGCCAAATGCGTACAGAAGCAGCAAAAGCATTAGAAAGGATGTTTTCAGCTGCTGAACGAGAAGGAATTTACCTAGCCGGTGTTTCTGCCTATCGTTCTCAAAGCCGTCAAGAATCTCTTTATCAAGCGTATATAAAACAAGATGGAGAAGCGGCAGCTAATCATTACAGTGCTCATCCAGGCAGCAGTGAACATCAAACTGGTTTAAGTATAGATGTCTCAAGTAGCACCGGTAAGTGTGCGGCTCAAGATTGTTTTAAAGATACTCCTGAAGCCAAATGGATTGAAGCAAATTCATATAAATACGGATACATTGTTCGCTATCCAGAAGGAAAGCAGCAGATTACAGGTTATAAATATGAGCCGTGGCATATACGATTTGTCGGAAAAGAACTCGCCTCTAAGGTGTCTAAGAAAGGAATTACGTTAGAAGAATATTATAATGACTACATGCAAGTTGATAATCTGGTTCAATAAAAAAGAAGAGTTATATAAACTCTTCTTTTTTTGTATTGCTGAAATATACTCTTACTTTAAAAGGGGGAACGAGGGAAAGATGTAGAGATGAAGCACGGGATGATATATCCTATGCCTTACTAGTAAAAGAGTTAACGTTTATAAATTATAATGAATTTTGTGATAAAGAATATTCATGTTCGTTTTCATTTCCCTTCACATATTCTACAAAAAAGGGAGGTGAAAGAAAATGAGTTTTTACGGAGGTTATGGTTATGGGTACGGATACGGATCAAGTCACGGAAGTAGCTTTGCGCTAATCGTTGTGCTATTTATTTTACTAATTATCATCGGTGCTTCATGGGCAGGGCACTATTAATAAGGTGTCCATAAATAAACTCCCTTGAAATAATTCAAGGGAGTTATCTATTTTTATCTATAAGTAGGTAACTGTAAGTACGCAGTGCTTACATATCCTTTAAAACCGTTGTATTCTACAAAAGCCCAATCAAATGAAAGCTTTTTATCTTTTGAGTAGCCCCAAGCTAAGAAGCTGAGGCTTTTTCCTTTAGGAATAGTTGTTACAACTTTGTTGCTTGTGCTAGGCCCTGTGCGTAAATTAAGGTTAGCAGTTGTATGAACAGTAGTAGGGACTTTCATTAAATAGGAAGTACTGATATATCCGGTGCCGCCAATTATTTTAATGGCAGCCCAGTCTGCATTTACAAACTTGACTACTTCAATTTGATCTTTTTTTCTTAATGTATCAAGAATCTTTCCCTGAGTGCTAGGTTTTGAACGTATATTGAGTACGTTTGCGGTCACTTCATATACGCTGAACGGTGCGTTTATTTTTTCTGCTGCACTTGCTGTTTGCTCGTGAGTGAATGGCAGTGTTCCAGATAGAGATGAAAAAGTAAAGCCCGCTGCTAATGCTAAAACCGATATAGATTTTGTAATTGTCTTCATACAAATATCCAACTCCTTAGTGAAATAGATAATAACTTTTCTATAACACTAAGAATAAGGGTTACTTGTTTCTAAGTTGTTACCAACATATATCCCAGTTGTAAATTTATAAAAGGTCTGTAAAAAAGTTTATTTCACCGACCTTTTAATAGCTTTATTGTTACTCCTCCTCGCGATCTTCCGTTGATTTGTAAAAAGAAAAATATACAAAAACAGATAATACTGTTCCATAAATGCTCCACAAAGCTAAAGCGAAAATAAATTCTTTCTGCAGGCAATAAATAATGGTTAAAGCAACTAGTGCAATAAAACTTATCAAAATGGTCTTTTTCATAAGCACCCCGCCTATTTAGTTTGATTACTCTATATGCTTTTTGATCTTGCTTTTACCCTATAATTATTCGACTATTGTGCTAAAGATGAAAGGAAAAAGTTAAATAAAGCCGAACTTATAATAAAAAGAAGAATGCAGGGGGCGTTTTATGTTAGAACAACATGTGTTAGAAGATATAAAAAAGCTACAGTCTATTTGCGAACAAGAAGAGCACATAGAGCTGAAGCTGAATTTTGATATGTTACGAAGTCGAAACCAAAATGAAGTTAACGATTTTTTTCATTATGAAGATAATCAGCTTGTTGGGTTTATTGGTCTTTATGGGTTTGGGAATACAGTAGAAATATGCGGAATGGTCGCTCCTAGCTATCGCCGAAAAAGGATTTTTTCAAAGCTGTTTTCTCAAGCTTTACATATATGTAAGAAGCGTGGGTATACAGAGATTTTATTAAATGCTCCTGGCGATTCGGTTTCAGGCAGGGAGTTCTTAAAGCAAATTCCATGTTCATTTACTTTTTCAGAATATCAAATGAAGTGGACAAAAAAAGAATTGGAAGATGATAATCCCTTTGTTACACTTCGCTCTTCCCAATCAGATACCGATATGAAAATGGAAATGCAAGTTGATGTGGAATGCTTTGGTATGTCTTTAACAGAAGCAGCTGCTTATTATGAACAAACGAAAACGAAAGAACAGCAAAACCATTTTATTGTAGAGTACAATAGTCAAGCGGTTGGAAAGTTAAGGGTATCTTATAATAAAAGCGAAGCATGGATTTATGGATTTGGTATTTTACCTTCTTATCAAAAATTGGGAATAGGAAAAGCTGCTTTAAAACAAGTTGTTTTAAAGCAGCTTCGGCTAGGATATGATATATTTCTTGAGGTTGAAGCGAAAAACAAACGCGCTTTGCAACTCTACGAAACATGCGGTTTCAATTCATATCACGTGCAAGATTATTACGTATACAACTTGTAGATAAAAAACACGGAAATCTTAGATTTTCGTGTTTTTTATTTATATATTAGATGATATGTGCTTTTTTGAGTAAATAATGAGAAAGTAGAGAAAAAGTGATATGCCCGTTGATAGAAACAGGGAAGGCCATACAAACATGATAGGAGCGCTGCAAACAAGGATACACGTAAGAATACCTCCAATAAATGCTTTTCTAAACAATTGATAAGCCGTATACCCCAGACTAATACTGATAAATACATTGATGAGGCTAAGAAAAATAAAAGGAAAAAACAAATTATTTCCTCCTTTTTTTAAATACACCATAAAAAGAAATATTTTACATTTTTAGTATAGCAAAAAATAAAAAAAACAATAAAATTTGGATACTAAAGATGAAAAAGGAAGCGATCTGTGTTATGTATAGTAAAGTGAATGAAAGCGTTAAAAACGGAAATGAGTTAATAAAGCAATGCAGTAGAAAGAAAGGAGTAAACGAATGGAATTTGCCCATATCTTTACACTAAGTGTATCTGTTGTAACAGCTATTAATGTTTTATTAGCCGGTATTCTTATTTTCATCGAACGAAGAGATATAGGATCTACATGGGCGTGGCTTCTTATTTTATTTTTTATACCGATTGTCGGCTTTATTGTATATCTATTCTTTGGAAGACAGCTAAAACAGAAGAACTTTTATAAGTTATCATCTGATGAGCGGGAATATTTAAGATCTTCAGTAGATGAACAATTAAAAGAACTTAAAGCTACCCATGAATATCGAAATGATTTATTGATTCAACATAATAAACTGCTGTTCACCAATTTAAATTCTTCTAAGTCACTCGTGCGCACTGACAATGAAATTGATATCTTTAGTGATGGTAATCAGAAATTTGATGCATTGTTTGAGGACATTCGAAATGCTAAAAAAGAAATTAATATTCAATATTATATTATTCAACGAGATAATCTTGGGAAAAAATTAAGAGATGAGCTAACAAAAAAAGCAAAAGAAGGCATAAAAGTTCGTGTTCTTTATGATGAAGTAGGATCTAGAAAAATGACGCCATCATTTTTTAAGGAGCTTATTTCATATGGCGGCGAAGCACAGGCATTTTTCCCTTCAATTCTTCGCTTAATTAATTTTCGGATTAACAATCGAAATCATCGAAAGCTTTGTATTATTGATGGTGAAGTAGCATACATAGGAGGATTTAACGTAGGAGATGAATATTTAGGGTTAGATCCAAAAATGGGTTATTGGAGAGACACTCATTTTCGCATTAAAGGAGAGTCAGTGAACGATATTCAAGGGAGGTTCATTTTAGATTGGCATCAAGCAACAAAACAACCAATTGAACTGGAACAATTTTTGCATCGTACAGAAACTCATTCTGGAACGGTTCCTGTACAAATTGTAGCAAGCGGGCCAAACTCGACTACTCAGCATCTAAAAAACATGTATATCTCATTGATTATGTCGGCCAAAGAAAGTGTGTACCTTCAAACGCCTTACTTTATTCCAGACGCAAGCTTTATGGATGCTTGTAAAATTGCTTTATTATCTGGAGTAGAGATTCATATTATGATTCCAAACAAACCCGATCATCCTTTTGTTTATTGGGCTACGTGGTCTCACGTAGGCGAACTGCTGACGTATGGTGCACATATTTATCTCTATGAAAAAGGCTTTTTGCATGCTAAGACGATTGTAGTAGATAATGAAGTGTCTTCTGTAGGCACGACGAATATTGATCCACGAAGTTTCAGTCTTAATTTTGAAGTGAATGCAGTTGTATATGACCAGCCTATTGCCAAAAAGTTGCAGAACCTGTTTCTTGAAGATGTGCAATACAGTTCAAAATTAACGCTCGAACGATATAAAGAGCGCTCTCTTCTTATAAAATTTAAAGAAGCGGTATCTCGCTTACTGTCACCAATTTTATAATACAAATCATTGATATCATGAAGCAGACTTGAATTTTTAGATTCAGGTCTGTTATTTTATTGGTTTCTCCTTGTAAGGAGAGCGAGAGATAAAATTAAAAAGTTTTACCAAAAAATCCAAGGGTATTAATACTATAACAAGCTAAAAAATGATAATACCTAGGAGGAATAGAAAATGACAAAAAATGTAGTAGGTACGTATGATTCAGAGGCAGCGGTTATTACAGCGATTCGAAATTTAAAAACACAGGGATATCCGGACAGTGCACTTTCTGTCTTGACAAACAGTGGTCTGCGTCATGAAAATACAGAAGCGATTGAGCATTCTGCAGGAATTGATGTGCAAACAGTTGATACAGATGAACACTCAAAGCACCATCAATCCTTTATGGAGAAAATAAAAAATGCTTTTACGCCGTCTGAAGAAAAAATGGATCAAGATGTTAATCGAATCGAAAATCAATTAACCGAATATGGTGTACCTGCTGCAGAAGCTTCCTCATATGTATCTGATCTTAAAAAAGGAAAAGTTTTGCTGATGATAGACGCAGTTGAGCATGATAAACACAATTCAGCTCTAGGAAAAACAGTGACACCTGCTGAAAAATCAGCTGACCCAATGAATGAAAAAATGTTATACGGCAATCACGAAAATAAAATAAGGTAATGTTGAAGTAACCAAATGCGATAATAAAAGACTGCGTTCTTAAATAAAAGCTAGTTAACGAAAGGAAGGGGACCGATGAGAAATCTAGAAAAAACGGAATATGAACTTGACTATTTAAAACAGCAGCAAGAAGTTAATCAAGAGCTCATCAAAGTTTCACAGTCTCTTGTTGCTACGTTAAAACAGTATGAAGAAGAACCAGAGAATACGGAAGTGTTAGCTGTTCTTGCTGACTTAGAAGGTCAGCAAGAGCAGCTAAAAGCAAAGACCGAAAAGATATCTAAAGAGCTTGCACATTTATAGAGTGAGATGAAAGAAGTTCCTATAAAAGGGACTTCTTTTTATGTTTTATCATAAACAATCTATTGTGAGAGAAAGAGAACCTTATATAACGGAACGTAAACGTTATGGAGAGGTTTTGTTTTAGATACATATAGAGAAGAAGAAACGCGATAAGAGATTATGTAAAAATGGGAAAAGGAAGAACGGTCATTCGCTCTTCCTCCAGCCGTATTGCTTATGACAGTGATTTAGAAACGTCCGCCGCCAAGTTGCTGTTCAGCCATTTGCACAAGACGTTTTGTGATTTCGCCGCCTACTGAGCCGTTTGCGCGTGCAGTTGTGTCAGGACCAAGAGTTACGCCAAATTCGCTAGCGATCTCATATTTCATTTGATCGATTGCTTGTTGAGCACCGTGTACTGCTAATTCGTTGCTGCTCTTATTTCTGCTGTTTGCCATCATAATCAACTCCTTTTATAAGGTTAAGATTATGATTTGATTAATAGATAGTTTTTATACATAAAATAAAAAAATTTTTTCAAGGACTTATAGAATATGCTTATTGGAATAAAGAACCAAAAGTTTCCGCTAGGTAACGGAAAATAATTATGTGTAGAAAGAGAGAGGGGGCAAGTAAAATAGAACACAAGAAAGTAAGCGGTTACAAAACGATTAAGATAGAAGGAGAATGTTAATATTCCTATTCTATTTAAAAGGAGGAGATTTGCTATGTATCAAAGGTTAAAAAAGTCTGTACTATTGGCTATTACATTGAGTTTAGCAATTGGCATTGTACTCTCTTATGAGAAAGCAGCGCTGGCGAAGCAGACGCACGAAAAAGCTACATCCTATCGTACAGTGACAGAGATTTATGACTGGGGAGCGGCGATCACAAAAATTATTATTGACTTAGGTGAACCTGTTCCAACCAATTCACTTACAAAAGAAACGTTTAAGGTGCATGTGGCTCGAAGTGATAGTCGATTAGAACCGTCGTTATTGGAACAAGGAGATCGTACAGTAAAAAAAGCCTATGTATCTGATAAAGATGGACAACCAGCCGTACATACTGGAAAATATGCAGTTTTAGAAATGGAAGTTGGACCAGCTGTTTCATTAGGAGCACCACTAAATTACGATGAATATGGTACAGAGTTAAATGCATGGATAGACAGTCAATATACCATTACTCAGCAAAAAGACATAATAACAAATAAAGGAAAGTTGTCAGGGCTTGTAGTGAAACAGTTTGCAGGAGAGAAAAAAGAACTCGTAGATGATTTTACAATTAAAAAAGGTATATATCAAAATATAGAATTAGCATACGCAAGTCATGCGCCGGCAAAGGATAAGAAAAAGAACCCATTAATCATTTGGCTACATGGTGGAGGAGAGGGAGGAACAGATGCAACAATTCCCTTATCTGCCAATAAAGCTGTTAGTTTTATCACAAAAGAAACTCAGGCTTATTTTGAAGGTGCCTACGTTTTAGTACCGCAAGCGCCAACAAAATGGATGGATGGTTATACGGGTAAAGCGGATGGAACTTCTATTTATAAAGAATCACTGATGGCCTTAATTGAAGAATATGTTTCTAAAAACCCTGATATTGATCCCAATAGAATCTATATCGGAGGAGCATCTAACGGCGGATATATGACTATGCTTATGATTCGTGATTATCCAAAATACTTTGCAGCAGCATTTCCAGTATGTGAAGGACTAAATGATAGATTAATTACGAATCAAGATATTGAAAAGATGAAACAAACACCTATTTGGTTCGTAGCCGCCAAGAATGATACGGTCCTTCCGCCAACAATTAACACTCTTCCAACTTATGAACGTTTGGTGAAAAGCCATTCAAATAATGTTTATTTATCACTATTTGAGGATGTCCATGACACCACAGGTTTGTATAAAAATAATGATGGTTCGCCCTATCAGTATAACGGGCATTCATCTTGGATATATCTGTATAATAATGAACCCAACGCTAAAATAAACGGAAGCACAACAAGCATAATGGAATGGATAAGCAAACAATCGTTGAAAAATTAATCATTTTAAAAAAAAGCTGTTGCACATTGAACAGCTTTTTTATTTCTCTTTTAAAACGAAAGATTGTATCTAAAATAAACGATTGAATACTTTCGTGATAAAATAAGGAAAGAGATCAAGAAGAAAGGAACAGTGAAAGTGAAACCAACCATTTACGATGTTGCGAAAAAAGCAGGGGTATCAATAGCCACTGTATCCAAAGTAATCAATCAAACAGGCCGTATTAGTGAAAAAACGATAAAAAAAGTGAATGAAGTAATGATGGAATTAGATTATCAGCCTAGCAGTGTGGCAGCGGCGTTAACAGGAAAAAAGACGTACACAATCGGTGTTCTAGTTCCTGATATCTCGAATCCTTTTTTTGCAGAGGTAGCAAGAGCTTTTGAAAATAGTGCTAGAGCAGCGGGATACACGCTTTTTTTATGCAGTACAGATCATCAAACTGCGCGCGAGCATGAATATATAGATCTTTTATTTAAAAAACAAGTAGATGGAATCATTATCGCAACCGAACTAAATGATACGAAGCTCGTAAAGAAGATCGTGAAGCATGATGTACCGCTTGTATTGTTTTCAGTTGACCATCCTTCTATCTCAACGCATGTAGTGACAATTGATAACGTTCGCGGAGGATATATCGCAGGTACGTATTTAATAGAAAAAGGTCATCAATCGGTAACGATTATGACTGAAAAAGATAGAAAAAGCAGTGAGGGACGATTAGAGGGATTTAAACAAGCGCTCACAGAAGCAAATTTATCACTAGAAAATCAATCCATTATCAGCTGTTATTCAACAGTAGAAGATAGCAGGAGAGCAAGTAAACAGCTGCTTTCCTTGCCTAATAGGCCAACAGCAGTCTTTGCATGTACAGATCTGATTGGGGTATCGCTCATAAACGAGGCAAGAAAGCAGGGGCTTTCGATCCCCGGAGATCTATCGGTAATTGGATTTGATAATACGATTTATGCCGATATTGCTGAGCCCGGTTTGACAACGATTGAACAACCCATTTCTCAGATGGCTACTAGTACGTTTGAACAGCTGTTAAAGTCTATGAAAAAAGAAGAGCATGCGAAACAGCGAGTAACGATTATTCCCGAACTAGTAGAACGTGCGTCGGTAAAAAAGTTATAAAATAGAGAAGGTAAAAAAGCTGCAGGTGTTGAGACACCTGCAGCTTTTTCTTCTTAAGCATATTTATAGAGAGACCGGACTTTTGACTTCGTTTATTGTTTCGCCTTTAATAGTTGTCTCTGTTGGAATCGTAAGGAAACCAGTTAGAAAAGCACCAAAGAAGTATAGGCAAGCAAAGATCCAAATTACGCCGCTCGTGCCCAAAAGACCAATAAAAACGGTCACAATTAAAGGACCTACAAAAGCAGAAAGTCCAGATCCTAAGTTCAACACAGACATTGCAGCTCCTTTATTCTCCGGAGCTAAAGAAGGCACTAACGCTGTAAGAGGGACATAACCTGCTAGTGTTGCCCCGTAACAGCATGCGACAATCATCATTACCCAATAATTATGTCCGACGAATTGCGGTACATAGTAGAGAGCAAGTGTTACAATTCCGCATCCAACTCCGCCAAACCATTTGATTGTATTTACCCAGCCAAACTTATCTCCAACAATACCAAAAATAATATTAAAAGCCATATTCACAAAAAACAATGTACCCCAGATTTGCAACCATTCACTCATCGTAAAATCATGTTTCATCATATATGTTGGCAAGAAAACAACAAATCCAAATTGAGCAGCAGAGTTAATAATCTTTACGATGCCGCCGATTCCTACTTTAGGGTTCTCAAATGCAATTGTAATCCCTTTCATTAATTCTTTTGTTTTATTATCGTTTACTTTTTGTACGGTAAACTTGTCTTTATTCATAATAATTGAAAAGATTCCACCGATCAAAACAAAAAGTAAACCACTCCATAAGGTAGCGATTTCTCCAATTTTTGGAACCATATAACTTGAGTAAAAGGCTCCGATTACGCTTAATCCGAGCTGGAAAACAAACCAAAACCAGCCTACTGCTTTTGAAAGCATTTCCTGGGGCGTGCGGTAAGACACCCAGACCAAGAATGAGTAAGCAAATAAAGGGTAACCAAACCCTCTAAGAGCATAACAAATTAGTATAATTGTGTAATTCATAATATGAAGTCCTAAACCTATAAATCCAATTGAACCAATAATAAAGGAGATCAAGCCGAATGCCATTGCTTTTCTAGGACCCCACAGTTGAACCAATACGCCGGAGAACCAGGAAGAAACGGAGACCGTAATGCCGTAAACAGTAAACAGTAAAGCAGCATGTTCAATGGTTAAACCTCGTTCTACAAGATAAGGAGATAACCATCCTTGTTCTAAACCATCGCCAATCATAAAAACAATAATACCTATGTATCCCCACGTTAAATGAGAAGGGATGCCAATCCTGTCTAAAGCCGTTTTTCTGGAAATAAATTCATTCATTTTCCACACCACCAGATCGATTATTTTGTGTAAAACATCAAACTAATTTGGTTAAGCGCTTAATCTATTTGATAAAAAGTATACGCTTACATTTTTTGAACGTCAATTAAAATTTTAAATATATATAATTTTCAATTAAATTATTTTAATCATAAAAATATTAGTATGTAAGGCAATAATTACTGAATTCATGATAAAAATACTTAAATATTGAGAATTTATTTAGTTTCATCGATGAATAGATAAAAAATAAAAATAGTTTTTTATAGTATGAATTTAGATTGCTAAAAAATAAATATTCTAAATAATCTATAAAAACTGTTTGCATTTCAGAAAACGTTATGTATAATTGGAATCAGGAAAGCGCTTAACCTATATAGAGGTTTGAGCGAATGTTTTCTTAACTTTTAATTAAAGGGGAAAATAAGATGGGGATTCTTACAATTGGAATAATTGGTGCTGGACGCATAGGGAAATTACACGTTGATAATTTAAAATTAATGCCGCAAATAAAAATTAAAGCGGTTTCAGATGTGGTAGTAGACCATTTACATGAATGGGCTACAAGTAAAGAAATTTCGACGTTAACAACAAATTATCAAGATTTATTAGCTGATCCAGAAATTGATGCCGTTTTCATTTGTTCGCCAACGAATACGCACGCATCGATTATTAAAGAAGCAGCTCGAGCGAAAAAGCATATTTTCTGTGAAAAGCCCGTTAGTTTTTCAGTAGAAGAAACAATCCAAGCGTTAGAAGTAGTAAAAGAACATGGCGTGCAGCTTCAAGTTGGCTTTAACCGACGCTTTGATCCCAACTTTAAAAAAGTGCATGATCTTGTACAGCAAGGAGAAGTAGGACAGCCGCACATTTTAAAAATCACCTCCAGAGATCCTCAGCCTCCGAGTCCTGAATACGTCCGCGCTTCAGGAGGATTGTTCATGGATATGATGATTCATGATTTTGATATGGCTCGTTATGTAATGGACAGTGAAGTAATCGAAGTATTGGCTTACGGCACGACGCTCATCGATCCTGCTATTGAAGAAGCAGGGGATATAGATACGGCAATTGTCTCATTAAAATTTGCAAATGGAGCTTTAGGTGTAATCGATAACAGTCGTCAAGCTGTCTACGGTTACGATCAGCGCCTTGAAGTTTTTGGTGAAAAAGGTGCAGCTGCTGCTGACAATTGCCGTCCTACTACAGTAGAAATATCAACAGGCGACAGTGTAGTTAAAGAGAAGCCGCTGTATTTCTTTCTTGAGCGCTATACACAAGCTTACATAGCGGAAGTGACACAATTTGCAAGAGCAATTATGGAAAAACAAAGCGTTATTTGTACAGGGAACGATGGGTTACAAGCAGAACGAATTGCTAAAGCAGCAAAAGAATCTTTACTATCCGGGCAGCCAGTGAAGATTGAACATAAAAAATACGCAGTGAATTAATGATAGAAATGTGGGCTGAAAGAGAATATTTGCTCTTTTCGCCTTTTTAGGAAAGCGCTTAACTAAGGAGGAATAAAGATGAATCCGCTTGTTTTTAAAGAAAACCGTGGGTTAGATTTCATCGCTGTTGGCCGTTTGTGTATTGATTTAAATGCAAATGAAACACAGCGTCCAATGGAAGAGACTAAAACATTTACTAAATATGTAGGAGGCTCTCCGGCTAATATTGCGATTGGAGCAGCAAGGCTAGGCTTAAAAACCGGTTTTATCGGAAAAGTATCAGATGATCAAATGGGACGCTTCATTACGGATTATCTGCAAAAAAATAAGATTAATACAGATAGCATTGTTGTTGATAAAACGGGGGCGGTAACGGGGCTTGCTTTTACGGAAATCAAGAGCCCTACAGATTGCAGCATCTTAATGTATCGTGATAACGTAGCGGATTTAAAGCTAAGTCCTACAGAAGTATCCGAAGAATATATCAAACAGTCAAAGGCACTTTTAATATCTGGAACGGCTCTTGCGCAAAGTCCTTCTCGTGAAGCAGTGTTTTTAGCACTAGAACACGCACGCAAGCATGAAGTTGTAGTGTTTTTTGATATCGACTATCGGCCATATACATGGGAATCGGAAGCTGAAACGGCAGTCTATTTTAATTTAGCCGCTGAAAAATCAGATGTAATTATTGGTACGCGAGAAGAGTTTGACATGATGGAAAAACTTTTAAATTATAAAGAATCTAATGATCAAGTAACAGCAGAGCGCTGGTTTTCTCACCATGCTCAAATCGTCGTGATTAAGCACGGTGGAGAAGGGTCTATTTCCTATACAAGAGATGGTAAGTCTCACCGCGGGGGAATATTTAAAACAAAAGTTCTGAAAACGTTTGGCGCTGGTGATTCATATGCTTCAGCCTTTATTTACGGATTGATGCAAGGGCTGGAAATTCCACAGGCAATGCGATTGGGGGGTGCCTCCGCTTCGATTGTAATTTCAAAACACAGCTGTTCAGATGCTATGCCGACAAGGGTTGAGCTCTTCAACTTTATGGAGACAGCAACAGAAGTTTTGCAGGAAGCTTAATAAAAAAAGGGAAAATCTTGAGAGATTAAAGAAATAGCAGCTTATTAAAATGAGGTAAAGGGAGAGATATTCTATGACACAGACAGCAGTAAAAACAGTAAAAAACTATATTGGTGGACAATGGAGTGAATCAGCTACATCAAAAACGGAACCTGTGTATAACCCAGCGACAGGTGAATTAATCGCCCAGGTACCTCTTTCTACAAAAGAAGACGTAGATCAAGCGGTGCAAGCAGCAAATGAAGCGTTCAAAGGGTGGGCAAAAACAGCTGTGCCTAAACGTGCACGGATTTTATTCAAGTATCAGCAGCTATTGGTAGATAACTGGGATGAATTAGCAAAGTTAGTGACAGTTGAAAACGGAAAAAGCTTTAGCGAAGCGCGAGGTGAAGTGCAGCGTGGAATTGAATGCGTAGAGTTTGCGGCGGGTGCTCCTACGTTAATGATGGGTAAACAGCTTCCTGACATCGCAACAGACATTGAGTCTGGCATGTACCGCTATCCAATTGGTGTAATTGGGGGAATTACACCGTTCAATTTTCCAATGATGGTTCCTTGCTGGATGTTCCCGCTTGCGATTGCTTGCGGCAATACATTTGTGTTAAAGCCGTCCGAGCGTACACCGCTTTTAGCTGCAAGGTTAGCTGAGCTGTTTGAAGAAGCTGGTTTGCCAAAAGGCGTGCTAAATATTGTAAACGGCGCGCATGATGTGGTAAACGGTCTTCTTGAACATAAGTTAGTGAAAGCTATTTCGTTTGTAGGTTCCCAGCCTGTAGCTGAGTACGTGTACAAAAAAGGTACGGAAAACTTAAAGCGTGTTCAAGCTTTAGCCGGTGCTAAAAACCATTCAATTGTATTAAAGGATGCAGATTTGAACGTAGCAACAAAACAAATTATCGGAGCCGCTTTTGGTTCAGCAGGTGAACGTTGTATGGCAGCATCTGTTGTTACTGTACAAGAAGAAATTGCGGATCAGCTAATTGAAAGATTAGTAGAGGAAGCAAATGATATTGTAATTGGCGACGGCTTAGAAGAAAACGTCTTCTTAGGACCAGTTATTCGTGAAAATCATAAAGAGCGTACGCTCAGCTATATTGAATCAGGCGTGCAAGAAGGAGCAGAGCTAATTCGTGACGGTCGTACTGATGCAGCAGTAAATGGCAATGGCTACTTTGTAGGACCAACGATTTTTGATCATGTTACGCAAGAAATGAAAATTTGGCAAGATGAAATTTTTGCACCTGTGCTGTCCATTGTACGTGTGAAAACATTAGAAGAAGCTATTGAAGTAGCTAATAACTCTCGATTTGCAAACGGTGCTTGTATTTATACAGATAGCGGCGCAAGTGTACGTGAGTTCCGTGAAAATATTGAATCTGGTATGTTAGGAGTAAATGTAGGGGTGCCGGCACCTATGGCATTCTTCCCATTCTCTGGCTGGAAAGACTCTTTTTATGGTGATCTTCATGCAAATGGCACGGACGGCGTGGAGTTTTATACAAGAAAGAAAATGGTAACAACGCGCTGGTAAGTGATTCATTAAAAATCGCATCTCATTTAAAAAGGAAGTATCAGGAATTAAAGATATTCCTTATGCTTCCTTTTTTAAAATTGCAATCTAGTACTAGAAGGGAGAAAGAAGCATGGAAACAGTTAGAATGACGACGGCACAAGCATTAGTGAAGTTTTTAAATCAGCAGTATGTTGAATTTGATGGAAAGCAGCATCAGTTTATCAAAGGGATTTTTACAATTTTCGGGCACGGAAATGTGGTAGGTCTTGGGCAAGCTTTGGAAGAAGACCCAGGACATCTAGATGTATATCAAGGACGTAATGAACAAGGAATGGCCAATGCAGCGATGGCTTTTGCAAAACAAAAACATCGAAAGCAGATTATGGCTTGCACATCTTCAGTGGGGCCAGGTTCAGCAAATATGGTTACAACGGCAGCCACTGCTTCAGCTAATAATATTCCAGTTTTGCTGCTTCCTGGTGATGTATTTGCAACTAGACAGCCAGATCCCGTTTTGCAGCAAATTGAACAGTCATATGATTTATCTATTTCTACAAACGATGCTTTTCGACCAGTGAGTAAGTACTGGGATCGCGTAAGCCGCCCTGAACAATTGATGACAGCTATGATTAATGCGATACGTGTATTAACGAATCCAGCAGATACGGGAGCTGTAACTATTTGTTTGCCTCAAGATGTGCAGGGAGAAGCATGGGATTTTCCAGCTTATTTCTTCCAAAAGCGCGTTCACCGCATTGAGCGCCGCCTTCCGACTAGGGACAGTCTAGCAGATGCAATTCAATTAATGAAAACAAAGAAAAAGCCAATCATCATTTGTGGAGGAGGCGTTCGGTATTCAGAAGCTGCAAAAGAGTTAAAACAATTTGCTAGTGAGTTCCATATTCCATTTGGAGAAACTCAAGCAGGGAAAAGTGCCGTTGAAAGTGACTATCGCTATAATCTGGGCGGAATAGGTGTAACAGGGAACTCAGCTGCTAATACAATCGCTAAAGAAGCAGATTTAGTAATTGGAGTAGGCACACGATTTACTGATTTTACAACAGCATCTAAACAGCTTTTTCAACATCCCAACGTGCAATTTCTTACCATTAACACGTCTGAATTTCATGCAAATAAACTTGATGCTGTGAAACTTGTAGCTGATGCAAAAGAAGGGTTGCTTGCTCTTATGAAAGAGCTAAAATCAATTGGCTATCAGTCTGGTTATACCACAGAAATTGCAAATGCTAAAGACGCATGGGAAACAGAATTAGAGCGTCTGCATAGCATACGTTTTACTGGTGCAGATTTTGTTCCAGAAATACAAGGTCATTTAGATGAAAGCTTAGCTGAATATGTAGAATCACTTGGTACTCAATTAACGCAAACCGAAGTAATTGGAGAGGTAAATAAGCTCCTTGATGACAACTCCGTCATTATTGGTGCAGCAGGAAGTCTTCCAGGCGACTTACAGAGAATGTGGAAGTCTACTAAACCTAATACCTATCATATGGAATATGGATATTCATGTATGGGATATGAAGTATCAGGCGCACTTGGAGTTAAGCTGGCAGAACCAGCTAAAGAAGTGTATGCGATGGTTGGAGATGGAAGCTATCAAATGCTTCATTCAGAGCTTATTACAAGCCTTCAAGAAAGAAAAAAAATAAACATTTTACTGTTTGATAACTCGGGCTTCGGGTGCATTAATAACCTGCAAATGTCAAATGGTATGGGGAGCTTTGGAACAGAGTTTCGTTATCGAAACGATGAAACAGGAAAACTAAACGGAAACGTGATGAAAATTGATTTTGCAGCCAGCGCCGCAGGCTACGGTGTAAAAACGTATCGCGTGAGTTCTCTTGAAGAATTAAAAACGGCGATAGAAGATGCACAAAAACAAGAGGTTTCTACGCTAATTGATATTAAAGTGCTGCCAAAAACTATGACGAACGGTTATGAATCATGGTGGCATGTAGGAGTAGCAGAGGTATCTAAAAATCAGCATGTACAGGAAGCTTATGAAGATAAGGTGAAAAACCTTGAAATGGCAAGAGTTTATTAAGGAGCAGGAGAAAATGAGGTTGTTGAAGAGAAACATTCGATAAATATAAAAGAGGTTTTAATTTCATATAAGGGAGAGGAAGAGATGTTCAAGGAAAATACGGTCAAACTGGGGATTGCTCCAATTGCTTGGACAAATGATGATATGCCTGAACTGGGAGCTGAAAATACATTCGAACAGTGTATCAGTGAGATGGCTTTAACCGGTTTTAGAGGAAGTGAGGTTGGAAACAAATATCCGCGAAATGTTTCAATCTTAAAAAAGGCATTATCGCTTCGGAATTTGGAAATTGCAAGCGCCTGGTTTAGTACATTTTTAACAACAAAGCCGCTGGAAGAAACGGTAACGCCATTTATTGAACATCGCGATTTTTTATACGAAATGGGAGCAAAAGTAATTGTTGTGTCTGAACAAGGGCACAGCATTCAAGGGCTGATGGATGTTCCTTTATTTAAAGAAAAGCCTGTGTTCACGCCAACAGAGTGGAGCAGACTTGCAGAAGGCCTGCACCATCTTGGGAAACTGGCACAAGAAAAAGATATGCATATTGTCTATCATCACCATATGGGAACAGGTGTACAAACAACAGAAGAAATTGAGCAGCTAATGGAGCTTACCAATCCGGAGCTTGTTTCGCTGCTATTTGATACCGGTCATCTTGTCTTTTCAGGAGAAGAACCTCTTTATATCCTAAAAAAATATCTGCACCGTATTAAGCATGTTCATTTAAAGGATATTCGTCAAGAAGTAGTTGATCAAGTCAAAGAACAGGACTTAAGCTTCTTGCAAGCGGTAAAAGAAGGAGCCTTTACTGTTCCAGGTGACGGAGCTATTGAATTTGATGAAGTATTTACTACGCTTGCCACTTCGGATTATAACGGATGGTTTGTCGTAGAAGCAGAACAGGATCCAGCCCTTGCTAATCCTTTTGAATATGCGTTAAAAGCAAGAAACTTTATTAAAGAAAAAAGCGGTCTTTAATTTCCATTGTAAAAGATTTTACGCCTTTTATGTATTTATGAAAGGAAAGGAGGAGAGGAAATGAAGCCAACCATTTATAGTGTGGCTGAAGAAGCAGGTGTATCAATTTCTACCGTATCAAAAGTCATCAATCAAACCGGTCATATTAGTGAAAGAACAAGACAAAAAGTAATTGAGGTTATGGCGCAGTTGAATTACCATCCAAGCGTCGTAGCATCTGCTTTAACAGGAAAACCCACTAAAACGATTGGGCTTCTCGTACCTGACATCTCCAACCCTTTTTTTGCCGATTTGGCAAGAAGCATAGAAGACCGAAGTCATGAGCGAGGTTTCCATGTTGTAATGTGCAATACCGATAACGATGCGGAAAAAGAGAAAAAGTATCTGTCGCTGTTAATACGTCAGAGAATCGACGGTTTAATTGTAGCATCTGCTTTTCGCAATGCTAATCTTTTAAAAAATATGCTTAAGCAAGATATACCGATTAGCGTTATTGCTTCAGAAATTCCTCACATATCCGTTAATACAGTGACAGTGGATGATTACAAAGGGAGCTATTTAGCGGCTGATTATTTATTGTCTTTGCATCATAAAAAAATTGCGATTATTACAGAAAATGCAAAAAGTAATCACGCCCGTTTAGATGCTTTTCAAGACGCTATGCAAGAAAATGGAATCATCGTGCCGCCTCAGCACGTTATTACGACCGAAGCAAGTATTCAAAAAGGATATGAAAGTGCTAAGCAAATTTTTTCAATGAAGGAAAAAGTGACGGCTATTTTTGCTTGTAACGATTTATTGGCTATCGGCGTTATGCAAGCTGCAAAAGAATTCAAAATTGATGTGCCGCGAGACTTATCAGTGATTGGCTTTGATAATACGGTTCTTTCTACTACCATCACGCCCATGTTGACAACGGTAGCACAGCCGACAAAAGAAATGGCTGTAAACGTAGTGGATTTGCTGGTTAGAGAAATGAAATATCCAGCGATTCATAAAGAACATTTGCTTCTTGAGCCAAAATTGATTATTCGTAAATCAACGGCTCCGTTAAAAAGGGGCGCCACAGCATCTACAAATAATTGAACACAATCAAGAATATTGCCGTTAATAAAAAATCCTCATAGTCACATATTCAAAAGAATTTAGAGAGTCTATGAAGAAAAAATGAGCAATTAGTAAATTCTTATTGCGCTACTACATAAAGGAGGAATTCAAGCATGTTAGGTAAATTAGGTGAATTAAATAAAGGATACAACGTACTTACAGAAATGACCGGTCAGCACAAAGATATGCTGATGGATATTGGGATTTATAAAATGTTTCAAGGAAAAGAGGAAACTTTACTAGACAGCAGTAGTGAAACGGCTATTCTTTTACTAGAAGGAAAGGTAAAGCTAGAGTGGGAAGGCCATTCGAAAGAAATTCAGCGCCAGTCCCTATTTGAAGAAGAGCCTTGGTGTTTGCACGTTTCAAAAAATGTGGAGGTCAAAATTACCGGGCTTGCCGATAGTGAAGTACTAGTTCAAAAAACGGATAATGAAAAAAAGTTTTCATCAAAATTATATACCCCCGAAGATTGTCAAAACACAGTGGCTGGTGAAGGAGTATGGGAAGGTACTGCTCAGCGTGTAATCCGAACAATTTTTGACTACAATAGCGCTCCTTACTCTAACCTTGTTATTGGAGAAGTTATTTCTTATCCAGGAAGATGGTCGAGTTATCCGCCTCATCATCATGACCAGCCCGAAGTGTATTACTATCGTTTTGACAAGCCACAAGGATTTGGCTGCGCAATGGTTGGAGAAGATGCGTATCGTGTAGTTGATAATAGTTTTATTACAATTCCTGGTGAATTGGATCATCCTCAAGCAACGGCTCCCGGCTATGCGATGTACTTCTGCTGGATGATTCGCCATCTCGACAATAATCCGTGGACAGACCGTATTATGGAAGAAGAGCATAAGTGGTTATTAGAGCCAGATGCAAAAATTTGGCCTGAAAAATAAATAAAGATCTCTATACGAAATGGGTTGCTGATGTTGAAAAACCTCGAATGAAAAATAATTATGCGTAAAATAATAGTTTATTTTTGTAAAATATGTTTTTATATGTTAAAATATAGTTTGTATTAATATTCAGGCGATGATATCGCTCTTTGCTGCAGATTCCTTTTTAGGAGTCTCTTTTTTTGGGGAAACTGAAGCAAAAGATACAGACGATTCGTATATAAATTAAAAAGAAAAGGAGATAAGCGTAAGCCGCTTATCTCCTTTTCTTTTTAGCGTTATCTAATGCTAAGTTCTTTTTCACTACTTTTTCTAAAGCAACTTCCACGTGAACATTTTTTTCATCGATGTCATTCACAAGCACGACAGTTCCTTTTCGTCCTTTAATCTTTAAATCATCACCTTTAGAAGGAATGTTTTCCCTCAGCTGGCTTAATAGAAGCTTTCTGTTTTCAAAAAAGTGGACAGCCACCATTTTATCTCACCTAATTTCATATGATATGTGTGATACAAAGATGTGTATATGAAATCCTTCCTATACATTATGTCGCCAGGGGTGGTTTTAGAACACATTGAATAGACAATTGTTGCATCGATATATGAAATAAATAGGATGGCATAGTTATAAATCTTCTATTCTTGGACATACTTATACTACTAATCTAAAAAGGGATGTGGATGAAAATGAAGGTGGTTATCGGATTAAGTGTATTTACGGTCGTTACAGGAGCAATTGCGTTAGGGTCGGTTTACTTTTTAGCAGGTATCTTTTCATTTTTCTTAACGGTTTTTTCATAAAAAAATCCACCAAGAGGTGGATTTTTTATTTAGCAGCGGCTTTTGTTTCATGAGGCGAATTGCCGATAAATCCAAATTTCCCGCCGACAACTTCTTTTACTTCGTGGATGACAATAAAAGAATTCGGGTCAATTTGCTGGATTTTCTTTTTAATTTTTAATAGCTCGTTCTTTTTAATAACAACGTAAATAATACGTTTATCTTTGTTGGCGTAGTAGCCGTATCCGTAAAAGATGGTGGCTGCATTTCCAAATTCACTGGTGATGACTTGCGCTATGTCTTTGTATTGATCGGACATAATCGTCATTGCTTTTTTGTTGTGGAAACCTTCGATAACGACATCTACGATTTTGGCACAAAGATAGACGAATATAAAAGTATAGAGCATGTTATTGACGCCAATAGCGAAAACCGATGCTAAAATAATTACACTGTCCATGTAGAACATGCTTTTAGAGATATTATAGCCTTTTGTGTAGTTTAATAAATAAGCCAAAAGAGTTGTTCCACCAGTCGATCCATCCGCTATAAAAATGAGAGCCAGTCCTGTTCCCATTAGTAAGGCGCCGAATACAATTCCTAAAATCATGTCATGAACGTGAAAAGGAATATAGCTGACTAGACCGAGGAAAACGGATGTCATGACGGCTCCTAGAATCGTATAAAGAATCGTTTTTTTGGTTAGAAATTTATAGGCTAAGGCAATAAATATAAGGTTTACAAGAAATGTGCTGATACTTGTAGGGATATGAAATAAATAATATAAAACAAGGGCAATACCAACCGTACTTCCGTCACCTAATTTATTTGGAATGACGAAAAAATCAATGGATGCAGCAACTAAAAGTGCGCCAACAATAATTAAGATAATGTCTTTATAGATTGTTTTCAATATGCAAACCTCCTTGATTATTAGGATATTTTCATGTGGAATCTTGTTTTTACTAGTGTTTCATAAATGATAAAATAAAAAACGTCTTAGAAATTGTCTAGTTATAAAACTGATCAACTTCTAAGACGAAGAATTACGATACGTGTATAGGTCTTAATCCGGCTTTTCTATGCTTCGATGTCACCGATTATATAAACCTCTGACCGCTATGTCAACGCTGTGAGAGATGTTCAACTTTTCAAAAAATAGAAGGCGGTTTCCTACATAAAAAAAAAGAATCCTTTGCGATGGTGCAAAGGATTTTCAAATTTATTGGAATAGGGGGAATACGTTATTAGGATTACCATTTTCATAAATTAATATACCTTAATTTTTCAAAAAAATTTATTTGTTAATGACGATTGAAAGTTTGTAATTCACATGCTGATTTAGCTCTGTCAAAAAATCATTTAGTTCTTCATTTGAATGAAATTTGCATTCTAATAAGTAGCAGCCATCGCCGCTGATTTTAAAGTTGTTGATAACGTGCTCCTGCTGACTTTCTAAAAATGTAAGGTAGGGGTGGTGATGAATGCTCTGCGTATAGATATTTAAAAATGCATGGATGATGTAGCCGAGTTTTCGTTCATCAATGTTAATTGTATAGCCTTTGATCATGCCTTCATCTTCTAACTTTAATACTCTAGCAGAAGCGGCTTGTCCGGTTAAATGCACTTTTTCTCCTAATTCTTTCATCTTTATACGTCCATTTTTTGATAGCTCTTCTAGTATGCGTTTATCTGTATTATCTAACATCGCTACAAATCCTTTCGTATTTCAAATCAAAAGGGTTAACTACTTGATGTCACCTATGTATACTGATACGTCTTCTATTTTATACTAAAGAAAAGTAAGAAAAAAGAGCCGTCAATATGTAAGATATAGAAACCCGCAGTAGTTTGTAAACAGCTAGATTGACGAAAGCTTAAGCTTGCTGTATGATTCTTTGAGTGTTTACGTGGTTCGTAACCATCCCACGTTAAAAAACTAAGGAGAGAATAGTAAGATGAATATAAGAACACTTTGCGTTAACGGTCTTTTAGCTGCTATGTATATTGCTGTCAGTATGTTAATCCAGCCGTTTGGCTTCACCAATATCCAATTTCGTATATCGGAAATGTTCAATCACTTAATTGTGTTTAATAAAAAGTACGTGTATGGCATTGTGCTAGGAGTATTTCTGACGAATTTGTTTTTTTCACCAATGGTCGCTTATGATCTGGTGTTTGGGGTAGGACAATCCGTGCTATCATTACTCATTACCATTTTTTCTATGCGCTACATTAAAAATATGTGGGCTCGTATGCTTGTTAATACACTTGTATTTACGTTCACGATGTTTATTATTGCGTTTGAACTGCACTTAGCATTTGATTTACCATTTTTCTTTACATGGTTAACAACGGCTGTTGGTGAGTTCATTGTCATGCTTGTTGGAGCACCAATTATGGCTGCAATTAATAAACGCGTACAATTTAATAAGCTAGTTGGATAAAAAAGATGGGGCTGTGATAAATCTCACAGCCCCATCTTTTTTTCTTTGTTATTCTATAAGTGTAGTGATAAATAAACCCCTTATTATTGAAGAGCTTTTCACGCATGGACAAATTACCCATATCTAGCATGTGAAAAGAGCAGGTCGCGTTTGCGATCTGCTCTTTTTGCGTAAGGCAATAGGAAGTATTCGGTTAGATTATTTTGAAAGAAGGAGTGACAAATCTCACAGCGCATTCTTTTTTCTTTTGTTACGATATACATATAGTTGGCAAACTCCTTATCGAAAATTTTTTCGCACAACAACACATTACCTATGCGTAGCAATTAAAAAAGCAGACCGATGACGGTTTGCTTTTTTAATTATATTTTACCATTAAATAACTTTTTGGTTATAATTGTAAAATAACCTTTGTTACTAGAGAGAGGATTCTTTTTTGAATAGAAAGTTAGGAATTCTTGTTTTATTAGCTTTAGCCATCTTATTTGCCGGGTGTTCAAAAGAAGAAGACAACGTTCCTTTAAGAGAACTAGAAAAGATAAGTATTAACGTAATCAAAGAACAAAAAATGAAGCAAGGAATTTCATATGAAATGGAATTAGTAAACAAGAGCGATTTGACCATCAAACAAAATAATGTATTTTTATCCTATCCTTTAAAAATGAAAAACGGTTATTCTGATAATAAATTTAAGGTGTTAGCAGAAGGAAATAAATTAAATATCAAGCCAAAACAAAAGGTGAAGTTAACGGCATTTCTTCCTTACAAAGGAACTAATAAAGAAGCGTTAGGTATTGATGAGCCTGACGTAAAGTGCATAGGGTATTGGAATAAGCTTGATGATTACCATCAATTTTCTTTTGGAGGATCCTTGAAGCAAGAATAATATATAACTATTTGTTAAATGGTGGAACTGAGCGTAAGGGATTGATAAAGGCGGTGAATGAACAGTGAGTGTAGACACGGATAGATTGATTAGCTTCTTTATTTTATGGGGAACACCCGCTGTTTTTAGTATAGTAGAGTACTTTAAACTGAGTAAAACTGAAAAAAATAAAGCGATACGAGACTTAATATCTTTAAAATCTATTGTAACAACAGGTTTTATATTGACCGGAGGAGTGATAGCGAGTTTAGGGAGGTTGTTATCTCTGCTGCCTCTCCAGGTTATAGGTACTTTTATTTTAGCAATGGGTGGTATTGTTGGCGCTATTGAAGCATGGAAGGTAAAAAGAAAGAATAGTATTGTTATCCTTGTTTTAATAGTATCTATGATTGCTCTTACATTTATAATATAAATTCTGCATGTAACAAGAGCTGCTCAAATCATGAGCAGCTCTTGTTAGTTTCTTATTTATTGCGTCTCCAGCTGCTGGTCTTTTTTCTTTAACGTAAGAGCGAGCAGGAACGAAACGACGGCGAAAGCGATGGCTACATAATAGACGGTATGTACCCCGCTTGTCATACTTTTTATTTGTAACAGCGTTTTATTCGTTTCATTTGATTGTTGAATAAAGTGCTGAGAAGCCATGGTCATAATACTTGTATACAAAGCGGGTCCAATCGCGCCTGAAACTTGGTTAATCGTATTTGAAATGGCTAAACCGTGAGCATGAAGCGGTTTTGGCACTTGATTTAAAGCAAGCGTCATCACGGGACCGATGTTTAAACCTACGCCATTGGTTGATTCCATGAAAACAGCTCCCTGATATAATTACTAATTGATCGGTCAGTATAATGGTAGCAACCCTATACGGATCAGTCAATCTAGACGTTTAGGTCTTGTATAGGAGTGGAGATTGACGTTAGTTTGACAGGTGTAAGCATTGCTTGAAATGTTAAGAATAAGATTACAAAGTATTTTGGATCTATACTTCTATTACTGTTAAAAAAATATGATCCAGTAATGAAATTAAAAGAAGACGAGAAGCGTATAGCATGTTACGATAGGGACGGTATAGAAATTGACACATATCTGTTTCTAATAGAAGAGACAAATTTTAAAATTTTTAAATGTAAGGTTGTGATTCACCTGAGACTGAATAAATTTATTAGCGAATCTGGCAAAGCGTCAAGACGAGGGGCAGATAAGTTAATTAGTGAAGGAAGAGTAACCGTTAATGGAAAGGTTGCAAAAGTCGGAGATCAAGTTAAGCCTGGCGATGATATTCGAGTAAGCGGCCAACAGCTTCGGATTGCTCGAAATAATGTATATATTGCGCTTAATAAACCAGTCGGCATTACAAGTACGAGTGAAAAAAAAGTAAAGGGAAACATCATTGATTTAGTCAATCACCCTTTGCGTATTCACCACGTTGGACGACTTGATAAGGATTCAGACGGCTTAATTTTACTTACAAATGACGGCGATATTATTAATGAAATTTTACGTGCAGAAAACAAGCATGAAAAAGAATATATTGTTGCAGTAGATAAGCCAATTACACCAGAGTTTATCAAAAACATGTCTGAGGGAGTGAAAATTTTAGGCACAAAAACGCTTCCTTGTGAAGTGACACAGCTGTCTAAGTATGAGTTTCAAATTATTTTAACACAGGGTTTAAATCGTCAAATTCGCCGTATGTGTGAAGTGCTCGGATATGAAGTGTACCGCCTTCAGCGCACTCGTATTATGAATATCCATTTAAATAACTTACCTGTTGGGCAATGGAGAGATTTAACGAAAAAAGAGCGTACGCAGCTATTCAAAGAATTAGACTATGAACCTAAAGAGTGGTAAATCAAAAGACACCAGCCTGTTAGACTGGTGTCTTTTTTATTCGCATACAACTACTTGTCTAGAAAATACGCTTTTGCGCGCTACGCAGCGATCTGAAATAGAAAAGCCAGCTTCATGAATCATATGGTCAATCGTATCTACTGTAATCACGACTACTTTATCCGCAAAGCGGCGAGCGTGTTTCAAAATAGAAAGCTGATCTTCAGGCGTCGCGTGGGTGTAGAGATTGTAAGGCATGTCGATGATAGCTACATCATAGTGAGTTGTAACATCCGAAATCGGTCCCGTTTTGACATCACCGTTTAAGCCGAAATACGCAATATTTTCACGAGATCCGTCGGTCACAAGTGGATTGATATCCCGTCCTACAATATCAATGCCCATTGAAAGAGCTTCTACCAGAACTGTACCAATACCACAGCATGGATCAATCGCTTTGATTCCTTCAGGATTTGGAACGGCAATGTTAGCTACAGCTCTTGCAAGGCGGGTACTGAGTGCCGTAGAGTATTCACGCGGTTTCTTCAAATGATGCAGCCATACAGCTTCACTTTTTTGATATTTTCCAAAATACCAGCGTCCTTCAAATGGAACAATGCCAAACAAATGGTCAGGGTTATGCAAGTCTGCTTCTGCTACAAAATGCCAACCCACATCACGTTCAACAGCACGCTGACCTTTATAACTTATTTTTTGATCTTTTTCCAAGTCATTAATTTTCATAAAAATGAGTTTGAATGTTTGATCTCCAAGGTCAATATCTTCTACTTGTTTGCAAATATCCGCAAGGTCATCTGATTCATACATAATATCTAATCGCTCTTTGATAAAAGGGCTTCTGCTTGGATCAAGTTTAACGGCACTTTTTATGATAGGTTTCTCAGTTTCAATTTCAAAAAGAGAGCGTCTCTCTAATTGACATAGTGAGAGTTCCTCTTCGCTGCATGCGTATGTGTAGATATACTGAGGCAGCTGCGTATGGTTATTCAATATCGTATCATCCTTTATCGTATCTAATTATCCTTCTTCTCAAACAATAGCGAGAAAAGAAGAGAAAAGCAACGAATTTAAATATATTTGGCCGTGAATACTAAATTGAAGCGCTACATAGTCCACTTATTTGACAAAACATGCTAAAATAACTGGTGATAACCTGCATGTGCTGCTGTTTATACAAAAAAACTGGATCAAGGTTTCTCAAAAATCATTTACACACTGCTGACATTTTGATGAATAGGAGAGGCTACGTGATGTCTAAAAGTGATCATGAAAAGCAACAGATGAGTCGGGCTGATATGAAAAAACAAGCTAAAACATCCTCGCAAAACCTTGTGATGAACGTACTCATTGCCATTGTATCTGTATGTATTTTAGCTCTTATTATAAATATTTTTGTACTAATGAAATGAGCCGTTATGCTGCTCATTTCTTTTTATTCGGTTCAGCTTTCATTGAAGAGTTTGAGCGCTCTTTCACTAGAGAGCACATTTGGAATAGCATATCTTTTTTTACAAATGATAGTTGTGATATGATAAAGCAATAATATATTAGACAAAAAGCTGGAGGTTACTTAGTATGCCATTACTTAGATTTGATGTAATAGAAGGAAGAGATGAAAAAGAGTTAAAAGCATTACTAGACGCTACTCACCGAGCGATACTAGAAGCCTTTGGCGTCCCAGAACGCGACCGTTATCAAATTGTACATCAGCATCCTGCTCATGAAATGATTATTGAAGATACAGGTCTTGGCTTTGAGAGAAGCAAGGATTTGGTTATTATAAGTGTAACGAGTAAACAGCGAACAGAAGAGCAAAAACAAGCTCTTTACAAATTAATTGTAAAAGAGCTGGGAGAAAGCTGCGGTATTCAGCCAAACGACATTATGATTTCAATTGTTGAGAACGGTAATGCTGACTGGAGCTTTGGCATGGGAGAAGCTCAATTCTTAACTGGGAAATTATAAAACGGTTTATTATCTAGAGAAGCCCTTATTTCTAAGGGCTTTTTCTCATTTTGTCTATAAAAATATTATTCTCTTAGTCACATCTTACTCAAAATTAAATACAGACATCTGTCAAATGAATGATACAATAAGCTTATATGCCGTTTTGAGTAGAAAAACCAAAAAAGAGTTCGGCGTACTAACTGCAGAACAACAATAATTTTACATAAAGATGTAAAGATTTAAAGGTTAAAAGAGAAATGTATAAAATCTGTAAAACAAAAGAACAGTTACGCCTTAAATATAGTAGTAAAAGGTTCTTCACGTGTTTTTTCGGATAATAAGAGAAAGTAATTTTGATCATTGAGGAGGAACTTAGAATGTTTGGATTTGATGCAGATGTATCGCCATTAGTGCGAATTAAAGTAATTGGAGTCGGCGGTGGAGGAAATAACACCGTTAACCGTATGATTGAACATGGTGTACAAGGGGTAGAATTTATCGCCGTTAATACAGATGCTCAGGCGCTTAACTTATCTAAAGCAGATGTGAAAATGCAGATTGGTGCGGCCTTAACGCGAGGATTAGGTGCAGGAGCTAATCCAGAAGTGGGAAGAGAAGCAGCCGAAGAAAGCAGAGAACAAATTCAAGAAGTACTGCAAGGCGCAGATATGGTATTCGTAACAGCTGGCATGGGCGGAGGAACCGGTACTGGAGCAGCTCCGGTTATTGCCCAAATTGCCCGTGAACTAAATGCTTTAACAATTGGAGTAGTCACTCGCCCGTTCAAGTTTGAAGGAAATAAACGTACGAAGCAAGCAGTAGGTGGTATTACTGCGATGAATGAATCGGTAGATACCCTTATTGTGATTCCAAACGACCGCTTGCTTGAAATTGTCGATAAAAAGACGCCTATGCTTGAAGCATTCCGTGAAGCAGATAATGTTCTTCGCCAAGGTATTCAAGGTATTTCAGATTTAATCGCTGTTCCGGGGCTGATTAACCTTGATTTTGCTGATGTAAAAACAATCATGTCTAATCAAGGATTTGCGCTTATGGGTATCGGACGAGCTTCCGGATCAGACCGGGCAATTGAAGCAGCGAAAAAAGCGATTTCTAGTCCGCTGCTAGACGCATCGATTGATGGAGCAAGAGGCGTGCTGTTGAACATTACAAGCGGCAGCAGCCTGAGTCTTTACGAAGTACAGGAAGCAGCAGATATTGTCACGTCGGCTTCTGATCAGGACTTAAATATGATTTTTGGATCCGTGATTAATGAAGATTTAAAGGACGAAATGATGGTAACCGTTATTGCCACTGGATTTGATGATGAAGATGTTTCACCATCAGCTTCTACTTCTAGAGTTTCAAGAGCACGCTACTAAATTAAATAACCAGCTTTTATGGTGGCAATTGTTTTTCAATTGCCTTAAAAGGGAATCCGGTGCAAATCCGGAGCGGTCCCGCCACTGTAACAAGGAGCCTTATGCCAAAAAGCCACTGTCTATTTAGAGACGGGAAGGCGGTATAAGGCAATGACTTGAAGCCAGGAGACCTGCCATAAATCGCAGCACACAATAACCTACGAGGATAGGGAGGTGTTTTGGCAGAACCAAAAATAGGATAAACAAGGAATACGTTTATCTGAATTTGTTGTGAAGACAAGCACTTCTTTTTAGAAGTGCTTTTTTGTGTATTAAAATAGAAGGTGGAAAAAGCAATGATAAATAATAAAAAACTCGTATCTATGATATTTCTTGTGTTACTTTGCCTCACTGCTTGCGCTCCTAATGAAGAGAGCATAAGTATAAAAGAAAGAAAGAAAACGGATAAAAGTGTGACGTTTTTATTTAATTTTACATCTGCAACGCTTGATCCTCATACGGATGATAATTATACAGCAGTTCGTGCGGGAGTAGGGGAGACGCTTGTTAAAATCAGCAATGATTTAAAAATAAAGCCCTGGCTTGCTGAAAAGTGGAAAACGGAAGATAACGGTCTTACGTGGACATTTACGATAAGAAAGAATATTACGTTTCAAAATGGTAAAGCGCTAGATGCAAGTGCCGTTAAGTCTTCTCTTCAAAGAACGATAGATCAAAGTTATGCGATGAAAAACGCTTTAAATATTAAAGAAATGAAAGCGAACGGTCATGCGCTGACAATTACATTAAAAGAACCAATGCCTAAATTTCCTTCTGAGTTAGTGCATCCAAACACAGCTATTATAGATATTGATGTTTCTAATATAGCTAAGAAGCCTATTGGCACAGGTCCATTTCAAGTTTTGACTTTCGATCAAGGAAATCAAGTGAAGTTAGAAAGATATGAACATTATTGGAATGGGAAAGTAAAATTGAAAAATGCGATCTTTGCATTTAACGAAGATGCTAATGCGCGAGTTGCGGCTCTTCAGTCCGGAACAGCCGATATTATTTATCGCCCGCCTTTAGAAAGTTTGGGCACTTTACAAACAGATCCGTCTTTTAAGGTAAGTGGAGTACCTAGTGTGCGTACACATTTATTACTTTATAATCAAACCAATGACGCATTAAAAGACGAAAATGTAAGAAAAGCTATCGATACCTTACTGAACCGAAAAGAAATTGTCAGCAGCATCATGAACAATCAAGCGGCAGCAGCTCGAGGTCCATTTTTACCCCAATTTCCTTTTGCTGATAATAATGCTAATGAGCAAAGAGGTATGCCATCTGCTAAAAAATATTTAGAGAAAGCAGGCTATCAAATTAAAAATGGCAAAACAATCAAAAATGGAAAGCCATTATCGCTCTCTCTTGTCACATACAGCTCTCTGCCGGAACTTCCTTTGATTGCTCAGCTTATACAGTCTAATGCGAAAGAGTTAGGAATTACTATTAAGATTCATCTCGTTGAGGACAGCGATGAATATGTAATGGCAAAAGACGATTGGGATTTAGCACTGTACAGTCTTATCACTGCACCTAGAGGAGATGCAAGCTATTATTTAAGTACGAACTATTTGCCGGGCGGTGGTTTAAATGCCAGCCGGATTGATAATGATAAGCTAACAAAAATGATTCATCAGTTAAATTTAACCATAGATGACGCAAAGCGAGATCAGTTAGCTAAGCAAGCAACCGCTTTGATTAATGAGGAAATGCTGACATCATCGATTGTACATCCAAACATTGTTGTTGCTTATAATCAAAAAGTGAAAAACTGGACCACAAATCCAAGCGAGTATTATATGCTGACTCAGCATTTAGACGTAACGCTATAGTCAATATTGTGTTGTTCCTATAGGAAAAAGAGAAAGTATACAATGATAGATAAAAGGATGTGACAGTAAACGTGCAAGAAGTACAAATGTATCAAATTAAAGAAGTAACAGAAAAGGATGCTGAAGTGAGTCAGTTTGTCATGAATATGCGGAATGAGCTATTTCCTATGATGGAAAAAAATCAGCTTCCTGTGGATTTGCTTCATTTTAATGAATATTATGTTCAAGCGAAAGGCGCTGCTTTTTTTGCAGCTGTCACGGAAAATCAACAAGTAATTGGAACAATGGGTTTATACGCTTACGATGGAAGGTTTCATGCATTAAAAAAGCGATATGAACATAAAACTGCAGCCGAGATTGTAAAATGCTATGTCGATCCAGCATACCGGCGTCTAGGCATTGGACAGCAGCTGTTAAAAGCAGTGGAACAATTTGCTCAAAGTCATTTTTATGACACGTTGTATCTGCATACTCATCCTTTTTTACCGGGGGCTATTCCATTCTGGACTTCACAAGATTTTATCGAAAGGCTTGCTGAACAGGATGAGCCATGGAATACGCTGCACATGGACAGAAAAATACAACCGGTCGTAATGTAACGATATTATACAGTAATTACCATAGAATCTAGATAAGAGCTCATGCTATAATGAGCGTACTTACATTTATAGCCTGTAGGGCAAGTCCTTACAGAAAAAAACCACGTTTCGAATTGGCTGAAACGTGGTTTTTTTCTATGAAAAACAAATAACAAAATATTTTTAAAAATATCTATGAAATCGCTTTCAAAATAATGAAATATATTATATAATTACTAGTGTTGTGTTGTACTTTGTTAGTGTTAAATCAATATCCTACATGTGTGAGCCGATTGCCTTATGGTAGTCGGCTTCCTTTTTTATGATAGAGTCTAAAGGGAAATAGCATTCGTTAAAATGGCTGTAATTGTCATCACAATAGTTGTCCCAAAGGCCCACTTGAAAAGAAACTTTTGATGCTCCCCGAAATCTACTTCAACCAGCCCAATCAGAATGAAAGTAGCGGGTACTAAAGGAGATAGGGGAAACCCAGTTGTGGAATGTCCCAATAAAGCTGCTCGTCCTATTTCTACAGGGTCTACACCAAAATTAGCTGCTGTATGGCTAATAACAGGTAAAATGCCAAAGTAATAAGCATCAGGTGAAAATACAAAGCTGAGAGGAAGGCTCGTTATTGCTACAACTAAGGGAAGGTGAGATCCCAGCCATTCAGGAGTGAGGCTGACAATGGTATTAGCCATGGCATCCATCATTTTTGTTTCTGTAAAAACGCCTGTAAAGATTCCGGCTGCAAAAACCAACGTACTAACCATTACAAAGCTGTTTGCATGACTTAAGATTCTTTCCTGCTGTTCTTTTGGGTGAGGAAAATTAACAAATAAAGCAATGGCAAAAGCAATAGCAAATAAAATAGGAATAGGGAGTATGTCTACGACCAAGAGAGTCATTAAGCACAGTGTCAATAAGGCATTAAACCAAAAGAGTCTAGGTGGCTTCCCAGGGGTTTCATGAACTGAAAGCTGTTCAGCAAAAGCCATTGATGAACCTTTTAAATGAATGGTGCCTAAGCGCGCTTTCTCTCTCTTTCCGAGTAAGTATGCTGAAAATAAAGTCCACATCAATCCCGCTGCCATAGCTGGAATAAGAGGGTTAAATAGATCTGATACTTCTAATTGCAAACTTGCTGCGGCTCTTACGAGAGGACCTCCCCAAGGAATCATATTCATAACACCTGCGCTTAAACTAATAACACAAGCCAGTATTAGTCGGTTCATTCCCAGTTTTGTGTACAAAGGAAGCAAGGCGGAAACTGTAATTAAAAATGTAGAAGAGCCGTCTCCGTCCAAGCCAACAAGCATTGTAATAACGGCAGTTGCCATTACGACTTTTAAAGGATCGCCTTTCACAATGTTTAGGATACGAGAAATCATAGGATCAAATAAACCGACGTCAATCATTAGTCCAAAATATAAAATAGCAAAAACGATCATAATGGCCGTAGGAGCTACTTTTAAAATACCCTTCATCATCATATCGCCCATATCGGCACTAAAACCTCCAATTATACCAAAGAGGATAGCGACAAAAATAAAAGCAACAACCACGGACAAGCGTTTACTAATGACAAGAAATAGAAAAGTCGCAATCATTCCAAACCCTAACAAAGAAAGCATTATCCATCACCTCTTAAAAAGTTAGAAAATTATATTAATTTATATTATAGCACTAGATTTAATGTTAAAGTTTGGTATTTTTAAATAAGATAGCTTCAAACTAAAACTAAAACTAAAAAAGCCGCCTTATAGGCGACTGGTTTAAGCTAGGTCAGCTGTTATGGACTGCTTTTGAAGGTGATCAGACAGCAGGCTGTAAGCAATAATTTTGTTTTTATACTGTTTTACGACATCGACATGATCATCATAACTGTATACGCATAATCGAACATCTTTTTTTCCTTTTTTCGTATCGATAACCAGTGGAGTTTCACTGTCTTCTAGGTGCTTATAATAGTCCTTATTTCCTTCATGGACATAATATTGTTTTAAAAATGTTGCTTTATTAAAATAATCAATCACTTGCATTTTATTTTTGCCTTCTAAATGTTTCCCATCAACTGTGACAGTAACGCTTTGGTCATCAAGTGTTGGATGTAATTGAAATTTAGTCATAAGCCATTTGACCACTGGAGTTGGAAGACACGTTACTAATATTTTGAGCGCACTTACAAGAATAATGGAAAGTAGTACAATCCACGTCATAGTTAATCATCTCCGCTATAGTTTAAATGAAATAAGATTACATACTTATTTTACCACAGAGAACATGAGTACTTTTTGTACATTATGTGAACCTTCTTTAGTGAAAAGATGTATATGAAATGCGTTTATTTATGCACATTTAGGGAAATATAAAATTATAACAAATACTACATATAAAAAAAGGAGAAAAAATTATGTTGTGGACGATTATTGGACTTTTATTTATTTTTTGGTTATTAGGATTAGTTTTTCATATTGGCGGCGGCATCATTCACATTCTTCTTGTCATTGCAGTGATTGTGCTGATCGTAAAACTTGTGAAACGAATTTAGATATAAAAGGCCTTTCCTTAGGGAAAGGCCTTTTATGTGGAGAGATTATAAAAACAAGACGTATTTTGATATAAAAAATCATATGCTTCCGTTCCAGAAACTCCTTTGAGACGTGCTATTTCCTCAACGGACTGATGTATCATTGATGGAACCGTTGTCTGGTTTTGAAAAGGTCCTTCAAATGGCCACGGACCATCTGTTTCGACCATCAAGTAGTCAAGAGGGTATTCCATGGCAAGCGCTTGGATTTTAGGCTTATATACAATATCGGGTGTAACTGAAATATAGTAACCGTTGTTTTTCATTCGTTCAACGGTTTGTTTAGCTCCTTTGAACCAGTGGAAGTGAGCTTTAGACACGGAATGTTTTTCTAGTAAGTCACACACAATTTCAGCATCTTCATATACAGCATGCAGAATTAACGGCTTTCTCCACTTTTTTGAATGAATAATAAAAGCTTCAAGCAGCTCCAAATAGGGCTCTAGAGAAAGAGGGTATGTCTGCCTTAAGTAATAAGGTAGACCAACCTCACCAACAGCGATCATTTCTTCATTGTTTTGATCGATCCAAGCAAACAGCTCCGCTAATTCATTTGGAGAAGGCAGCATTTGTTCAGGGTGAAATCCGTAGGCGGGTTTCACGCAGGAATATAACTTGCTGATTTTTTGATTAAGTTGGCAAGAGTGTAATGTAGAAGATACAGAAATAAGCGCTTGTAACGAACGATCCTTCTCTATTATGTCTTTCCATCTTTTCGGTTCATATTGATCGAGGTGAATATGCGAGTCAATGATTCGTTTCATAAATACTGCTCCTCCCAGCCCATTTTGTTTAAAAATAATAGGTAAGAAAACGTATGCTTCTGTTAGACCTCCACTTTATTTCTTATTTGTTTTTTTGTTCCCCCATTTAGTAATAGATGAAAACGTATAAATAACAAGAGCTAACCAAATCATTGCGACTCCATGTCTAAAATAAAACCACATCGCATGTTCCTACTAAGGTAAGTGCTTACACAAGCGCGCATGATATGCGTTCCTTCAGTTTATATTCAAGTGGTTATGAAAAACAGTTGATTTCCCCATTAGAAACTGTCAAGCTTAGGGAAGAAGAAAATCTTAGAGGAAAGAATATATAGGTGACGAATATGATCGAAATAAAAAAGTCTACGATAAGCGACGGAGAATTTAATAGAGGTGTATTTGCTAAGCAAGATATTAAAAAAGGAACGCTTATTCACGAAGCTCCCGTAATCGCTTATCCTAATAAAGAGCATGATTTTATTGAGAAAACAACACTAGCGGATTATGCTTTTGAATATGGAGTGAATCATACGGCTATTCTTTTGGGATACGGTATGCTGTTTAATCACTCGTATACACCAAATGCTACGTATGAAATTAATTTTGACAATCATACCTTTGATTTTTATGCATATACGGATATCCAAGCAGGGGAAGAAATTCTCATCAACTATAATGGAGATGAAGATGATCAAGAGCTCCTTTGGTTTGATCGTGAAGACGAAGAAGAACAAAAGTAAAAAGTTAAGCCCATTGAAAATCGATGGGCTTTTTATTATGCTTTTTTATCTGGATACATAGTAGAATTCAAACGGATGAATTGATAAATATGCGTAATAATAACTTTTAAAACGGCATATCCAGGAACGGCTAAAATAATACCGATGATTCCGAATAAGTTTCCGGCGGTTAGAATGACAAAAATGACCGTAATCGGGTGAATGTCTAGGCTTCTTCCCATAATTTGCGGAGATATTACTTTACCTTCAAGCAATTGAACAACTGCCCAGACAATGGCTAGTTTTACAAGCATGAAAGGAGACGTAATAAATGCAATAATAATGGCTGGAATAATGGCGATAATAGGACCAAGGTATGGGACAACATTGGTTACCATGGCGATAATCGCTAGAAGTAATGCATAATCTAACCCAATAATCAGATAGCCAATGAAAAGCAGTACACCTATACAAATCGCAACAAAAATTTGCCCGCGAATATATGCGCTTAATGCGTGGTTCATGTCGGCTAAAATGAATTTAGCTTCAGAACGAGAGCGGTTTGGAAGCAGTTTTACAATGTAATTAGGCAAGTTTTTCCCATCTTTTAATAAGTAGAAAAGAATAAAGGGTAAAACGGCAACCGATAATATAATTTCTGTAATGGTGCCGACAAAGTTCACAATACCGCTTGAAAATCCAGAAACATATTTACTCAAGTGTTTTGATGCATCTTTTGAAATCTTATCTAGGTCCGTGTTAGCCGACTGAAGACCCTGTTCGACATATCGGTTATTCGAAAGATTAGTCACCGCATGCTGAACGTCATGCGTCAGCTCTGGGATATTATCAATAAGACGGTCAACTTGATTTTTTAGAGGCGGGATAACCGATGAAATAATAATGGCTAATGCGCCGATAATCACTATATATAAAACAAGAATGGAAATAATTCGTTTTACACCTTTTCGTTCTAAAAAGTCAACAAGCGGATTAAATAAATAAAAGCAAATTCCTGCTAGGATAATTGGCAATGCGATTGTTTTAATAAAAATAGAGATAGGAATTAAAATAAATCCGATTTTTGATAACGAAAAAATAGTCATGCTGAGAATAAAAATAATAATTGTATATACAACAAATTTATTATTTAAGATTTTTTCTCGGAAAAAAGTTCCTTTCTGAGGTCTAGGTTCCAAGCTGTTCAACTCCTTTTAAAAATAAATGTATAGTTATCATACCCTGATTTAGACTAATTTAAGAGGGTTTTTTACAAAGAAGTGTGCATACTAGTAGAAAATCTTCTAGAAAGAAGGGGTGAAATCATTGAAAGAAGACAAACAACCATCGTATGATGATTTCTCTACAGTAGAAAAAAGCCATGAGTATATAACCGCTGAAGAATTTCCAGACGGGCCTTTCGGCTCTCCTGTTAATCAAAAACTGGGGAAATCTACTTCATGGGAAGAAGGGCAGCGAACGTATAGCGCATTTAATTATGAAAACAAAAATCTTCATGAAAAAGCGCAGAGATTATTTCCAGGCGCTCATCCTGTACATGATAACCCAGAGGAACATGAACAAAATCCAAGTTAATGTCTTTATTATGCTCTGAATATATTGCCCTATCTTTTTGCTGAATTATGTTGACAATAAGCAATTTAGCCTGTAATATAAAACGTAACTTATCACTGTTTCTACAGGATTCGACAAAATTTGATTTACTTAAACTTGTGATCTCAACTTCTATTTACAGCTATTAGAGCGCTGTAAGTAGAAGTTTTATTTATGTTATCGATCAAAAAGAAAAAAGCAGGTCTGCTCAAGCAGGCCTGCTTTTTTTATTATTGAACAGCGTCAAATTTATTTACTTTCCACTGAGAATTAGATTTATAGAATGTGACAGTTCGTTTTACGCTGCCGCCATCTACAGTTGGAACTGTGAATTCATAAGAGCGAACTGTTGCTGTTTGATACACAAGCTTTGTTTTTGCTTTTGACCACTCTAACATGCTGAATCCGTCGCCGATTGGGTGTGCAAGTTTGCCGTTATATGTGATATAGCCGTAATTTGTTAATCCTTTTTCTACTGCACTATTTGTAAATGTCTCAGATAAGTAGCTTGATAGCTCAGCTTTTGTATCAAATTCAGGGCAAAGATACACGTACTCAGTTCCTTTATATTCAAATGTACGTTCTGTACATGGTTTGTTTTTATAACCGTGCAGAGCACTCCAGAAATGATTGCTGGCACTAGCTGCAGTTTTGACAGCATTTGCATCCGTTAATGTTGTAGATGTTGTTTGTGCTGTAACTCCAGTGCTTAGTGTAAAGAAAATAGCGATTGATGATAAAACTAGTCCAATTTTTTTCATTTCTAACTCACTCCTAATTAATTAACCTTATTTATGTAACAATTATGTGTTTTATATTTCTTTTGTTACATTTATATTACAATAAATCTGTAACAAAAGAAAGTGTTTTGGCTTTTTTTCTTAATTTTTTTTAGTTTTTTACTAGTTTCTAAACTAGGTATAGTAAGATAATTACCAGTTAAAGGTTGATTTATTAACATTTTCAGGCGTTTCTTTCTACTTTTTAATCTTTTTATTACAAAAATATTGTTTGTAACGAAAATGTAATAAAAGAAGCTTAATACCTTTACGATACAGAAAAATAAAGATAAAACGGTGAAAAAGTGAATGTGAAAACTGTTTTTTTCCTTTTTTTAGGCATATTTCTTTTGCCATTTACAGCTTTTTAGTAGGGTAGATTAAGAGGAGGCGAAAGGATGAAAGGCATTATACATAGTGAAAAAAGTGGAATAGCAGGCATGAAGTACAGAGACCTTCAGGAGATGCACCCTCAAAGGGGAGAAATAAAAATAAGGTTAAAAACAGCAGGTTTAAACCGGAGAGACTTGTTCGTTATGAAAAATCGAGGTAAAGGAGATAAGCCGATTATTCCCGGTTCAGACGGTGCAGGCATTATAGAAGAATTGGGAGAAGGCATAAAAGGTTTAAAAAAAGGAATGGAAGTAATTGTTAATCCGAGTCTAGAGTGGGATTGTGTAGAACACGTTCCACTTACACCTAAAATTTTAGGCGGTCCATCACATGGAACATTTGCAGAGTATGTAATCATACAAGCAAATAACGTTGTACAAAAGCCATCTTATCTATCTTGGAAACAGGCGGGGGTTCTTTCACTATCCGCTTTAACTGCTTATAGAGCTCTATTTACAAAAGGCCAATTAAAAAAAGGAGAGCACCTCCTTATTCCCGGTATAGGAAGCGGAGTCGCGACCTATGGATTGTTATTCGCAAAAGCTATCGGAGCTAACGTAACAGTCACTTCTAGAAGTGGTGAAAAAAGAAAGCAAGCTCTAAAGCATGGAGCGAATTATGCATTAGATAGCGGAAGCAACTTAAAAGAAGAAACCAACAATAGAAAAGTAGATATCATACTTGATAGTGTGGGGGCAGCTTTATTTCCTACTTATTTTGAAATATTAAAGCCAAATGGAAGAATTGTTAATTTTGGTGCAAGTTCTGGAAATGAAGTTGAATTACCTCTAAGAACCATTTTTTATCCTCAATTCAACATACTTGGTACGTCTATGGGAAGTCAGGAAGAATTCGTGGACATGATGGATTTTATAGAGAAACATCAAATTAAACCAATCGTCGATCGATTCTATCCGCTGTCAGAGGCAGTTGCAGCTTGCGAACGATTAGATAAAGGAAAACAATTCGGCAATATAGGTTTACTTATTTCAGAATAAAAAAACCCCCAGTGCTAACTGGGGACTTTTTTATATAATCAAACGTTTGTTTAAATGAAAGAAACACGGTAATAACAGTTTTTTAGCGCTTTTTTATCATAACCACCACGCCAATAAAAAGGTAACAAATCCTCCTATTATCAAAAATCCCATGCTGTATTTGAGCGTGTATTTAAACAGTTCACCTTCTTTTCCAGCCAGTCCCACTGCTCCGGCAGCGACAGCAATTGATTGAGGAGAAAGCATTTTAGCCATCACGCCGCCGGCAGTATTGGCCGCTACGAGAATAACCGGCAAGACATTAATTTGCTGAGCTGTAGTTAGCTGCAAGTTGCCGAACAGCGCATTATTTGATACGACAGACCCCGTTAGAAATACGCCGATCCAGCCAAGAAATGGGGATAAAAATGGAAAATAAGCAGCTGATGTAGCGAGCGCCAATCCAAGTGTAGAAGACTGTCCTGAGTAATTTGAAATAAAAGCAAAAGCAATGACCATCATAATAGTAATAATAGGCCTTGATAATTCTTTTACGGTTTCTAAAAGAGTGGTCCATGCCACTTTTGGCGATATGTTAAGCAAGAAAACTGAAAGGATACAAGCAATAAGAATTGCTGTACCTGTTGCTGCAAATACGTCTATTTTTAAGATAGCAGCGTAAGGCGTAGGATCTTTTACTAAAGGCGCTGCTTTAATTACGTGATTGTGTAAAAATGGGACGTTAATAAGCAGGTTCATATGTTCAAGCATTGTTTTGACAAAAGAAATGCTCCAAGCCGTAACGAGTATCGTTAATAGAATAAAAGGAGACCAAGCCTTTAAAATCTGTTTTGGTGACAGGCTGAAGCTTTTAGCCGCTGCCGGGCTTGTTCGTTTAATATAAAAAGCAAGAGCAAGTAAACTCACAATAGAAGATGTGATATTTGGAAGTTCAGGGCCGATGTATGTAACAGTTAAATACTGTGTCAGTGCATAGGAAACGGCTGTGATGCTCGTTGCTTTCCATACGTCTTTTAATCCTTTTATCCCATCCATAATAAAGACAAGTAAAAAAGGGATAAGAAAAGAAATAATCGGAAGCTGCGTGCCAAGAAAATGAGCAATTTCTTTTGGATCTATGCCAGATACTTGTCCTGCGACAATAACAGGAATCCCCATGGCGCCAAACGCTCCTGAAGCTGTATTAGCAATTAAACATAGCGCCGCTGCTTTTAACGGTTTGAACCCAAGTCCAACTAGAAGCGCTGCTGTAATGGCAATTGGAGCTCCAAATCCCGCTGCCCCTTCTAAAAAAGCATTAAAGGAAAAAGCAACAAGCAGCATTTGCAAGCGGGGGTCGTCGGTTATTGAAATAATAGATTGTCTGATGGTAGTAAACTGTCCGCTTTTGACAGTTAGCTTGTATAAGAACACCGCTCCGATAATAATATAGCTGATGGGCCAAAGTGCATACAGAAACCCATAGCCTGTGGCTCCTAAGATCATTGAGGCAGGCATATCATAAAAATAAATAGCAATAATCATAGCAAGAAGCACTGTAATACCAGCAGCAATATGTCCTTTTAATTTCAAAAGAGTTAAAGCAATAAAGAAAAAGATAATGGGGATGAGTGCAATTAGTGCAGAAAGCCAAATATTATCTAACGGATTATATACCTGAGTCCACGTCATATTCATACACCTCTACTACATATTTAAAACAAGGGAGCGGGGGAGTCCCCCGCAAAAATCTTTAGATGTTACACAAAAGCTCTGTCGCGAGTTTGCTTAAGAATGCTAGCAGAGTGCTCGAGCTGCTGCTGTTCGTGAGGGGTTAAATTCAATTCAATAATTTGACGCACGCCGTTTTTATTAATGATAGCTGGTACGCCGATATACACATCAGAAATACCGTATTGTCCTTCTAATAAAGCAGATACTGTTAAAATAGAATTTTCATCATCTAAAATAGCCTTGGTAATGCGTACAAGCCCCATTGCAATTCCGTAATAAGTCGCTCCTTTTCGATTAATAATATGGTAAGCCGCATCGCGGGTTTGTTCGAATAGATGCTGCATATCGGGTTCTTTTTCAATAGCGGCAGTATTGATAAAATGTTCGAGCTTCACACCGCCAATTTGCGCGTGGCTCCAAACAGGAAATTCCGTATCTCCATGTTCCCCCATAATATAAGCGTGGACGTTGCGAGAATCTACTTCGAAATAGTCGCTTAACAAGTAGCGGAAGCGAGCTGTGTCAAGAATCGTTCCTGAACCAATTACCCGTTCGTTTGGTAATCCTGATACTTTTTGTGTAACGTGTGCGAGAATATCAACTGGATTTGTTGCCACTAAAATGATGCCGTCAAATCCGCTGTTCATAATATCTTTTACAATGCATTCAAAAATTTTAACGTTTTTTTCAACTAGATCTAAGCGTGTTTCCCCTGGAGCTTGATTAGCGCCCGCTGTAATAACTACTAAATCAGCGTCAGCACAGTCTTTATAATCTCCAGCCCAGATTTTCATCGGTGTGGCAAATGGCATTCCATGATTGATATCACGTGCTTCACCTTCTGCTTTTTCTTTGTTCATATCGATTAACACTAATTCATTGGCAATACCTTGATTCACCATTGAAAAAGCGTAGCTTGAGCCCACAAAACCAGTTCCGATAACGGCAACTTTTCGTGTTTTTGGTGTAAATTGTGTTTTCATTTGTATCATCCTTTGAATTTTATTTTGTGATGTTTTTCACAATGTTAGTGTAACAAGAATAAATTGCTTCAGCTGTGATAAAAATCACACCCTTTAAAAAATAGTAAACAATTTTACAGGGCGATTTAAAAAAATGTCCTTCTACATGAAGTGCCACATTTAGAAAGATCTTAAACGTTTAAAGTGTTGAGTAAAGGCAACTTGTTTTGCAGAAAGCTAAAGAGTTTAACATTCTCTATTTGTATGTTAGCAGCCAATAATGTTTCTATAGACCCACACGAAATCCATTTGTTACACTAAGTTTGCTTATTTTGAATAAAGGAGTGGAAGGGATGGAGAACTACTATGAGCAAGCCCAAAAAGGCGCTTGGGTTAGTATCTTATCATATATCTTTTTATCGACATGTAAACTTATCATTGCGGGTGTCACCGCTTCCTCTGCATTAAAAGCCGACGGTCTTAATAATGTTACAGATATTATTGCATCAATTGCCGTCTTAGTCGGCTTAAAAATCTCTAAAAAACCTCGCGATAATGATCATCCCTATGGACATTCCAGAGCGGAACATATCTCTTCACTTATTGCTTCTTTTATCATGATGGTAATCGGACTAGAAGTATTGGTCGATGCGGGTCAGTCATTATTTATGGACAAATCTGAAGCGCCTAATTTACTGGCTGCTTGGGTAGGTCTTGGAGCGGCTGCTGTTATGGGTGGTGTCTACCGATATAATATTAAGCTTGCTAAAAAACTTGATAGCCAGTCTTTATATGCGGTTGCTAAAGATAATTTGTCTGATGCACTTGTGAGTATAGGGGCTGTCGTGGGAATTTTCGGCTCACAATTCGGCCTGCCCTGGCTGGACGTGGTAGCTGCTTTTGCTGTGGGAATTATTATTTGTAAAACAGCCATTGAGATTTTTAAAGAAGCGGCTCATTCTTTAACGGACGGATTTGATGAAGAAAAGTTAGGGCACTACAAAGAAAGCATCGAGCTTGTAGAAGGTGTAAAAGAAGTAGAAGATGTGAAAGCGCGCAAGCTTGGTAATCAAGTCGTGATTGATGTAACTGTTAAAGTAGATCCCCATTTAAATGTTATCAAAAGCCATGAAATTGCTGATCAAATTGAACATATGATGAACGATGAGCATCAAATTAAAGATACGCTTGTTCATATTGAACCTGATGCATACGAAAAACAAAAATAAGACCAGCACGTTCTTTCGTTATGAAAGGATGCGCTGGTTTTATTTTGCGGGAATTTGAAATAAATCACAAAAACTTCTTCAAAAATGAAAATGAAAAGCCGTTATTAGTAATATAAAGATTTTTGTAGAAGGGTGAGGGAATGAAGAGGTTAAGTGCAAAGCTCGTAGTATTTTTTAGTATTTTTATAGCTATTTTATTATTAGTTGTTTCAGGGGCTGTTTATCAATTTACCAAAACGCAAATAGAAAAAGATGTAGAAATTCAGTCTCAAAGTCAAGTGAAAGAGTTAAAAGAAACCATTCATACGTACTTAGACATGTATAGTCGTTCTTTGCTAACGTATAGTGAAAACGATGTAATTGTTAATTTTGTTAAGCAGGAAGGAGATCAAACAAACCAAGAGAAAAATCCGTATTTTACATGGAACACAGTTCAAAAAGAGTTTACGCAGTTTAAAGAAAAGTATCCAAACCTAGCACTTGAATACATAGGCACTAAAAATAAAGGAATGTATTCTGTTCCTAAACAAGAGTTTGGTTCAAACTATGATCCGACTTCAAGGGTATGGTACAAACAAGCAGTAGAATCACCTAATGAGGTTATTTATACGGATCCATATGAAGATGCAGCAACAAAAAAGACGGTCGTGACAATTGCAAAGGCTATTTTAGATCCAGATACTAAAAATGTGCTGGGCGTTATAGCTACTGATTTAGACTTAGATGCATTAAAAAACATTGTAGGTAAAGCAGAAGTAAATCACGGTGGGTATGCATTTTTATTTGATCAAAATGGCACAGCGCTCGTTCATCCAACAGAAGCTGGGAAAAATATGATGAATCAGCCATTTATGAAAAAAATGTACGAAGCAGACCGGAATAGAGATTTCATGAAGTATACCTTTCAAGGTGAAGAGAGAGTGATGGCATATGATACTCTCGAAGGGACGAATTGGAAGATAGGAAATGCCTTTATTTATAATGAAATGCTCTCAAGCGCTCATCATTTACTGACTGTTATTGTCTGGATTGCGTTAATTGGCATCTTATTATCAGTGGTGTTAACCATCTTTTTCTCAAGAATTATTACTAATCCGATTCGCCGCTTGAAAAATGAAGTAGCCAAAGTAACAGCTGGCGATTTAACGGTTCAGGTGAAGACGAAGTCAAAAGATGAAATTGGTGAGCTTACTCATTTATTTAATGATATGGTAGCCAAAATGAAAACATTGATTGGCACGGTTCAGACATCTGTTGAGACAGTAAAAACGTCTGTTGAAGACTTGAGTGCCGTATCTGAAGAAGCAACTGCATCCAGTGAGGAAATCGGCCGGGCTATCCATGAGATTGCCAGCGGTGCCACGCAGCAAGCTTCTGACGCTGACTCTACTAATCATAAAACGATGAGTTTATCTTCGCAAATTGAAGAAGTCATTGAACAAAATGCACAGATTAATAAAATGACGATTGAAGCTGTAAGCATCAATGAAAAAGGTTTAAAACAGATGCAGCTCCTTCGCAGCCAAACCACTGAATCGTCTCAAACGATTCACGCTGTTCAAGCTGTAATGGAAGAGTTAACAAATAAGATGAAAAAAATTGAATCTATTATTTTCACGATTAATAGTATTTCAGATCAGACAAATTTACTTGCATTAAATGCTAGTATTGAAGCAGCTCGTGCAGGAGAACATGGCAAAGGATTTGCGGTAGTAGCTGAAGAAGTGCGAAAACTTGCTGAACAGTCCTCTCAGGCCACTGAACAAGTTCGTCATACGATTGCAGCGATTCAAGGTGAAGTCGCTGCTGCGCGTGAAGAATGCAACCGTACAGAAGAGCTTTCAAAGTCTCAAGACTTTGTGGTAGGAGATACAGAACGAGCTTTTCACGAAATTGCAACTACGATTGAACAAGTGGCGGCGGCTGTCGAACATGTGACAAGCAGCATGGACAGTATCGATGAGCATAAGGAAGACGTGGTAGCGGCAATTCAAAGCATAGCAGCCATTGCACAGCAATCAGCAGCAGGAACTGAAGAGATTACCGCTTCCACAGAAGAACAAATTAGAGCTATTTCTACTGTTTCTCAATCAGCGGAACATCTGCAAGAGATTAGTGAAGAATTGGCGAACTTGATTCGTCAATTTAAAATTCAATAGAAAAAAAGAGGCTAGGACAAAAGTATTTTAGTTAAAGGAAAATCCGAACGATGAATTGAGATTCTTGATAAAGAATTCAACTCGTTCGGATTTTTTTATTGATATGGTGAACGCAGGTTTCATGTAGGTATCTCAAGCGGTTCAGCGCACTTCTTCTATTTGTTTGCCCTTAGCTGGTTGTGTCTTAACCTCTCTTTTATATTTAATAAGAAAACAACTTGCTGTAAGGCGAAAAGACTTGCTGAGTTAGAGGTGCAACAGCTGATACGCGCTGACGTGTAAACGGGTGTATAAAAGAAAGCTTAGTGGCATGTAAAGCTTGCTGCTGTTCTTTTAATCTCTTTCCTCCATAAAGAGTATCACCAAGTAATGGATAGCCGATGTGACTCATATGAACACGAATTTGGTGAGTGCGTCCGGTTTCGAGCGAAAGTTCAATAAGCGTTTCGTTTTTCGCCGTATTGCGTTTTAACACCCGATAACGTGTTTTGGCAGCTTGTCCCGTTCTAGATACTCTTCTTCTTGTAGCGTGATGACGATCGCGTCCAATGGGTTCATTGATGATTCCGTCCTCTTTTTTTATGATTCCTTGGACGATGGCAATATAAGTCCGATTAATTTTACGTTCAGCCAGCAGCTGATCAAACACAGAGCTTGCTACAAAATGCTTCGTGAATAAGATAGCACCTGATGTATCGCTGTCCAAACGGTGAACGTGTCTAGGCTTTGTTTTGAGGCCTATTTTTTGAAAATAAGCAGCTACAGCATTTAAAAGAGTTTTTTGGTCTTGTTCTGATGAAGGGTGAGTATCTAGGTTGATTGGTTTGTTTACGATTAGTACGTGCTCATCTTCAAACAAAATCTCTATATCAACATTGTAAGGTGTTATTTCATTAGGCTCTGCTTCAAAAAAAGGAAGTGACATTTTATCATGTTCCTTAAGAGTGTTTCTCCATGGTAAAGGCTCGCCGTTTATAAGCACATTTTTCTTCATCCGAAACTGATGCAGCGTTTTTTTAGGAATACGCCATTTCGTTTTTAAATAATCTTCAATTGTTTGCCCTGCATCATTTTTTGCGATTTTATCTTCTAGCCATTGGCCGTGTATACTCATATTTAATCCCTTCCTTACATACTAGTAAATATCCTTTAATCTTTTAAAAGAACTTGTAAATAATTAGGAGGAAATAACTACCTGAAGTTCTCGTTTTATGTTTATGTTATGCTAAATAAAGAGACATAAGTTAAGAGAAAAAAGGGGGGGTAACCATGAAAATTGCCCAAGCAGCTCCGCCAGAAATGGAGAATTACATAGAAGAGTTGACTGAACAGCTTCGCTATGACTTGTTACCTCGGTATGTATCTGTAGATAAGCTTAATCCTGATGAATTATTGAACCCAGATTATTGTACAGACCATTTATATAATGGCTTACTCGATGAAGCATTGCAAGTCATTAGTAGCCTTCAGACAATAATTGCCGTGATTGAAGCGATCCAGCATCGGCCGATTGAAGAAAGCGACTGCGAGCAATTCGAAAAAAATATTGCAATTTTAAAAAAATACGGGTTCTTATTTCCTGTTTCCATTGAGTGTTTTGCAAAAGAAAACAATTTGATTACGTATTCGTATGAATCGTTTTATAATTCATACATAAATTGAAAAGAAAAAAGCATGATTATCCCATGCTTTTTTCTTTTTTTAATGAATTTTGGCTTTCAATTGGATAAAAAAAGAACTTGTGATATCGTTAAATTCGTATAAAGTTCTTAGAGAAACATGAAATCAAATACTATTGCTTTTCATATAACAAATAAATTGAAATAATACAGATGTATAACGTACTGTAAATTATGTAAATCATACTAAATAATGTTATGATTAGACAGGCCGTATAAAGAAGAGCATTTACCTTTCATAAGATTACAGAACGTTTCAATCTTATTACATATGTTTAAAATTAGCCTAAATGGTTTCTTTTTACGCCTATATCATATACAATGCCCCCTAGATGATTTTTTCGAATAGCTAATAATCGTTTGGGATTATGAAAGGAGATTAATCATGAAAAAACTGATGTATACATTGCTCATTGGGGTAATTGCTGCAGCTTTAACAGCATGCGGTTCAAACGATGATGCAAAGCAATCAAAAAGTGATGATCAGAAAACTGCACAAACTGAGAAGCAAAAAGAGGCTCAGGAAAAGCAGGAAAAGCAAGCAAAAGAAATGCAGAAGAAATTAGATAAACAAAAAGTAGATGAGAAGAAAACCGTAGCGGTTGTAAACGGTAAAAAAGTTTCTGGTGAAGAATATAATGCGGCATTATCTTCATCACAAGCCCAATATCAACAAATGGGACAAGACCCAACATCTAAAGAAGCAGCTAAACAAGTAAAGCAGCAAACAATTGACAATTTAGTAGGGCAAACGCTGCTATTGCAAGAAGCTGAAAACAAAGGCTATAAAGCAACTGATGAAGAAGTAAATAAAAAGTTAAAAGAAACGAAAAAGCAGTTCAAAACAGATAAACAGTTTAAAGCGGCTTTAAAAGATGCAGGACTAACTCAATCACAATTAAAGTCTGAGCTGGCTGACAGCATTAAATATCAGCAGTACGTAGATAAAGACATTCAAACACCAGAAGTAACAGATAAAGAAATTCAAGATTATTACGATCAATTTGCAAAACAAAGCCAAAGTCAAGCAAGCGGCGGTAAAGAACAATCTCAAATGCCAAAGCTTGAAGACGTAAAGCCACAAATTAAGCAGCAGCTTGAACAACAAAAGAAACAAGAAGCATTGGAGAAAAAAGTTGAAGAACTTAAGAAAAATGCAAAAGTTGAAGTGAAGCTTTAAATACAAATGAAACGGCCCTTTAAAGGGCCGTTTTTTTGTTATGTACATTTATTGCTTCTTGTCAGTAAAAAGGGGTGCGTGAAAGATTTTATTGTATTTTGACTTATAAGATAAAAAGTGTTCTGATGGTTTGCCTTTCATCCTATACTCTTCTTATATAGATACAAGAGAAATTGGGGGAGTCGATAAATGAAAAAGGTGGCTGTTTTTTTTGTTGGGCTTGTTTTTTTACTCGCGGGGATGGGTCTGACAGGCAATGCGTCTGCGGCGTCAAATCAACTTATTATTATTAACAAATCTACTAACACCCTTGCTTTTTATGATGGAGGAAAATTAGTCAGGACGTTCAAAGTTGCGACAGGGAGGCAGATGAGTTATACACCAGAGGGTACCTTTAGCATTGTGAATAAAATTAAAAACCGGCCTTATTATAAAGACAACATTCGGGGAGGAGATCCTAGGAATCCGCTAGGTGATCGCTGGCTAGGATTAAATGCGCGCGGAACATATGGAACGACGTATGCTATTCATGGAAATAATAATCCAAGTTCTATCGGGACTTACGCAAGTTCAGGGTGCATTCGTATGTATGATGAAGAGGTACGCTGGCTGTTTGACCGCGTTCAAACCGGTACAAAAGTGGTTATTGGTCAATTTCATTCTCAAAGTTTTGATTCAATCGCTGTTAAAAACAAATACAAAGTAAGCAGTGCTCCAGTGGCCCAGAATCTTTGTAAAACGAAAAAGCTCTCAAAAGGCCAAATTGGTTTTGTAACGATTCAATCACCGATGGTTTTGTTAAAAGAAGAAAAAGGAAAATGGATAAAGATTCGTACGTTAAATCGCGGGGAACGCTATAATGTATATAAAATAAATGGCATTAAAGTCTCTTTAGGGCCAGGATTTATTGAAAATTATCCCAATAAAAAAACATCCATAAAATTAGATATTTGCAAATAGAAAATGAGGCTGAGACAAAAGTATTTTAGCCTAAGTGAAAAACGAACCATTGATCAACATGTTTGATTCATGGTTCGTTTTTTTATTATGGTGAACGTAGATTTCATCCGTTTTGTTCCTTCTAGCAGTTGCACGGAAATCAACAGCGGTGTCACAAGCTATTCATACGAGCTAATGCATCCATTTGTTCGTCTTTAGATTGTATTTATTTCTTTATGTCTCAACCTCATTTTTTGAATTTTTAATAATGTTTATTATAATAAAAAATAGGGAAACTAATTGCCTAATGAAGAGAGAGAAAGGGTTGTGTTAGCGTATGTCTACAATAGATTTATCAAAATTTGAGAAAAAAATGATTATTCGTAACATCAAATCGGACGATATAGATGAAATTTTAGCACTTCAAAAGCTATCATTCCCCGGAATGGATCCGTGGAAAAAAGAACAGCTTGAAAGTCATCTGGCCATTTTTCCAGAAGGACAAATATGTGCAGAGTACGACGGGGAAATTATCGGATCTTGTTCAAGCTTGATTGTGAACTTTGATGAGTACGATGATCAGCATACGTGGGACGATATTACAGACGAAGGATACATTACAAATCATAACCCGGAAGGCTACAATCTGTATGGAATTGAAGTAATGGTTCATCCAAAGTATCGCGGCATGAAAATAGGACGCCGCTTATATGAAGCGCGTAAAGATTTAGCACGTGAATTGAACCTGAAAAGTATCATCATCGGAGGAAGAATTCCTAATTACCATAAGCATTCAGCTGAAATGTCGCCTAGAGAATATGTAGAGCAAGTTATTCATCATAAAATTTATGATCCAGTGCTATCTTTTCAGCTAATGAACGGATTTACGCTTATGCGTATAAACCCTGGTTATCTTCCTGATGACTTAGCTTCTAATAAGTATGCAACTTTGATGGAATGGAACAACGTAGATTACGTTCGCCGCTCAAAACGCCATTTTAAAACATCATTCCCAGTGCGTATTTGTGTTGTTCAGTATATGATGAAACAGATCAATTCATTTGAAGAGTTTGCAACACAGGTAGAATATTATACAGATGTTGCTTATGACGCAAAAGCGGATTTCTGCGTCTTCCCAGAAATTTTCACCACTCAGCTAATGTCTTTCTTGAATGAAAAGATTCCAAGCAAAGCGGTTCAGCGCGTAGCAGAATATACGGAAGAGTACATTGAGCTATTCACTAACTTAGCGGTTAAATATAACGTAAATATTATTGGAGGATCCCACTTCGTCGAAGAAGATAATGGAGATATTTTTAATATTGCGTACCTATTCCGCCGAGATGGAACAATTGAAAAACAGTATAAAGTGCATATTACACCTAATGAAAGAAAATGGTGGGGAATTAGTCCAGGAGATAAAGTTGAAGTGTTTGATACAGATTGCGGTAAAATTGCGATCCAAATTTGCTATGATATTGAATTTCCGGAGCTTGCTCGTATTGCTACAGATAAAGGTGCAAATATCATTTTTACACCATTCTGTACGGAAGACCGTCAAGGCTATCTCCGCGTAAGATACTGCTCTCAGGCGCGCGCAATCGAAAACCAAATTTATACGGTTATCGCAGGTACAGTTGGAAACCTGCCTGAAACAGAAAACATGGACATTCAGTATGCTCAGTCTGCTATTTTTGCACCTTCTGACTTTGAATTTGCACGAGACGGCATTGTAGGAGAATGTAATCCTAATATTGAAATGGTAGTTATTGGAGACGTAGATTTAGAAATTCTTCGCCGCCAGCGTCAATCAGGAACGGTTCGTCAATTAAAAGACCGACGCCATGACGTTTACAATATTAAATATAAAAAATAACGTATTTTCTAAAAACATCATGCAAATGCATGGTGTTTTTTATTTCAACTTTTGCCATAATAAAAACTATTATAATGAATTTTGTGGACTAACCATGGAAAAGAGGGGAAAACATGAGTTTTCATGGACAATCGGTATTACCCGCTGTTCGAGATATGAAGCAATTGGAAAAGTTTTTAGTAAGTAATTATGAGTACGGAGTTCTTTTAGACAATCAAGTAGGCATGCTAAAAGGAATTATGAAAGAGGTCCATAAGCATGAAAAGAAGCTAATTATTCATTTAGATTTAATTCATGGCTTAAAGCACGATGAGTATGCGGTTGATTTTTTGTGTCAGGAGTTTAAGCCTGCAGGAATTATTTCGACAAGAACAAACGTCATTTTAAAAGCTAAACAAAGAGGGATCTATGCCATTCAACGGGTCTTTTTATTAGACAGCACGGCTTTGAAGAAAAGCTACGAGTTAATGAAGAAAGTAAAACCCGATTATATTGAGCTTCTTCCTGGAATTGTGCCCACTTTAATTCAAGAAGTCAAAGCTGAAACAGGCATTCCAGTGTTAGCTGGAGGTTTGATACGAACCGAAGAAGAAGTTCGTAATGCTTTAGGAGCCGGGGCTTCTGCTGTTACAACATCAAATAGAGAACTGTGGAGTATTTCAACTTAAAAAAACTGTTTGACAACGCTTTCATCATCTAGTAAACTTCTAGATAAGTTAATAGACGTGAGGGAGAATAGGAGATCCACGGTATAGCCTTTTAATGATTTTATTAGGGGGATGTATTGTGGATTTTCTTATTTTCTTGTCATTTTAATCGTTTTCATACAAAGGGGAGGTTATTAATATGCAAGCATTCTTAGGAGAAATAATTGGAACAATGATTTTAATTATTCTTGGCGCTGGTGTATGTGCGGGCGTCAATTTAAAAAAATCGTTTGCTGCTAATTCAGGATGGATCGTTATCACAATGGGATGGGGAATGGCAGTAGCAATGGCAGCATATGCGGTTGGTAATATGAGTGGGGCACACTTAAATCCAGCGTTAACCGTAGCGCTTGCTATTACAGGGGATTTTCCGTGGTCACAAGTACCAATGTACATTTTAGCTCAGTTTATTGGAGCCATTCTTGGTGCAACAGTTGTATATTTACACTATCTTCCACACTGGAAAGAAACAAAAGATGCTGGTACAAAATTAGGTGTATTCGCAACGGGGCCAGCAATTGCTAACCCATTTGCAAACGTTTTAAGTGAGGCAATTGGAACGTTTGTATTAGTAGTAGGAATCCTAGCAATTGGAGCAAATAAATTTACAGATGGATTAAATCCTTTAGTAGTAGGATTTTTAATTGTAAGTATCGGTTTATCATTAGGAGGAACAACAGGCTATGCCATCAACCCGGCTCGTGATTTAGGACCTCGTATTGCTCATGCTATCTTGCCGATACCTGGCAAAGGCAGCTCGAACTGGAAATATGCTTGGGTGCCAGTAGTGGGTCCTTTAGTAGGCGGATCAATCGGGGCAGTATTTTACCAAGCGGCATTTTTAAATAAAATGTCAAGCAGCTTATGGGTTGTTTTAAGTCTAGCCCTGATTGTTTTAGCAGTTATCTACGCTGTTTCTAAACAAAAGGCAGCACAGATTCAATCAGCAGTAGTACCGAAAAAATGAATGCGCTTTACCATCTAACTATGTACAATAAAGAAACGACACTATACAGAGAATAGGGGATATTGATATGGAAAAATTTATTTTATCTTTAGACCAAGGAACAACAAGCTCACGAGCAATGTTATTTAATAAAAAAGGTGAAGTTGTACATGTAGCTCAAAAAGAGTTTACACAGTACTTTCCAAAACCAGGTTGGGTAGAGCATAATGCAAGTGAAATTTGGGGTTCTATCCTAGCAGTTATCGCATCTTGTTTATCTGAGTCAGGTGTTCATGCGGATCAAATCGAAGGAATTGGGATTACCAATCAGCGTGAAACAGCAGTAGTATGGGAAAAAGCAACAGGGAAGCCGGTGTACAACGCAATTGTATGGCAGTCTAGACAAACGTCTGGTATTTGTGAAGAATTAAAAGCAAAAGGATTAAATGATACGTTCCGCGACAAAACGGGATTATTAATTGATGCATACTTCTCTGGAACAAAAGTGAAGTGGATTTTAGATAACGTAGAAGGTGCACGTGAAAAAGCAGAAAACGGTGAATTGTTATTCGGAACAATTGATACATGGTTAATTTGGAAGCTATCAGGCGGAAAGGCGCATGTAACGGATTACTCAAACGCATCCCGCACGCTTATGTTCAATATCTACGATTTAAAATGGGATGATGAACTGCTAGATATCTTAGGGGTACCGAAATCCATGCTTCCAGAAGTAAAGCCTTCTTCTGAAGTCTACGCTCATACAGTAGATTATCATTTCTTTGGTAAAAATATTCCAATTGCTGGAGCAGCAGGGGATCAGCAAGCCGCTTTATTTGGACAAGCGTGCTATGAAAAAGGAATGGCGAAAAACACGTATGGAACAGGCTGCTTTATGCTCATGAATACGGGTGAAAAAGCAGTTAAGTCCGATCACGGTTTGTTAACTACATTAGCATGGGGGATTAACGGCAAAGTAGAATATGCGCTTGAAGGCAGTATTTTTGTAGCAGGATCTGCTATTCAGTGGCTTCGCGACGGTTTAAGAATGTTTAAAAATGCGGCTGAAACTGAAAACTATGCAACGCGCGTAGAGTCTACAGACGGCGTATATATTGTGCCAGCTTTCGTAGGACTTGGAACGCCATATTGGGATAGCGATGTACGGGGGGCGATGTTTGGATTAACTCGCGGTACAAAAAAAGAACACTTTATTCGTGCAACGCTTGAATCATTAGCTTATCAAACAAGAGATGTATTAAGCGCGATGGAAGCGGACTCTGGAATTACATTAAAAACATTGCGTGTGGACGGAGGAGCAGTTAAGAATAATTTCTTAATGCAGTTCCAAAGTGATGTGTTAAACGTTCCGGTTGAGCGTCCTCAAGTGAATGAAACAACCGCTCTTGGGGCAGCATATTTAGCGGGTCTTGCGGTCGGCTACTGGAAAGATTGCGATGAAATTGCGCAGCAGTGGAATATGGAAAAATCTTTTGAACCAAATATGGAAGAAGAAAAGCGTGAAGAATTATATAGCGGCTGGAAAAAAGCCGTACATGCAACAATGGCTTTTAAATAATTATTTGATGAAAACCCTTTAATTAAAAGTGCATGTATGATATAATTTACTCAAGTTAATAAATTGGTTGGAGAATCGGAGAGACCACAGATCCATATGTAGGCATACTATATATGTGATTTGTGGTCTCTCTTTTTGTATATTGGGAAATTTTGATATCTTTAAAAAATGAAAGGGGAATGACGTATGTTTTCAAGTCAAACACGTTCGAATAAATTGGTAGACATGACACAAAATCAATATGATTTACTAGTAATTGGTGGGGGAATTACTGGGTCAGGTATTGCACTTGATGCGACTCATCGAGGCATGAAAACAGCATTAGTTGAAATGCAGGATTTCGCAGCAGGAACATCTAGTCGTTCAACGAAGCTTGTTCACGGCGGTCTACGCTATTTAAAACAGTTTGAAGTTAAAATGGTAGCCGAAGTTGGTAAAGAACGTGCCATCGTATATGAAAATGGCCCTCATGTAACGACTCCGGAGTGGATGCTGTTACCTTTCCATACGGGTGGAACATTCGGTAAATTCTCAACTTCAATTGGACTGCGCGTATATGATTTTTTAGCTGGTGTAAAACGCTCAGAGCGCCGCAAAATGTTTAGCGCAGAAGAAACTCTTAGCCGTGAGCCATTGGTGAAATCTAAAGATTTAAAAGGCGGCGGTTACTACGTTGAATATAAAACAGATGATGCACGTTTAACGATTGAAGTAGCTAAAGAAGCTGCAGCAAGAGGAGCAGACTTAGTCAATTACACAAAAGTGGAAAACTTCATCTACGATAAAGGAAAAGTAGTAGGGGCTGTTGTTCGTGATCAGCTTACGAATAAAGAATATAATATCTATGCGAAAAAAATCGTTAACGCTGCAGGTCCATGGGTGGACACGCTGCGTGAAAAAGATAATTCAAAAAAAGGCAAGCAGCTTCAATTAACAAAAGGGATTCACTTAGTTATTGATCAAGAGCGCTTTCCGTTAAAGCAAGCCATTTATTTTGATACACCTGATGGACGTATGGTATTTGCGATTCCGCGTGATGGAAAAACATACGTAGGCACAACGGACACGGTCTATAAAGAGGACGCTAGACATCCGCGTATGACTGTAAAAGACCGTCAATATGTTATTGATGCGATTAACTATATGTTCCCAACGGTTGATATTACAGTAGACGACGTAGAATCAAGCTGGGCGGGGGTTCGTCCACTTATTCACGAACAAGGAAAAGATCCTTCTGAAATCTCGCGTAAAGATGAAATCTGGACATCAGAATCAGGTTTAATTACAATCGCTGGAGGGAAATTAACTGGGTATCGTAAAATGGCTGAAATTGTCGTAAATCGTGTAGCTGAAGATTTTAAAGCAGAAGGACGCGAATTTGAAAGCTGTCAAACTAAACATTTACCGATTTCTGGAGGTAATGTAGGCGGTTCAGGTGGGTTCCCAACGTTTGTAGAGCAAAAAGTCAAAGAAGGCATCAAACTAGGGTTATCACGTGACGCTGCTGAAAAGCTTGTAAAACGCTATGGCTCAAACGTAGATAAAGTATACCGCTACATGATTGAACGTCCTGATCAGCTAAAAAACAGCGACCTTCCAGCTAGTGTATTTTTGCAAATTCAATATGGCATAGAAGAAGAAATGGTTTCAAAACCAGTGGACTTCTTCATTAGACGTACGGGCGCTTTATTCTTTGATATCAACTGGGTAAGAAGCTGGAAAAAACAAGTGATTGCTCATATGGCCGAAGAGTTAAAGTGGACGCCTGAGCAAACAAAAGCTTATACGGATGAATTAGAACAGCACCTTCATGACGCAGTTGTACCAGTAGATGAAAAAGTTAACCGTATGACAGGTATTTCATGATAAAATAAAAAAGTACCTCAAAATTTGTCAATACAGCCATAATATAATAGCAGGAAGTCAAATTTTGACGAAGAAATATAATATGACTGTTAAAAAAAGAGAAAGACGATTACTCGTTTTTCTCTTTTCATACATATTTACATCTATATAAGGGGGCTTTTTTTATGAGTTGGAAAGAAACGTATACATCTTGGATTAATTATCAAAATTTAGATCCTGAATTACGTCAAAATTTAGACGCAATCAAAGGTGATGAAAAACAATTAGAAGATAGTTTTTACAAAACGTTGGAGTTTGGAACAGGCGGAATGCGTGGGGAAATTGGAGCGGGTACAAACCGTATGAACACGTATACAATCCGAAAAGCTTCCGAGGGCTTTGCTGAGTACATTAAACAAGCTGGTGAAGAAGCTATTAACCAAGGAGTAGTCATTGCGTATGATTCTCGCCACAAATCGCCTGAATTTGCAATGGAAGCAGCAAAAACATTAGCAAGTCACGGAATTAAAACGTATGTATTTGAAGAGCTAAGACCAACACCTGAACTTTCATTTGCAGTGCGTAAGTTAAACGCATTTGGAGGTATTGTTATTACAGCGAGCCACAATCCTCCTGAATATAACGGATACAAAGTATATGGTCCAGACGGTGGTCAGCTGCCGCCAAAAGAAGCTGATGAACTAGTTGGCTTTGTAAATGCTGTGGAAAATGAACTTACATTAGCTGTTCAATCTGAAGCGGAGCTAAAAGAAAAAGGTCTTATTGAAATGATTGGTTCAGCGATTGACGAAGCATACAATGAGAAACTAAAAACGATTTTAATTAATCCAGAGCTAGCTTCTGAAACAGGTAAAGATTTAAAAGTGGTTTTTACACCTCTACATGGTACAGCTAATAAGCCAGTTCGCAACGCGCTTCAATCCATCGGTTACGAAAATGTCACGGTGATTGAAGAACAAGAACTTCCTGATCCAAATTTCTCGACGGTTAAATCTCCGAATCCTGAAGAACCGGCTGCATTTGAATATGCTGTTCGTAAAGGTAAAGAAATTGATGCAGATATCTTAATCGCAACGGATCCAGATGCAGACCGCTTAGGAATTGCTGTCAAAGATCCAAGCGGCGAATATGCGTTATTAACAGGAAACCAAACGGGTGCTTTATTGCTTCACTATTTGCTTTCTCAAAAGAAAGAAAAAGGCGTGCTGCCTGCTAATGGTGTTGTGTTAAAAACGATTGTAACGTCAGAAATTGGCGCACAAATTGCTCGTTCATTTGGACTGCAAGTTGTTGACACTCTAACAGGTTTTAAATTTATCGGTGAAAAAATTAAGCAATATGAGCAAACGGGCGAGTATACATTCCAATTCGGTTATGAAGAAAGCTACGGCTATTTAATTGGTGACTTTGCTCGTGACAAAGACGCTGTACAAGCAGCCATTCTAGCAGTAGAAGCTTGTGCTTATTATAAAAAGCAGGGCATGACGCTATATGAAGCGCTACAGCAAGTGTTTACTAAATATGGTTTCTATCGTGAAGGTCTGAAATCTTTAACGCTTAAAGGAAAAGAAGGATCTGAGCAAATTCAGCATATTTTGGCTACATTTAGAAATGAACCTCCTACTGACATTGCAGGATTAAATGTTTCGGTTGTAGAGGATTATACATTAAGTGAGCGTCAGCATATTAAAGCAGGAAAAGTAGAAGAAATTACATTACCAAAATCAAATGTATTAAAATATATCTTAGAAGACGGTTCTTGGTTTTGCCTTCGTCCGTCTGGTACAGAGCCAAAGGTGAAGTTCTATTTTGGCGTCGTTTCAGAAGATGAGGCAACAAGCATTGCTCATTTAGAAGCTGTACAAACAGCTGTAATGGGTGAAGTAGAACGTGTATTAGATAAAGTGAAAACGGTATAAAAGTAAAGCCTGCTCAAACTTGAGCAGGCTTCTTTTATGATACTTTATTTGATTGCGTATTTGACAAATACGAAGAAGATCGTAGGGCTTTATAAATTTTCGGAGCAAGCATAGCCCCAAGAACAGTAAAAATAAGATCCTTTACCGCAAACCACGACATAATCTTCCAAGCGGCTGCATATGTCATTGCAGGAGCTTCAAGCCAGTAATTAACCGCTACATACATATACGTAGTACCTATTAAATAAATAACGGCAATACCAACTAGTGATGAAATTAAAAAGATAGAAAAAGTTGGCTTGCCGCGCATCTCCATAATTTTTCCTGTGATAAATGCTGCTATGATATAAGAAAGCAAAAAGCCGCCGGTGCTTCCAAATAAAATACCAATTCCTGCTTTAAATTGAGCAAATACCGGGGCGCCGGCAATGCCAATTAATACGTATACAATCATCGAAATAGAACCCATTCTGCTCCCAAGTAAAAGTCCTGCTAATATAACAAAAAAAGGCTGAAGTGAAAGAGGCACGCCGCCTACTTGTAAAAAAGGTGCCCAAGAAGTAATGTTTGCACCAATAGCCATAAGAGCCGCAAACATACCGGCTAGCGTTAAATCTAATGTGCGAAACCTTTTATTAGTACTCATATATGTTCCTCCCAGTATGTACTGAAATATCTTAGCGTATGTACTGAAAATTGTACGTCGAATTCACTTTTATGTCAACGATAAAAATAAATATGTTTACATATATCATTTGATGTTTTTTGAAATAAAGTATGCATATTTTTAGTGCAACATAAAAAAATAAAGAAGGGAATTCATCCCTTCTTTGTCCAAGTGTGTGTATCAAAAATACTAGTACAATGATTCTTCCAGAAGCTCCGGGTTGTGCTCCGAATATTCCGTTGCATGATCAATGTAGCGTAGTAAAGAATAAAGCTCTTCTTGAATGATGCGGTAGTTTCGTTCAAAATTGTAGGCGTGCAAAAAATGTTCAATCTTTTTTGAAAGAAAATCGTCGTCTGTTCGAACCATTAAAATTAATAAGTTATCCCATTGTGAACGGTGTGTGTAATATAAAGCGCGATCATAATCAATTACATCCATTAATAACGTTCCTCCTTTTGAGGAGTTGAAATTAGTGTATGATATTTGCGGGAATTCTTACGCTGTAAATGTTGGGCAAAAGACCAGTGCATAATTAAAAGAGGTTGTAGTCATTATGCAAGAAGAATAAACGTACAAGACCGGATAAATGATAAGAAAGGCAAAGAATGATGCAGTATAACAGTTATATTACATCCATTATTTAAGACAACTAAATAAAAATCCCCTTTTCTTGAAAAAATAAAGCTTCTTTTTGATGAAAACACATGAATTGACATGTTTGTACATAGATTGAAGTAAGGAGTGAAAGGGGGAGCTGTCGTGAAAGAAGCAGATTATAAGCAATTATACCGTGCGATTGATGAAATTACGGAAATAGCTAGCGGTTTCGGCTTAGATTTTTATCCGATGCGCTATGAAATTTGCCCGGCAGATATTATTTATACGTTTGGTGCATATGGGATGCCAACTCGTTTTTCACATTGGAGCTTTGGAAAACAATTTTACAAAATGAAATTACACTACGATCTTGGATTGAGTAAAATTTATGAATTAGTTATCAATTCAGATCCTTGTTATGCATTTTTATTGGATTCCAATGCGCTTATTCAGAATAAATTAATTGTAGCTCACGTGTTAGCCCACTGTGACTTCTTTAAAAATAACAGCCGTTTTGCCAACACTAAACGGGATATGGTAGAAAGTATGGCAGCGACCGCTGATCGAATTAAAGAATACGAAGTAAAGCACGGTAAGCGTGAAGTAGAAAAATTTTTGGATGCTGTTCTATCGATTCAGGAACATATTGATCCGTCCCTTATGCGTGCCAAGCTTTCTTGGAGCATAGATGATGTAGAATCATCGGAAGAAGAAATCATTTCTCCTTACGATGATTTATGGAATTTGGATTATAAAGAAAAGAAAAAACCAAAACCTCCAAAGTCTTTTAAAAAATTTCCGCCTCAGCCTGAAAAAGACATCTTATTATTTATCGAAGAATACAGCCCTTATTTAGAGGATTGGCAGCGAGATATTTTAACGATGATGCGAGAAGAAATGCTTTATTTCTGGCCGCAGCTTGAAACAAAAATTATGAATGAAGGCTGGGCTTCTTTCTGGCATCAGCGCATTATTCGAGAAATGGACTTAACGAGTGATGAAGCGATAGAATTCGCCAAGCTAAATGCAGGGGTTGTGCAGCCGTCTAAGACGGGAATCAATCCATATTATTTAGGTTTAAAAATCTTTGAAGACATTGAAGAACGCTACAATAATCCAACAGAAGATATGATTCGCCGGGGCGTGGAGCCGGGTTCAGGAAGAGAGAAGATGTTTGAGGTACGTGAGGTTGAATCAGATATTTCCTTTATTCGCAATTACTTAACAAAAGATTTAGTCATGCGGGAGGATATGTACTTATTCCAAAAACAAGGAAAAGACTATAAAATCGTCGACAAAGAGTGGACAGAAGTTAGAGATCAGCTTGTTAATATGCGCGTAAACGGCGGATTTCCTTATATCACAGTAACCAATGGAGACTATTTAAAAAATGGCGAGCTCTATTTAAAACACTGGTATGAAGGAATTGAATTAGATGTCAAATACTTAGAAAAAGTGGTACCGTACGTTCATCAGCTTTGGGGCCGCCCCGTTCATTTAGAAACGATAATGGAAGGCAAGCCAATCGCCTTTACGTATGATGGAAAAACAGTGCATAGAAAACATTTGTAAAAAGAAGACCGCTTAAACAGCGGTCTTTTTGGGCTTCTGTAACTTATCCATATAAATTGAAAAAATAAAATTACTATGCAATAATCGAATGAGAATTACTTTCATTTAGAAAGGAAGATAAGATGTTTGTTGTAAACGCAACTTTTGAAACAGAAAAGAAATTTGAAGAACAGCTCAAGCAAAAAGCTAAGAAAAACAAAATAGAAATTGAGGCAGCCAAAGGAAATTTATCGTTCGAATGCTGGAAAAAAGATTCCGCAGATAAAGTTGAATATGTCTTTGTATCCAAGTGGGAAGACAAGCAGTTCTTTCAAGCGTGGATCTCAAGAGAAGAACATGTGAACGAACATAAAGAAGCGAATAAAAAGAAAACGAAAGCATGTACTGAAGCTATGGAAATCAAGAAAACGCTGCGCTTTTATGAGGCGGTAGAAGAGGACATTCTTTCCTAAAAAAGCATGCTTGACTTTCATAAATGTTGTAACTATAATGATTACAACAAAATAGGAGTGAGAGCAATGAAAATTAGCAGTCGATTCACCGTGGCCGTTCACATACTATCTTTAATTAAATTAGATAGCAGTCATCCTAGTACTTCAGAGTGGATTGCTAGCAGTGTAAATACAAATCCTGTTGTTATAAGACGAGTAATTGGGATGTTAAAGAAAGCTGGACTCGTGGGTGTAAAAGCCGGAGCTGGCGGAGCTTATCTATTGAAAGATCTAGAGGAGATAACGTTGTTAGACGTTTATCGAGCGGTGGCGGCAGTGGAAGAAGGAGAATTGTTTCAAATGCATGAAAATCCGAATGTGGAGTGTCCTGTAGGAGCCAATATTCAAAGTGTCCTTGAATTGATTTTAAAACGTTCTCAAGATGCCATGGAACAAGTCTTAGCTGATGTGACCATGAAAGAATTAGTGACGGATTTAATAGTAAAAATAGATGCATAATAACATGCTTCTGTTCGTAAAAAACGGAGAAACCTAGGTTTCTCCGTTTTTTTATAGCTTCACAATTGTTCGTCCCCGAGCTTGTTCTTTTAATAAAGTCGGAAGTACCTCAGGGAGCTGTTGTAGTGAAATTTCCTGCTGAATGAAAGGTTCGAAGCTTTCAGGCTTAAAGTCATTAGCGAGTCTATTCCAAATCTCTTTTCGAGTAGGCATTGGACAGTAAACAGAATCGATACCTAATAAATTAATCCCTCTTAAAATGAAGGGAAAGACGGTTGTAGGCACTTTGCCTCCAGCTGTTAGCCCGCTGACAGCTACAGAGCCTCCGTACTGAATTTGACTGAGAACAGAAGCTAGAGGCTCTCCGCCTACAGGATCCACCGCAGCGGCCCATTTTTGCTTGCCTAATGCTTTTAATTTGCCGTTAAAAACGTCTTCACGCGCTACAATAGAGGAAGCGCCAAGCTTTTTCAAATAAGCTGCTTCCGAGCTTTTTCCCGTACTTGCTTCCACTGTGTAGCCTAATTTTGAAAGAATGGCAACCGCAAAGCTTCCTACACCTCCCGTAGCGCCTGTTACAAGCACAGAGCCATTAGATGGACTAGTATGGTTTTCCTCTAAGCGATGCACAGATAAAGCAGCTGTAAAGCCAGCTGTTCCGATAATCATTGCTTCTTTTAACGTTAAATTTTCAGGGAGAGGGACAATCCATTCGCTGCGTATGCGCGCATACTCACTATAGCCTCCAAAGTGTGATACGCCAATGTCATAGCTTGTTGCGATGACATGATCACCTTCTTTAAAATCAGGGCTGTCAGAAGATACAACGACGCCTGCTAGGTCGATTCCTGGGACAAATGGGTAGCTTGTCACAATATTGCCGTTTGCGATGCTGGCTAAGCTATCTTTATAATTCACTCCTGAATAATGAACGCGAATAAGTACATCGCCTTCTGGCAAATCGTTTAGCGTCAGTTTTTGGACGGACGCCTCCACTTGGTCTTCACTTTTTTTATCTACTATTAATGCTGAAAATGATTGCTCCATTTTATTTCTCCTTTCTATACTGGGATGTATACATCTATACATAGATTACCTTATTTCTATACCCATTATAGAAAATAGTAAAAGAAGTTCCTAATAATTTGATTACGAAAGAGATCATTTCATTATAAAATAGCGGTATAGCTATTAGTTAGCAATACATAGAAAAGAGGAGAAGGGAAATGAGCACGAATGTATATTTTAACCATGATGCAGGCATCGATGATTTAGTATCGCTTTTTTTACTGCTGCAAATGGATGATGTAAAAGTAACGGGAGTATCTGTCATTCCCGCTGACGGATATCTAGAGCCAGGTATCAGCGCAAGCCAAAAGATTATTGATCGTTTTGGAAGTTATGATATCGAGGTCGCTAAATCTACTTCACGCGGTATGAATCCATTTCCAAAGGAGTGGCGCATGCATACGTTTTATGTAGATGCACTGCCGATTTTAAATGAAAAAGGGGAAGTACAAACAAAAATAAGTCAGCTCCCTGCCCATGATCATTTAATCGAGACATTGCAGCACACAGCCGGGAAAACAACTTTATTGTTTACAGGACCGTTAACAGATTTAGCAAGAGCATTGGAAAAAATGCCGGAAATAGAAGAGAAAATTGACAAGTTAGTATGGATGGGCGGTACATTTCAAGAGGTAGGAAACGTGCAAGAGCCCGAACACGATGGAACGGCGGAGTGGAATGCTTTTTGGGATCCAGAAGCAGTAGCGAAAGTATGGGAAAGCAAAATTAAAATTGAGATGGTTGCTTTAGAAAGCACGAATCAAGTTCCTTTAACACCGGCTATTCGTCAAATGTGGGCTTCACTTCGAAGATATGAAGGAGTAGACTTTGTAGGGCAGTGCTACGCGGCCTGCCCGCCGCTTGTGCATGTTGAAACCAATTCAACATATTATTTGTGGGATGTACTCACAACAGCATTTACAGGGAATTCAACGCTTGTGAAGGTGAAAACGGTTTCGAGTATTGTGCATACAGAAACACCAAGCCAAGGAAGAACAGAAATTTCTGAAGAAGGGCGACCTGTAGATGTCGTATATGATGTCACAGCTGAAGCATTCTTTACGTGCATTACAGATTTAATGAAAAAAGCAGTAGCCAAATAAAGAAAAAGGTTGCACATGAAAGTGTGCAACCTTTTTAATGAATCATATTCAAGAACTGACGTGTCCGCTCTTGCTGAGGATTTGAAAATATTTGATCCGGTGTACCTCTTTCCATAATGACGCCTTGGTCCATAAAAATAACTTCATCTGCTACTTCACGGGCAAAGCGCATTTCGTGAGTTACCACCACCATCGTCATTCCTTCTTTTGCCAAGTCTTTCATCGCTTGAAGAACGTCTCCTACAAGCTCAGGATCAAGAGCTGAAGTAGGCTCATCAAACAGCATAACTTTTGGGTCCATCGCCATTGCTCTGGCGATGCCAACACGCTGTTGTTGTCCGCCAGACAGCTGGAAAGGATAAAAGTCGAGCTTATCTCCTAAGCCAACTCGTGTTAATAATTCTTTCCCTCTTTTTTCTGCTTCTTGAGTGGAAACACCTTTTACAATTACAGGCCCTTCCATAACATTTTCAAGCGCACTTTTATGAGGAAACAAGTTATAGTTTTGAAAGACCATACCTGTTAGACTTCGAAATGAAGTAATGTCTTTTTTACGAACAGGCTTGGTGAAATTCATGCTTTTTTTATCAAGTTCAATCGTGCCGTCTGTTGGGATTTCTAAAAGGTTTAAGCAACGTAAAAAAGTAGTTTTACCCGATCCGGAAGGACCGATTAATACAATTACCTTGCCCTGTTCAACTTCTAAATCAATCCCTTTTAATACTTGCAAATCACCGAATGATTTATGCAAATTTTTGATATTAATCATATAAAAAACTCCTTTAGCTACTCGAAACGGTTATTTAGATACGTAACGATCTAGTCTTATTTCAATGCGTCCTTGAATAATGGATAAGATTGTACACATAATCCAGTACAAGAGCGCTGCTTCACTATAAAGAAGTAAAAATTCATAGTTAGTCGAAGCAATTTCTTGAGCTTTACGGAACATCTCAGAAACAAGAATAAGCGATGCAAGTGACGTATCTTTAATAAGGCTAATAAAAGAGTTAGATAATGGCGGAATCGATACACGTGCTGCTTGCGGTAAAATAATCCGTCTTAACGCTTGGGAATAGGTCATACCAAGTGAGTAACCAGCTTCCCACTGTCCTTTAGGAATAGATTGAATCGCTGCTCGGATAATTTCAGATGCATACGCACCTACACTTAATGAAAATCCAATAACAGCAGAGATAAATGGGTCAATTGTTATATCTAAATTGGGTAAGCCGTAGAAAATAATAAATAATTGCACAAGCAGCGGTGTACCTCGAATAATCGATACATAGATGCGCGCAATTATGTTTAAAACTTTTATAGATGATAAACGAGCCAAGGCTGTTAAGACAGCTAAAATGATACCGAGTACAAACGTGATTAATGTTAGTGGAATAGAATATTGAATAGCTCCCTTTAGCATTGGTAAGAGAGATGATTGAGCGATTGAAATCAATTGATTCAATCGCTCTCCATCAGGAAAAATATTATTTAGGAGAAACATCTTCGCCAAACCATTTCTTAGAAATCTTTGCGTATGTTCCGTCTTTTTTCATATCTTTCAATGCTTTGTTTACTTCATCCACTAACTTACCGCTGTCTTTTCTAAACATAAAGCCGCTTGCAGCACCATCGGATTTTTCATCCGCGATTTTGATAGGTGCGTTAGGGTGCTTTTTCTTATAGTCAAGGAACGATAATTTATCGTTGATTGTAGCATCAACACGGTTTGCGCTCATTAGTTCTACTGCTTGAGCAAAACCTTCAGCACTCGTAATGTTTGCACCATAAGATTGAGCCATGTCTTTGTAGTTACTTGTTAATGACTGCGCTGATTTTTTTCCTTTTAAATCTTTAAATGATTTGATATCTTTTTCGTCTTTACGAACAATTAATACAGCGCCTGACTGGATGTATGGATCAGAGAAATCGTATTTCTTTTGACGATCTTCACGAATACCCACTTCGTTAGCAATCATGTCAAAGCGTTTAGCATCTAATCCGGCAAACATGCCATCCCACTGTGTTTCTTTGAACTCAGCTTTTACGCCAAGACGTTTAGCTACTTCTTGAGCCAATTCTACATCAAACCCAGTTAGCTTTTGTTTGTCATCATGAAAAGTGAACGGAGGGTATGTACCTTCAGTTCCAATTGTTAATACGCCATCTTTTTTCACTTTATTATATAAATCCTCTTGTGAAGATTTATTGTCTCCATTGTTTGCTTCATTTTTTGAGCTAGAACCGCATGCGGCAAGCACAACTGTGAAAGCTAATAGTAGCGACAAAAGTGCAGCAAATTTCTTCATTTTCTAAACCCCCTAGTATTCTGATAGGAAATGATACTCTGTGATACTAAACAAGAACACAGCAAAAGTCAACAAAAAAAAACTTATACGATTAATGTGACTTAAAATAAGGGAAATATACCTTCTATACACGGTTTGTCATAAGGATACAGAAAGATTTTAAAATTTGGATTAAGTGGATTTTTAAGGGAGATTTGAGGAGTAAAAAGGAAGTTTCATGCGACGATTTTCTCTTTCATTTTTTCATGACTTTTGGTGCAATAAACATATAGTTAAATGTTAAGGTAGAAATAAATTCCTTATGGTACACTTAAAGAAGAATTTATGAAACGGAGCGATATGATGAAAGCCATAAACTTAATCTCAATTGCCTTTGGTGCTATCGCTGGTACATATGCACGTTATTTGCTGAATCTTTCCTTATTATATGCGGGCTACCCAATAGGAACGGTAATTGAAAACCTATTAGGAAGCTTCATACTAGGCCTATTAACAGGATTTTTTGTGTGGAAAAATCCAAAAGAATGGATAAAGCTTGGACTAGGAGTTGGCGTATGCGGCGGTTTTACAACGTATTCAACGTTTGCAGGAGACGTCATTTCTCTCACTCAGCGCCATTTATTTTGGGGAGCCATTTATGTAATGGTCTCTTTAGTAGGTGGAATCCTTCTTGCTTTAGCAGGCTATCTATGCGGTGAAGCGGCAGGGAAAAATTTAGTGAAAGTACATGAGGTGAAGTAAATGAGCATAGTGAGCTTGGCACTTGGCGGGGCAGCTGGAGGAATATGCCGTTATCTTTTGGGTTTAAAAGTTACAAAAACAGTTTCAAACCCTCCTTTTCCAGTATCAATGCTGTTTGTAAACTTGCTCGGTGCGTTTGGGCTTGGTCTTTTTTACGGTAGTTATTATGGAAAGGTTCCGAGTCATGCTTATGATGATTCAATATTTTTAATGATTGGCATTGGGTTTTTTGGTGCCTTTACCACTTTTTCAACGTTCAGTGTGGAAACCGTACAGTTAATTCGAGAAAAATCTTATCGGAAAATGCTGGCGTACGTGGGGATTTCAGCATTTGGAACAGTTGGTTTATTTACAGTCGGTTTACTGGCAGGAACATTTTTATTTAAGTAAAGAGAACGTTTCTAGTAGGGAAAAACAAAAAGACGGAGAAGTAGAGAATGGATAGAAAAGCAGAAGTTTGGAAATACATTTTGTTGATTGTAGCTGTTGCAGGTCAGATCATCGGTTTTTTATTTTTATTTATAAATGTTGTGGCGGCATTTATTTTTTACGGTTTTTATATTCTAACTTTTATTATGTTACTCCTGCTGTTTATATGGGATCGGAAAAAGGAAAAAGACAAGGAAGAATTTGACGACTATACCGATTACTAATCATATAAAAGCAGAATGATGCGGTGCGCCGGACCTCTTACTTAGTAAAGAAGCATAAAAGATACATCTATAAAAGGAAGAGAGCCGTAAGAGCATAAAGAGATATTGTATTTACATCTAGTTGTGTTATAATTTTAAGTGCGAAAACAAAATCAATAAATAGCAATCACTAGGGGAGCTTTTTGAAGCTGAGACGAATGTATTTCGGACCCTTTGAACCTGATCTGGTTTGGACCAGCGTAGGGAAGTGGCGATCATGTTTACATAACGATGCATGCTAACCACTCTACGTTGTAGAGTGGTTTTTTGTATGTAATAAAGCCCTCTACACAAGATGAGGTGATTGAAATTTCTCTTTATTCTGAATGGAAAGGTTTCGATCATGTGGATATTCCTAAATTTCATGTCATTACAACAGATAAGCAGCCAATCGAAGAGCTTCAAAAAGTTTTAACGGCTATCGCGCCTTTTACGGGCGCCGTTCATATTAGAGAAAAAGAGAAAACGGCAAAGCAGATTCAATGTTTACTAGAAAGCTTGCCATTTTGTCGCTCTAAAATTATTGTGAATGACCGAGTTGATGTAGCGCATGCTTTAAAAGTAAAAGGCGTACAGCTTGCTTATCATAGTTTAGACGTTTCGATTGTTATAGACGCATTTCCTTCTCTTATTGTCGGAAAATCAGTTCACTCTGTGGAAGAGGCTTTAGAAGCTGAAAAAGATGGTGCTCACTACATTCTATACGGACATATTTATTCAACACATTCAAAAAAAGGATTAAAAAGTCGAGGGGTAGCAGCACTAAAAGAAGTAGTAGATGCTGTGCAGATACCGGTTATTGCCATTGGAGGAATTACACCTGTAAATGCCAAAGAGGTGCTTCAAACAGGAGCACACGGTATAGCTGTGATGTCTGGTGTCATGCTTGCGCAAGATCCCCTCAAAGCGATTAAACAATATTCTCATATATGGACATCTGGAGGTGGAGAAAATGAAGCAGCATTATGATGTACTGTTAATCGGAGGAGGTATAATCAGCTCTTCTATCGCTTATCATTTGTCAAAACAAGGAGCGTCAGTAGCTATTCTTGAACGCAATCAAATTGGTTGTGAAGCTTCAAGTGCAGCCGCTGGTATTTTAGGTGCTCAAGCTGAAATTGATGAAGAAGGTCCTCTTTTAGACCTTGCTATTAAGAGCAGAAGCATGTTTCCTGAACTGGTGAAGGAACTAAAAGAAAAAACGGCCATCGACGTAGAGCTCATTCAAAAAGGCTTATTAAAAGTTGCTGTAACAGAAGAAGATGCACACGTATTAAAGAAAAAAGCCGCTCAGCACCACGGGTGGGATGAACATGTAAGATGGATCGATGTAAAAGAAGCGCGTTTGTTAGAACCCGGGCTCTCTCCAGACATATACGGAGCCATTACAATACCGGGAGACGGCCAGCTAGCTCCGGCTAAGTTAACGCAAGCTCTTGCTCATGGAGCCTTGTATCACGGAGCAGATGTATTCGAATACTGTGACGTTCATTCTCTTATTATGGAAAGTGAAACAGTAAAAGGTGTACAGACGTCCAAAGGCTCTTTTTATGGAGAAAAAGTAGTTATCGCAGCAGGCTCATGGGCTAAACGCTTTATTTCTTCTGAACATTTAGGTCACGTGTTTCCCGTAAAAGGGGAGTGTATTGCTCTTCGAAGTCATAAGCCGCTGCTTTCTAAAACGATTTTTTTAGATGAAGGTTTTTACTTAGTGCCTAAGACTGGTGGAAGAATCGTAATCGGGGCAACTAAGTTACAGCATGACTTTACCAAGACGGTTTCTGCACAAGGTATTCAATTTTTGCTGAATAAAGCTTCGGCGCTTCTGCCAGCTATTAAAGAAGCCACATTTGAAAAAGCATGGGCTGGTCTTCGTCCGCAAACAAATGATGGCTGGCCTTATTTAGGAGAGCATCCTGAAATAGCGAATCTACACATGGCGTTTGGCCACTACCGAAACGGTATTTTATTAAGTGCTGCAACTGGAAAAATTATGGCTGATGCTTTGTTAGGGAAAAAGCTGAATCATTCATTTTTTACATCATTTCAGCTAACAAGAGTAATGGAGGGAGTTCATTGAATCTAATCATTAATGGTAAGACCGTTACTTTTGGAGATGAAATTGAAACGGTCGAGCACTTGTTGCAGGCTCAGAACCTGCATGAACGAGTGGTAATTGTTGAGCTAAACAAGAACATTTTGCAAAAAGAAGAACATAGCGATGCATGCTTAAAAGATGGCGATATATTAGAAGTTGTTTCATTTGTCGGAGGAGGATGAAGAGTATGTTAAAAATTGGACAATATACATTTAATTCACGTTTATTATTAGGGACAGGGAAATTTCCTGACTTTACGACTCAGCGTCAAGCGGTAGAAGAGTCAGAAACAGAAGTTTTAACATTTGCTGTGAGACGAATGGATATTTTTGATCAAAATCAACCTAATTTATTAGAAGCGCTTGATGTGAAGCGTTTCACTCTTTTGCCTAACACTGCTGGAGCAAAAAATGCAGAAGAGGCCGTACGTATTGCTAAATTAGCAAAGGCTTCTGGACTTTGTGACATGGTAAAAGTAGAAGTAATTGGATGTGATAAAACGCTGCTTCCTGATCCAGTTGAAACATTAAAAGCCAGTGAAGAACTGTTAAAAGAGGGCTTTACCGTTTTACCTTACACATCAGATGATGTTTTACTTGCACGTCGTTTAGAGGAGTTAGGCGTACATGCCATTATGCCAGGAGCTTCGCCTATCGGTTCAGGTCAAGGTATTATTAATCCGTTGAACATGCGTTTTATCATTGAACAATCAACTGTTCCAGTAATTGTAGATGCAGGTATTGGAACGGCTTCAGACGCAGCTCAAGCTATGGAGCTAGGAGCAGATGGTGTGTTATTAAATACAGCTGTTTCAGGAGCAAAAGATCCTGTGAAAATGGCTCGTGCTATGAAGCTAGCGATTGAAGCAGGACGAGCAGCATTTGAAGCAGGACGTATTGAAAAGAAACAATATGCAACGGCAAGCAGTCCAACAGAAGGGATGAGTATCGGTTGATTAATCGTTATTCCCGCCAAGAATTGTTTCAACCTATTGGAAAAGGCGGACAGCAGCAAATTCAAGAAAAGCATGTTCTGATTGTAGGAGCAGGTGCTCTTGGAACAGGGAACGCGGAGGCACTTGCGCGAGCGGGGGTAAAGAAAATAACGCTCATTGACCGGGACTATGTAGAGTGGAGCAACCTTCAGCGGCAGCAATTGTATAGTGAAAAAGATGCTGATAAAAGAATTCCAAAAGCAATTGCCGCTAAAAAACGGCTTCACGATATTAATCACGATGTAAAAGTAGAAGCGCACGTAGCAGACGGTACCCCTCAAGTTTTAGAACAGCTTGTTGAGGGGGTAGATGTTATGATTGATGCAACCGATAATTTTGACACACGCCTTGTAATGAATGATTTATCACAAAAATATGATATTCCTTGGATTTACGGAGCATGTGTAGGAAGTTATGGAATTAGTTATACTATCATACCAAGTGAAACACCATGTTTATCCTGTTTGCTTGAATCTGTACCGCTTGGAGGGTTAACATGTGATACAGTGGGGATTATTAGTCCTGCTGTCCAAATGGTAGTCGCTCATCAAGTAACAGAAGTGTTAAAAATATTAGTCGGAGACTGGAATGCGCTCAGGAGGGAACTTGTTTCGTTTGACGTATGGAAAAATGAGTATACGAGCATCAATGTGAACGTGTTTCGCAAATCTGCTTGCCGCTCATGCGGCAGTGAACAAACGTATCCCTTTTTACAATATGAAAATCAAACGAAAACAGCTGTGTTATGCGGAAGAAACACGGTACAAATCCGTCCGGGCAAATCAGCCAAGCAGCCGCTGCAGTCTTTAGGTGAACGATTAAAAGAAAAAGGATATAAAATTGAACAGAATCCGTATCTGCTTTCTTTTTATGTAGATGATTACCGTTTAGTTATGTTTCAAGATGGGCGCGTCTTTGTGCATGGAACAAACGATATAGTAGAAGCAAAGTCACTTTATCATCGGTATATTGGGTAAGAAAGAGATGGAGGTTTCAAGCATGACAGTACCAAAAGCATTAACCATTGCTGGATCAGACAGCGGTGGAGGAGCAGGTATTCAAGCAGATTTAAAAACATTTCAAGAGCGTGACGTTTTTGGCATGTCTGTTATTACAGCTGTGACCGCACAAAATACAGTTGGCGTTCAAGGAGTTTATCCTTTAGAAGTAGAAGCAGTTGAAACGCAGTTAGATTCAATTGCCACTGACTTATTTCCTAATGCAGTGAAGACAGGTATGTTGTTCAGTGCTGATATTATTTACGCAGTGGCTCGTAAAATCAAACAGTACGGACTGCAAAATGTTGTAGTTGATCCCGTTATGATTGCAAAAGGCGGTCAGTCTCTTCTTCAAAGAGAAGCCGTACAGGCTCTAAAAGAATTATTGCCTCTTTGTGAAGTCATTACGCCGAACATACCGGAGGCGGAAGTCATCACGGGTAAAGAAATTCACACGATCGAAGACCGAAAAGAAGCGGCAAAACAGATTCATGAGCTAGGTGTAAAGCACGTGGTAATTAAAGGCGGACATGATCAATCTCATCAAGATATGATTGATATAGTGTATGATGGTCATAAGTACGTTGAAATCACACATGAAAAGATGAATACAAAGCATACACATGGAACGGGATGCACGTTTGCTGCTTGCGTCACAGCTGAACTAGCGAAAGGCAAAAGCGTGGTTGAAGCAGTTCAAACTGCCTCGGATTTTGTTCACTATGCGATTAAGCACACGCTTGAAATTGGTTCCGGACACGGTCCTACTAATCACTGGGCGTATGGAAAATACTTTCGTTCAAACATATAAAAAAACGTGCCTACAATCTAGGCACGTTTTTTATGAAGAAGGAATATGGGTAGGAATCTCTCCATCGATGCCTAAATAATAATGTCTAAGGGGCTTTAAATTATCATCAAGCTCATAAACAAGCGGCACGCTTGTAGGAATATTCAAGTTCGCAATGCCATCAGGCGAAATGTTATCCAAGTACTGCATCAGAGCCCTAATCGTATTACCGTGAGCGGAAATAATAACCTTTTTGCCAGCTTTAATAGAAGGAGCAATAGTTTCGTCCCAGTATTCTAGAACCCGCTTTTCTGTATCGGCTAAGTTTTCCGTTACAGGAAATTGTCCCTTAGCTAATTCCTTATACTTAGGGTTGGAAGCTTCATAGCGAATATCTGTTGTCTCTAAAGCAGGAGGGCGTTCGTTCATCGACCTTCTCCACAAATGCACTTGCTCTTCTCCAAATTTTTTTGCGGTTTCTTCTTTGTTCAAACCTTGAAGAGCCCCGTAGTGCCGTTCATTCAGCCTCCAAGATTTATACACGGGAATCCACATGAAGTCCATTTGATGTAAGACAATCCATAGAGTGCGAATGGATCGTTTTAAAACAGAAGTATAGGCAATATCAAAAGTATATTCGTTTTTCTTTAGTACTTTTCCAGCTTCTCGCGCTTCTTGCAATCCATTTTTAGAAAGATCTACATCCGTCCAGCCTGTAAATTTATTTTCAAGATTCCACACGCTTTGTCCGTGCCGAATCAACACAAGTTTTATCATCGTGTTCTCCTTTCAACAGTGACTAAGGACTCTATTCTTTTTTATTATGAGAAGGAAAGAGTTTTTTATCCTAAAGCCGGGGAAAGGAGTTTTTATCATTTAGAAAAAGTGATGCCGAAAAGTAAAGCTTTAACTTTTTTACGCATATGATAAAAATAAAAAAGGGAAGGGAAGATAGTGGATGAGTGACCAAGAACGTCAGATTCAAGCGCTGCACGGCCAAATTGAAGATTTAAAAGAAGAAATGTATCAGATGAAGCTTGATATTAGCACATTAGAGAAAGAAAAAGGAAAGCCTGTTTTGACACCGGCTCTCGTTGGTCAAATAGGAGGTTTTGTTCTAGGTGGATTAGCTATAATCGGTATTTTCTGGATGTAGAACTTCTCGTTTTGAAAACGAAAAGTTCTCCTGATTTTTTAATAAGCAATTCCAACGCGGCATTTGGGAAATTTTTGAGCCCATATCTCATGGTAGGTAAAATGAGCGGTATCTCCCGTTGAAATTTTAACGGCATCAGCTGGTAAAATATCTTTTTCCATTCGATACGTGCCTGTTATTTCACCCTCAGGCAAGTATGTTGGGCATATAACCGTCCAGTTTAGATCACTTTCCTTCAAGTGTAAGTATCCTTTTAAATGATCTTCTGCTGCTCTGGTCGTTTTACGCTTTGATTCATTTGATTGAAAACGATACTTTTCTGGTTCTGTTCGTGATTGTAAGATGCCTGCAGTTCCAGTAGTAAGAATACGATGAACGCCATAATACTTCATGCTGTTTATAATAAGCGGCATACTTTTCGAAATCGTCTCTGCACCATCTGTATTTAACGCGCTGACTACGATATCTTGGTGCTTGAGGGCAAAGTTGATATTTTCTTGATGAAGTACATCGCCTTGTAAGATATGTAGGTTTGGATGACTAACCTGTAGCTTATTGCGGTCTCTAACAAGTACAGTAACGTCGTTTTCATCTTTTAGCATCATTTTTAATAAAGACTGTCCAACTCGCCCTGTAGAGCCTAATAGTAAAATTTTCATTGGCTACACCCCTCTATAAAAGATAGTATCTATTCTTTAGGATATACAATCTGTATACTTATTCATAATAAAAAGCATGCGTAGCATAAAGTAATACAAAGTTGATGAATGAAATATTCAACAACAAAAAAATTTGATATGATAAAAAGACAGAAAAATCAAAAAAATAGGAGAGTGAATGTCTTTTGGGAGACTTGCCTCTGAATCAAATGATGATACTAGTCGTTTTGCTTATGTTATCAGCTTTCTTTTCATCTGCTGAGACAGCCTTTTCAAGCGTAAATAAAATTCGTTTAAAACATTACGCTGAGAAAAAATATCGGGGAAGTAAAAAAGCGCTGCATATTGCTGAACACTTTGAGCAGACGCTATCGACAATTTTAGTAGGAAATGTTGTCGTAAACATTGCTGCGTCCTCTTTGGCAGCTAAAATTGCCCTCGATATGTTTAAAGGAAACCTAGCACTTGTGATTAGTATCATTGTTATGACCATCATCATTTTGATTTTTGGTGAAGTCTTGCCAAAATCGTTAGCTAAAGAGCATGCCGAATCTTTTGCGCTGATGATTTCTTCCTTGTTATTTATTATTATTAAATTGTTAACCCCGATTTCCTTCTTATTTTTACAGGTAAAAAAAGGAACTTCTCACTTGTTAACGTCTGCTCCTACACCAACGATTACAGAAGATGAAATTAAAGTGATGGTAGATTTAAGCGAAGAAGAAGGAACGATTAATAATATTGAAAAAGAGCTAGTTCATCGTTCACTCAATTTTAATGACATTGTGGTGGGGCAAATTTTAAAACCTAGAATAGATGTCACAGCAGTTGACGTAAATGCCGATATTGATTCGGTTTGTCAAATGTTTCTTGAAGAGAGATATTCAAGAGTCCCTGTATATGAAGATCATATTGATAATATTATTGGCATTTTATCAGAAAGAGAATTTTTAACCTGTTTAATCCAAAGAAAAAAGATTTCTATTCGTGATTTGTTGAGACAACCTATTTTTGTAGTAGAATCCATGAAAATATCTGTTCTATTGCCAGAGCTCCAAAAAAGTAAGGTGCACATGGCAATTGTAGTTGATGAGTTTGGTGGAACGGCCGGTCTTGTGACCTTAGAGGATATATTAGAAGAAATTGTAGGAGAGATTTGGGATGAACATGATGAAGCTGTTAAGTATGTACACCAGATAGGGGAAAAGGAGTACGAATTTAACGCCGACATCCCTATTGATGAATTTTTAACCTATATAGCGGTTAGTTCTCCTGACAGTACGTGCCATACCTTAGGGGGATGGATATATGAGCAGTTTGATCATATCCCTGCTAAAGGAGACTTTTTCTCATATGAAGAGATATTGTTTACCATTAAGGAAGTAGAAAATCGACGTATTCGCAAAGTTTCCGTAAAATCATTTGGGAATAAGAATGAGGAAGCTGATTAAAAGAAACTAGAAAGCGCTCCAAGAGATCTTGGAGCGCTAAAGCCATAATATGAAATTAGTTAATATTAGTACTTGCCGCCTAGGTTTTGCTCAGCTAATTGTACTAAACGTTTTGTGATTTCGCCACCAACAGATCCGTTCGCACGAGCTGTTGCATCTGGTCCTAAGTTTACACCAAACTCACTAGCGATTTCGAACTTCATTTGATCGATAGCAGCTTGAGCACCAGGCGCTACTAACTTGTTTGATGAATTTCTGTTTGATGCGTTTTGATAATTTGCCATGTGTATTCATCTCCTCGTTAGATAAAATAGATTGTAATGGTTGAGTTAGCTGGAGTTGAACCAGCCGAGCAGATGCATCGATTAGATCCGCTTGCCTACCGCGGCGTAACTCAATGCTTGCGAGCTGTTGTACTCGGTTGTTACTAGTATTATGGCGAAAGGGAAAAAACATATACATAGAAAACTATTGGTAATTTATAGAAATTTTTGTGTAGAGTTTGATAAAGAGTAAGAGAGTTTTATTCCGTGCATATTATAGGTACATATTGATCAGGTAAAGCGAGGTGTGCGGATGTCGATTTGTTCCTTATGTAATGGGTTTAGTGATGTACAAATGACGTGCAAAACATGTGGAGGAGTGCTGGGGGATATGGGAAAAGTCAGCGATTATTTTGATGATTACAGTGCTTACATGGAAATCGATCAGTTAAAAGTAGAAAATGGGTATCCTAGTGATTTAGCAAATCACCAATGTATTCATCTCTTTTACTGCTCTACTTGTCACAGTGAAGAATTGAAGCAAATACAGGAATAAAAAAAGACCCCTGGGGGTCTTTTTTATTCGTGTTCAGCACGGATGCGCTGTTCAGATTCTGCATCAAAGAAATGCGCTTTGTTCATATCTAATGCTAAGTCTAGAGACTGAAGCGGTTTAATATCTGTTCTTGAATCTACGCGTGCTACAAAATCTTGTCCGCCAAGTTTAGAATAAAGCATGGTTTCAGCTCCCATTAACTCGGATACATCGACTTTGATTGTAACTTTTGTGCCAGGTGAAGATTCAATAAATACAGGCTCATCATGGAAATCTTCAGGACGGATGCCTAAAATAATTTGTTTGTTTAAATATCCTTGCTCGCGAAGTATTTTCATTTTACCTTCCGGAACTGCAAGAAGAGAATCGCCTACTTGAACCTTTCCGTCTTTTAACGTTCCGGTTAAGAAGTTCATAGCAGGAGAACCAATAAACCCGCCTACAAATACATTTTCAGGTTTTTCATATACTTCTTTTGGTGTACCAACCTGCTGGATAATCCCATCTTTCATAACAACCAGACGAGAAGCCATTGTCATTGCTTCGGTTTGGTCATGTGTTACGTAAATTGTCGTTGTACCCAAACGCTGGTGAAGCTTCGCAATTTCAGAACGCATTTGCACACGTAATTTCGCGTCTAAGTTTGATAAAGGTTCGTCCATCAAGAAGACCTTAGCATCACGAACGATTGCACGACCTAGAGCTACACGCTGACGCTGTCCGCCGGATAATGCTTTTGGCTTACGCTCTAAGTATTGCTCAAGTCCTAAAATACGAGCGGCATCTTTTACGCGGCGTTCGATTTCATCTTTTGGTAATTTACGAAGTTTTAAGCCGAAAGCCATGTTGTCATATACGCTCATATGCGGATACAATGCGTAGTTTTGGAATACCATTGCAATGTCGCGATCTTTTGGAGCAACGTCATTTACACGCTTGCTGTCAATATAAAAATCACCTTTGGAAATTTCCTCTAGCCCTGCAACCATACGAAGCGTTGTCGATTTCCCGCAGCCTGAAGGCCCAACAAATACAATAAATTCTTTATCTTGGATGTGAAGGTTAAAATCTTTTACCGCCGTCACATCTTTATCATACATTTTATAAATATGTTCTAAACGTAATTCAGCCATTTCCATTTCCCCCTTGTATGTACTCTGTGAAACCGTTTTCTTAAATCTAGTGTAATTTTTTTAAATGAAACGGTAAATGGGAAACATGCACAAAAAAAAGAAAGGGTTTTCGTGCACTATTTACGAAAACCCTTTCATTTTATTTTCCATCTTGCGAATTTTTTAAAGCAAGAATGGCTAAGTAAGCAGACACAGCTCCTGTAAAGTGTTTGATATCAAGGTGTGTGCGATCAATAAATTTCTCAATTCTATACTGCAAGCTGTTGCGATGCATGTACAATTTCTTAGCAGCAAGAGATACGTTTAAATTACATTCTAAATAAACTTTAATGGTTTCTAAAAGATCTCCATCATCTTTTACTAAGTCAAGTAAATGTATCATATGATTTTGGATTGCCTCTGAAGACTCTTGCAGAACCAAATGGGGTAAAACGTCGGTAAAATGGATAACATGGTTTTGTTCGACTGTATGCTTAATTTGATAAAACCATTTCTTTTCACGCTCAAAAATTAATCGCGGTGAAGACGGAAAAAAGTGAATTTGTCCTTCAAAGAACTGAATTGAAGTTTCAAAATCATGACATAGCACCTCGATAGAATCTGATAAATTTTCAGTTAAGTCATTAGGATCATTAAAGGTTTCGATGACGATACCTGATTGTTTATCAATCCACAACACAGTAATCGAGGTAGAATACAAGGCGTGAAGCGCATTTTCAAACTCTATTTTTTGTTCAAACAAACGTTTAATTAAAAACTGGGTGAAGCGAAAAGAATGGTGCTTATGATGAGAATGAATGACTTTTTCAGGTGCTTCAAATAACAGGTCTAACCAATACAATTGCTCTGGCGTCAGTAAAGAAATTTTCTCATCATAAGGGGTTAAAAAAGCAGAAAGTAATGCCTGCTCTTTTTGAGATAAAGCGGTGTGTTCAATTCCAATGAAGCCTTCATCACATGAAAACCATTTGTAACGTTCAAATTGAGAAGGGATTTTAGCCTTAATCATTTTATCCCCAAATAGTGTGTGCAACTGTTTCATCTGTGCTCGTTCCCTTCGGTGAAAGCTTACTATTCATAAACGTGAAAAAGCATAAGCTCATGAATATAATCAATTAATTGTGTTTCATCTATTTGATTAGAAGGCGCAGTTTTCCATACAATTTGTCCATCTTTTAAATAATCAGCCTCATAATAAACCCGATTCATATAAAACGAGATATGCCAGCCCGGCATTCGATTATTTTGATACAGCGGTTTAACCTGAAAGTGTGAAACCATAAAGAAAATCTCCTTTCTCAATTAGTTATTATAAGCTTACCATGAGAAAAGGAGATGAAAAATCATTTAATCTAAAAATTTTGTTAATTTGTAAAATATGTTGCATATGTGTTTAGCACCTTGCGTTTGAATATCTGTTTCATCAAAAATCATCGGTTTTGCATTCACTTCAAACAAATAATACTGCCCTTGGGCTGACTTTGCCATATCAAGAGAAAATTCTTCAACTAGAGGGAAGGATTTTTGAAGGACTTGCCCGCACGTATTTACAAAGGACGAAAGAAAGGAAGTATCTACTTCATCTTCTAAATCTTGGAAAGGTGAAATGCTGCCGCCGTTTAACGTATGTGTTGTAATGGATTGATAGGGACTATGTCGAATGCCGACGCCGCTAATAACATATCCGCTATCTTTGTGATGCGCTAAAATACGTAAGTCATAGCGCCTGTCTTTGAATGGTTGCGTCTCAATCGCTTCTTGAATGAGATAAGCAGACCTGGGAAGGTCAATTGCTTGTAAAGAAGAAAATTCTTCTTTGCGTTTATGATCTTGGTAAATAATCGTATGCTTATGGGAAGATAATCGAAAAATTCCAGCACCTTTACTGCTGTTAATAGGCTTAAAGTAAAGGGAAGAGTGCTTTTGCAGAAGCTTAGCAATATCAATTTCTGGTGTTAAACGATAGGTTTTAGGAAGGTGAGAAGATAGTAGTGGCTCCTTTGAAAATAATTGATATACTTTCCATTTTGAAAAAAAAGCGGAATTAAAAAGTGGGATGTGCTTGCCTTTAATTTTTTGATGTAAAGATGTCAGCTTCTTAGTTTCTGATTTTCTTCCTGGATAACGATTATATATAACGTTTGGCAGCGGCAAAGTTGTTTTGATCCACTGCTTTTTTGCACCGTCAAAGCAATACCCTTCAAAGAAGTGATGAGACATTGTTTCTTCAGCGAATAAAGCAAGAAGCCCGCCTTTTTCTTGCAGGGTATGATGTAAGAGTTCCAATAAAGGGCGCTGTTTTACATTCAGTTTTTCCAAAACCGCTTTGTTCGTTAAAACTCCCACAATAGGACCGACTTTTTCTCCTTTTAAACGAAGAAAAGCTTGAGTAGAAGAAATGTTTTGAGTAAAGGGAAGTTCAATTTCTTGAACTCCCCATGTGTAAGATGCTGAAGGGTTATGATGAAACCACTGCTGCTTTTCTTTGTGATAGTAAATTGTAATCATATGCTGATGCCTTCAGGTGTATTTAGATAGTATCCAGATAAGTAAATCGCATATTCTAGAGAAAGTTTTCTAGTTTGTTGATCCGCTTTTCGTAAGGCAGGGTGTGAAAAAATAGAGCGACCGGGCTTGGAGTTAGCTTCAAACAGCCATACGTTTCCTTGATAATCCACTCCAAAATCGAATCCAAGCTCTCCAATTAATCCGTTCAACTCCTGTTCAAGCACATGACTAATTGAGATAGCGGCATCTTTTAGCTTATTTTCAATTTCTTTTTTGTAAGAAGGGTTGGTGAATATTTTAGCTGTAGCTTCAATTTCTCCGCCGTAATCAAGATGCGTAGTGATGCTGTTGGGACCGGCTACTTTAGCAGCCAGAGCAGTAAGCACCCATTGGTTATTCCCGTCTTTATTCGTATGCACGCGAAAGTCTACACAGCGCTTTTCTTTTTTGATTAATGAAATACCTTGCTGAGCAATGTAGGAAGGATTAGTAAGTAAATATTCAAATTCTGATAATAGATCCTCTAAGGTTTCTTTTTCTTGAACATGAAGACCTTTTTCTCCTTTGTAAGTCAGCGTGTACATGGAACTCTTAAAAGATAGGGTATAAATGCCCCGGCCTAAGCTTCCGTTTTTCGGTTTTAAATAAACGGTTTGATGAAGAAGTAGAAGTTTTTTTATTTGCTCACACGAAGGACTTTCAACCGTGTAAGGTAACAAATAGGCTGTCTGCTCGTTCAGTTTTAAAAGCTCATGAATTTCCCACTTGTTGAAAAAATCAGGATTAAAAAATGGAATGCCGTAATCAGTCATCATCTTTTCTTTAATGAACTTAAAAGGAGCTAACCCTTCTGTTTTTCGATTTGGCAAACGATTATATACAACGTTAGGAAGCGGGATTTCATGTTGTGTCCAGCCGCTTTCTTCATAAAAATAGCCGTTTATGGTCCCGGTTTCCCAGTTGATATGATGAGTTCCAAAAATAAAAGGCAGGCCCCCTGTTATACTTGCAGTAGAAAGAAGTTTAGCTAAGTGAAGGGAACGCTTTCCAATTGGCCGCAGCAGAGAACCAGTAAAACCAGCGGATAACACACCGATTAAAGGTCCTAAGTGAATGGTCTCATTCACAATAATAGGATGCATCATATGGGCGAAAGGAATTTGAAGTTTTGTCATTAGCTCAGCTGAAATCTGAATTTCTTCACGTTCTGAAGATTGTATAAGGCATGGAGCTGTCATGGTTCCAAAAGCTGCTTGTTTCAAGGAGTCTTTGTAAAGAGATGCAGGAACAGAAAGATCACAGCCTAGCTGCTCTACTACAACAAGGGGAGTAAGAGTTTTTTTCATAGCATTACTCCTTACGATACGATAGTGTGTTAGCTAAATAGACGCAGTAAGACAGGACATTTTTATACATGACTTCTTTTTGTTCAGGTGCTGTTTCCATTACTATTTTTCTTCCCGGTTTCGAATTTAAATCTAGAATCCAGATGCTGAAGTCTCTCGAGATACATAAATCAATACCTAATTCAAAAAGAGAAGGAAAGTGATTTTCGAGCACGGACGGAATCGTTTTACAAATGGTGTTGATTTCATCCCTTACATATTGACGATGAACGCGAGGAATGCGAGGCAGCAAGTTCTCAAAAGGTACAATAGATGCTCCTGAACTTACATTTGTTACGATAGAGTCCCGTTCACCTTGTCTAATGCCTCTTCCAATTTCTTTCCAAGCACCATCGTTTCCTTTTTGTAATAGCAGTCTTATATCAAAAGGAGTGCGTTCATAAGGGAAAAATGAAATATGGGGTTGAGCAATATACAGTACATCACGGGTGGTTTTCGTAAACCAGTTCTTAAACTCTTGAAAAGAGGAAAATAGAATGGTGTTTACAATGTCATTTTGTTGATAAGAAGCTTCAATTTCACGTCCACGCTGTCTTAATTTCACAATCCCTTTACCTTGTGAGCCGTTGGCAGGTTTAATCATTAGGCTATCGTTTGTTCGAAGCAGCTGAACAAGTTGCTCTACACTTTCGATTGGAGTGGTAGGAGGAATATATGAAGATAAATAGCTATCTTTTTTAATTACTTCATAGACATCTAGCTTATTGGGTAATCCATGGCCTAAAAATGTAACATCTTCCCGCTGTTTAAGCCAGTTTACAATAGGGCGAGCCTTTTTAGACAGAGAGTCTTTTCGATAAAAGCAGCGATCGTAAATAAACGAAGGAAGTAAGAAGGAATCTTCTATCCATTTCTTTTGTTGTAAATCGTAGCGGAAGCCTTCAATATTTTCGGTGTTAGGATGAATGTTAAAAGGAGTAAAACGGTATATTTCAATCGAAAACTCAGAAGCATGTTTAGCAATTTCGGTCACGTACTCCACTTCTTGCTGCGGGTGAATCGTTAAAAAGCCTAATGAAATCATCATAAATCCTCCTTGGGAAATTGAAAATTCGTTGCATGCAGACAATAATCAAGCAGTGCTTTTGTTGATGGACGGACAGAGAAAGCGCTTGAATCAGATTGTTTGGAAGGCTTGACATTTACTTCAATAATCCAAGGCTTTCCTTCTTGATCAATCGCTAAATCAATACCGAATTCGGCATAAAGTTCAGACGGATGAGAAAGCTGCGTGCAAATTTCAATCGCAATCTCTTTTAAAAGTGAAAGGATATGGCGGGTAGTTTTTGAATCATAGAGCTGAGTTAACACTTGCTGAGGAGGATGAATATCTCCTCCACGGGCAAGATTTGAGACGAAATTGCCGGGTTTTGATACACGTGTGACAATGGACGTGATTTTCCACGTCAAGTCGTCTTTTTTATGACAGAGAATGCGGAAATCAAAAGGGCACTGTTTGTATGTCTGCAGTGAAATTCCTTCTTGGATGAGGAATCCTTGCCTTTTTAATTGACTATAAAGCGTTTCAAATAAGTCATAAAGAGATTCATATTCTTTTTCATATGTCTGCGTAAACGTTGTATAGTCTAAAATATACCTCTCTTTTTTTGAAATTTTAAAAATGTTTTTTCCTTGGCTACCATGAACAGGCTTCAAAAAAACATCGTCATGAAGTTCCAAAGCGTCAAGAAGATCTTGACGTGAACGAAGCTGATACGTTTTTGGCAAATATGGAAGCAAGTGTACGACATCTTTAAGCTGTTGAAAAACCGTCCATTTATTTAAGTAGCGTGCGTTAAAGAAAGGAACGTCATGTTCTTTTAAAAATGTTTTAAAGGTTTGAAAATCAGCGGTTTGCTCCGTTTTCCTGGCATGAATCCGATTGTGTACGATTCCAGGAAAGGGAACGTCTGAATAAACCCATCGATCAGCGCGATAAACATATCCTTTAGGGGATAATGACTTCACGTCGCTTAATTTACTCACATAGCAAAAACACCCTAACTCCTTGCAAGCTTGAACAAATTCCTTACAAAATACAGAAATGGAGCCAAAGAGTTCTTCATCTTCTCGAACTTCTGTTACGATGCTAATGACGGGTCCCAACCTAAACGTGTTCTCTTCATAAATGCCTCTCAGCTGATGTGCTTCATACGGAAAGCGAAAGTCTGTAAATAGAGCTTCTGACATCATGAAACAGCATTCTCGATGCTGAAAAACGGTGGCTTCGACTTCTTTCGTAATGGAGCCTACTGTTAACGTAAACTCGTGCTTGCACTTCACATGGGAGAACAGAGCAGAACTAATGTAAATGTCGCTGCTCATATGGTTCTCTAGTGGTTTTAGAGAAATGGTAAAAGTATTCATAAACGAATCCTCTTTTTCTTTCCTTTAGTAGGCGAATGCTGATATATACTATGAGGAATTAGCCCAATCTGTGAAGAGAATTTATCGTTTTCTAAGAAAATAAAGGTCTTAAGCTGAATTTTATATAATAATTTGTTATAGTTAGGGAAGTCAAGAAATTATAGAACTTAATTAGGAGGAACTTAACGTGTCTGTAAACTTACATGATGTAGCAAATGATTTAGAAAAAGCAATTCGTCAAAGCGACGATTACACAAACTTAAAAAACTTATATGCAGCAGTAAACGCTGATCAAGGTTCAAAACAATTATTTGAGCGTTTCCGTACAATGCAAATGGAGTTGCAACAAAAGCAAATGATGGGCCAAGAAATCACTGAAGAAGAAGTTCAGCAAGCTCAACAAACAGTTGCAATCGTTCAACAAGATCAAAATATTGCGAAGCTAATGGAAGCTGAGCAACGTATGAGCATGGTAATTGGTGAATTAAACAAAATTATCATGAAGCCACTTGAAGAACTTTACGGTGCGGCTGAATAAGAGATAGAGAAAAGAGGAAAAGAGAAATCTTTTCCTCTTTTTTTTATGCGGAAATTCCTTCTAATTGTGCAGTTCTGCTCATAAGCTTAGTAACAAGGCTACACATGCCGACTATCATGAAAAGGTCATTTATAACCGTATCCTAACGGATTAGACATCTATGAAAGAAGGGGTTCTCATATGGCTTATCGATTGCTAGCGTTGAATATTGATGGAACCATTTTAAATAGCCAAGGGCGCGTTACAAAAGAAACCAAAGACGCAATTCAATTCGTTAAAAATAAAGGGGTTTACGTTACGTTAGTAACAAACAGGCATTTTCCGTCTGCTAAAAAAATTGCTCGGTCACTTAAAGTTCATCCAGCAATGCTCATTACTCATAGCGGTGCCTTTATCGGAACATCGATAGACAAACCGATACTAGATAAGAGAATTAGCGAGGAAAAAACATTTAATCTCATTCAGCTTTTTGAAAATTTTAATTGTCATGTCCGCATTTTACATGAAAGGTTTTCAATTGGAAATCGTGTAAAGCTTCCTAATAATATCGTAGCTAAAAGCGTGTTGAAAACGGGAGAACCGCTCTTTTATCCCGTGCAGTTCGTAGATTCATTAGGAGATACACTTCGTGATGAACCTGTTTCTACGCCAAAAATAGAAGTTTATTTTGCAGATCGTAGAGAAAAAGAATATGCCGAGCAAACAATTGCTAGTGCAGTTCCGGATATTGAATGGTTTTCGTATCCAAATGAAAATAGATGTTATATTACGCCAAAAGGAGCCACAAAAGCTGCCGGCGTTCGTTATGTAGCAAATCGTCTAGGGATACCAATGGAAGACGTGGTAGCAATTGGAAATTGCTATGATGATTTAGAAACGATTGAACATGCAGGAATGGGTGTGGCCATGGGCAATTCACCAACAGAATTAAAAATGCTTGCGGATTGGGTTACTCGTTCTAATAATGAAAATGGTGTAGCCTATATGGTAAAAGAATTATTTAGAAAGCAGCAGCGCCTTGGTTATCTTCATCAAATTGACAGCTTTCGTTTAAAATAAATAAAGGAAAAAAGAGGCTAGTACAAAAGCAGTTTAGCCGAAGGAAGATCCGAACGATGAATCGAGATTCTTGATAGAGAATCCAATTCGTTCGGATTTTTTTATTGGAAGAGTGAACGTAGATTTCATATATGTACGTGCTTCTAGCAGTTGATTGGAGGGCAAGGCGAAGACTTCCGTGCGAAAAGCGCAAGCGACGAGAAGGCTCATCGCCCGCCCGCGGAAAGCAAAGCCTTGCATGGAAATCAACAAAGTGTAACAAGCGGTTCAGCTCATGTATCTCATTTGTTCGTCTTTAGATTGAATTAATGTTTATGGCTCAATCTCTTTTCCGTTTGTTTCCTGTCCGCGCATTCCCTTGAACTGAGCACCTTGACCGGACATACATAGGTTTTGTAAACTGATTACTTAGATAGAATTGATTTGAAAGGTGATTATATTGAACATTTATATAAAAGGTATAGAAGATGAACGTTTTTTACGTCCGCTTCACCGAATTTCAGATTTGTTTTTTGAAGAAAGCAACGTCTCCTTTGAGGATGATAACGAAGCTCAGCTGAAAGTCGAAGTAGAGCTAAAAGTTCATGAAGAAATTTATGCGAAAGCAGTACTCCATGACGCTGAAACGGACAAAGTGTTTACAGAAGAGCTTGCTAAATCGTTTACGCCATATGAAACAGAAAAAGAAAAATTTAAGCAAATAAAAAATGTGGTGCTTCGCGTCTACTTATCTGTACTACAGGAGTATACAAGCATTGTTCAAAAATGGGGTATTTTAACTGGTATACGTCCAACGAAGCTGCTTCATATGAAACTGCAGTCAGGCAAAAGTAAAGAACAAGCGCATCGTGAGCTAAAGGAAGAATATTTAATCACCGATGACAAAATTAATTTAATGCAGCATATTGTGGATCGTCAACTAGCAGCTATTCCCGATTTACATGAGTTAAAGAACGAGGTAAGCATTTATATAGGCATTCCGTTTTGTCCGACGAAGTGTGCATACTGTACATTCCCAGCATATGCAATTAACGGACGTCAAGGATCCGTTACGTCATTTTTAGGCGGCTTGCATTATGAGATGCGTGAAGTAGGAAAATGGCTAAAAGACAATAACGTCAAGATTACAACCGTCTATTATGGTGGAGGTACACCAACGAGCATTACCGCTGAAGAAATGGACATGCTGTATGAAGAGATGTATGAATCGTTCCCGGATGTACAAAATATCCGTGAAATTACGGTAGAAGCAGGAAGACCCGATACGATTACGGAAGAAAAGCTAGCTGTTTTGAACAAATGGAATATTGACCGGATTAGTGTAAATCCGCAGTCTTATATTCAAGAAACCTTAAAAGCTATTGGACGTCATCATACAGTTGAAGAAACTATTGATAAATTTCATCTTTCTCGAAAAATGGGGATGAATAACATTAACATGGACTTAATTATTGGACTTCCAAATGAAGGTGTAGAAGAATTTCAGCATACGCTAGACGAATCTAAAAAATTGCTTCCTGAATCTTTAACTGTTCATACCCTATCGTTTAAACGCGCGTCTGAAATGACTCAAAATAAACGGAAATACAAAGTGGCAGATCGCTATGAAATTGGTAAAATGATGGATTTAGCGACTGAGTGGACTCAAGAACAAGGGTATGAACCTTATTATTTATATCGCCAAAAAAATATTTTAGGTAATTTAGAGAACGTTGGATATTCATTCCCTGGTCAAGAGAGCCTGTACAATATTATGATTATGGAAGAAAAGCAGACGATTATTGGTCTTGGATGCGGGGCATCTAGTAAGTTCGTGCATCCAGAAACAGGCATTATCACAAGGTTTGCGAATCCAAAAGACCCAAAATCGTACAACGATGGATTCGAGCACTACACACAAGAGAAACTCAAGATTTTAGATGAATTGTTTAGGAAATAAAAAGGTCACTTTTTAGTGATCTTTTTTTATTTTCGGCAGGGAAATGTCGGAATCTGTTGAATATATAAAAGAGTTGTAAGCGTTTTCTTATTATGGCGATGCGAGGTGCCGCTTAATGATGAATGTACAGTTAACCGTACCATCTATGATGGAAAGAGCTGAAAAGCTGTTTAGTAAAAAAGAAGTGGTTTCTAAATCTTCAAAAGGAATTCAGCGTTTAACTTATAATCAGTTAATAAAACGGACTCGGCAGCTCTCTAGTATGCTAGAACGAATTGGAGTGAATCGAGGAGAAAGAGTCGGGACGTTTGCATGGAATCATCATAGACATCTAGAAGCTTATTTTGCCGTGCCTGGAATAGGCGCTGTTCTTCACACCATCAATATCCGGTTAGATCCTGAGCAAATTGTATACATCATTAACCATGCACGCGATAAAGTCATTTTATTTGATGAATGTTTTTTACCTTTATTTGAAAGCATTCATCACAAGCTTCCACATGTTGAAGCCTATATCATTATGTCAGATGAAAATAAGCTGCCAAAAACAGACTTGCCAGTTTATCATTACGAAAATTGGATTAAGCAAGGGGATGCATCGCATTCTTTTGTTCAAGATTTAAACGAAGAAGAACCAGCAGGTCTTTGTTATACCTCTGCTACTACAGGCGAGCCAAAGGGCGTTGTATATTCTCATCGCGCTATTTATCTGCACTGTATGGCGCTAGGGCTTGCTGATAGTGCTGGATTATCAGAAGCTGATACCGCTATGCCTATCGTTCCAATGTTTCACGTGAACGCATGGGGAATTCCTTTTGCTGCCGTTTGGTTTGGAACAAAGCTCGTGCTGCCGGGTGCTTTTTGTACTTCAGAGACGATTGCTTTTTTGATTGAAGAAGAGAAAGTAACTCTGGCTGCAGCAGTACCTACCGTTTGGTTAAACTTTTTACAAGAGATAGAAACCAGGCCTTACGCAGTCGATAGTTTGCGAGCTATTTTATGTGGCGGATCAGCGGCCCCAAAAAGCGTCATTCGAGAATTTCAGGAAAAATATCAAATTGAATTTATGCATGCATACGGAATGACGGAAACAAGCCCTGTGGTGACCGTCTCCCGCTTAAAAAGCTATCAGTACAGCGAAGACTTTGAGTATCAGCTCAACGTAAAAGCGAAGCAAGGTTTCTTAGTTCCTGGCGTTGAAATGAAAGTAATAGGTCAAAATGGAGAAATTGCTTGGGATGGAGTCGAAATGGGTGAGCTATTACTAAAGGGCCCATGGGTAGCTTCTGAATATTACAAGGATAAAAGAACAGAAGATACGTTTAAAGACGGCTGGCTGTACACCGGAGATATTGTGACGGTTGACGAAGAGGGAACGATCAAAATCGTAGACCGAACAAAAGATTTAATTAAAAGCGGAGGAGAATGGATTTCATCGGTTGATCTAGAAAACGCGCTTATTGCCCATGAAGCTGTTTTCGAAGCCTGTGTAATAGCAGTCCCTCATAAGGTGTGGCAAGAGCGTCCGGTGGCTTGTGTCGTGTTAAAAGATGCATACAAAGGCATCGTTTCGTCAGAAGAGCTGCTCGAATTTTTAGCGCCGCAGTTCGCAAAATGGTGGCTTCCAGATGACATTTTATTTATGGATGAGATCCCGAAGACAACGGTAGGAAAGTTCTTAAAACGTACGCTTCGTGAACAAGTCCTCAATCATTATCAGAAAGGGTGAGTAAGATGACCGTCGAATTAAAAGTAGTAGAACTAGTTTTGCAAGAGCGTATCGCCACAATTTCGTTTAACAGGCCGGATGCGTTAAATGCATTAAACGAAGAAGTGCTAGAGCAGTTTATTCAATGTTTAAAAGTTGTCGAAGAAAGTGAAGCGGACTTTTTAATAGTAAAAGGAAACGGAAAAGTATTTTCAGCAGGCGGAGATATTAATATGATGATGTCACCTTCACAATCAGAACGTTTTGAGCAGGTAATGGATTTGATTAATGAAGCCGTGCTGACTTTATATAGCCTCCCTCAAATGACAATAAGTGTACTGCACGGTGCGGCAGCAGGGCTAGGACTGAGCATCGCGCTTGCTTCTGATTATATTATTGCAGAAAGACACACAAAAATTGCGATGAACTTTATCGGTATTGCTCTAATTCCAGACGGAGGCGGTCACTTTTTACTAGAAAAGCGCATCGGTGCTCATCGTGCAAAACAGCTAATTTGGGAAGGAAAGACATTAAAAGCAGAGGAAGCTCATCAATTTGGCATAATTGATGAAATAAAAGAAGGAGATTTGGCGAAGCATGTAGAAGATTATCTCTCATATTGGCTAAAAAAACCTTCACGTGCTTTGAAGGAAACAAAGCGAATTTATGTGGAGACATCTGTTTCACAATTAAAGCAAGTGCTTGCGCTTGAGAAAAGAAGTCAGTTTGCTATGAGCCAAAGTCCGGATCATAAGGAAGGTGTACGTGCGTTTCTAGAAAAGCGAGCGCCTGTTTTTAATCAAAGTGAAAAAGATATTTCCGAAAATTAAGTGAACTAGTTTAAAAGCCAATATTTTTGTCTATCATATTGATAGAGCATGTTTAAAAGTTGCAAAACAGTGGTAACACAAGATAATGTAGAAACTAATGAGGTGATTGGAAATGAACAAAACAGATTTAGTAAACGCAGTGGCAACAAAATCAGAGTTAACAAAAGCAGATGCATCTAAAGCAGTTGATGCATTACTAGAAACAATTTCATCGACGCTAGGTGAAGGTGAAAAAATTCAGTTAATCGGCTTCGGTACATTTGAAGTACGCGAGCGTGCTGCTCGTACAGGCCGTAACCCTCAAACGGGTGAAGAAATGCAAATTCCAGCATCAAAAGTACCGGCATTTAAAGCTGGTAAAGAACTAAAAGAAGCTGTAAAGTAATATAAAACGCCGGAAAGCTAAAACTTTCCGGCGTTTTGTATTAACGATGAAACAATACAAGTTTTCCGCTAGAGCTAACGCATCGATGCGTTTTTTCTAAATAGGAAAGCTCTTCTAACTTCTTGGTGCCGATAGTCTTTGCTTCTGTCTCAGAAGCTGCTTCAAAACTTTCATCTATTAATTTTTCCCCCGTCTTTTCAAAAGCGGTTAATGTGTAAGTACTCATAAAATCTACTCTCCTCTTATAGTATAATTGTAAGCGTATTCAACATATTTCTCGTCCTATTCCCCTAAATCCTGCTAAGGTTTACAGATATCATTTTTTTCCATACAATAAACATAGGTTTATTTACAAAGGAGGAATTAAATGTCTCTTTCTATCCGTGAAGTTTCAAAAAGTTACGGTGAATTTACAGCTGTAAACGAGCTATCCCTGCAAATTCCAAAAGGCGAAGTGTTCGGTTTTTTAGGTGCAAACGGTGCTGGCAAAACGACGACGTTTCGAATGATTTTAGGGCTCATTGAACCAACCTCAGGTCATATCCAATGGAATGATAAATCTTTAACTTACAGTAGAAGTCATCTAGTTGGCTACCTTCCAGAAGAAAGGGGACTGTATCCGAAATTAAAAGTCAAAGATCAGCTTGTATATCTTGGACGGTTGCGCGGAATGAAAAAAGCGAACGTGCTGCAAGAAATGGAGCACTGGTTATCTAGATTCAATATTCCCCAATATGCTTCCAAAAAAGTAGAAGAGCTATCCAAAGGAAATCAGCAAAAAATTCAATTTATTGCCTCTGTTATTCATCGACCCGAGCTGCTTATTTTAGACGAACCTTTTAGCGGCTTAGATCCTGTAAACGTAGAGGTATTAAAAGAAGCGGTGCTTGATTTGAAAAAACGCGGAACGACGATTGTTTTTTCAAGTCATCGAATGGAACATGTGGAAGAACTTTGTGAATATTTATGTATTATGCATCATGGCACGCCTGTAGTGTATGGAAGGCTGCCCGAGATCAAACGTTCATTTGGAAAGAAAAACGTCATTGTACATGGAAAAGGTCCGTTTGAGAGAATTACAGAGCTTGAAGGCGTTGTAAAGGTAAAAAAAACGGCTGAGGGCATGATTGTTCAAATTCAACATGAATCCGTATCACAACTCATTTTTCAAGAACTTAAATACTTTTCATTTGTATCTAAATTCGCAGTGGAAGAGCCTTCATTAAATGATATTTTCATTGAAAAGGTAGGTGCTTCCTATGAATAAATTTTGGGTCATTGTCTTTCATACATATCTTAATAAATTAAAAACAAAATCTTTTATTATTACGACGATTATTACTGCTCTTATTCTAGTTGCTCTTACAAATATGGAGAAAATTATCGACGTTTTTAATTCAGACGATAATGGAACAAATGTGGGTGTCATCTATGAAGTTGAAAGCTTATATACGTTGTTCAAACAAAATGTAAATGCCATGGATAAAGACATTCATTTAAAAGAATTTACGTCTGAGTCTAAGGCAAAACAAGCGGTAAAAAACGGGGAGCTCGATAGCTATTTACTTTTATCTTTAAACGATAAGCAGCTGCCTCAAGCTGTGTACAAAGCTAACTCTTTGGCCGAATCAAACCTTTCTTCTACCTTAGAACAGGCGGTACAGCAAACAAAAGTGGCTATGGCTACAGTGAAAATCGGGTTAGAAGAAAAGCAAATTGATCAGCTTTACAGCCCTGTTTCATTTAAAAAGAAAGCGTTAGTTGAAAATGCCAAAACAGAACAAGAGCTAAATCAAGCAAGAGGTCTTGTGTATGTACTGCTGTTTGTTATTTATTTTGCTGTTATCATGTATGGGAGCATGATCGCAATGGAAGTAGCTACTGAAAAATCATCCCGCGTTATGGAGATCCTTGTATCGAGCGTATCACCTATTACACAAATGTTTGCTAAAATCATTGGAATTGCACTGCTCAGCTTAACACAGCTTGCAGTGATACTGAGCGTGGGCTACACATCGTTAAAAGCCAGTGTGGAAACAAATCATAACGGTATCTTTTCTTATCTCGGATTTAATGATGTTCCGCTGACTACATTCGTGTATGCATTTGTCTTCTTCATATTGGGGTACTTCCTTTTTGCTACGCTCGCGGCTTTTTTAGGTTCTCTTGTGAGCCGTATTGAAGATGTACAGCAAATGATTACGCCTATGACCCTTGTGATTGTGGCTGCTTTTTTAATTGCTATGTTTGGACTTGGTGATCCTGAAACCACAATCATTACGGTCACATCTTTTATCCCATTTTTTGCTCCGATGATTATGTTTTTGCGTGTAGGTATGTTAAATGTTCCTGTGTGGGAAGTGAGTGTATCGATAGGGATTTTAGTTGTGACGATTACTGCTTTAGCTATATTTGGTGCCCGTGTGTATAAAGGAGGAGTCCTTATGTATGGGCAATCTACCTCTTTTAAAGATATTAAAAAGGCGCTGCAGCTAACGAAAAAAGAAACATAAAGAAGTGAGAGGCTGAGATAAAAGTAGTTTAGTTGAAGGAAGTTCCGAACGAACAACCTAGATTCTTGAGGGAGAATCCAACTCGTTCGGATTTTTTTATTGCTATAGTGACCATAGTTTTCATATATATGTGGCTGCTTCTAGCTGTGTATTGGAGAGCAAGACGAAGACTCCGGCGGGAAAAGCGGAATAGGTGAGACCCCGCAGGAGCGGAAGGGACGATGAGGCTCAGCGCCCGCTCGCGGAAAGCGAAGTCTTGCACGGAAATCAACAGCGGTGTCTCAAGCAGTTCAGCGCCTTTATCCAATTTGTTCGTCTTTAGATTGCATTGATTTTGTTATGTCGCAATCTCATCTTTTATGAAAAAGCGTCTACCCGTGCATTCGGTGGCAAGCGATGGTAAAATGAAATGTAAAGAGCTGTAAATAAGCGGAAGAAGCGATAAGAGCTTCGTTATCAAATACATAGAATGAAGTGGTAAGGAGGAAAAGATCATGACAAAAGGAATTGCTCAATACGAAGTAGGAGAGCAAGTTGATCTTTATTTTTTAATTAAATCCTCAACGAGAGGAATTGCAAGCAATGGAAAGCCATTTTTAACGGTAATCCTGCAAGATAAAACAGGTGATATTGAAGCCAAGCTGTGGGATGCTTCCCCAGATGACGAGGAAAATTATGCTGCTCAAAAGATTGTGCGAGCTGCTGGAGAAGTAATGAATTACCGGGGACGCAACCAGCTGAAAATACGCAACATTCGTCCTGCACAGCCCCAAGACGGAGTGCGCACATCTGACTTTTTAGAAGTGGCGCCTTTATCTCAAGAAGAAATGGTCGAACATATTACAAAGAGTATATTTGAAATGAAAAATTCGAATGTCCAGCGCATTACTCGCCATTTGTTTAAAAAATATCAAACGGAATTTCTAGAATATCCGGCAGCAACTAAAAATCACCATGAGTTTGTATCGGGACTTGCTTACCATGTGGTGTCTATGTTGAAGCTGGCTGAGTCATTTTCAACCCTTTATCCAAGCTTAAACCGCGATTTGCTTTATGCTGGAGTTATTCTTCATGACCTTGGCAAAGTATTTGAACTTTCAGGTCCTGTTTCGACGATATACACAGTCGAAGGGAACCTGCTTGGCCATATTTCAATTATGGTGAATGAAATTGGAAAAGCGGCAGAAGAATTAGCGATTGAAGGAGAAGAGGTTATGCTTCTTCAGCATCTTGTATTATCGCACCACGGTAAGGAAGAGTGGGGAAGTCCGAAAAAGCCGTTAATTAAAGAGGCTGAGATGCTTCATTTGATTGACAATGTAGACGCTAAAATGAATATGCTGGACCGAGCATTAACAAAAGTGAAGCCCGGTGAGTTTACAGAGCGTATTTTTGCACTTGATAATCGCTCATTTTATAAACCAACGATTGATTAAAAAGGTATAAGTCTTTCTTCCTTCGCATATAGTGGTTGTAAATAACTGTGATGGGGGATCAATATATGGTGACACTACCAATTTGGATTTATTTAGTTGTAGCAGGCATTTTCTTTAGTGGATTTATGGCGATTCGTGCTGCACAACATGATAAGCAAGTGGATGATTCGTTTATTGAAAAAGAGGGACAAGTCTTCATCGAAAGAATGCAAGTGGAAAAAGAAAGACGCAACAGCGATTCCATCTGATTATATAAAAGAGCCTGTCACATGAGTGACAGGCTCTTAGCATTACTGCTGAGGAGTTTCTACGCCAGATTGACTATCTGTCGCACCTTCTTCGAAAATTGGTTTTACATCCTTATCTTTTGGTTTCACTTTTGCTTTATCAAGCTCTTTTTGAATCTTCTTGTTCGCTTCTGCTTGATCTACTTTTGAACGTTTGATTTGCTGCTCAAGTTCGGGTTTCTTTTTCTCAAACGATTCTACTTTCTTTTTATCCACTAGTTTGATGATATGGTAGCCGTACTCTGTTTTGATTGGTTTACTTACTTCACCTTTTTTCAGCTTGTAAGCCGCTTCTTCAAATTCTTTAACCATTTGGCCTTCACCGAAGTAGCCTAAATCGCCGCCGTTAGCTGCAGACTGCTGATCCGTTGAATATTCTTTTGCTAGACTAGCAAAGTCCTCGCCTTTTTTGATTTTCGCTTCTACTTCGTTTGCTGTTTTTTCGTCTTTTACTAAAATATGACTTGCGCGAATTTGAGGTTTTTGAGCTTTATATTCATCATAAGCTTTTTTCAGCTCTTTGTCCGATACCTTAATGCCTGCCGTAGCAGCTTTTTCACGGAGAATATCAACTTTTAGCATATCTTTGACTTCTTTTTCGCCTTTTTGCTTAATAACTGAATCCACCTGATCACCGTATTGTTCTCTTAGAATGTTCAGCTGCTGATCAAGCTCTTTATCCGTTACTTTATATTTTTTACTCAATACTTTTTCTTCGGTAACGCTTCGTACGAGTGTATTAAATTGGTCTTGTCCGATTGTATCTTTCATTTGCTTATACAAATCACCTTGAGTGATATTGCCTGCTTTTGTTTCTACAATTACTTTTGAAGAATCGTTTGCATTTGAAGCATCATTTCCCCCACTGCATGCTGATAAAGCAACGAGGCTGGCTGCCGTTGTTAGTGCAACTAAGCTTTTTTTCATACGTAAACACTCCTACTCATCATTTTTACTTATGTAGCTTGACTCAAGATTTACTATATCACATTTCCTGATGTTAGCAAATGAAGTTAAAACCACGTAAATTTACATTTATTTTCCACTAAGCATGGAGTGATTATACGCTTATGATGGCTTTTTTATAAAGCGTTTTCAAAATGATGGACAAACTCACAGAGTAATCTCCAAACGAGAAGCAAGAGAAATAAATTATCGAGTTTGGGCTAAAAGCCTAGACGTTTTTTGAGCTGATGCATAAGATGCAGTATTAGTAAACAAAGGGGGTGCTCAAATGAGCGGAGGCGGATATGGAGGCGGTTTTGCACTATTAGTTGTACTGTTTATCTTATTAGTCATTGTTGGTTGTGCATGTTACCACTAGGAAACAGATGAATATAAAAGGAAAGGGGTGATAGATATGGGTTCTTACGGATGCGGATACGGCAGTGGATTTGCGCTATTAGTCGTATTATTCATCTTATTAGTTATCATCGGAGCTAGCTGTTTTTGCTAAGCCTATAAAAAAGCGGTGAGACATCTCACCGTTTTTTATGTAAATGATACTTCAATATAAGATGAAACTAATAAAATGGTAATTAATACATTAATCGTACGAAAAACTTTAGGCTGTTTTTCAGCTGGAACTTCTTTTTGAATACACAATGTATTTGTTAGTGCATTGATGTAGAATAAAATGAATAGCGCAAATACAATAAAGAATATGTACATAAAAATCCCCCTAACAAAATCAGTGTGACGAAGACAAAAAGTCTTATAGTCATTTATATAGTACAGCTTTGTATGAATTTACAAATATCTATATTAACATTACCAAAAAAGCGGTAAAATAGATAGTTATATATACAGTTGAGCAAAGAATTTCAAAAGGTATTTACACAGAAATGCGGTTTTTATTTTATAAAGGGTAGTTAAGAAGTTGAGAACTAGGTTTTAAACGAAATAGCAAAGTGAATGGATAAGAAATGAGTAACAATTACCCATTGTGCAAAAGGAATGTTAAAAAGGACAGAGGGATTTATATTAATATATGCAGTGAGCACATAATCAGTATATGAAAATCTTTATACGGTGCTACTTAAACAGGAAATGTGAATGACGCAGAAAGAATTATTTGGAAGAACATGAATGAATCATGTACAATATGGAGTAGAGGTATATGAACGTTGAAGGAGTAGGGGAAGCGGATGGAAACTTTAGAATCTCGAGTATCACGTTTAGAATATTACATAAAACTGTTATCTGGGACATCTGAACAAGAAGCTAAACCATTTATTGATTTAGTGGTAAGAAATCAGCTTACAAAGAAGGAAGTAGAGGAAATTTTAATTCTGTGTGAAGATACAAAAAACGAATATATTGAGCAAAAAGCGGAAGGTCTAACAGACTTTGTTCCGCTTCTTACACAATTTGTTGGCATGCTGAATTATAAATTAACTCCCAGAGAGACGGTCGAATCGCTTCGTTATCAACCTTCTTATCAAGATGTGATGAATGAATTTTTTGAAATTATTCAATGGATAAGGGACTAACCATTAAGAGTTTGAAATAGTCTCGTGGTGGTTCTCTTTATCTTTCTTGACAAGCTTGCCATCTTCTTCAGTGAATTCTTCTTCGATATGATGGAAAGATCGCTCGAAGATATCCATAAAATCTTCACCGTAAATTTTGCGGATGACGGTCATTAGTTCCATAAACTCAGGGAATTTGCCGTATAAGTCGCGCAACGGAAGTGCGCCGCTGAACACTGAATTATTAGAAGGTTCGTAATGTTCCATTAAATCTAATAAAATGGCCTCGCCTTTATCTGTCAGCTGAATGTACGTATTTCGCTTGTCGCTTTCTTTTTTAGAAAACTCAAGCAAACCTCGTTCTTCTAGTTTTTTGGAGAAGTTAAATGCAGTAGAAACGTGCATAACTCCAAATTTGGCAATTTCGGAAATGGAAGCCCCGTTTAAATGATATGAAATCCATAAAATATGATGCTCGTTAATATTAAGGTCATAAGGCTTAATCCATTGCTGCCAATCCTTCTCTACGGTTTTCCAAAGGGCTTTACTTAATTGGGCAATGCGTTGGCTAAATAGAAGTGCTTCTTTCAAACTGTAATCTTGATCACTAGTCTTTTTCATCTTCTCCCACCTACTTAGTCTCTTTTTTTATTTATCTTCTATTATGCCAATAAAATAAAAAATTATAAAGATGTAAATTTACAAAATTTTAAAAAATTAAAAAAGAAGGCGTTTTAACCTTCTTTTTTGTCAATTTTTTCATTGGGATTTTTAGTTGTCTGTACATGTTCCTCTAGGTTTGACAAAGAATTTTGGATTTCTTTCAAATGATGCTGAAGGGATTCCTTATGAGGGACAATTTCTTCTTTAAACTGACCAAGGGTAGTAGAAAGGTCACTTGCGATATTTTTCACTATAGTATTTCCTTCTCTGGCGGTCATTTGTACTTGTTGAGAAACAGCTTTTATTTTTGTTGAGAGCTCTTGTTGTGAAGCGTTAACTCGGTCTTTTCGAGAGCTGACACGCTGTTTAAGTTCTCGTCCTGAATATGGAGTAACAAGAAGCGTTGTAATAGCGGCTACGGTGCTTCCGATTGCTGCTCCAGCTGCTAGTTTTTTCATTCTGCTCATTATTTATTTCCTCCTATGTAGTAAAGTAATTGCTAACACTTCCTTCTGACATAATCATAAAAAAATAGCATAAATTTATACAAAAGAAGGAGGTTATCAACATGGGGTAGCTTTATTCATTCTTTTGATAATTAGCCTGAGTTTTTTTCTGGCTGCCTTTAAATGGTTTAGCCTTACGACTAGAACGGCATCATATCCACCTAAACATGTGCTGAAACAAAAGTCTCTTACATGTGCGACAGTGGCTTTTGCGAGTTTTTTATTGGCGCTTATACTTTATTATGTAACCTAGGATGGAGAACTTAAACCTTTATTACATAGTAAGTCTTCATACCTATTGTATGAGCTGCAAATGAAATTTAAGTGAAAAGCATTCTGTACCATTTCTTTTTAAACAAAAAGTTAAGAGTCGAACTGTAGATTGTCTCTAAAAGATCAGCAACATACTATGAATGAACCGTTTTATCTAAAGGTCCGCCACGCTTTGGCGGGCCTGAGCTTTTGGTGTAAAAAAAGAGCCTGATTCTTAATTAAATCAGGCTCTTGACGTTACGATAATTTTGCTTTGATGCTTGTGCGTTTTAGAACGGATTGAACAATTGGATAAATAACGACCATAACGATTGTGTTCACTACTGTTGCAGGTAATACAACCGCAGTAACAAGCGCCATGACGCTGTTTCCGCCCGGTAAGCCGACGATTAGCGCGGCAGCAGACAAGAATACGGTTCCTGATACGAGTGTGCCAACAGCTGTTAAAGCAGCGGCAACTGGTGTTTTAATGCCTGTTGCTTTTTTCACAAGCATAAATAATGCAAAGAAAACAAATGCTGTAATTGGTTTATCAATCAAGTTTGCAATTTGTCCGCCAGGAAAGCTTGTTGTTAAAGCAGAAATAACCGCTGTGGTTAAGCTAACCAATGCAACATTTTTTATGCTAGGAAACAACAGGATTGCTAAAAACATCATTGTTAACATCATATCTGGCTTCATTCCAAATAAAATAGGAGGTACCACCGTGTGGAGAACCGCTCCAATTCCGACTAATAACGCTAAAGAAACTAAAACCTTTGTATTCATTTCTCATCTCTCCTCTTCTAAGCTAAGCTCGAAATATACCAATAGTGCGTCTATGCCCATTGCATATATTTACATACTGATTATAACATATTTATGTGAAAAAAGGATCAGTTAATTCTGCCAATTATGCGTTTGCTTGTGCAAATTCATCCATAAAGGCGGCAAGAGCTTCACACGCTTCAAGCGGTACAGCATTGTAAATAGAAGCGCGGCATCCGCCGATTGAACGGTGTCCAGCTAATCCTACGAAGCCTTTTTCTTTTGCTTGCTGTAAAAACACAGCCGTTAACTCATCGGTCGGTAAAGTAAACGTTACGTTCATAATTGATCGGCTTTCCTCTGTAGCGTGAGGGGTATAGAAACCATTTGAACGTTCCATGCTTGTGTAGAGTAACTTAGCTTTTTTATGATTTTGGGCTTCAATTGCTTTAACGCCACCTTGTTCTTTAATCCAATCTAAAACAAGTGAAAGCATGTAAATGCCAAACGTTGGAGGAGTGTTGTAAAGAGAGTTGCTCTTTACATGTGTCTCATAATTCAGCATTGTTGGTAAACCTTCAGGAATACGTTTAAGTAATTCTTTCTTCAAAATGACAACCGTGACACCAGATGGTCCGAGGTTTTTCTGAGCACCAGCATAAATGAGAGAGAACTTAGATACATCAATTTGACGGCAAAGAATGTCGCTTGACATGTCGGCAATTAAGTCTACTCCTTCGATAGACGGATAGTCAGCCCATTGTGTACCAAAGATGGTATTGTTGGACGTGATATGCAAGTACCCAATCTCTTCTTTTGGAAGCTTTATATCATCTAGAGATGGAATAGAGCGGTAATTTTCTTCTTTAGTAGAAGCAACAACTGCTGTTTTTCCAAGTTTCTTTGCTTCTTTTAATGCTTTTTCCGACCATGCTCCGGTTAGGACATATGCACCGACTTGATCGGGAGCTAAAAAGTTCATTGGAATCATAGAGAATTGCAGGCTTGCTCCGCCCTGCAGGAATAAAATTTCATGTGTATCTGGAATGTTAAGCAATTCCGTGAGTGTTTCTTTAGCATGTGTTAATACATCTTCAAACTCTTTGCTGCGATGTGATAATTCCATCACAGACATACCCGTATTTTTAAAATTAACTAGCTCCTCTTGAGCAAGTTGTAAGACAGGTAGGGGAAGCGCAGACGGACCTGCATTAAAATTATAAGCTCTGTTTAACGTAATCACATTAATTCCTCCTCAAATTAGTTCGAACACTCATCATACAAAATGGCTAATGACTGATGTCAGAAAGAATATCATTATACTATCATGAAAACCATTGATTGTGGAGGTAACTTTTCAAAAATTTAAATTAATCTGTAAAGAGAAAATAATAGAAAAAAGATAAATAAAAGTATACGCAAACATGTTTTGGCAAACATGTAAATGAAATGTTTATATGCTATACTGATGGAAGAAATAATGTGGAGGAACAGAATGAGAGTATTAAAATATGCCATATTAGGGCTCTTAGATCAGAAGGAGCTCAGCGGGTATGACATTACCAGACTTTTTAAAGAAGAGGTCGGTAATTTTTGGAGTGCTAAGCACAGCCAGATTTATCCCGAGTTAAAGCGATTAACAGAAGAGGGTTTTATTCGCTATGAAACCGTGATTCAAGGCAAGAAATTAGAAAAAAAGATGTATTCGATAACGGAAGAAGGAAGAGCCGAGTTAAGCAAGTGGCTCACTACAATTGATCCTATTCCTGAAACAACTAAAGATGAATTTATGTTAAAAGCTTATTTTGCTTCATCCATGTCAATAGAAGAGTTAAAGCAACAAATAGATAATCAGCTATCAAGCAGGAAAGTGAAGCTAACTTTTTTAAAGAAACGAATGGATGACCTTTTGGAACAAGTTAATCATCACATTACCGTTTCGTCTCCTCAATTTGGTCATTATTTGGTGCTATCTCGCGCTCAAGACCGGGAGACAAGCTATATCAATTGGCTTGAACGCACGCTGAATTTAATTGAAAAAGAACAATAAGAAAAGGTGAGCGGATCATGACTTGGTGCATAAAATCATTTCAAGAGCTGACAAACGATGAGCTTTATGAAATTCTACAGGTTCGCACCGCTATTTTTGTTGTTGAACAGAAGTGTGCTTACTTAGAAGTAGATGGAAAAGACAAACTTGCTTATCACTTGTTCAAAAAAGAGAATGAGAAAATTATCGCATACCTTAGAGTTTTACCAAAAGGAATTAGCTACCAGGAAGCTTCTCTTGGGCGCATTATTGTAAAACAAGCACAGCGCGGTACGGGTCTCGGAAGAGAACTAGTAGCAAGAGGAATTGATTTTTTAGAGAATGAGTTGCACGAGAAGACAATTAAAATTCAAGCTCAAAGCAGACTTCAAACATTTTATGAATCGTTTGGTTTTAGACCTGTTTCCGATATTTATTCAGATGAAGGGCTTCCCCACGTAGATATGCTAAAGACACCTTAGAAACTTCACCAATTGTGTGAAGTTTTTCTATTTCTGAAACGGGTAAGGTGAAAGAAAGATGTTAGGCTTTAGTACTGCGCAGATAGAATCGATATGACTACTACTAAATTAGTAATTTATGAATAAGATAGATAATGAATTTGTTTCTTTTTGCTTATTCTTTGATTTTAAGTAAGTGATATATTGAAGAAAGTAATAATATTGTATATAATGATTTTTGTAACAAAAATGTAACAATTACGTAATATTCTTAATATTGGTTCAGAAAGAAATTTGTTGTACATATTGCTTGGAGGCATTTTTATGAGTGCAAAGGAAAAGAAAAATAGGTATATATATAGTTTGGATGGACTTCGAGCTTTCGCTGTTATGTCTGTCATTGCATATCACTTAGGATTTGGATGGGCATCTGGAGGGTTTTTAGGAGTTGATGTTTTCTTTGTATTATCAGGGTATTTAATTACCTCGATTTTACTGGTGCAATCTTGGGAAAATCCTTTGAAAAATTTGAAGCATTTTTGGATTAGCCGAACGAGAAGACTTCTTCCAGCTGTGTATGTGATGGTAGTATTAACTGCAGCTTGGGTTATTTTATTTAACCGGCCGTTGTTAACAACGCTACGAGGCGATGCATTATCGTCTATTTTTTATATGAGTAACTGGTGGTTTATTTTTCATAAAGTTTCATATTTTGATAGTTTTGGGTCACCGTCACCATTAAAGAACTTATGGTCACTGGCTATTGAAGAGCAGTTTTATATTGTGTGGCCACTTGTTTTATTATTGGGTTTAAAATTTATCAAAAAGAAAGGAATTCTTTCTCTATTCATTTTAGCTGGAGTAATGGCCTCAGCTATTCTAATGTCTTTTTTATATGAGCCAGGAGGAGATCCTAGCCGCATTTATTATGGAACCGACACTCGGCTATTTGCCCTTTTAATCGGCTGTTTACTTGCATTTGCCTGGCCGATGTATCGTTTATCATCGAAAAATCTTCCAGCCGTAGGCAAGCAAGTATTAAACGCGGTAAGTATGGTGAGTTTCTTTGTATTTATTCTCTGCGTATGGAGCGTTGATGAGTATACTCATGCATCTTTTCTTTATCAAGGTGGAATGCTGCTGATTTGTTTAAACGCTGCTGTACTGGTTGCAACGATTAGTCATCCTAGTAGTTTTTTAGGAAAAGCTCTGTCGTTTAAACCGCTTCGCTGGCTTGGTACTAGATCATATGGCATCTATTTGTGGCATTATCCGGTTATTGTTCTTACAACACCTGTATCCGAGATTGGCCGCCCGGTCTATTGGCATGCGCTGCTACAAGTAGGCCTTACATTTATCATTGCTGAACTTTCTTACCGTTACATTGAAGTGCCTATCCGCACACGCGGCTTTCGCTATTATTTCAGGCACTACCATCCGAGAGAGCTTTTTAAATGGCGTAATCTCTCTCGTTCGAGACAAGCGGTGTTGGGCAGTCTCATTTTCTTTTTGGCGCTGTTTACAGCAGATATGACAAGCTTTGCTATTAGTACGCAGCAAAAGGATGAAACGAAAGCGAAAGAGACAGAGGTTAAAATTCAAACGAATCATAAAGAAAATGCTTCAACTTCTGTCAAAGACAAGAACAAAGCGGCTGATAAAAAAGCAGAGAACGCGGAAAAGAGTTCCGGGGAAGAAAAATCTGATGCCAAAGAAAAACAGCAGCCGAATTCTTACAGAGATGTTCTTGCGATTGGAGACTCGGTCATGCTGGATATTGCTCCTAATCTTAAAGAGATGCCGCTTAGTATTACGATTGACGGAAAAGTAGGAAGGCAGCTCAATGAAGCACTGCAGCTAACTCCTAGCTATCAAGCATTTAATAATCCGAACAGCGCAGTGATTATTGAGTTAGGAACAAATGGCTATTTTACAAATGAAGAACTGGAACAACTGTTAAAAGCTTTTTCACACGCGGACGTTTACTTAGTGAATACGCGCGTTCCTCGTTCCTGGGAAAGCACCGTGAACAAGAATTTGAAAGCTGCTTCTGAAAAGTTTGATCATGTCACGCTCGTAGATTGGCACTCAGAGGCTTCTAAGCACCCTGAATACTTTACATCAGATGGTGTCCACTTGGTACCTGAAGGATCAAGAGCATTAACAAAATTGATTGAAGAACGTATGAATTTAGAAGTTAAGGCGGAAAGTCGTTCATAATAAGTGAAAAGCCGCACGATATTTTATATCACAAACTGATTAAACATGTGTTAAATGAATAGTTAAAACAAAAAAAGCTTACATGTGTAAGCTTTTTTTGTTTTAAGAAAGGTGAGAAGAAATATTGCCAGCGATTTCTTGAAGTTTTTCAGGCGTGTATTCGCTTGTATGCTCTTTCCATACAGCACCGAATCCATCGCCTTCCCCATAGCGAGGAATAATGTGCATATGATAATGAAACACGGATTGACCAGCTTTTTCACCATTATTATTTAAGATGTTTAAGCCGATTGGGCTGTATGTTTCTTTAATTGCATTTGCGATTTGAGGAACTACTTCAAACAAATTGCGCGCAATTTCCGGCGTTAGTTCGTGAATGTCTTTTTTATGTACTTTTGGAATCACCAGCGTATGCCCTTTTGTTACTTGACTAATGTCTAAAAAAGCTAATACATGTTCATTTTCAAATACTTTTGCACCTGGGATTTCACCGCGAGTAATTTTGCAAAAAATACAGTTTTCATCATGTGTGCTCATTATATTCACCTTCCGTTACCAATATAAATGTATGGGTATACATGTATGTTTATTTTACCACAAAGTAGAAATGCAATCAGCAGGCAAGAAATAGCTGCTGGCATTTTATACACAAAAACGGGATGCAAACGATTATGCATCCCGTCATGTGAAGAAGGAAAAAATAGCTTTTAATGCAGCATATGATCTTTAAGGAACACCTCATTTACGTAATTGCATTGCCTAATGAAACAGTAACTTGAAAAAGTATATTCTCTTTAACAAACACCTCATTTAAGCATTGAGCTAAAAAATATACAATGTGAACGAAATCGTTCTTGGTCTTTGACAAACACCTCATCTACACAGTAATAAATGAACATTATTGTCTACCCATTATATATATTCTTACTACGTTCATGACTACCATCCCCTTATGAATCAAACATACATCGATTTACAATAAGGTTTTCTGAAATATGCCTGCTGTAGACACCTCATCCCAAATGTAAGAAGCTTTGTAATGATTAGTTGTAATCAATAACTTGTTTTCCTTCTTCCCTATATAGAATGTCCCGATATTTCGATTATATTCTGGAAAAATTAACCGAAAAAAATTGAAAACAATGTGAGGAAGAAAAAGATTTGGTACAATAGAGCAAATAGCGCTTGCGCTTGGAGACAAAAAAGAACAAATAAAAGGAGATCGTGATGGGTTCTTTATTGCAAATTAACAATATTACAGGGGGATATACAAAAACTCCCGTCTTAAAAGATGTATCGTTTGATGTAAATGCAGGTGAATTAGTCGGGTTAATCGGGTTAAACGGAGCCGGCAAAAGTACAACGATTAAACATATCATTGGATTAATGGAAGCAAAAAAAGGAAGTGTATCCATTAATAATAAAACCTTTCAACAAGATCCGACAGGTTATCGAAGTCAGTTTACGTTTATTCCAGAAACTCCTGTGCTATACGATGAATTAACATTAAAAGAACATTTAGATATGACAGCTATGGCTTATGGACTTGAGCCTCAAACATATGAAGCCCGTCTGCAGCCGCTTTTAAAAGAGTTTCGTTTAGACCGGAAGTTAAAATGGTTCCCTGCGCATTTTTCAAAAGGAATGAAGCAGAAGGTTATGATTATGTGCGCTTTTTTGGTTCAGCCGTCTCTTTATATTATTGATGAACCTTTTTTAGGTTTAGATCCGCTGGGTATTCAATCTTTACTTGATTTGATGACGGATATGAAAAAGCAAGGTGCAGGCATTTTAATGTCCACACACATTTTGGCGACCGCGGAACGCTACTGCGATAAATTTGTTATTCTACATAACGGAGAAGTAAGAGCGCAAGGAACGCTTAAAGACCTTCAAGAAGAATTTCAGATGCGCAATGCTACTCTTGATGAAATTTATATTGAATTAACAAAGGAAGAAGGCTATGAGTAAGATTGATGCATTATGGAAGCAACGGTTTCAGCAGTATTTAGTGGATGTAAGAAGATATACAAAATATATCTTAAATGACCACATTAAATTAGTGTTAATTTTTGCGATTGGCGGTTTGGCCTACTATTATCAACAGTGGTTGAGTACATTAACACCTGCGTTTCCTTCGGCTGTAGTGATTGCGATACTTATGGGGTTGATTTTAACCATGGGTCAAATTCAAACGTTTTTAAAACGACCTGATTTAGTCTTTTTACTCCCTTTAGAGACGAAGCTGCAGCCTTATTTTAAAAAATCTTTTTGGTTTACCTTTACGATTCAGCTTTATATTTTATTATTTACAACTGGTGCAGCAGCACCTCTTCACGTAAAGGTAATGCATGATTCTTACTCAAACGTTTTTGTGTTTTTTCTGCTATTACTCATCTTGAAAGTTGTAAACTTAGGCATGTCTTGGTGGGCTGTATGGTTTGAAGAAAAGTGGGCGAAGTGGACAGATTATATCGTCAGGTTTTTCTTGAACGCAGTTTTTACGTACTTCTTATTTTCCCATGCATACGTATTGTTTACAGGAGTCGTAGCGGTGATTATGATTGCGCTAGCTATTTATTATCGCTCCCTTACAAAAAGAAAGCCGATCAAATGGGAAAAGCTAATTGACTTAGAAGAAAAGCGTATGGGCTATTTTTATCGATTAGCTAATTTATTTACGGACGTTCCTCAGGTGAAAGAGCGAATCAAACGCCGTAGATATTTAGATTGGCTAGTAGCACGTATTCCATTTCATCAAAGTGCCACTTACCATTACTTATACACCAGAACATTTTTACGATCAGGAGATTATTTAAGTTTGCTCGTTCGCTTAACTGTCATTGGCGGATTTTTAATTGTAGCTGCGCCGTTTCAATACGGCAATATAGTGGTTGTTTTATTTGTTATATACATGACGGGTTTTCAATTACTCCCGCTTTGGAAGCAGCACAAACAGATTTTATGGCTTTCTCTTTATCCAGTTGAAGCTAAAGAACGGAAAAAGGCATTTTTGGATGTATGGAAAAAAGCGCTGTATGTACAAATTCTTGTGCTCGCCATAGCGGTGGCTTTTTCTAATATAGTTGCTGCACTGCTTTCTGTGACAGCAGGTGCTGTATTTATTCACTTATTTGTACATGCATATGTAAATAAAAAATTAACGTAAAAAAAAGCTCCGAAAGGAGCTTTTTTACGTTTTTAGACTACTTTGGAGACGAAGATAATATACGGAAGCGATAGACGTTCATTGCTACTTTTGTGAGATGGTCAAGAAGCTGATAATTAGCATATGCACCTATAACAGCTCCAATTCCCGGCATAAGTTGAAACATTTTCACGACATCAATGTAATCACGGTATTCTTGTTGAAAAGCTTTCCAATCAAGCTCAAGAAGTTCCTCTTTCTTTTCTTCCCAGTTTTCTACTACTTCGAGCAGCTTCGTTCTATGGTCGTCGCTGCAAAAGGCAAGATGAAAAATATACAGCATATAAATGCGTTCTTCTTTTTCTTTTACATCAAAACCATATGTAGCGGCAATGTCAAATAAGCACTTCATTTTTATGGAAAGAAGAAGCGGGAAATCTGCTGCACCTAAAAGGATACCGCCTGCACCAGTACCAGCTCCTTCTACAGCAGCTGTTTTTTTGTACTTAGGTATGAGTTCCAAAATTCTTTTCTCTTTTTCTTCAAACGAAAGACCGCTGACATCTCTTTTTTTAGTGGTGAAATCGGATCCAACAAGCGTGGTTTCAACCATTTTTTTTATGCTTTCAGTCATAATCTTATGGACTTTAGCAGGGATTTTTTCATTTATTTTAAGCTGTAAAGATTTTGCGGTCCGTTGAAATTTAGAAGGTCGTTTCAACATGCTGAATTTCCAATGTTCAGCTTCTTGTAACACTTTTTCTTCATACGTATTCAAAAAAATCACCTCATTTCAGTCGATATAAATACTACGTTTTAAGTGTGGAAAAGGTTCCTGAAATAAAACAACAAGCACTCGTCTGCTTATCTGTACGAATGCTTGCTGAATGATTAATTAGCTTTTATTACGTTTTTAGAAGGAGCTTGTTCTCTTAAATACTCAACAGCAGCCGTACCAAGCGTTTTAGCTGCGATAAGCATTGCTTTTTCGTTAAAATCAAATTTAGGATGATGATGAGGATACGGAGCATCTACACCTTCTGGCTGAGCTCCTGTAAAAAAGAACGTTCCTTTAATATGCTGCAAATAATAAGAGAAATCTTCCCCAGTCATGTGAGGCTCCGTTTCTTCGACTGTATGAACTTCATCGATTTGAGAAGCAGCAGAAGCAAGAAAGGCCGTTTCTTCCGGGTGGTTGACGACGGAAGGATAGCCGCGCGTATAACTCAGTTCATAAGAAGCATCAGCTGTTAAGCATGTACCTTGGACAATTCGTTCGATTTCTTTTTCGACATCATTTCGTACATCTTCATTAAATGTTCTTACCGTTCCAATTAGTCGAGCAGAATCAGCAATAATATTAAATGCATTTTCTGCTACAAAAGAACCTATGCTCACAACCGCTGAATCAATTGGGTTTACACGTCTGCTTACAATTTGCTGTAAATTAACAACAAGCTGAGAGGCGATGACGATTGAATCTTTTGTTTTGTGAGGCTGTGCACCGTGGCCGCCTGCTCCTTTGATCGTAATTTCAAAGCGATCAGCAGCAGCCATGATAGGGCCCGTTCGATATTGAACGACACCAGTTGGAGTTAATGACCATAAATGCGTTCCAAATATCGCGTCTACACCGTCTAAGCATCCGTCTTCAATCATGGACTTGGCGCCTCCGGGTGCGTACTCTTCAGCGTGCTGATGAATGAAGACGATTTTACCAGGGAGAGAATCTCTTATTTCAAAAAGCGCTTTAGCAAGGACTAAAAGAGTAGCCGTATGACCATCGTGGCCACATGCATGCATTACACCCGGAACAGTTGATTGATATGGTACATCTTTTTCATCTTGAATAGGCAGGGCATCAAAGTCGGCTCTCAAAGCTACAGTAGGACCGGGGTTTCCTCCTTGAATGCTTGCTACAATGCCGTTTCCTCCTACATTTGCTCGGTAAGAAATACCGATTTTATCATAAAAAGATCGAATGTAGGCAGCGGTTTGAAATTCTTTAAAAGACGGTTCTGGATACTGATGCAAATATCGGCGGATTTGAACCATTTCATCAAATTTTTCTTCAAGTAAAGTATGTAGCTTGGAATTCACGTGACCATATCCTTTCTGTATAGGTTGAATAAAGTTTTGAATTTTTTGACATTTTAATCATTATATCATTATCTATTAAAAAGAAAAGAATGTAAGCGTTGTTATTGAAAAAAGTAATTGAATCATGAAATATTTTATATACATAATAGATACATAAGATGAGGAATAGGGATAAAGAATGAGTTTTTTGCCAATTTTCTCATGAGATAATAGGAGGTAACGATATGGTAGATTCACAAACTGTATCCCTGTACAAAAAATTGATGTGGGTGTTTGGGGGGGCAGGTCTCGTTTTTTTAGGAGTGTTGTTTGTTGTGTCGACAGATTCTTTTCAAGGAGACCACTGGCTTGTTTCAGCTATAGATGACAGCACTGTTCTTCAGTCAGCATCATCTATTTTTCATGGCTTGTCTTTTTTAGCTTCGAAAGTGATGATTATGGTTCTTTTAGCTGTACTTCTCGTTTTTTTATTTTTTAAAAAGGACTATATCGGTATGATATCGGCATTTTTACTTATTTTAAGCGGTGATATTATTAATAAAGCAGTTAAAGATGCGGTAGAACGAGGACGTCCTCTTGAAGGCATCAAAGGCTACAGTTTTCCGAGCGGCCATGCAATGATGGGAATTCTTATTTATGGTCTGATTATCTTTTTTCTCACAAAGCATATGAACAGTCAAAAGGTAGCCAAGCGGTATCAGCTGGCAATTACTTTAATCGTTTTATTAATAGGTGTGAGCCGTATTCTATTAAGAGAACATTTTTTAACAGATGTCTTAGCTGGCTACACCTTAGGGCTTATGTGGCTTATTGTAGGCATTTTCTTCTATACGCTTGTTTATGCGTATGTAAAGCCTTCAGCGGAAAAAGTGTTTCCAAAAGGCATGTAAAAAATATATACATATGGCCCCCTTCATAAAAAGAAGGGGGCTTTTGTTTAAACTAAGAACATCGCGACAGTTGTTGTAACGACTAATCCAATCGCTACAGGTTTTAAATTACGTCTGGCGAGTTCAAACGGACTGACTCCGCAAATCGCAGCAGCTGGAATCAATGCCCATGGAATCAATGTGCCTCCACCAACCCAAATCGCAGCAATTTGCCCTAAAGCAGTTAGGGTGGCAGCGCCCGATCCTAAAGCAGATGCAAATAAATGAGAGACAGAGCCTACAAGTGAAATGCCTGAAAAGCCTGAACCGTCTAATCCGGTAATAGCTCCTAGAGCAGTTATCGTTACAGTGGCGACCTGTGCGGTTAACGGCACAGTGGAAGCAAGCGCAACGCCTAGGTCATTTACAAGTCCATGTGATCCTTTCGGAAGAAAGTCACCAATGATTGTTGTGAATCCAGCATCTCCTAAATAGAAAAAAGCTGCAATGGGAATAACGGGACCGAATACTTTAAAACCAAACTGCAAGCCTTCAATTAAGTAGGAAGTTGTTTGTTCGAGACCTTTTCCTTTGTGAGCAATAAGTGAAACCACCACTAAAATAAATAGGGCTGTGCCACCAACGAGAGCGGTCGCATCTCCTCCCTGTAAATGAAGGGTGAACATTGCCCATACGTCTATAGCGAAGAAAAGGGGAACTATAATGGCTAAAGCCCGGCGTATTGAAGAAGAAAGAGGTGTGGATTGGACAGAAGAACTGTTTGTTAACATTGTCGGTTGAACGTGAATTCTATTGTGCTTCATATCTTGTTTTAAAAAGTAAAAAGCAGAGAGTGTCGTAACAACTCCCATCACGATGACCAGAGGGACACTTGCTTGAACCACCTCGTGAACTGGAAGACCTGCTGCGTCAGCTGTTATCTTAGGAGCAGCTTGAATAACAAAGTCTCCTGAAAGCGCAACGCCGTGGCCGAATAAATTCATCGCTACAGCTACGCCTATAGCTGGAAGCCCTACGCGGATGGCCACTGGTAAAAGCACGGCTCCAAGTAAAGCAACGGCTGGAGAAGGCCAGAAAAAATAGGAGATGGTCATCATAACTAATCCAATAACCCAATAGGCAAGAGCAGGTGTTTTAATGAGGCGAGCAAAAGGTGAAATCATCGATTCATTTATTCCTGTAGCCATTAAGACTTTACTCATAGATACAATAATTGAAATAATTAAAATGGTAGGAAGCAGTTCTGTAATGGCATAAATGAAGCTGGAAAAAACAGCGCTGACGGAGTGGCTTAACGAAGAGGTAGCTGTTAAGGAAAGCAAAAAAATCCCGAGTATACAAAGGATACTCGTATCTCGCCGCATAATCATAAAGCCGATAATGAAGGCGATAAAAAGGACATACATCCAATGAAGAGCTCCAAGCTCTATGCCCATAAAAATTCCTCCCAATAGGTGATGTAGTATACAATATGCCGTTTGTGCCTATTGTGATACTCGCCTACTAGGAGGGTGTTTACTTATTTAACTACGTGGTATGAGGTCACATAAGAAGGGCGAGAGAAAATCGATGGCTGCTGATCCACGCCTTCTGACGTACCGCGTTTTTTGTGTGCTTCATTATAGGCTTTTGAAGACTGCCAATCGCTAAATGAACTTTCATCTTTCCATCCTGTAAAGATAATATATGTGTCATTTTGCAGTGGACGAAGCACACGAATAGCTGAGAAGCCTGCTTCATTTTCAATTAAACGAGCTCGTTGGCTAAATCGCTGTTCAAACAAAGGACGGCCCTCATCTGTAACTGAAATATTATTTAGTACAGCAAATCCGCTATCTGCAAGATCTCCAGAAGCATCTAATACCTCATAAGCATGTCCTTCTTTAAAAATTGTATCTCCATCTGTTTCATGAACTAGTGCAAATTGATCGTCATCTTTGTGAAGCAGTAACAAACGTTCACTCGGATGTTCGTCGATCAACTTCTGAAGGTAAGGGCCTGTTCCGTAAGTAATAAAGATCTTCATGGATTATACTTCCTTTCTAATTGGGAATTGCATACAATTTACAATTGTAAATCATACTAAAATTATAAAATTTTACACACAAAAATTCAAAAATTGTGAACTTCTAATGAAGATGGTAAAGTAAAACATTGATGAAGTTGTTTTCCATATTATCAAAAGTTTAGCGAAAGAAAAGGGGTGGCACGATGTACAAAAAAGGCTTATACGCAATTGCTGCCTTAGTTGGAATTTTTCTATTAGGATTGATCGGATATATTATCATCTTGTTTCTTGGAAACTATGTAATTGATGAGAAAAAGATCGTCATGGACTCGGCTACGAGGTTAGTGGACGAAAATGGAGACGAATTAACAAAGCTCTATGTGAAAAATCGGGACTTGGTTTCAATTGATAAGATTCCAAAGCATGTGCAACAAGCATTTATTTCAATTGAAGACGTTCGTTTTTATGAACACCACGGAATCGATTTTAAATCTATTGGTCGAGCATTATACCGAGATATATTGGCTGGAGGAAGTGTTGAAGGAGGAAGTACTTTAACACAGCAGCTGGCTAAAAATGTGTTTTTATCTAATGATAAAACGCTGCTTAGAAAAACAAAAGAAGTAGTGGTGGCCATTAACTTGGAGCAGCGTTACAGTAAGCAAAAACTGCTTGAAATGTATTTGAACCAAATATACTTTGGACACGGAGCCTATGGAATCCAAGCTGCATCCAAGCTTTACTTCAATAAAGATGTCTCCGAATTAACGGTAGAAGAAGGTGCACTGCTCGCTGCACTGCCAAAAGCACCGAATTCTTATTCTCCTATTTTACATCCAGAAAAAAGTATAGAACGTAGAAATGTTGTGTTAAATGCCATGCAAAAAGCAGGTTATTTATCAGCTGAAAAAAATGTCCGTTTGCAAGGAAGAACGCTGGGGTTGAACGTAAAGGAACAGGCTAAAAACCCAGCGTATTTAACCTATATCGATATGGTTATTCAAGAAGCAGAGAAGAAATACAGCATTTCGAGCAATGAGCTTCTGCGCGGCGGTTATACGGTCAAAGTACCTATGAGTACAAAAGTACAAGAAGCCGCCTACGAACTGATGAAAGAAAATCGTTATTTTCCAGGTACAGATAACAGTGCCCAAGGTGCTTTTGTATTAGTTGATAACAAAAGCGGAGGAGTTTTATCTGTTATGGGAGGACGAGATTATGTACAAAAATCGCTCAATCGCGTAAATGTCAAAAGACAGCCAGGTTCTACGATGAAACCTATTGCGGTATATGGCCCTGCGTTAGAAGAAGGTCAATTCAAGCCTTATTCCTTACTGCAAGACAAGCTGAGAAGCTACGGGGGATACACACCTAAAAATGTAGACGGCCAATATGCTAAAAAGGTAACGATGTACGATGCCCTAAAAGATTCTAAAAACGCAGCTGCTGTCTGGACATTGAATCAGCTAGGAGTTGAAACAAGTAAGCAGTATCTCACAAAGCTAGGAATTCCTTTAGAAGATAAAGGACTTGCGATTGCTCTTGGAGGATTAAAGGAAGGAATTACACCGCTTCAATTAGCAGGAGCGTACCGGGCATTTGCTGAAAACGGAGAAAATATCCAACCGTACTTTATTCAAGAAATAAAAGATCAAGACGGAAAAGTGATTGCAAAAGCTGTTCCCGACACTCACAAAGCATTTTCAAAACAAACGGCTTGGTATATGACAAAGATGCTTCAAGGAGTTGTTAAAGAAGGAACGGCAAAAAATGGAGAGTTTACAGGAGAGTTAGCAGGAAAAACAGGGTCTACTTCGTATACGAATGTTAAAGGAGCCACGAGGGATGCTTGGTTCGTTGGATATACGCCAGACGTTGTAGGAAGCGTGTGGATGGGATATGACTCTACAAATGATCAGCATTATTTAACAAAAGGAAGTTCTTATCCGACTCTATTATTTAAAGACATTCTCACAAGAGCTGGTTACGACGAAGCTGCATTTCAAAAGCCAGCAGGCGTTAAAGATTTGCCAAAACCAATACGCTTAGAGCAAGTTAAAGACTTAAAACAAGAATTAACATTCCATCCATTTGGTTTGCTAACGGTAAATTTATCGTGGACACCTTCACCTGATAAAAGAGCTGTTTATTATGTTTATGAGAAAAAAGGAGATAAAGCCGAAGTAATTGGCAAAGTGAAGGGAAAAGGAGCATTTGAGAAAGAGCGTGTGAATCTGCTCGACAGTCCTACTTATTATGTAGTTCCTTACAATTCCCAAACAAAACAAAAAGGAAAAAAATCCAACGAAGTAACACCTGCTCTTTTTCAATAAAATAAGGAAGAGTAGGGCGAATTTTTGACATTTTTAGCAGGTGGCTATACAAGTCGTAAAGAAATGGGTATAGTGACAAGTAGAGAATATAACGTGAAACTTTAATCAGTAGAGGAACCAGTATGTTCCTTTGCTGATTATTGTCTGTCTAATCGAAGAAAATACGGATGGAAGACAATCGAGAAAGGTGGAAATTATGAGTCAAGGAACGTTTAACGATACTTTTTTAAAAGCCTGTAGAGGGGAAAAAACGGATCATGTTCCGGTTTGGTATATGCGCCAAGCAGGGCGTTCACAGCCGGAATACCGAAAGCTAAAAGAGAAGTACTCTTTATTTGAAATCACTCATCAGCCGGAGCTTGGGGCATACGTAACACGCCTGCCCGTTGAACAGTACGGAGTGGATGCAGCTATTTTATATAAAGATATAATGTCACCGCTTCCTTCAATTGGAGTAGATGTTGAAATCAAGTCAGGAATTGGTCCCGTAATCTCTAATCCAATTCAATCTTTAAGCGATGTAGAAAAACTAGGAGAAATTACGCCGGAAGAAGATGTTCCCTATGTATTAGATACGATTAAGCTGTTAACAACAGAACAGTTAAACGTACCTCTAATTGGCTTTGCGGGTGCTCCTTTTACAGTGGCAAGCTATATGATTGAAGGAGGACCTTCAAAAAATTACAATAAAACAAAAGCATTTATGTATACCGAACCTAAAGCATGGTTTGCACTAATGGATAAGTTAGCAGATATGACGATTACATATGTAAAAGCGCAAATTGACGCTGGGGCAAAAGCCATTCAAATCTTTGATTCATGGGTGGGTGCTTTAAACGTAGCGGATTATCGTTATTTTATAAAACCTGTCATGGAGCGAATTTTCACCTCTTTACGTGAAAAAAATGTACCGCTCATTATGTTTGGAGTAGGGGCAAGTCATTTGGCAAAAGAATGGCATGATCTGCCGCTGGATGTAGTGGGATTAGATTGGAGAACACAGCTGGATGAAGCACGTGCATTAGGCTTAACAAAAACACTGCAAGGAAACTTAGATCCTGCTATTTTGTTAGCTCCATGGGAAGTTATTGAAGAACGCGTAACAGAAATTTTAGATAAAGGGATGGCCAGTCCTGGTTACATCTTTAACTTGGGGCACGGCGTTTTTCCACAGGTTCAGCCGGAAACGTTAAAACGTTTAACAACCTTTATTCATGAATATTCTGCAAATAGACAATAAATTGTCAAATAATTTGGAGCGCTAAACTTTGAATTTTTCTTTTTATTCATGGCAAAATGAAGACAAGTATTGAATCTAATAAAGAGGTGTCGAACACATGAGTAAAAAAGTAATGGGATTACTTGTAATGGCATATGGAACACCATATAAAGAAGAAGATATTGAACGTTACTATACACATATCCGCCGCGGACGTAAACCTTCACCAGAAGCCTTAGAAGATTTACAAAACCGCTACGAAGCAATCGGGGGCATTTCACCTCTTGCAAAAATTACGCAACAGCAAATGGAAAGTCTGGAAAAGCGCTTGAATGAAGTGCAGGATGAAATTGAATTTAAAGCGTATCTTGGCTTAAAGCATATTGAACCGTTTGTTGAAGATGCAGTAGAAGCAATGCATAAAGACGGAATTAAAGAAGCGGTCAGCATTGTGCTTGCACCTCACTTTTCAACGTTTAGCGTAAAATCCTATAATGGGCGCGCCAAAGAAACGGCTGAAAAATTAGGAGGACCAATCATTCATTCAGTAGAAAGCTGGTACAGTGAGCCAAAGTTCATTCAGTACTGGGCTACACGTGTTAAACAAACGTTTGATTTAATAGACGAAGAGAAATGCCAAAAAGCCGTGTTGATTGTATCTGCACATAGCTTGCCAGAAAAAATTATTGCAGCAGGAGATCCATATCCAAATCAGCTTCAAGAAACAGCGGATTTAATTGCACAAGCCGCTGGCATTGAACATTACGAAATTGGCTGGCAAAGTGCTGGAAATACGCCTGAGCCATGGATAGGTCCTGATGTCCAAGATTTAACAAGAGAATTGCATGAAGAAAAAGGTTATACATCGTTCGTGTATACTCCGGTTGGATTTATCGCAGACCACTTAGAAGTTCTTTATGATAACGACTATGAATGTAAAGTGGTGACAGATGAAATTGGGGCTGATTATTACCGCCCTGAAATGCCCAATGCACAGCCTGAATTTATCGATGGGTTAGCTACAGTTGTGTTAAAACAGATTGCCCGCTAAGTCAATATAGATTCTTTGTACATTGAACAGGGACGAAAAGTAACTTATAATCAATATAGAGAAAAGTAAGAAGCGAGCTATGGATTTCCATAATCGCTTCTCTTTATATTGAATTTTACAGAAAAGGCGATGATAACATGACGGATAGACGAAAAAAGGTTGTCATCATCGGTGGAGGAATAACAGGTCTTTCAGCTGCCTATTATGTGCAAAAAAAAATAAAGGATCATCAGCTGCCAATTGATCTTCAACTAATAGAAGCGACGCATCGGCTTGGTGGAAAAATTCAAACGGTCAAACGAGACGGGTATTTATTTGAAAAAGGTCCTGATTCATTTTTAGCGCGTAAGCTAGCTGCTACAAAACTGGCAAAAGAAGTAGGGTTAGGTAGGGAGCTAGTCGGAAATGAAAAGGGGAAATCCTATATTCTAGTAAAAGATACACCGCATGCGCTGCCTGATGGTGCTGTAATGGGGATACCAACCAAGTTATCTCCTTTTATCACAACAGGGTTATTTTCACCTGTTGGCAAGCTGCGCGCAGCAGCTGATTTTTTTATACCGAAGACAAAAAATCAGGATGACCGTTCGCTAGGCGTATTTTTTAGAAGACGGTTTGGTGATGAAGTTGTTGAAAATTTGATTGAGCCTCTATTATCAGGAATTTACGCAGGAGACGTTGATCGTTTGAGTTTACGATCGACATTTCCACAGTTTCTGCATGCTGAACATAAGTACAGAAGCTTAATTGTCGGAATGAAAAAGCTAAAAGAAATTCATCCACAGCACGGTGAGGATTCGGAGTTTAAAAAAAATAGCGTCTTTTTAACGTTAAAAGAAGGTCTGCAATCGCTAGTGGATGGGGTAGAAAAAGCAATAGACCCTGATATTATTACAAAAGGAATAAAAGTAGAAAAAATTCACAAAGAAGATACCACATACGAATTATCGTTAAATAGCGGGAAAGTAATAAAAGCAGATAGCGTTATTGTAACTTCTCCTCATGCAGCTGCTCAGTCTATGCTTTCGGAATATAAAATATTCGAACCGTTGAAGCATATGCCTTCCACTTCAGTAGCTACTGTTGTGATAGCCTTTGCACAAGAAGCGCTGCAAGACAATCTAGATGCAATGAACATCGCCGTTTCAAGAAATAGCGATTACACGATTACGGCGTGCACATGGCTAAATAAAAAGTGGCCGCATGCGGTTCCGGAAGGAAAAGTGCTGCTGAGATGTTTAGTTGGACGAACCGGGGATGAAGCTGTGGTGGATCAGCCTGACGATGAAATTTTCAAAATTGTCCTGGAGGATTTGAAGAAGCTCATTACAATTTCTGCTGAGCCTGAATTTTACGCGGTAACGAGATGGAAGCAGTCAATGCCTCAGTATACGGTCGGACATCACGATATGCTAGATACGATGAACGAACAGCTTGAAAAAGAGCTGGCCGGTCTTTATGTAGCGGGAAGCTCATACGAAGGTCTGGGTATACCAGAATGTGTAGAGCAAGGAGAAGATGTGGCTAAAAAAGCGGTTAAATATGTGCAGCAACTGTAGAAGTGGAGCGGTGAATCAATGCTCCGCTTTTTTGTCTACTACCTGTAGAGAAAGGTTATACTAAGAGAAAAGATTGTGGTTGAAAAGCAAAAGAAACTTATGCTATAGTAAAACCGTACTTATTGACTGGAATATTCATTTGGTCAGAAAGAAGAGGATAACGTGGCTATAGACCGAAAGCAATCAGTTGTTGATGCAGCGTCAAAATCATTTGCGCTGTTTGGATATAAAGCAACGACTATGGAGCAAGTGGCGAAGCTTGCAAATGTCGGAAAAGGAACGATTTATACTTTTTTTAAAAACAAAGAAGAGTTATTCGATGAAATTGTGACACGAATGATTCGAGAAATGACAGATGCAGCTGAAACTGTCATTGATAGCAACCGTCCTTTTTTTGAAAATGCCCAAGCAGCCATTTTTAGAATCTTGGAATTCCGCACCGAGCATCAGCTCATGCTGAAGCTGGTACAGGAACAGCAGTTAGGCACTACAGCAGTGCAAGAAGTACTGGTGCGAGTAGAAGAAGAGATTTTGACTTATATAAAAAACAAAATCGAAATTGCGATTTCTAAAAAAGAAATCAAACCGTGCAACCCGGAGCTTACAGCTTTTTTACTATTTAAAATGTACATTGCACTCGTCTACGATTGGGAAAAACGGCATGAGCCGCTTTCAGAAGAAAAAATTGCTGAATTAATTGAACTATACTTTTTACGCGGTCTGTCTCAGTGAGATGGGCTTTTTTTATAGAAAAAACAAAAAAGGTCTCATGACGAGACCTTTTTTATTGTTCATTATCATCTTTTTTTACACCGTTTAATTCTGTATTTCCTGTTTTTGCATCTTCTTCTTTTTGCTCTACTTCTTTTTCGCCTTCTTTTTTAAGATCGAAGTAAGCTTTAATAGAATCGCCTGTAATAGTTTTACTTAACGTATTAGATGTACCTGCTACATAAGCAGAAGGGATGACAACTGCTACTGCTACTTCCGGATTATCATAAGGCGCGTATGAAACGAATGTAGAGTTACGGACGCTTACGCCTTTGTTAAAGGTTTCAGCTGTCCCGGATTTACCAGCAATGTTATACTGACGATATTTTCCAGTGTTAAGTAAACGCCCTGTACCATGTGAGCTTGTGACTACGCGGCGGAAGCCTTCCTTAACAATGTCAATTTCCGATTGGCTCATTGTAATACGGTTTAATACTTCCGGCTCAAAAGAGCTTTGTACGCTTCCTTTTAGTTCGCTATCAAGCTCAGGCTCACGAATTTCTTTTACTAGATGTGGCTTCATGCGATATCCACCGTTTGCAATCGTTGAAATGTATTGAACAAGCTGAAGCGGTGTGTACGTATCATATTGTCCAATACCAAAATCCAGCGCTTTACCTGGTTCATTTGTTACGGTATTGCGAATACCGGTTGATTCGTTTTCTAATTCGATGCCCGTTGAAATTCCAAGACCAAACTGGCTATAGTATGAGCGCAGCTTATTAAAGATAGACGGTGGAATGTTCAGTCTGCCGCCAGGGCGGTACGTTTCACCAGCCATGCTCATAACCGTGCGGTACATGAACACGTTTGATGATTGTTCTAGAGCTTTTTGGATTCCGGTAGCTCCCATATTATGTGAAGACTTTTTCTTAGTGCCTCCAGCAAATGTCATCGGTGCATCATAAAACACCGTTCCGGGCTGAATAGCGCCTGAGTCAAGACCTGCAAGAACAGTAGCTCCTTTTACAGCCGAACCTACTTCATAAGAAGTGGTCATGTTACCAAGAGCAAAATCTTGTACTTTTCGTGCTCCCGTCTTTTTATCTGTAACGAGCTGTTTTCCACCCATTGCTAAAATGTCTCCCGTGTGAGGGTCCATCATAATAGCAAACGCTCGGTCCATTAATCGTGAACCAGCTGCTCCAGATGTCACAGCTTTTGTTAAAATATCTTCGACTTGTTTTTGAAGTTCCATATCAATTGTTAAAATTAAGTCACTGCCGCGCTGACCTTCAGTAACGGTCTCTTGGCTCACTAGGTTGCCAGAGCGGTCCGTTACGTTTTGCACGCGGGCTTTTTGACCGCGAAGAACGTCTTCGTACTGCTTTTCTAAATAACTTTTTCCTACTCGGTCGTTACGGCTGTAGCCGTGTGATAAATAGTACTGTAAGTTTTCGCTTGGCAATCCTTCATCAGCTGATGTGATTTTACCAAGCAGCGTGCTAAGTAAGCCGTCGTATGTATACATACGGTCCCAGTAAGTTGTCGTATCAACGCCTGGTAATTCACCCAGCTGCTCACTAATGACGGCAAGCTCTTTATCGGTTAATCCGCTTTTAATAATTTGAGCGGTTAACGCGTAGCCGCCTTCCATCTTACTTTTAATAGCAATCACTTCAAGGTCATCTTTCACCGATAAAAGTTCGTTTTTTGTGATGCGCTTTAGCTGAAGAGGGTATAAATCGTCTTCAGAAAGTTGACCTTCTTTTACTTTTTGCTTATCCGCTGCGGTAATTTTTTTCGCTGCTGCTTTTGGATGAGTTGCAATCCAGTAATCTTTTAAGTCGCGTTCTGTTAGCTTAATCGTATTTTTATCTTTCTTTTTATTCGATTTGCCAAACACGTCTGTTGTAACAGGAACATCAATAAGAGTAGCAAGCTTTTTAGCTACTTTTAGCTTGTCTTCTTGAGTGACGCCTTTCAAACGCGTGTACGTGACAGCGTTCAACGGTTTATTATCCACGATAACGCGGTCATAGCGGTCTAGCATCTTTCCGCGAGGAACCGGTGAATCTACCGTTTCATCTTCTGTTTTTTCAACTTCTCGTTTATAGTTCTCTCCGTACACGATCTGTACGAAGCCTAATCGTAAAATGAGTGCAGAAAAAAGCAGGAAAACCACAATAAACAGCCAGTTAATTCGAAATGAGACATGTGTTTTTTTGCGCTTTTTAGTTTTCATGTAAACCCCTTCACTTTGTTTATACAAGTTAAAAAATTCATAAATTTTCTTATGAATCTATCACTCTACATATTAACATAATTTTGTCTATAAATGTTATTAGGTGGAATAAAACAGACAAAAAATTTATAGAAATTTTTGCGAAAGAAGAGAGATCTGTCGAAGGGTGCTGAAGGGAGTGTTCAATATTTTCCACTCGGTTGTTCAATATTGTTACCTGTTCAAATGTCCTAGAATCGGTAAAATAAAGAGAGATAGATATCAAGGGGGGCAAAACGAATGAAAATGAAAAGGCTTTCAATAATGTCTGGCGTGTTAGCAACATCACTTTTATTTGCGACAGCATGTTCAAACTCAGGTACGGATTCAAAAGCAAGTAAATCAACAGGCTCAGGTGATCAAGTTGTTATTGATATGTTCCAGTTCAAAGTGGAAATTGCAGATCAGCTGAAAGAATTAACGGATGAATATACAAAAGAACATCCAAACGTAAAGTTTAACATCCAAACAGTCGGCGGAGGCGCGGACTATGGTGCAGCATTAAAAGCACAGTTTGCCTCTGGAAATGAACCTGATATCTTTAACAATGGAGGGTTCCAAGAAGCGCAAACGTGGAAGGATAAATTAGAAGATTTATCTGATCAGCCGTGGGTAGATAATCTGTATGATATCGCCAAAGAACCGATGACAATGGACGGGAAAATTTATGGTCAGCCGCTAAACTTAGAAGGTTATGGTTTTATTTATAATAAAGATTTATTTGAAAAAGCAGGCATTAAAGAATTACCTAAAACGCTGCCAGAATTAGAAGCAGCTTCTAAAAAGCTTAAAGCAAAAGGAATTACGCCATTTTCTAATGGATACGGCGAGTGGTGGGTGCTAGGTAACCACTTATTTAATATTCCAATGGCACAGCAAGACGATCCAGATGCGTTTATTAAAGGTCTAAACGAAGGCAAGGCAAAATTTGAAGGCAATGAAACGTTTAAGCAATTTATGAATCTGTTCGATTTAACGTTAAAGTATGGAAATAAAAATCCACTAACGACAGACTACAATACACAAGTTACTCAATTTGCTTCTGGTGAAACAGCAATGATGCAACAAGGTAACTGGACGGTAAATATGATTACGAAAATTAATCCGGACATGAAAATGGGCTTTATTCCAATGCCAATCAGCAACGATGCAAAGAAAAATGATAAACTAGCAATCGGAGTTCCAAATAACTGGGTAGTAAACAAAAATGCCCCAGATGCAGATAAAAAAGCAGCGAAGGAATTCTTAAATTGGATGGTTTCTTCTAAAGAGGGTCAAAAATTCTTAGTTGAAAAGTTCAAGTTCATTCCAGCGTTCAAAAACATCGATGGAAAAGGAATTGATTCTTTATCTGATGATATCTTAAAATACTCTGAAGAAGGTAAAACATTATCTTGGAACTGGTTTAAGTATCCGGAAGGAACGGTTCAAGAAGTCGGCGCAGCAATGCAGTCTTACGCAGGTAAGCAAATGACAGAAGAAGAGTTTATGAAGAAATTAGATACAATTTGGGCAAAAATGAAAAAATAAACAAGAAGTCCGCGTGGAAAACGCGGACTTTTTGATGTGAAAAAATAGCTGGTTAGATTCATAAGTTATGAAAAAATAATAGTTAATTGAAAGCGCTTTTAATGTATAATAATAGTCATAATGTATGACATTAGTCAAAGGAGGTTATTTGTGAAAGGCTGGAGCATACGCAAGAAATTAATTTTGTTTTTCTTATTCGCAACGGTTATTCCATTTTTAATTTCGACGATTTTTACGTATCAATACACAAAAGAAACGGTTAAGAACCGATTTATTTCTACCAACTATCAAGTTATTAAAAATGGAAGCAATGATTTGAGCGATTACTTAAATGAAATTGCTAATATTACAAAAAGGCTGTACGGCTACCACCCATTTATTAAAGTGTTAGATGAAGGTGTATCAAGTGACTTAGGAGCCAATCAACTGGAAATATCACGAACTCTTCTTTATTTATATAATACTCGTCCAGAGATTGAACAGCTCCATCTTTACATTGAAAACGGGCATGACTCATATACAGCTTATAATTCGAAAGTGAGCAGCAGAGGGAAGTATGATGATATTTACACTCAGCCTTACTATTCTTATTTAAATAAAAATCATAAATTTCTTGTGATTGAGCCTACCCATGAAATTTATAGCTACAATAATTTATCAACGTTAATTGATTCACTGCCGAATCAAGTTATTAGCTTTCATCAGCGGATTGATGAGATTCCATCAGACAAGTTGTTAGCTTATCTATCTTTAGACATTAATATGACACAAATTCAATCTATATCGCAGCGTCTATATAATGAAGAGTCAGAAGATTTTTATTTAATGAACAATAAAGGTAAGGTTTTGTATTCCTCTGATTCAAAGGTTATTGGAAAAAATGAAAACTACGCGTGGGTGAAGGCGCTCACTTCTCAAAAAGACCATAGTATGGAATGGGAAGATAAAAGCTTCTCAGGCGTATTAATGTATGAAAAGCTTAAACAGCCCTTTGAGGACTTGTACATGGTGAAACGAATTCCTTACAGTGTTTTATATGAGGATGCAAGAAAGACAGCACTTATGAATGTATTAATTGGCCTGCCATTTTTGTGTATGCTCGTTATCGCTACGCTTTTTATATCAGTACGTTTTACACAGCCGATTAACGTATTGATTCGCAATATGAAAGAAGTGGAAAAAGGATCATTTGAGGTGCGGTTTAAGTCGCTTGGAAACGATGAATTTGGTGTTTTAGGAAGGCATTTTACCTCTATGGTAGAAACAATTAATGACTTGATTGAACGTAAATTTCGATTGGAATTAGAAAATAAATCAACGCAGCTAAAAGTGCTGCAGTCACAAATTAATCCGCATTTTTTATACAACGCATTTCAATCGATTGGAACTCTTGCTCTTAAGCATAAAGCAGTTGAAGTATATTCTTTATTAACCTCACTTTCCCACATTATGCGTTACAGCATGAATATGAAAGAGGATATCGTTAGCTTAAAGCAAGAAGTCGATCACGTAAAAGCTTTCTTAAGTCTGCAAAAGCAGCGGTTTGGTTCAAAGTTTGAGTATGAGTTAAATATCGAAAAAGAAGCAGAGCTTATGCGAATACCGAAAATGATTTTGCAGCCTCTTGTTGAGAATTCTTTTAAGCATGGATTAGAAACCCGTACAGGAAGCGGAAAGCTGTTGATTTCAGCGGAGTTGAACGGTGAAGAACTGATTCTAACTGTTTCTGATAACGGAAAAGGGATAGGGCAACAAGAGTTGAATCAATTAAAAACGAGACTTCAGCAATCGTATAATCAAACAGATGAGCATATTGGGTTGCAAAACATTTATGAACGACTTCGCATCTACTATGGAGATCATGCTTCAATGCAAATTAGCAGTCAAGAAAATCACGATTTTACCGTTGTCATAAAGCTAACAACAATTGAAGAAAAGAGGGATAGTGATGAAAGTATTAATCGTGGATGATGAAGAGCATGTAAGAGAAGGAATAAAGCTGCTTGGACAGTGGGAAGAGCATGAAATTACAGATGTGATAGAAGCTGATAGCGGTGAGCAAGCGATTGCGCTTATCGAGGATCATGAACCGGAAATCATTTTTACTGATATGAAGATGCCTAATATCGATGGAATTGCTTTGTTGGAGTGGATTAAAGAGAATTCACCTTCTAGCAAAACGATTGTGGTAACAGGGTATGATGACTACCACTATATGCGTAAAGCTATTCATTTTGGAAGCACGGATTACATTCTAAAGCCAGTGGATCCTTCGATTTTAAACGATACGCTTGTACGAGCTGTAACCCAATGGAAGAAAGAAGAAGAGTCCAGAAAAGTTCATAATAGCAGCTATCGTTTAATCAATGAAATGAAGCCGATTTATCGAGATCGAAAACTGACGCAGTTAATGAACAATTATTTGCTAAATCAATCAATCTATGAAGAGTTTGGTTTCCATCTGACTAGAGAATATGAAGTGGGGATTGTACGTGTAGATGAATCTATCATTCGTTCTTTTGGCGGTGACCGGGATTTAGCCTATTTTTCAATTTTAAATGTAATCAATGAAATGCTGATGGAAGAAGAAAATGGGGTAGCCTTCCGTTATTTATCAAATAAGTGGGAAATTATCATTATATTTTGGAATGATTTTGAACGCATAACCTCTTTACTGACGACTTTACATACAGCCATTCGCCGTACGTTAGACGTGAGCTGTCGGATTGCAAGAGGGTGCAAAGTTTCTTCTATTGATCAGCTAATGAAATCCTATGAAGATGCGAAAAATTCGCTTTTATTAAGCAATGTTCTTGATCAAAATAAAGTGAAGGTCTACGGCGAGCAAGACGTTTTAGCAAGTGCTTTATTAATAAATATGATGGACTATAACAGTAAAATTGAAGAAGCGCTGCAAGTCGGGAAGTTTGAAGCCTTTTTGCCGGTATTCAACGAAATTATCACAGCTTTTGAAGCGCAAAATTATCTCTCATTAAAGCAAATTCTGCATTTTGAGCAGGAATATCAGCTGTTAAGCCAGCATTGGTTAAAAAGATATCACATTCCTTATACGATAAATAACGGTCCTGAATATGTCCTTTCTTTCTTCTATAACCAAGATGGGCAGTTTCAGCTAGCAAAGTATGTAGAGAGGAAGAAGCGTGAAGTAAAGCGATTTTTAAAAGTAGTAAAAAGGTATAGCAAGCAAAACAATCGCGACGTTATTTATGAAATCGAACAATATTTGCAGCAAAATTTTCATCGAGATGTGAAGCTTCAAGAAATATCGGAACGTTTCTATCTAAGCCGTGAATACATTTCGAGAAAGTTTAAGCAAGAATTTCAAGAAAACATTTCAGATTATATGGTGAAAGTCAGAATGAATAAAGCCAAATCACTTTTACTAAATGAAGAACTAAAAATCTATGAAATTGCGAATATGATTGGATATCATGATGATAAATACTTTCGAAAAGTGTTTAAAAAAGTAGAAGGCATTACGCCAAATGAGTATCGCAGTTTGACCGTATAAAAAAAGCTGAAACTGTTTTATAACAGTTTCAGCTTTTTTTATTTCATGATATCTAGACAGTGATCACATTTGTTTCCGTAGCATTCATGCTGTTCCTCAATGTCGTTTCCGCATTCTACGCACTTTTTATTGGGTAATCTTTTGAAAAATTCAGTCATTTTTTCTAACATTTTAAATCCCCTCCGTTGTTTTTGTTACTAACATTGTATTATAACAGATGATAAAATGTCAATTATGTTTTATAACAATTTAGCCTATTTTGCTATTCTAAGTGGTTATTTGTTATATAACAATGAGTTATTTCGATAAAATGACCGAAACGAGTGTCTTTCAGTTAGTTTTCAAAAAAAAGTAGGGTATACTGAACGTAATAAAAATAGTACGAAAGGGTGATTGAAATGAAAGTAACTGTTATTGGTTTTTGGGGAGGATATCCTGCGGTTTCAGAAGCTACTTCTAGCTATTTAGTGGAGCACGATGGATTTCAGCTGCTTGTTGATTGTGGAAGCGGTGCATTGGCTCAGCTGCAAAAATATGCAAAGCCAGAAGAAATAGATGCTATGATTTTATCTCATTATCATCATGATCACGTGGCTGATGTCGGAGTATTTCAATATGCACGCCTCATTCAGACTCATCTAGGAAACGCTGTTCAGGAACTTTCTATTTACGGACATACATATGATCAGGAAAGCTTCAACAAACTTACTCATAAAGGAATTACTAAAGGGGTAGAGTATGATCCGAGTCAAAAACTTGAAGTTGGGCCTTTTACCATCGAATTTATGAAAACGAAACATCCAGTCGTTTGTTATGCCATGAGAATAAGTGCCGGCAATCAAACTGTCGTGTACACAGCGGACTCTAGTTATTTAGAAGAGTTTGTTTCCTTCTCAGAAGAAGCAGATCTTCTTATTTGTGAATGTAATTTTTATGCCAATCAAGATGGAAGAGGCGCTGGACACATGACAAGCACAGAAGCCGGTACACTTGCTTCAAAAGCAAGTGTCAAACACCTCATGCTTACTCACCTTCCGCACTATGGAGAACATCAACAGCTAGTAGAGGAAGCCGCTGCTCATTATAGAGGTACGCTTACGTTAGCTGAATCAGGATATGTATGGGAATAACAAGGAGGAAAATGAATGTTATTTATTGATAATCAAAAAAATTATGATCCCCGAATTAACTTAGCAATTGAAGAGTATGCGCTCAAGCATCTAGACATTAATGAGACATATCTGCTGTTTTATATTAATGAACCTTCTATTATTATTGGAAAAAACCAGAACACCATTGAGGAGATTAATACAAAATATGTTGAAGATCAGCAAATTCATGTAGTGAGACGTCTGTCTGGAGGCGGTGCCGTTTATCATGATAAAGGAAATTTAAACTTCAGCTTTATTACGAAAGACGATGGAAATAGCTTTCATAATTTTAAAAAATTTACCGAGCCGGTCGTGGAAGCGTTAAAGAAATTAGGAGTTAATGCCGAACTAAGCGGACGAAATGATTTAATGGCTGAAGGACGGAAAATTTCTGGAAATGCTCAGTTTTCAACGAAAGGGAGAATGTTCAGCCATGGAACTCTTCTTTTTGATTCAGAGATTGAAAACGTTGTATCAGCGTTAAAAGTAAAAAAAGATAAAATTGAATCCAAAGGCATTAAGTCTATTCGAAATAGAGTAGCAAATATCAGCGAATTTTTAGAACAGAAAGTAACGGTGGAAGAGTTTAGAGAAATGCTGCTTCGATATATCTTTGACGGAGAAGAAAATATAACAGAATATAAACTAACGGAAAAAGATTGGGAAACGATTCATCAAATTTCTAAAGAGCGCTATCAGTCATGGGATTGGAACTATGGAAAATCACCTAAATTTAACTTACAGCACTCTCACCGCTTTCCTGTGGGACAAATCGACGTTCGTTTAGAAGTGAATAAAGGAAAAATCGATGCTTGCACCATTTACGGAGATTTCTTTGGAGTGGGGGATGTCCAGGAAGTGCAGGAAAAATTAACAGGTGTTCGTTATGAAAAAGCTTCTATTGAACAAGCCTTAGAAGACATCGATATTCCACATTATTTTGGTAATATTACAAAAGAAGAGTTTGTTGAATTAATCTATTAAGAAAAAAGTCTGCTACATCAGGCTTTTTTTCTTTTTAAACAGATGAGTCTTGTCAATAGAACAGCAGTAACATTATAATAGAATAGAAGAAGTAAGAATTTTTACATTATTATGTCTTAATAATGAATGGGTGTTCATTCATTTGTTATTAAAAGGAGGAAGTTATGAGATGAATTTGTCAGCACAGCTTCATAAAACAGCTGAGCAATTTCCACAAAAATCGGCATATGTTTTTATGGACCAGGAAACATCTTATGCAAATCTTGATGCATCGGTATCTAAGTTTGCTGATGGTCTGAAGCAGTTGGGTGTAAAAAAAGGAGATCATATCGCTTTGATTGTCGGCAACTCGCCTCATTTTGTGATTGGATTGTACGGTGCTCTTCGAGTAGGAGCTACTGTTATACCGATTAATCCTATTTACACAGCGGATGAAATTAGCTACATGATTCAGGATGGAGATGTAAAAGCAGTTATTGCGGTTGATTTACTTCTCCCTATTTTAAAGAGAATCATTGGACACGCTCCATTTTTGGAACACGTTATCTTATGTGAAACGACAGATACAGTGGAAAATATACCTTCTTATTTTCACACGTTTTCGCAAGTTGTAAACAGAGGGGAAGCTACATATGATTTTCTGGAGTTAAGAGAAGAAGATGTGGCCCTCATTCTGTATACGTCAGGAACAACTGGAAAACCAAAAGGAGCTATGCTTACACATAAGAATATTTATTCAAATGCTCAAGACGTAGCAGATTATTTAAGTATAAATGGGAATGACCGAGTCGTAGCTGCTTTGCCGATGTTTCACGTATTTTGTTTAACTGTTTCATTGAATGCGCCTTTAATGAATGGAGGAACGATATTAATTGAACCAAAATTCAGTCCATCTTCTATATTTGAATTAATTCAAAATCGACAAGCGACGATTTTTGCCGGCGTTCCCACAATGTATAATTTCTTACTTCAGCACGACAAAGGGAAAAAAGAGCACTTTCACACGGTAAGGCTTTGTATATCAGGGGGGGCATCAATGCCGGTGGCACTTCTAACCAATTTTGAACGTAAGTTTGGGGTAATGGTAGCAGAAGGGTATGGATTATCTGAGGCTTCTCCTGTGACGTGTTTCAATCCGATTGATCGAGAGAGAAAAGCCGGTTCTATAGGCACATCTATTATGAATGTTGAAAATAAAGTGGTAAACGAACTAGGAGAAGAAGTAGAAGTAGGACAAGTCGGCGAACTTATCGTCAAAGGCCCTAACGTGATGAAAGGGTATTACAAGCTTCCTGAAGACACGGAATATGCTCTCCGAGATGGTTGGCTGTATACAGGTGACTTAGCAAGAATGGATAAGGAAGGTTATTTTTATATCGTTGACCGTAAAAAAGATTTAATTATCGTAGGAGGATATAACGTTTATCCTCGCGAAGTAGAAGAAGTGCTATATGCGCATCGGGATATTGTAGAAGTGGCTGTTATTGGAGTCCCTGATCCTTCCTTAGGTGAATGTGTGAAGTGTTACGTGGTTTGCAATAATCAAGAGATAACGGAAGAGAAGCTTATTGCCTACTGCAAAGAGCACCTTGCTAAATATAAAGTGCCAAGTGAAATTGAATTTTTAAAAGAACTTCCTAAAAATACAACGGGAAAAATTTTACGTCGTGCACTGAAGCAACAAGTATCCCAGGAGTGATAAAATGAAAGCGATTCCAATTTGGAGGTGGTAAAAGGATGTCATCTATTTCTTATGAAATGAAGGGACACGTCGCCCATGTGATACTGAATCGTCCGGAAGCGATGAATGCTTTTAATTACGATATGCTTAAAGAATTGGAAGAAGTAATTGAAGGAATTCGTATTGAAAAAGATATTCGAGTTGTGACGTTTAAAGGGGCAGGGGAAAAGTCTTTTAGTGTAGGGGCCGATTTAAAAGAACGTAAAACTCTCTCTGATCAAGAGGTAAAGCGCAATATTTACAAAATAGGAGAAGTGTTTTCGAAGATAGAGCAGCTTCCTCAGCCAACGATAGCAATCATCAATGGATATGCATTTGGAGGAGGAATGGAGCTGGCTTTAGCATGTGATTTCCGGATTGCTTCAACCGAAGCGCTTATGGGTTTAACGGAAACAAGTTTAGCGATTATACCAGGAGCAGGAGGAACACAGCGTCTCCCTCGGTTAGTTGGGGAAGCAAAAGCAATGGAACTAATTTTAACAGCTCAGCGTCTCTCAGCATCAGAAGCGAAAGAATGTGGTCTAGTAACGAAGGTGGCTCCCGGATATGAAATAGAAGAAACAATAGATATTTTTATCTCTCTTTTATTGAAAAATGGGCCAATTGCACTTCAGCAAGCAAAATTTGCTATCAAAGAAGGAATGAAGGCCGATTTGCAGACTGGTTTGCAAATTGAACGAAAAGCATATGAGTTAACGATTCCGACAGAAGATCGTCTCGAGGCGCTTCAGGCATTTGCTGAGAAAAGAAGACCTAGTTTTAAAGGGAAATAAGAAAGGGCTGTCTAATTGACAGCTCTTTTTTAGTTTCTTCTATAAGAAAAGAATAATAAAAAAGAATATGTGAAAGCGCAGGAACAAAGAAGACAAAGTTACAGCTGGCTTTTGTCTATAATATTTACTATAATACGTTGCAGTAGTCGTTGTTCAAATCTATAAATAATAGTTTTTAATTTTTTTCTTTAAAAACCGTTGACTTTAGTTAAAATATATTTTATTATTATAAAGCGTCGTTGAGACATATCGTTAACAACGAAGCTAAAAAAAGAATTTTAAAAAGTTGTTGACATTACGTTGATAACTTGATAAGATGATAAAGTCGCTTAAGAGCGG
>NZ_JAPCIN010000090.1:0-491 GCF_025910025.1 Priestia sp. JV24
ATGGAGCGGAAGACGAGGTTCGAACTCGCGACCCCCACCTTGGCAAGGTGGTGTTCTACCACTGAACTACTTCCGCTTATTAAAATGAGCCATGAAGGACTCGAACCTTCGACCCTCTGATTAAAAGTCAGATGCTCTACCAACTGAGCTAATGGCTCTCTATGGCTGGGCTAGCTGGATTCGAACCAACGCATGACGGAATCAAAATCCGTTGCCTTACCGCTTGGCGATAGCCCAATAAAATGGTGGAGGGGGGCAGATTCGAACTGCCGAACCCGAAGGAGCGGATTTACAGTCCGCCGCGTTTAGCCACTTCGCTACCCCTCCGATATAAATGGTGCCGGCAAGAGGACTTGAACCCCCAACCTACTGATTACAAGTCAGTTGCTCTACCAGTTGAGCTACACCGGCACGGTGGTGGAGGATGACGGGATCGAACCGCCGACCCCCTGCTTGTAAGGCAGGTGCTCTCCCAGCTGAGCTAATCCTCC
>NZ_JAPCIN010000091.1:0-481 GCF_025910025.1 Priestia sp. JV24
ATGATTTGAGTGAGACAAAGCAAGAGTTAGAGGTATATGTGGCAGATCGAGACGGCCAAGTGGAGAAAGCAAAGAAACAAATGCGCCAGAAGCTCGTGCGTGATTTTTCAGCTGAACAAAAGGAAAACCTCAAAGATGAGGTTAAGAGAGAACTAGATACGCAATATGAAGCTCATATAAGCTCTCTCAGCGACGATTTAACAACTGAGAAGCAGAAACATGAGAAAACGAAAAAAGAGCTTGTACAGGCAAATGCAGTGAATGAGAGCTTAACAAAGATGAATCTTGGTTATATCAAGAATTATGTGCCAAAAGAGGATCTTGATAAAGCAAATGACCAGGTTCATGAATTACGAGAAGAGAATAAGACATTGAAGCTCTGGAAGGAAAAAGCATTGAATTGGATTGATAAGAATGTCGAGAGAATGAAACAGATTTCGTTCTTTCAATATGTTGGTGGGATTCAGAAGCGTAATAAAAG
>NZ_JAPCIN010000092.1:0-422 GCF_025910025.1 Priestia sp. JV24
CTTTGATATCCTCCGTAACTTCATGTGCATAAACCTCACCAATCGATTGAAACATGACCACACGGTTTGCCTTCTCATTTTTTGCTCTCATCTTGGTTAAACACTCCTTATTTTTGTTCTACTTCCATAATAAGGGTTAAAATACGCCGTTGTAAAAGAAAACAAGTAGAGTGCTGGTTCATTCGCACAAAAAAAGCCGTATGTATCGCCATACGTACCGTTTGCATTTAACCCTAACCAACGTTTTCCCTTGATTGACCCCATATAATGCGACCATTAGTAATGTGAGAACGGTCATTGATTTCATAAAAATGTTCTTCATAAAAACTCTCCTCTTTCTTATAGGAAACGAAAAATGCAGATTTCTGCCCCTAGAAAAAGAGTCATTTCTTTGCTGCTACAGATACTTTAATATTAGGCAA
>NZ_JAPCIN010000093.1:0-416 GCF_025910025.1 Priestia sp. JV24
TCGTATAGCTCGTGCGTCGATGTGCAGTTTTAAATGTGAACTAACTGGAATGGAACTTGAAGTTAAAGATGTGCACGCACATCACAAAATACCTATTAAATTAGGTGGAACGGATGAATACGATAATTTAATAATTGTTCATAAAGATATCCATAGACTTATTCATGCAACATCTGAAACAGTAATAAACAAGCACATTAACCTTATTCATAACAAGCAAAAGCTTAAAAAGCTGAATACTTTAAGGGCATATTGTAAACTAGAAGCCATTTCAATGGCTTCAGAGGATAATAATAAAATAGCTTGATGGAACGCCGTATGCAGGGAAACTTGCACGTACGGTGTGAGGTGGGGGAAAAGTAAGTATCGTCACAGGTAATGCTGTCGAGAACACTTACCTATCACGCATACCATCT
>NZ_JAPCIN010000094.1:0-391 GCF_025910025.1 Priestia sp. JV24
TTTGCTGAAACTCTTTTGTGAGACTCATCAGCTCATGAAAATCTTCTTCTTCCACTTTCACTTTGGAACCCATGACACTCTTGGCCGCCTCTACTTCAATTGGTTGGCTACATAACTCTTCAATCCGTCTCTCGCTACGTATTTCAACGGGTGGTGCTGCTTTCAACTCCACTAAATTATCCATCTGTTGAAGCTCTTTTTCCTTGTGAGCCACAAGTTGTTGAAGATGCTTGAGCTCTTTCTCACGTTCTTGTTTTTTAAACTCATGCACACTCTTATGCTGCAGCTCACTCGGCTCGCCACGCTCAATGTCATAGCCACGTTTGTTCATGTAGTTGTGAAAGTCATCCTGAATTCGACGAATCTTCGTTTTGCCATGAAAGTATTCTTT
>NZ_JAPCIN010000095.1:0-390 GCF_025910025.1 Priestia sp. JV24
ACTTGATATCCTCCGTAACTTCATGTGCATAAACCTCACCAATCGATTGAAACATGACCACACGGTTTGCCTTCTCAGTTTTTGCTCTCATTCCATAATAAGGGTTAAAATACGCCATTGTAAAAGAAAACAAGTAGAGTGCTGGTTCATTCGTACAAAAAAAGCCGCATGTATCGCCATACGTACCGTTTGCATTTAACCCTAACCTATGTTTTCCCTTGATTAATCCCATATAATGCGACCATTAGTAATGTGAGAACGATCATTGATTTCATAAAAATGTTCTTCATAAAAACTCTCCTCTTTCTTATAGGAAACGAAAAATGCAGATTTCAGCCCCTAGAAAAAGAGTCATTTCTTTGCTGCTACAGATACTTTAATATTAGACAG
>NZ_JAPCIN010000096.1:0-385 GCF_025910025.1 Priestia sp. JV24
TTTTTCGAGCCATTAGCTCAGTTGGTAGAGCATCTGACTTTTAATCAGAGGGTCGAAGGTTCGAGTCCTTCATGGCTCACCATTTATATTCACACGCGGGTGTGGCGGAATTGGCAGACGCGCTAGACTTAGGATCTAGTGTCTTACGACGTGGGGGTTCAAGTCCCTTCACCCGCATCTTTTATTAATTTCATATATGCGCGGAAGTAGTTCAGTGGTAGAACACCACCTTGCCAAGGTGGGGGTCGCGAGTTCGAACCTCGTCTTCCGCTCCACATATATAAGTCCTGCCGGGGTGGTGGAATTGGCAGACACACAGGACTTAAAATCCTGCGGTAGGTGACTACCGTGCCGGTTCAAGTCCGGCCCTCGGCACCATTTTAAT
>NZ_JAPCIN010000097.1:0-375 GCF_025910025.1 Priestia sp. JV24
ACTCCATCTTAATCTATATAGCCTCAAGGATACCAGCTATAAACTCTGTTCATTTTGTGACCCAACTGGTATCGTTTCTTCCACTATTTTCTTATTATTACGAATAAATGAAGGGATTTTACTAAAGTAGTGTTTCTCCACTTCATCATAAGGAATCCAAATTTCTTTTTTCTGAATAAGGTCATATACCCCATCTAAAATTTGATCTCGCTTCTTGGAACTTAATTTAGTATAAGGATAATTAATAGCACTTATATAACGTTGCCTTAGCTCATTCGTAATCCATTCTTTTTGCTTTTGTTTCAAGGCAGAAAATTTCTTATTGGTTTGGAGCAGTCTTCCATTTTCATATACATGGTTCTTCACAACGTGTCA
>NZ_JAPCIN010000098.1:0-374 GCF_025910025.1 Priestia sp. JV24
GCTCCACCTTATCTATATAGTCTCAAGGATACCAGCTATAAACTCTGTTCATTTTGTGACCCACCCGCTATCGTTTCTTCCACTATTTTCTTATTCTTACGAATAAATGAAGGGATTTTACTAAAGTAGTGTTTCTCCACTTCATCATAAGGAATCCAAATTTCTTTTTTCTGAATAAGGTCATATACCTCATCTAAAATTTGGTCTCGCTTCTTAGAACGTAATTTAGTATAAGGATAATTAATAGCACTTATATAACGTTGCCTTAGTTCATTCGTAATCCATTCTTTTTGCTTTTGTTTCAAGGCAGAAAATTTCTTATTGGTTTGGAGCAGTCGTCCATTTTCATATACATGGTTCTTCACAACGTGTCC
>NZ_JAPCIN010000099.1:0-364 GCF_025910025.1 Priestia sp. JV24
GTAAGTCCACATAATCGTGAATACGCAAAAGGAGTTGTGTTAAGCCCAAGAGGTGCAGAAATTCTCAAGCAAGAGATAGAATGTAGATTTGGTAGTAAGTCTTAATTTACGTAGAAATTCATACGTTTTTTCTTGATTCCTAGATGTGTTGCTTATGTAAACGAGGTAAGAAACTACAAATTTAATAAGATTAAGATAGACATTATGTAAAGCCTCCAGTATGGATTTCCAGAGGCTTTATATAAGTACTCTTTATTTAACAGCTTCTTTAAACTCTTTTCCTGCTTTAAAACCTGGGACCTTCGTTGCTGGAATTGTCATTTCTTCACCTGTTTGAGGATTACGTCCTGTACGCTCTTTACGT